>VGWD01000020.1 GCA_016873735.1 Ignavibacteria bacterium | reverse complement strand
GCGGGATGGAGCTTATCCGATTGTTTTCTGTTTGTCCTGCAAAACCGGGATGCAAAAATGGAAAATTTTTCCACATAGAAACAAGTAGAAAATTTCATTTTCAAAAAAAATATTTCTTGCTTTTTACTGAACTGCAAAAAGACCGTGCATTCATACGCAATGCATGGCATCAAATACCCCTGAATATGCTTGAAATCGTGGCTATAAATTGCGTATGCTAGGTATTATCAGTGATTTAGGGCATTTTCCACATTGATGAATCAATATTGAACATTCCTCTCGACAACCATTCTATTTCTTAAGGTACGAGTCGGGCATTACGTTGGTCGACATGGGGTATTATCGTATTTTTGTAATGCCTTGATGCAAATGGCGGAAGAGCATTGTTCAGACCACATCTTTTTTTGATTGTTTCATGCTAATCACCGGATATACATATGTCGAATAATCCAAACGGTGAACAGTTTGAAATGAGCTTCTTTGACCACCTGGAAGAATTGAGACGTCGAGTGGGGTTGGCAGCATTGGGGGTGGTACTTGGTTGCATTGTAGCGGGGGCATTTGTTGATCAACTAATGAACTGGGTTCTATTGCAACCCGCTGCTTCAGTCAATCTGGAATTACAAAATCTTCGTCCATTCGGGCAGGCCTTTCTCTTCTTTAAAGTCATCATTATGGCAGGATTAATTATTTCCATGCCATTTACACTCTATCAACTGTGGAAATTCATTGCACCCGGTTTATATGAAAAAGAACGTCGTTGGGCTGGGAAAATAACGGTCTACACATCTTTTTGCTTTTTGTCAGGTGTGGCATTTGCTTATTGGATCATGATTCCCGTGATGCTATCATTTACTGCATCTTTTGGCTCCACTTTGATCAAAAACAGCATTGATGTGACGGAGTATTTCAGCTTCATCACCACAACACTCCTGAGTGCGGGTCTGATCTTCGAACTTCCGATGATTGCATATATCTTATCCAAAATCGGCATCATCACTCCTGAAATGCTCAGAAAGTACAGAAGGCATGCAATTGTGGTCATTTTGGTATTGGCAGCCGCGCTTACACCAAGCACGGATCCAGTGAGCCAAATGGTGTTTGCAGCACCTCTTTGGGTTCTATATGAACTAAGCATCCTCGTTACGGTGTTTGCAAGGAAGAAGAAAGATCCTGAACCATCAATCCCATAATTTCATGTCTATAGCAAAAATCAGCAGCGTTGTCAATCATCATATTGAGGCATTTCATCCATATTTCAGGGAGCAAATGCGCACGGACATACCATTACTCAATCTGGTGATACGGTATATACTGCGTCAAAAAGGCAAAAGAGTTCGTCCAACGCTTGTTTTCTTGAGTGCTGAATTATGTGGCGGAACAACCGATAGGACATTCGTCGGAGCTTCAATGGTTGAACTCCTGCATACCGCAACGCTTGTGCATGACGATGTTGTGGATGATGCTGCGGAAAGACGAGGTATGCCTTCAATAAATGCGCTTTGGAAAAATAAGGCATCCGTTTTGGTGGGAGATTATTTGCTGTCGCGCGGATTGTACATTGCTGTGGATCATGATGAATTTGCATTTTTGAAAGCCACTAGCAAAGCTGTGCAAAGAATGAGCGAAGGCGAATTGTTGCAAATGCAAAAAAGCAGACAATTAAACATAGATGAAGAAACATATTTCAAAATCATTGCTGACAAAACAGCCTCATTAATCAGCACATGTTGTGAAATAGGAGCTCGCAGTGCGATCAGCGATGAACACAAAATTCAACATATCACTCGTTACGGCGAATTGGTTGGCCTTGCTTTTCAGATCCGGGATGATTTGCTTGATTATGTGAGCAGAACAAATCTTATTGGCAAGCCATATGCCAATGATTTGAAAGAGAAGAAAATCACACTTCCACTCATACATGCTTTGAGAAGCGCTCCGAAATCCACATCTTCTTCTATTGTTGGGATGATCAAACGTGGAAATCTGCAATCTTCGGACATCAATCACATCATGTCATTCGTAAAAGAACATGAAGGCATTGAATATGCTCAGAACAAAGCGAAGACATTGATTGAAGAAGCTGTTTCCTTGCTTGAAATTTTCCCTGATTCAGTATATAAATCATCCCTGAATGATTTTGCATATTTCGTCATCGAACGTCAATCTTGATCAATCAGGCAGAAAGATCAGATGTTCATCACAAGCTGATTGCTGAATTTCATTCAATATTCCCTGCAAACCATCAGACCCAACCTTCACTTCGATTGAAACAGCGCTCAAAACCCTCTCCTGTGAATGATTGTGAGGATAGATCCAATCATGAGCTTCTTGCGCCTTCACAAATAGTTGATCTTGTTTTTTCTTGATGCCGGATTTCATTTTTTTACTGAGTTGATCCAATTGTTTTTCAATTCCATGCTCCGTTGCAGATACAGCACCTTGCAATGATGGATCGATTGTATTCGCATGCAGTGCAATTTCATGCATTGCATTATGAATGTGATCAGACAAAGAAACAAACAATTCTTTACCTGAGACATCCTGAGCAAATCTCGAAGATAAATCCTGCTCTATTTCATTCATCGTTTTGAAAAATTCGTGCGTGGACAATCCATGCTTTGCAAGATACTTTCCAATGGAATGTGAAAGAATCGTGACTGAATGCCGAGAATGAAGTGCGGGCATTGGAATTGAATAAGCCGGATAAGCATATCTAAGTTGCGACATGTAGCGCGCTTCACCGGGCCCGACAATCATGCCGACTGTAGGTAGTATTGCGTCTTGAATGAGTGGTCTAAGCAATACACTCGGAGAAAATTGAAGGGTATGGGCAGAGAAAAATTGTACCAGCTCTTCTTTTCCAAATAATTGTTCACCGATCCGATATAGATCATCGGCAACAAATTCTACTTTTATTCTTTGTCCGTTTGCATTGTGATAAAATGCATTGATATATCCTGCCTCTGATTGAATCTGTTTACCCTCTTTGCGAATGTCATCATTTGCACGGTCAACATATGTTTTAAGATTTCCCGGATTCATCAGCTCATAAATCATCGCATCAGCAAACAAGCCGTGCTTCCTGGCAATTGCAGATGAGAAAAATAAGATACCATATTCACCACAACGGTTTTGCATAAATGATAAGAATGCACTCGACCATGATATGCCGGGCTGATGAATCGATTGCAATTCTTTTGCAATGGTCTGACCAAATTCCGTGTTAGGAAGCAATGAAATAATGTCATTGATTATACGGATGATATCTTCGGAAAAAACCCGTTCCGAAATGGAAAGTTTGGACTGCAATAGTTGCTTGTCTTCACATTCAATCGAATGAAGGTTTCCTTTGGCATCAATGATGGTGGCAATGCCGGCTTCCATTCCATCATGATCATTGTCCTCAATCCAGAAAACGGGAATTACATGATGGTCATTGGTTGATTTGGACTTCGCAATTGCAATGCAAGTCATTGCCTTATACAGTGAATACAAAGGTCCGCCCAAAAAGCCGGGTTGCTGACCTGTTACAATGACGCTCGCTTTCCCTGAAGCCAATGCTTTCAAATGTGATTGCTGAAGGGATGAGCATATCACATCGGACATTGTTTCCTGAATGACTTCGGCTGATTTCGGTCCTTGTGAATGTGCCCTTAGATCGCGTTCAAGACTATCCGGTTGATGAGTGAATGCATTGTCTTTTTTTGAAAACTCAGACATTCCGGGTATTTGAATAAATGGCAGAGTTTGAGCGATCATAAGTCAGGTTGATCCAATAATGAATCATAAGCAGAAGAAGATTGTTTTTTGATACCGATCATGTTTTCGACATACTTGGCAAGAATATCAAATTCAATGTTTACTTGTGCATTGACAGTCAATGCTCCGATCGTCGTTACGGCCAATGTATGTGGTATGATTGCAAGCATGCACAAATTATTACGGACACGGGCCACCGTAAGACTCACTCCGTTTATGCAAATAGAGCCGACTGGCACTACATATTTTACGAATTGATCGGGGAATGAAATCCATAATTCCCAACCGCCACCGGAAACTGTTGTTATCGAATGAACTCTGCCAACGCAATCGACATGACCTTGAACTATATGGCCACCCAATCTATCTGTAACTTGTAATGCTCTTTCAAGATTGACCGAATCACCAACTTTGAATGAACCCAATGTGGTTTTAAGCAATGTTTCCTTCACTGTATCAACACAAAATTCATCACCTTTAACAGCGATGACTGTTTGACAAGCACCATTTACGGATATAGAATCATCGATTGAAAGATCATTCATGACCTTTGAACCACGAATAGATAAAGTAAGGCCACTACCTTTTGTTTCTATCTTTGATATTTTTCCGACTTCTTCAACGAGTCCGGTAAACATAAGTATTGCCAATAAGGTATATTAAACTACTGCAAAAGTACTGAATCCTTAGAATTGGGCTCTCATTCCAAGATAGATCATGCGATTATCGAGCATACCCCATACCAGCGAACCTTCAAAAAGATTACTATTTGGGCGATCCGGTGAAACTACAACATGGTTTTGCAATGTGTTCATGATATTCTCGACTCCGAGATATACATCAAATGCAGGAGTTCTCCAAGTGCATTGCGCGTTCAGACGAGTGAATGAAGGAAACTGTTCTGTCATCCGAAATCCATCCGGATTTTCCATCGTCGAGGGCAAACGCCCTTCTCCATTCCACATAATGGTGATATCGCATTGAAATTGTTCATTGAACAGTGCTTGAGACATCGTAAACAATGCCCTATGCGGACTCACCAAGATTCTTCTTTGCAATGTATTGTTACTCGTTTGCCACAAATCATTGAATCGCCATGCGATATTCAATTTAGATCCTTCCCAAGGCATCATTTGAGCTTGCATCATGAATGATGTGGCATATGCAAATGAATCATTTGTGATGCGAAGTGTTCTTGCCGATGCATCGAAATCAGTATTGACTTGATTAAGGAACCGCGTGTGATACAGCTCGGTGTCAAATGTCATAGGCATGCCGAATAGCGTGGTTGTATATGTAATTGAACCACCATAATTCCAGGCTTTTTCAGGATTCAGAATTGAATCAATCTGAACTCTTCTATTATTGACAAAAGCAGACATATTATCGGTGAATATATTTGCAACTCTCATGCCGCTTCCGGCCGATATGCGAATATTGAATGACTTTATCGGAGAATATTTGAGATGCATTCTTGGAGTGACAATTGTACCAAATAGATTGTGAACATCAATGCGTATACCGGTCACGATTGTTAATGATTCATTCGGTGTAAATGTCTCTTCTGCGAAGATTCCCGGAACTGATTCTGTGCGTTGTTTATCCATTCCAAACATTGTTTCATCAAATGAATCAAACATATAGGAGAGACCATACCATAATTTGTGATTGCTTGATAGCTCTTTCACAGCAATTGCTTTCATGAATCCGCTTTGTTGTTCTCCCTCATATTCTCTTATACCGAATGATGAATTCATGGAATGCATGGATCCTGCCAATTGAATAGCAAATGATTCCGCAAATGCATTATCCAATTCCAGAAAACCAATTTTTCCCATCACTTCGCTTCTCTCAAGATGAGTCTTACTTTCGAATATTCCTTGTGCGGCAAGCAGGTTTTTGAACGGAGTGGTCATGCCGCCGCTGTGTTCATCATTCACATATCGAGCAAGGATTTGATACTCGATGTCATCTGCCATGTATTCCGCTCTGAACGTTCCATTCAGTTTATTGAATAATGGCATGTCTATATAGCCATCATTATTGCCATCCATTTCATGATTGAATGTGCTCCCGTGCAACATTACCATTGCATGTAAACCTCTGATAGGTTCGATTGCAGAAGCGATATTCAATTCATAGCGTTCCATTTGATTAAGATAAGCATTGACAAACAAACGTGGCGACATGATCGGCTTGAGCATTTCGATATTGATGAGGCCCGCGACTCCTTCATATCCATTCATCACAGATGCAGCGCCCTTTGAAATGCTTATTGACTCCAAAAATGCTCCCGGTATTAAATCCATGCCATATGGTAAAGCCAAACCCTTCATACCCGGAACGGCTTCAAGCAACTGTTGGGTATACATACCCTTCAAACCAAGAAGTTGTATGACTTTTGCTCCTGTTGCGGCATCTGCATATGACACTTCAACCGAAGGACTTCTCTCAAAAGATTCAGCAAGGGAACAACAAGCGGATTCTCTTAGCTGTCTTGATGAAATTTTTTCAGTTTTGATTTCTGCTTTGGTGATGGACTGCAAACCCGTTTCTTCCACTATCACAGTTTTTGTCCGAGCATCAGGCATCAGCAAAATGCGAATGAGGTCATTGGACTGTGGTGGTATATCAATTGTATCTTTTGCATATCCTATGGATGATACAATCAATTGAAGTTGATTGACACTTGGTGTTTTTATGACAAAACGGCCCTGTTGATCGGTTCTAACTCCGATATTTAAGTTCTTTACTACTACAGTTGCTCCTGATAATGCCGATGAGTCAAGTGCACTCAATACAATTCCACGAATCGTATCATTTTCCGAATAAGCCATTACACTTGAAATACAGCATAACAATGGGAGCATCATGATTGCGATGCATCTGAACATGTCTGTCTCAAATTGATGAATGAACACTGTCAATTATCCGAGATAACAACAGCATTCTATATTCGAAATATGCAAAGATCCGCTCGGTCGTGAAATAGCGAGGAAGTTGAAGGGAATGTCAAATAGGAAGCAAGTTGAATTGAGGCATGATTTATTGATTGCATATCATGATCAAGATGCTTTAGCATCCCAATCATTGGCGCTATCAAATGAATGGAAATTGTAAGCGGAATTCCCTCCACATTCAATGCGGTTTCAATAAGATCATCTTCGCAGCATGCAGGAATGTCTATGGCTACTTGTGAATAGTTTTTCTCACAGCATGCATCTTGATGGTCAAGTGAGAGCGATACAGATTCAACTTCACCACAGCAATAATGCACAAGCAAAGGCGAGCCGCTCATTGTACCAATGAACATGAGAAGCAATAGCATTGATATGAACTTTTTTTGCATTATTCAACATCCGATATGATGTCTTCATCATCAAGGTCTTGTTTATTCAGAATATCACGTTCCTGATATTCCGCCACTCTTTTGTCTCTTCTGGATTTTGCCAATTCTCTCAAATCTATGATTCTATCTGCTTCATCAACAATCTCTGTACCCAGCATGGTTTCAAGAACGTCTTCCATTGTTACGAGTCCTTCGATTCCACCATACTCATCAACCACGACAAACATGTGTTGTCTTCCTTGGAGAAATTGCTCCAATGCCTTTTCCAATGTTGCATTGTCAGGTATAAAATTCACTTGTCGAACAAGTCTGTCCATCGTTCGATTTCTTCTTCCATCCAAAGCCGCCCTCAATACATCTTTTGTGAGTGCATAGCCAATTACTCCATCGATTGAATCACCCTCCCAGACAGGGAATCTGGAATACATCTGCAATTCGGGCATAAGTGCAACCTCGGCAACGGTTTTCTTTGACTGCACGCTGAATACCACAGACCTTGGCGTCATGATATCTGCAACACGAATTTCACTGAAATTCATGATGCTTTTGAAAATGCGATATTCTCCATCATCCAGTGTTCCCTCTTCTCTGGCGGTATCCACCAAGGCATCGAATTCCTCTCTTTGTTCAGACTCGGTCATCGGTGGATTCAAGAATGTGCCAAGCCTTACCAAAATGAGACTCAAAGGGTAAAATACAAATGACAAAATTCGGAGATAGACAAAAGTCGTGGAGGTTAACCGCTCTGCATAGCGCTCACCTATTGCAGAGGCAAGCGTTTTGATGACTATCACCAAAATCAGAGAAATCAACAGTGTGGGTATTTCTGCAAGCGGCTTTTCAAGTCCGGAAGCTGTCCAAAGAAGTGTGAATGCTCCTAACAATAGTAGGATAAGTGCATCCATGATGAGCAAAGAAATGCGAGCATGGGCTGCATTCGTTGAGCGTAGTCGAATGAGAAATCCGGCTCTTTCCGGCTTGATTGCTTCAAAAGCATCAAGGAATTGAGGTGTCAATTCCGTTAATGCAGACCTTGACAATGCATTGATTGCCATAAGGACAAAGCACAAGATGAGCAGGGAAAGTTCAAGATACATCATTCAATATCTCATGTGGAACATCACAAGCATTTGATTCTGAACGAATTATAGTTCAATCTATCCACAAATGCATGACAAAATTACCAAAAAAACAGCAGCGAATAGCTTGAACATAGCCATTCTCTATTCACCAAGCCCTGTTTTTACCTCTGAACAACTGAAAAAACAGTTTGATTATTCGGAAAAATGCCCATATTTTTGCTGCTCGTATTTGCAACGGGCTCGTAGCTCAGTTGGGAGAGCGCTTGAATGGCATTCACGAGGTCAGGGGTTCGATTCCCCTCGAGTCCACATACGAACGTTGATTTGGGATCGTAGCTCAGCTGGTTAGAGCGCTGCCCTGTCAAGGCAGAGGTCGCGAGTTCGAGCCTCGTCGGTCCCGCTTAAGCCCGCACTTCATTGAAGAGCGGGTTTTTTTATTTCCCCCCTGATGAATTCCCTGTATGGCATCAATCATTTTTAGTATTTTGACCATCCCATTGGTCAATTAGAAACAGGATACACTATAATGTCCGGCAAAGCTCAAACATGTACTCGAATCATTCTTACTTACTGCTTCTTGCTCCTTGTGATGCAAGGCATGATGCATGCACAACCTTTAGTTCAAAGCAAAGTCATTGATGGCTTGCGTGATAAACCCCTGCGATATCTGGCGCTCACGCAATGCACAGTGATTCCGGAACCAGGGAGAATCATCCGCAATGCCACAATCATCATTCGTAATGATAGGATCGAAGCTGCGGGTGCACAAATCGCAATACCTGTGGGAGCAACTGTCCGCTCATTGAACGGAGCCTATGTCTATGCCGGATTCATAGAATCATATTCTTCGGTAGGCGTACCTGGTGGTTCGCAAAAAAGAGGATTCAACCCCGAGGGGGAAGATGAAATTGAAAAACCTGCTTCTTTGAACAGAGGTGCACGATATTGGAATGAGGCTATCAAACCTGAATTCAATATTGCCAATTCGCTTGGAATCGATGAAAAGTCTGCCGCCGAACTGTATAAGCAGGGTTTTTGCATAGCGCATGTCAATTCCATGGATGGCATCATGCGCGGTACATCCGCCTTGGTATTCGCAAAAGCAGGTTCTGCCACGGAAGTAATTCTCAAACCGGATATTGCTCAATGGATGTCATTCAGAAAAGGCAATTCCAGAAATGCATATCCATCTGCATTGATGGGTAGCATTGCATTGATCAGACAAGCTTTTCTTGATGGTCAATGGTATGCTGATGCGCAAAACACATTCAGCAAAAATCCCAAGGTCCCCGCTCCCGAAACAAATTTCTCATTGGAAGCGATTGCAGGTATCATGTCACGCAAAACTCCTATCGTTTTCGAAACTGGAAATGAACATGCCGTGTTGCGTGCAGCCAATATTGCAAAAGAATTTGATCTGAAGTTGATTTATGAAGGAAGTGGTTATGAGTATCGCAGACTTCCTCAAATCGCATCACTCAAATCACCGATGATCATTCCTTTGTCATTCCCCGCCGCACCAAATGTTCAATCATTGAGAAGTGCTTCAGGCGTGTCACTCGCGGAATTGAAATCGTGGGATGCGGCACCTTCCAATCCTGCTATGTTGGAGTCTGCAGGAGTGCGCTTTGCATTCACATTGAATGGCCTCAAAGACAAATCGGATTTCCTCAAAAACATTCGCAAAGCTATTCGTTATGGTTTGAAAGAAGAAACCGCATTGGCCGCTCTAACCACCATACCTGCTGAGTTATGGGGCGCTGAGGATATGATTGGCACCATCAAACCGGGCACATTCGCAAATTTGGTTATTGCAGATGGAAATATTTTCGATGATGGTTCCATCACGTCTGTATTTGTTGCAGGAGAAGAGCAGACGATCAAGCAAAAACCTGAATTTGACATTCGAGGACAGTGGAAATTCACAGCTGAATCTCTACCGAAAATGCAATTAAAGATCGATGGGAAAGTAGAAAGCCCCGGCGCAAATTTGACAAAGGATTCTCTTTCCATTTCAGTAAAAATGCAACAAACCGGTAAGCAGGTGTATTTCTCATTTGCCGGAGACTCACTTGGTGCAGAAGGATCCATCCGCTGCAATGGCTTCATGGATTCATTGAATGCTCGTGGAACCGCACTTCTTCCAACCGGAAGAGAAATTTCTTGGAGTGCTGTCCGTGATAGCGCATTCATCGAAAAACCCAAACAAGAAAAAGAACGCACGAAGATGGCTGCCACATATCCGATTGTTTTCCCTGACGGACCTTTCGGATTGGATGCAAAACCTGCTCAAAAGTCCGTGATGTTTAAAAATGCAACCGTATGGACATCTGCAAAAGAAGGCATCCTCAAAGGCGTCGATGTTTTTGTTTCAGGTGGTAAAATTGATGCAATCGCAAAAGATTTGCAGCAAAAAGCAGATACCATTATCGATGCGACCGGAAAACATTTGGCTCCCGGAATCATTGATGAACACTCTCATATTGCAATCGAAGCCGGAGTGAATGAGGGCACACATGCAATCACAGCTGAAGTTCGCATTGGCGATGTTTTGCAACCCGATGACATCAATATCTATCGTCAACTTGCCGGCGGGGTAACTGCAAGCCATCTTTTGCATGGTTCAGCAAATCCCATCGGTGGCCAATTACAACTCATCAAATTGCGTTGGGGAGATGATGCGAATGGTCTTAAAATGGATTTCCCCGGCACAATTAAATTTGCACTCGGTGAAAATGTGAAGCAGGCCAATTGGGGCGACCGTTTTACTTCCAGATATCCACAAACAAGAATGGGCGTTGAAGAAATCATGCGCGATGGCTTCAGGGCTGCATTGGAATATGAAAAAGCTTGGAAAGATGCCGGTGCTTCAGGAACATTGCCCCCAAGAAAAGACATTCAACTTGAAACACTTCTTGAAATCATTCGCGGCAGAAGACAAATTCATTGTCATTCTTATGTGCAAAGCGAGATCCTCATGCTCATTCGCCTTGCAGAAGAATTTGGATTCAAAATCAATACCTTCACGCATATTCTTGAAGGGTATAAACTCGCGAAAGAAATGCAGGCCCACGGTGTAGGTGCTTCCAGCTTCTCGGATTGGTGGGCATATAAATTCGAGGTATATGATGCGATTCCGGAAAACCCTTCCATCATGCATGAGCAAGGCGTAACGGTGGCAATAAATTCCGATGATGCTGAAATGGCAAGAAGATTGAATCAAGAAGCAGGAAAATCCGTGAAATACGGACCTGTCACTGAAGAAGAAGCAATGAAATTTGTCACGATCAATCCCGCAAAACTTCTCAAGGTTGATGATCGTATTGGATCGATAGAGATTGGCAAGGATGCCGACATCGTCTTATGGAATGGAAATCCACTTTCGAATTTTTCAAGAGTGGAGCAAACATATGTAGATGGACGTAAATATTTTGACCGAAAGGTAGATGAGCAACTTCGCAAACGCGATGCTGCAATCAGAGCAACGCTGGAACAAAAAGCAATGCAAAGCGATGAGAAAAGCGAAGGAGAAAAGAGTCGCTTCTCGGGTCAGAAACATTTATATGATTGCGAGGATGTCGGAGATGAAGTTGCCGGATTCGAAGAAGAATAAAGCCGTAAAAATCAGGATGATTTTCAAAGCCGTCTTATAAGGACGGCTTTTTTATGTTGCATGCATTCTCAAAGGGTTCTTCGCATGCATTATGTCCTTACAAAAACTCCTACACTCTGGATAAGCTTGTTCATCATCTTTGGAATGCTGTTTCACACTTTACTTGATGAACAAATTGATGCATCCATGTTGATGCTTGCTTGTTGCCTTTCACTTATTGCATGTTGCATTCATACTGCATTCAAAACACTATCATCATTCTTATTGGGAATGATGATATTCGCAGAAACTGAAACTATCAATCCTGCCATGCATTATCCACTTTCAGTAAGAATGAAAGGCGTGATCAAGGGCAGAATTATGGAGGCATATTCGAAACATGATTCAAGTCATGTTTGCATCATTAAGGGCTATGTAGACACTCCGGAAATTCCAAGAATAGAAGACTGTAGAATTCATGTTCGCATCCGTGGAAAAATCAAACCGCTTCCGGGAATGATCGTGCTATGCAATGGGGTGATATCAAATCCCAAGACCCCCAATCTCGAGGGAGAATTCAATGAACGTGATTATGCAATGTCACAAAACTTGCAATGGTTGGTACAAGCACAATCAATGAAGATATTAGATCATGGAGAGTATTCATATCACGCAAACATCCACTATCTAAGAACAAGGATAAAAAATGTAATCAGAGCATCAGTGCCAATTGAAACACAGGAATTATCCATATCTCTTTTATTGGGCGACACATCCGGTTTGTCCAAAGAAATGAGAGAATCATTTTCTTTGCTCGGAACAGCACATATCCTGTCAGTGAGTGGTTTTCATGCAGGCATCATTGCGCTCATTTTACAGATAGTCCTGGCGTGGATTCCGTCATTTGCATGGAGAACAATAATATTGATCATGGCTTTGACTATATTCCTATGCATCGTGGAGTGGGATCCGCCCGCAACCAGAGCATGCATGATGGTTGCATTCGCTGCCATTGCTCGAGCAAATCAACGAAACATGTTTCAGTTGCATGGATTGATCCTCTCACTTTCCATCATGCTATGCTTGGAACCACCATTGATCAGATCCATAGGTTTTCAGATGTCGGCTTTGGGGATGCTGGGATTGATATTGTTATATGAACATTTCATGGAGTTCAACAACAGATTAATCGGCAAAGCTCACTGGTTATACAGCTTTGCCTCAAGTTCCCTATCCATGTCTCTATCTGCATCCTGCATGTTGATTCCGCTCACTGCATGGTATTTCAACATGATTTCACTTATATCTCCGATTGCGAATCTTATATTGATTCCGGCATTTACTTTATCACTATGCTGGTTATTGGCTTGCATCTTATGCTCCACATTCAGCACACTTCTTGCAACAACATTTGGTTTGGCAATGCATCAAGTACTCATGGTGATGTTGGACATACATCGCTTGGTATCATCTAGGAACTGGATAGCATATAAAGATCATCATGCATTTCCAATGGCTACATGTATTGTGTTCTGCATATTCTTCGTGGCAAAATCGAGAACATTATTGCAAGTCATTATTTCAAGTTTCACTTCATCCATTTTCATCCTTGGAGTGCATGATATCTTGACCCTCTGGCAGGAATCAAAGAAAATAAACACAATATCAATCATCGAAAGAAATGAAGTATTGGCAATGGTGTTGCCAGGAAAGAATAGCATAGTGTTATTGGACAGAGACATTCATCACAGCTCATTGCGCGACAATATGCTACTGGTTGATTTAAGCAATAGGAGGCAAATCAAAGAGATTTACTATGCGGGAAAGATAGCACGGAAAATTGCAGGTTCATTGTGTAAGAACAAGCCTGATATCTTGATTCATGAAAGGAAGAGATCCATCCTCAAACAATGTTATCGGATAGGAAAAGCAGTCTCATCAAGTAAATAATTCAGGGAAGAGAATTTCCTCAATCATTTCGCACCAGATATGACCAATCATGATATGTGATTCCTGAATGCGTGCAGTAACGGTGCTTGGTACAATCACGGCATCATCACATTCACCAAGAAGGAAACCACCATTTCCTCCAAGCAAACCAATACGATGAACGCCTTTTGATTGAGCCATATTCATGGCATGTTTTACATTTTCTGAATTGCCCGAAGTAGAAATTCCGATCAAGACATCACCCGGACGACCATAAGCTTCAACGCATCGAGCAAAAACTTTTTCATAACCCAAGTCATTTCCACCTGCGGTCATGATTGAGGGGTCAACAGTAAGTGCCATGGCCGGAATAGCAGCCCGATTCACGGAACTCCGAAGTCTGATCACCAATTCTGCCGCAAGATGCTGGCTATCTGCTGCGCTGCCGCCATTTCCGCAGAACATGATTTTTCCACCGTCTTTCAGCTTCGAGGCAAGCAATATGCCTATCCTCTCGATTTCTTCAGACTGTTTCAACAAAAGTGATTGCTTTGTTGCAATTGAATCTTCAATTGTTCGTTTGATGGCCTCTGAAAATGACATGGCTAATGACCTTGTAGCATATAAATAATGAACCTTCCGCCCAAAAATACAATTTACTCAATTCCTAACTTGGACAAGGTTTATGCATTGTGTAACATTGTGGACAAATTGTTGACAAATTTCCGTGCATTCCCGAAACGAGAATTTGTATATTTTGATGTCAATTCCGGCATGGGCCGGCTCCTTCTTTGGGGCAGTATCAGCCAAAACTCTACTCTACATCGTATGTTAGTATCAACTGTCACAGTAAAAAACAGAGCAGGTTTGCACACAAGACCTGCTGCTTCACTTGTAAAGCTTGCGGCAAAATATAAATCCGAAGTCTTTCTTAACAGAGATGGTTTTTCAATTAATGCCAAAAGCATCATAGGCGTCATGACCTTGGCCGCTGAACTTGGGTGCAAACTCGAAGTCACGGTGGATGGCCCCGATGAACAACAAGCAATGGAGGATATCACGCTCTTTTTCAGTTCCGGTTTCGGTGAACTATAAGATCCTTTTCATAATTTCATTATCACCCACATACTCATGAAATTTTCAATCTCTCTCGGTGATTTTCAAAAAGCGATGCAGCGCGTTTTACCTGCAATTCCACCCCGTTCCACATTGCCTGTATTGGAGCATGTATATTGCACGGCTACTAAAACAGGATTGGAGCTCATTGCATCTGATCAGGAAATGACAATTTCCACAAGTACTGCCTGCATGGTTGAAGCTCAAGGGACAGTGTTGATACCGGCAAGAAAACTCAATGATCTCTTGCGATCCCTTGGACAAGAAGGTTCAGTATTGGTTGATGTCAATGCCAATTTGGATATCAAGTTCTCAACCAAAGGCGGTACATTCACCATGAAAGGCATGGACAGTGCGGATTATCCGCAGCAGCCGGTATTTCCCGATGGTGAGAATGCGCATCTTTCCGCTGCGGATGCAATGAAAATTGCCAATAGAACAATGTTTGCCGTTTCCGATGACGAATATCGTCCCGCCATGACCGGCGTATTGTTCCAATACCGTGGAAATCATGTAGTTGGCGTTTCAACTGACAGTTATCGCTTGGCAAGAGTGATCATTCGTGGAGAAGGTTTCCCTGATGATTTGGATGTGATCATCCCCTCACGTGCAATGGAAGTTTTGCGCAAAGTTGATTCCGATGTGGACATGTCCGTCACAAGAACACATGCACGTTTTGCCATGCAGGATACAACCGTGATCACACGCATAATAGATGAGAGATTCCCACCTTATGAAAATGTGATCCCCGTTGACAATGACAAGATTGCGATTGTCAATCAAAGGGATTTGGTGGGTGTCATCAAAAGAGTTGCTTTGTTTACAAGCAGTACAAGCAGACAAATCAAGATCACGTTGACTCCGGAGAGAATTCATGTGCATGGAGAGGACGATGAGTCCGGAAGTAATGCAGATGAATCAACTGTTTGTGAGTTCACAGGCGGGGAGTCATTTGAGATTGGTTTCAATCATCGGTATTTGGAAGAAGCGCTTCAGCAATTGTCCGGAGATGAATCAGGAATGGTAAGACTATCATTCTCATCGCCTAACCGAGCAGTTCTGATAGAACCCACGGGTGAGGCCACCGATATTTTGATTCTTGTGATGCCTGTACGATTGAGTTAAAAACGAAAGCCCGCATAAGCGGGCTTTTTTTATGAATCTGTCGGGAAATCCATTTCTATTGTTTGACCCTTTCCTTCTTTTCCCTTTTCTTTTTCTATGACGGCTTTCACTGCCGGCTTCAATTCTTTGTCTTGCAATTCATGTTTCGCCAAAATCCTGGCCAATAACACTACTCTTGATTCCAAAGGAATGAGCGAATTCAATACGATGAAACGATCATCATTCACGCGACAATCTCCACCTTTAAAATTTCCTTTTTCCCTTCGTACAGAATAATTCAGATCATGCGCAAGACTGAGCATGTCGTCTAATATGCTTTGTAGTTTCACGATATTTCAATGTTAGTTCATTCAGAATGTTCCGCTTTGTCATGCACATTCAGAGGCTGCCACGCCAAAATGAGCAAAGCGGAGATATAGGAGAGCAGAGAGAGAAAGCTAATTGCTGTCATCCACGGATGAAAGCGTTGTTTGAACACATATAGCAATCCATCATCTTTGAGCAAATTTACAAAATCAATGTCATTAATGCGATAAATCAATTGAAGATCAAGCCATGAAAGGTATAGTTCATACGGAGAAAAAAAGAAATACAAAAAGATTGCCATGAAAAGCCAACCCCTTTGTTTGATTCTCCCCTTCAATGAAATAATGAGAATAAGCGCACTTGCCAAGCTCACCACATAACCTGCAATCGTATAGTAAGCCGTCACGCCCATCAATCGTATAGAATAGTTAATTTGTTCCTGGGTCAGAAATGGCTTGATGTCCAAAGTACCCGGTATGAACAAGTCAAATCCTATAGCCGTGCGAGCCAATCCGCCACCAAACCATAGTGTGGCAAAGAATAGGAAAATTGCGAATAGTGACTTTTGAAATACTGACATCTTCATCTGACAAAAATATATCTTTCAAAGCCCGAACGCATTGGCTTTTTATCCACATTGCTCAAAAGAAATGCTTCAAAAAATCGCCATAACAAATTTCCTGCTTTTATCTTCCAACTTGTTGTATTTCATGATGTTACATGATATGTATTGCTATGTTCGAATTCTGCTGATTTTCCGACAGATGTTGATGCAAGTTGTTGATTTTCTTGGTCAAGTGCCCAAAATTCCTTTACTTGCCAACTCCAATAAAAGGCGCTTTCCATTTATTGGTAGAAAAAGCGATTCCAAGCGATTCGCATGTTCTTTGACAATTGGAATACAGTTTTGCATCATTGTTTTGTGTTCATTCCTGCTTTCATGTGGGAATGACAAACAATCTAAAGATGCGACATTCACCTATAATGAACCACAGGGTTTGACAACCTTGGACCCCGCAATGGCCGGTATTTCTGGGCCCATTCATATTGGAGGTCATATCTTCGAATGTCTGGTGAAATTAGACACAAATGGCGAAATTATGCCCGGATTGGCCAAGTCTTGGAGTGTAGATGATTCCGGACTCAATTGGACATTTAATCTTCGCACAGATGTTTTTTTTCACAAAGACTCATGTTTTGGATCACCTGATTATTCAAGGAAGTTCAAAGCATCGGATGTGAAATTCAGTTTTGAGAGGATTTGTGATTCTCGTACCAAGACGACAGGTTTTTGGATTTTTCGTGAGCGTCTTCAAGGCGCTGATGAATATCATGAAAACAGTAAGAATGGTAATGGAGATCAGCACATTGAAGGGATAAAGGTTATCAATGACAGTACAGTAGCGTTGGTCTTGAAAAAGCCCTTTGCACCTTTGCTCTCTCTACTCACTATGCCCTATTGCAGGATTGTCCCCAAAGAGGCAGTCATGAAATATGGAGAAACATTTGGGGCACATCCGGTTGGAACCGGCCCTTTTATGTTTCATCGTTGGGAGCAGGACAGATTCATTGAACTCAAGAAACATACATTGTATCATGATTTTGATGAAGAAGGTATTCGTTTGCCTTATTTGGATACTGTCATTGTTCAATTCATCAAGGACACAAAGACGGAATTTTTGGAATATGATAATGGGAATCTGGATATGATTCTTTCAATAGACCCGATTTTTCTTCCGAAAGTTCTTGTAAATGGCAAACTCTCTGAATCATATGCACAGCATATACTGCTTCGAGAAGAAGCACAGGACATAGTTTTTTGTGGAATCATGCTTGATGGCGAGGCAAATGCCGAAACATCCCGCATGCCTTTATGGAAATCTGCAAAAATCAGACAAGCGCTGAATTATGCAATAGACCGCAAAGCACTATGTACATATGTATTGAAGGGAAAAGGAATACCTGCCGAGCATGGTCCCCTTTCGCCTTCAATGCCCGGATTTTCTTCTGAAGTCAAAGGTTATGCATATAATCCTGCCAAAGCGAAAGCATTGTTGGAGGAGGCCGGTTTTCCCGGCGGACTAGGTTTGCCTGAGATAACCCTTCAATCCGGCAATAATGCAACTACGGTGCAGATTGTTGAAGCATTGCAGCAGCAATGGCTCAAATTCGGCATCAAAACTTCATTAAGGCAGGTCAATTTTCCTGAGCATTCTGCTATGATGCATTCAGGAAAACTAGGATTCTGGCGTGGAAACTGGATTGCGGATTATCCCGATCCGGAGAATGTACTCGCACTCTTTTACTCGAACATGGCCTCGCCCAAAGGCCTAAATGACACAAGATTTTCGAATCGAAGTGTTGACTCTCTGTATGAATTGGCTTTATGGCCCGGATTAACTTCCGAACAACGATTCAAGGCATACAATGAAATGGAGCGAATTATCATACAAGAAGCTCCTTGGGTGTTTTTATACTACACAATTAACTATCGATTAGCACAAAGTCCCGTTTTCGGTCTCCGCCCGGGAATATTCGGAACAATATCACTTGAAAAAGTGTTTCTTCAGAATCGCTAATTAAGCTTCCGCTATCGGCTCAACAGACGCGCCGCCCGGAAGAACGTCGATCCGCCTCACAGGATTGGCACCATACTACCAGACAAGGTATTTTTTACAATTGCAGAGGTGATTATGCGTAAGTCCATACCCCTCGTACCTTTCTGGCTCAGCTTGGTTCTCTTCGTGATTGCTCTAGCTTTGCCAACCAATAGTTCATATGCTGCCCGAAAAAAATCGGACAAGCGAAAGGTAACGAAACGAGTTGCTTCAAAGAAAAAATCTAAGAAGCATCGCTACAGAATTGTTCATGTTTCAAAAACAAAATGTGATCGTGTCGCAGGCAAGAAACTTGCCTTTGACTACCTCAACAACAATGAGGATCTCTCTAGACTGGCCGGTTTGGAACCGGATGCTGACCTAACCCCGACAACGGACATCGCCACGAATACTGGCTCTATTGCCGAGGCTCTCTCAACACAACAGTCCCTTTCTTCACACATTGATGAGGGCGAATTAACTGCATCAGAAGCCGTAGCCGGCTCTATGATTTCCGAAGGTGAGGTTGTAACCGAACTTGAAGAAGAAGACGATGTGGTTGTTGACATGGATGCTTTCCGCTCATTGTGGCTTTCATATATCGATAGCGATCCAAATGATCCTTCGGCAAATGAAACCACCGATGGTGGAATCGCAAGAAAAGCCGTAATGGATGAAATCATGAATTGGATTGGAACCACATATGTCTATGGTGGAACATCCAAATCAGGAATTGATTGCTCTGCTTTCACTAGAGCTGTTTTTGCAGGTGCAGGGGATGTAATTCTTCCTCGTACTGCAGCAACGCAATGGAATGTTGGAAGACCAATCAAGAACAGATCAGAAATGAAATTCGGTGATCTCGTTTTCTTCCATACACGCAAAGAAGTGTATGTATCACATGTTGGTATTTATCTTGGAGACAATTTGTTTGCTCATGCAAGCTCACGCTATGGCGTAACCGTTTCCTCACTTGAAAGTACCTATTATGATACTCGATTGATCGGTGTTCGAAGACTTGAACATCGCGATCTCGCACCTCTTGCGACCAGTGATGCAAAAAGATATTCCTATTGATCGAACAAAGAACATATAAAAAACGGGATGATCCAAAAGGTCATCCCGTTTTTTTATTCTACTTGATTCTGATCCTGCAATCGTTCGCGTAGAACTTTTTGTTTTCGAAATACAGCAAGTGCGCATGATATTCTTCTGCCACTTGGAACACGAGAATTGTTGCAAACATTTTCACCGCAAACCATCATCATTGAAGAACCACCACCATCTAAATTCAATGCATCATGCGCTCCGAGCTTTTTCATGATTGCTCCCATTTGATCCAATGTAGCACCTCTTCCTTTACCCGAGGGATCCACAAGCACCAACCAGTTTTTGGTTTTTCTTGTATTTGTTCCGATCGCTGTGCGAGGAAGATTATGTCCGATGAATCTACTATTGCGCGAACCCTCGCTCACTGCTTGTTGACGAACTTCGCCAGATTCAATCAAACGCGGGGTACCACATACTGCCTGAACAAAGGGAATGATATCCTTTTCAGCTGTATAATATCGGATGAACAATGTATCACCGGCAACAGGTAATTTATCTGCCGGAAAATCTCTTCCAAGTGATATGATTGCACCTCTGAGAGGCATGGCAACAGTTCCGGTATCGACAGCATTCACTAAACAAGGGACCTCTTTATTTACTGTTGGTGACCGCAAGAATCGAACTTGTACTTTAATCAAAGGGTATTCTATGTTCGACTGTCTTTTCATCTCGGCCAATTCAGCTTTCAATTGTTCCATGTCTAACTCTTCTTCTGTAGAGTCTTCCGCAGATTGAGGTCTGTTTTCAAGAAATTCTTCTGCTGCTTTATCCAATTGCATATTTGGAACATGAGGAATGGAAGTGCCGCCATATAGATTATACACTGCGATACCATCTACGCTTGGTCTTTCATTTGTATAAGAGATTCGATATTTCTCACCGCTTTCGGTTCTAATCATTCCTTGTAAATCATATCTACCTAGATACATTTTGTTTTTTGAATCAAAAAAGGCACTAGTCCATTTCTTCTCATTACCCATTTGAATCACTTCGCCATTGAGTACAAGCGGACCAATAGCAGTATTGCGATATGCTCTCCAGAAATTCGCATTAACAGCCGAAAGCAGGCTATCTCTCACTGTGGTGTCAATGCGCATGAACATGTCGCCTATTCGCTCCAATCCATCATTTTTATTCATTCCTTTGATGACGCCAATCTTCAAAGTGGGGTCATTCACATCCATTTCAACGGCATATACCGGGTGATTGAGTGGGCCATACAAGAAATGCATATACCGCAATCCCGGGGCAATCATCGTATCCTCAATAAATACTTGTTTGCCATTCACTGAAACAAATTGATTATGCCCTGATGAACCGGAAGATTTTCTGTTTCTTCCTTTTTTGGCATAACGACGCTTCTTTGAACCTTTTTTTGAAGATCTCGAAGACTTTTTTGAATTCTTTGAAGATTTCTTTTTGGATGACTTCGAAGAGGAAGATTTCCCTTTCTTTCTGGAAGCAGCATCCAAATCAGGTATCGGCATCAGTAATGTGAAAGCCAATATCCATGAAAAGCATAGCAGTATATATTGTCGCATCATAAATTTTTCTCTAAACGCAGTAATCCTCATACGGCGAAAAATGCTAAATTGTGCCTTTAGACACACTTTATCACCGTTCAGGATTGATGTCATGAACTTTGAAACAATTATTCTTGAAGAAAAAGGCCATATCTGTTTGATTACATTGAATAGGCCTGATAAGTTAAACGCCTTAAACGCAACCTTATTGAATGAGCTGCAAAAAGCGCTCCAATTTTGCGCCGATTCAGAAAAATGTCGGGCTATCATCATAACAGGATTCGGTCCAAAAGCATTTGCAGCGGGAGCTGACATTGCTCAATTGCATGAGCAAAATGCTGAAACAGGAGCGGATTTTGCAAGATTTGGTCAAGCGGTCTTTACAAACTTGGAATATATGAGAAAACCGGTGATTGCTGCTATCAATGGTTTCGCTTTGGGAGGAGGCTGCGAACTTGCTTTGTCTTGCCATATGCGATTTGCGGTTCCGGGAGCAAAATTCGGTCAGCCGGAAGTGAATCTTGGCATCATTCCGGGATATGGTGGCACGCAGAGACTCACAAAGCTTGTTGGCTCGGCAAAGGCAACAGAATTGATTCTCACCGGAAATATCATAAATGCTGAGGAAGCTATGCATATCGGGCTTGTGAACAATGTATTCTCTGCGGAAACCCTATTGGAAGAATGCATAAAGATAGCCGAGTTGATTGCAACAAAAGCTCCTTTTGCAATATCCGGCAGTCTTGCGGCTATACGTTCGGCAATTGATTGCAGCACATCCGAGGGTATGGAAAGCGAAGCGCTCCATTTTGGTGAAATTTGCGGAACGCAGGATTTCAAGGAAGGCACATCAGCATTTTTAGAGAAAAGACAAGCCGATTTCAAAGGGATATGACAAATACACAAAACAATCAAAGAATTCCCTATTTTTACAGACTTGTTTGATAATTACAACATTTCACACATTTCGGATGAACAATATGAGAATCAAGTTTGTACTTATGGGTCTGACGATGTTTTTTGTGTGTGGGTTTTCACTTATTGCACAAGACGACAGACTTGATGAATTGACATTCGAGGAAACCGTTATTCAGGAAGAGAAAGTCCCATATTTTGGTGTGGGTGGCGGTTTCATGGTTTCATTGTTTTCACCAAATATTACCGATGTAAATACACAAATCACCACTGCAGGATTCAGTGAATTATCAACACCAATAACAATGACCGGCGTTTTGGGTGTATTAACTATCGGCATTGTTCCCAATGTTCGCATTTCCATTACGAATCTTGGTGGTAGCGCATCAACCGCTGATAAAATCTTCTTGGTGAATGCCAAAAATTATGTGCGTTCAGTCACTCTTTCCAATGCATATACCGGCTTTGGTTTTGACTATGCTTTTTCATTGGCCAAATCATTGTATCTGCTTCCCGGAATCACAGGTGGTTGGGGTTCAATGCAAATCAATACCACTCAATATGCAGAGGGTGCAAATTCCACGAACGGTGGAATCGGCGGTACTCCGGCTGATCCAAATGTGTTCAATCACACATTGAACAATGACTATTTCATGATCAATCCGGGTATTAGTGTTGAATTTGCTCCGGCTTTGCTTGGAAATGATAAACCAAGAATCGTGACGGTGAGGGGGTATGTTGGATATGCACTCAGCTTCATGGGTGATTGGAAAGAAAATGGAAAAAGCATTGTGAATAATGTACCCTCCGGCATTGAAGCATCCGGATTAGCTTTTCAGATCGGCTTCATGATCGGTCTCTTCAATTGATTATTCCTTGAAAGGGCCTATAGCTCAACGGTTAGAGCAGCGGACTCATAATCCGTTGGTTGGGGGTTCAAATCCCTCTGGGCCCACTCACTTCCTTCTGCATCATACAGGAAATACAACATGAATGCAGCCACCCCCTCCTATTGTGCATATGTTCTTCAAGAACATTGTTCGCCTTTGCATATTGCATATCATGACACCGAATACGGTTATCCATTGGATTCAGACAATGCTTTGTTCGAACGGTTAAGTTTGGAGATTAATCAGGCAGGATTATCGTGGCTAACCATTCTCAAAAAACGACATCATTTCTGTGAAGCATTCGAGGGTTTCGATATAGCCAGGGTTGCAGAATATACAGATAATGATATTGATCGCTTGATGAACGATGCATCCATCATAAGAAATAACTTGAAAATCAGAGCGGTGATACATAATGCAAGCATTATTAGATCATTGCAGCAAGAGCACGGATCATTCATGAAATGGCTGGACAAATATCATCCTATGTCAAGAGAAGAATGGACTAAACTCTTCAAAAAAACATTCAAATTCACCGGTGGTGAAATAGTGAATGAATTTCTCATGAGCACGGGATATTTGCAGGGTGCCCATCATGAGCATTGCCCCATATATGAACATATCCTCACATTATCACCTCATTGGAATATCTTGAGTTGACTTCAAAACCATCATTAAAAAGGATAATAATCTAGCTATACAGATATTTTTTAGCTTGATTTGCTATTCTGCTGCATTCTCTGTCAATAATATTCAAAACAATTCAGCATTTTTGTACAACATAAATAGTGGGCCAATCGTCCAAATCCCTCATTTCTCATACTTTAGGACAAGCTTACCTCATGAGATACATCATTGTAACACTCGTTGGTATCTTTTACTCCCTATGTGCTTTTGCACAGAACCAAAAATCACAAGTCAAAAAATTTGAATTTGGTCTCTATACCGGAGTGAATTATAATTTCCATGCACCTGACTTTACTACGAAGGATCCTGCAGGCACGGCTATTGGGAATTACAAACTTTCAAGCACTTCCATGGGGTTTCATGGCGGAGGTTTTGTTGATTATAGTCTAAACAAAACGTTTCGTTTGACCGGAAGACTCGGAATCCATGGTATGGGAGCAGAATTGATTGAAGATTTACAGAATAACACGTTGAATACGCTTACGGCCAATATCACCATGTTGGAAATCTCCACCGGAGTGAAATTCATGGATCTCTTCAATGAAAGTCCGGCTTATGTACTTGCCGGATTTGAATATGGTTCACGCTTGACAAGTGAATACTCAGAAAATCTCGCTAGCAGTGCAGCTTCTACTGCATATAGTACCATTCCCGGTACAAATGATAGATTGGTTTTGTTTGTTGGGGCAGGCATTCCAATGAAAGCTTGGAATTACACAATCACACCTGAAGTGACATATCGCAAATCTTTGGGTGATTTCAGTTCGGATCTCTCGCCATGGGGATTGGATCAATTGCGAATCGGCGTTTCAATCACACTCGGCCCAAGCTCCAAAAAAAGTGAGCCCAAAGATCCCATCATCACCAATGCTGCAAAGGTAGAGGTTGGGTATTATGATGATGCCGGTGACTATCGCATTTTGGAATCCGGTTTGACTGTTGAAGATATTCAGTATTCCGAAATGTATCCATTTGTGCCATTCGTGTTTTTTGGCCTAAACAGCGAGAAACCGGATCCCTCATTGCAGGTGACAAATAGCGGTGATGCTCGCGGACAATTTTCTCTGGAAACATTGCCACAAGATGCTATTGAAATCAACAAAAGAACAATGGATATCATCGGACTTCGCATGCGAGGCAATCCTGATGCAACGTTAAGTCTCATCGGTTCAATTGATGGAAAAGCCGAATCCAAAAAAGGCTTGGCTTTGAGAAGAGCTGAAAATGTTAAATCATATTTGACATCCAATTATGGCATCGATGCAAATCGCATCGCAACAACATCAAGGGTATTACCAGATGTACCTACCGCAAAGAATCTCAAAGACGGCATGAGCGAAAATAGAAGAGTCACGTTCAAATCTTCTCATTTTGACATCCTTGAACCCATCACAATTCGTGGCGATGAAAGTCGTTGGACAAAACCGGAATTGATCGAATTCCGCCCAAAAGATTTTGATAGCACTGCTATAAATACTTGGACGCTGAATATTTCACAAGCAGGTCGTTCTTTGAAAGATTTGGCAGGAGCAGGCACGCCAACTTCTCAGCGCTGGGTTATTCGTCCCAATGAGTTATCCAATTCTCAGGTCCCAATTGATTATACTCTATCAACCGTTAACAATAATGGAACCACATCAGCAGTGAACGGTTCAATCCGTGTAGATTATAATTCAAGCATCCAGCAGTCAGTAGATTCCAAACCCGATATGGTTGTCACGAAATTCTCATTGATTTTGTTTGATTTTGATAGAGCTGAGATCTCACCCGAGAATGCTGAAATTCTCAAGAATCGCGTGGGACCGGTCATCAAAGGAAATTCCGTCGTCAAAATCATTGGTTATACCGATCGCATCGGAGCTCCTGATTATAATCGTTCTTTGGCATTACAAAGAGCTGATGCCGCAAAGTCAATTTTGGAAGAAAAATCACCCGATGCGAAATATGAAGTTGCAGGTCGGGGTGAAGATGTTGAAATTTTCGACAATGGTATCCCAACAGGAAGAGTGCTCTCCAGAACAGTTCAGATTTTTGTTGAAACTCCAAGAAAATAATCCGGCAGTCAAATCTTTTTGACCGGCGAGAGGGCATCCCTCTCGCCGGTTTTGTTTCTTAGCAAAGCCATTCATGAAACAATTGAATGAATCACATCCTGCAATGTCTTGCATCGGCAATTTGACATCCGATGAATTATCGACATCACTTTCCGCGTGGGGATTTCCCTCTTATCGCGGAAAACAGATTTTTCATGCATTGTATGCAAGGAAGCATGATACTCCCTTCTCTTTTGAAACAATCAGCACAATACCACTGGATTTGAGGCAAACATTAACGTCACATTATGGTGAAGATCATCATGCTGTTCAATTGAAAGGATTGCATGAATCAGAGGATGGCACAAAAAAAATGCTCTTCACTTTATTGGATGAGACTGCGATTGAAACAGTACTCATTCCAAGCGAAATGTTGAATGAAGAGGGATTACCCAAAAGACGTACATTATGCATCTCTACCCAAGTTGGTTGTGCTTTAGGTTGCGCATTTTGTGCAACCGCAACATTGAAGCTCAAACGAAATCTTGCAACCTCTGAAATCGTGGATCAATATATGAGGGCCCGCGAGATATGTTCCACGGATATCACTAATATCGTGTTCATGGGAATGGGTGAACCAATGCTCAATTATGATAATGTGATGAAAGCAGTTGATATTCTTACGAATCCGGAAAGCGGACTCATCAGCGCTAAGCATATCACATTGTCAACCGCTGGGATTGTCCCCGGAATCATGCGTCTGGCCGATGAAGAACGTTCAATCAAGTTAGCATTGTCTTTGCATGGAACAACGCAGGGTCAAAGAGAAGCAATCATGCCCATCGCAAATAAATATTCTCTGAAAGAACTCGGTGATGCTTTGGAATATTATTATCGTAAAACAAAGAAACCGGTAACATTTGAATATATTTTATTTGATGGATTCAATGATACACAAGAAGATGTGATGCGCTTGGCTAAACTGACGAGAAGAATTCCTTCAAAAGTGAATGTGATTCCTTTTCATACGATAGAATTCACTGCTCCCGAAGGAATTTCAGCATCACTTAAACCTGCACCTGAACAAACATTTCATGCGTTCATAAAAGCATTGAGACATGAAGATGTTACAGTGATGATTCGTTCATCAAGCGGATTGGACATTGATGCTGCATGCGGTCAATTGGCTTATTCTCATGCCGGCGGCAGTGCTGGAGTGCTGTGATGATTGCACTCATCTTGATACCACTTATTGCCTGCATGTCATTCCAATCTTTTGCGGAAGAAGATATGTTCACAAATCGCATATTCAATTCAATCAAGCTTGGGAAAGATCAAGCCTATCGCATGCGACTCATGAATGGCGATATCCTTACAGGCACATATAAAGAAAGAGGCGACAATACAATACGTGAAGACTCAGCAATCATAGAGTCAATAGTGATGAAAACCATGATTGGTGATATCACCCTGTATTCTGATGAGGTTCTTCACATTGCCATGATTGACGATGTTTATCGACATTCCTCATCATTATATGTTATGCCAACTGCCGATGCAATCAAAGACAATGCATATTGTTCTCTGACACAATTGGCTTTTGTACAAGCCGGATTCGGATTCGAGAATATCTCCGTCAATGGCGGCATCACCCTGATTCCGGGAATGTCATTTGATGAACAAGGAAAACATTTGAATGTGAAATATACATTCTATGAAGAAAAACAAGATATTGTCCCCGGACATTATACCTTGGCAGGCGGTTACTCTCTCATCTATGCAAATACTGCGAATCTATTGCAACATGCATATCTGGTGGGTTCTTTTCACATGCCACGTACAACATTGACCACTTCTCTGTTTTTTAAAACAGGTTCAGATGATGTGTATGATGCAAGTGCAGGACGCTGGGGATCAGGAATCATTCGATTCAGCAATGGATCTTTGGGTTTTGGTTTGGGTTTGGACATTTCGCTAACAGCAAGGCATGATACAAAAGTCCTTGCTGAATTATGGTGTGCCGACATCATGCGTCCAAGAAACTCAGCCGGTTTTTTGGGTTTACGATTATGCAATGATCGTTATTCCATGGACGCGGGTTTGGCCATGTTCACTGCACCGGCAATCATACCGGCAGTGAAAATTCAGTGGCTGCCATTTCATTGAGGAATGAATGTGAGAAGTTTGACCATACTTGGATCGACAGGTTCCATAGGAAAACAAACTCTGGATATCATCAGACAATTCAGAGATGATTTCTCGATTAATTATCTTACAGCAAATACACGCATAAAAGAATTGGAAGAGCAGACTCGCGAATTTCATCCTAAAGGCGTGGCAATCAGCGATGAAACTTCTTGGAAGGAGTTCAAGAAGCATACCTCTTTCAAAGGGGAAATTCTTTGTGGTGAAGAAGGAGTGATTGCAGCAGCCGGCCATGTTGACAATCAAATCGTGATGCAATCACTGGTTGGCTTCAGCGGAGTGCTTCCAACATTGGCAGCCATTGAACAAGGTGCCACGATTGCACTTGCAAACAAAGAGACGCTCGTGAGCGCAGGTTCTATCGTCATGAATTCCGCCCGGGAAAAAGATATTGCAATTCTGGCAGTTGATAGTGAACATAGCGCGATCCTTCAATGCATGGCCGGCGAAGAACGCTCGATGATAGATAAGATTATTCTTACGGCTTCAGGTGGACCATTCCGAGAATTGGATTTCGAATCATTCGAAACCATAACACGAGAACAAGCATTGAAACATCCCAATTGGGTGATGGGTCAAAAAATCACGATTGATTCCGCAACGCTCATGAATAAAGGCTTCGAAGTTATTGAAGCGCGCTGGTTATTCGATCTTGCACCTGAGAAAATCGATGTGGTTATTCACCCCCAAAGCATCATTCATTCACTTGTACAATTTGGGGATGCATCAGTAAAAGCACAATTGGGTACGCCGGATATGAGAGTACCGATCATGTATGCTTTGTTCCATCCCGAAAGAAGACATGCGGATTTACCCAAACTCGATCTGCTCACCGCGGGCAATCTATCTTTTTTCAAACCGGACACCGATCGCTTCCCATGCTTGCGGCTCGCCTATGAAGCAATGAGCAGAGGAGGTACCGCACCGGCAATACTCAATGCCGCAAATGAGATCGCTGTACAAGCTTTTTTGGAAAACAAGGCAAGATTTTTACAAATACCCCAAACAATTGAATCCACATTACAGAACATGAATATTGTGGATGAACCCAACATTACTCATATCAATGCTGCTGACAAAGAAGCCAGGGAAATTGCTCGGGCTTTTCTACAATAATCCCAATAAGCATTAGTCGAACGAATATGACTTCCGCGTTTATTTGGGGATTGCCTTTCATAATCCGATATTTGCATGTCATGATTTTCCAATTTTCCAGAGGCAGCCATACTCCTTGAGACCATGTTTTACCTTTTTAGACAGCATCAGCAGTCGATGAGTGCGAACATTTGCATGTATCAAGGAACAATGGAGTTTAGAAAATGGAACAATCAAAAAAGAGCATACTCTGGATCGATGATGAAATCGATCTACTCAAACCGCATATCATCCTGCTTAATCAGCGTGGCTATGATGTAGAGACAGCCACAAATGGTGAAGATGCCATTGAACTAGTCACAAATCAATCCTTCGACCTTATCTTTCTCGATGAATCCATGATGGGTATGTCCGGTCTGGAAACTTTGTCCGTATTTAAGGACATAGACCCCTCTATGCCAGTAGTGATGGTAACGAAGAATGAAGCTGAATCATTGATGGAACAAGCAATCGGAAGGAAAATTGATGACTATCTCACTAAACCTGTAAATCCTGCCCAGATTCTTGCTGCTTGCAAGAAATTTCTTGAATCAAGGCGAATTGCGGAAGAAAAAATCACACAGGATTATCTGCAAGGTTTTTCCGAGATAGCAAGACGATTGCATGGCTTTATGGACTGGTCTGACTGGCTTGACGTTTATCAGAAATTGGTTCACTGGAGCATTGAATTGGACTTGCATCCGGAATTGGGTTTTCATCAAACATTGAAAGATCAATGGCGTGAATGCAATGCGGAATTCGGGAAATTCGTGGAGAATAATTATGAGTCATGGATTCGAGGTGATGACGCTTCTCCTTTGCTTTCGCCTCAAATTGCTGACACATATGTATTGCCAAAATTATCCAATGGCAAACCCACATTCTTTTTTGTTATAGACTGCATGCGTCTTGATCAATGGATGATGATGGAAGAATTGATCAGACCTTATTTCACTGTTCAGAAAGACTATTATTGTTCGATCATTCCCACTGCAACTCCATATGCTCGCAATGCCATTTTTGCCGGGCTATTCCCCAATGAAATCAAAAAACATTACCCTGATTACTGGAAAGGTGACCTTCCGGGAATCAGCGAGCATAGTCAAAATGCACATGAAAAAGAATTATTGGCAGCATTGCTCAAACGTAGAAGAATTCAGCTGAAAAATGAATTGTCATATGTGAAAATCATCGACACAGATTATGGAAAGAAGATTGAGCAGGATATTCAGCGATATGCAAGAAATCATCTAACAGCAATTGTTGTGAATGCCGTTGACATGATTGCACATTCTCGTTCTGATTATCCAATTCTGAAAGAAATTGCACCGGATGAGTCGGCATACAGATCACTCACGCAATCATGGTTCAGACATTCATCCCTTTTGGGCATGCTTAGAACATTGTCTCAATTCAAAGACATCAATATCGTGATAACCACCGATCATGGTTCTGTTCGGTGTATGCACGGAGTAAGAGCCCATGGAGATCGCGAAACATCCACGAATCTTCGCTTTAAACATGGAAAGAATGTAAAGTCAGATGCAAAAAATGCAATGACCATCAAGTATCCCGATGCATATAAATTACCCGAGCATACAGCATCAACAAATTACATCATTGCAAAAGAGGATACATATTTTGTGTATCCTACAGATTATAATTATTATGTTCAGAAATATCGTGATAGTTTCCAACATGGTGGCATTTCTCTCGAAGAAATGATACTACCTGTCATCACATTGGAACCACGATAAATAATATCAGGGAAGACTTTATGTCTGCCCGAATTTTGTCTTGTCTCACAATTCAGACTTGTACATGGAAGCAGACAGCTACCACACTCATTCGGAAGAAGAAACTCGATCAATAGGCAAGCGTTTTGCCGAAAAGATCACGCCCGGTGAAATCATCGCATTGGCAGGTGACTTGGGAGCAGGAAAGACTGAATTCGTTCGAGGAGTTTGTTCTTACTTTTCAGTCCATGACATTGTTTCGAGCCCAACATTCACGATCATGAATCAATATATCGGTTCAAATCCTGATGGCTCCGAGATCGCATTGTATCATATCGATCTCTACAGGATTCAAGATGTAAAGGAATTATTGGAAATTGGATTCTCAGAATGCATGAGCGATGATCAAGTAATAAAATTTGTGGAATGGCCCGAGAAAGCCGGTTCCACAATGCCATCGATTGACTGGAAGGTGACAATCAAATCAGTTGTTGAACAAGAAGATGAACGCGTCATCAATATCGAGTATTTAGGGGACAATCGTTGATAGACACGCATGCTCATATAGATGCAGATGCTTTCGATGAAGATCGCGAGGAAATGATTCGCAGAGCATTTGATAAAGGAGTGGAAGCAATCATCATTCCCGCAATTGAGCCAAATCGCTTTGAAGGGGTCCTGTCCTTGTGCAAAGAATTTGACGAGATTTATTGCGGAATGGGAGTTCACCCTCATAATGCCAATGATTTTGATCAACAAGCTGAATCATTCATTGTCAATTCCATGCAATTTCCAAAAGTGATTGCAGTAGGCGAAATCGGACTTGATTATTATTATGATTTTGCCCCTAAAGATGTTCAAAAACATGCGTTTAGAAGACAATTACAACTTGCAAAAGAATATCGCAAACCTGTAATCATACACAATAGAGAATCCGATGATGATGTCATGGAAATTCTCAAAGAAGAACAGCAAGGTGAACTCACCGGAGTTCTTCATTGTTTTTCATCAAATATCCATGTATTGCAAACTGCTTTGGATCTAAATTTTCACATTTCCTTTACTGGAAATATTACTTATAAAAAGAGCATACTTGATGATATCGTAAAAGCTACTCCTTTGTCAAGAATCATGATTGAGACTGACTCGCCATATATAGCACCGGTTCCTCACCGTGGAAAAAGGAATGAACCGGCATTTGTGCAATTCATTGCACAAAAAATAGCCGATATCCATCAAGTTACTATAGAGGAGATTATTGCCATGACAACAAGAAATGCAAGAACACTGTTCGGTCTTCCACTTCTGATGATTGGTTTGATTATTGGGCTATCGGCATTTCCGATGCATGCACAAGATGAAAGAGAAGAAGAGGAAGAACAAACCGAAATCGTAAAAGCACCTTCACCTTATGCGAGATTCATTGGATTTGGTCCATCCGTAGCAACAAATACTATTGTTGAAACACTCACGAGTCTTGATGTCAATGAAAAAAGGGGAACACGTTCATGGGATGGCAATCCATCTTTCGGACTCAGCGTCGCATATAATCCTCTTGAATTCCTGATGTTCGACATGGGCCTTATGCATACAAGAAATAACTCGAAGTTGAATAATGCAAACAAATTACCCGGATCTCCAACTGATCCGGATGTGTATACCGTAGCGCATTTGACGGCAAGAGCAATCGCGAATCCACGTGGAAAGGTTTCGTTTTTCGCAGCAGCAGGAATCAATTATTTGTCGAAGAGAGTATATGCAACGAATGTTGAATTCACTGACGACAAACAATTGGCATTCAATGCAGGCGCAGGATTTATGGTCAATATTCCTACATCATACGGTATAATCATTCCAATTGCAGAATGGAGACTTGATTTCGAAAGCAAAAACAATGTCACCAAAATTCCTAATGTTGATCCATATAATACCTGGGGCAACGTTGAAATTTCCACTTTTTATTCATTGCCCAAACTAACGATCCTTTGGTATCCCAAGTTTTGACCCGTCATGTTCTTGATGGGATTATGATACATGAATACTAGCACAACTTCAGATTCCGAAGCACCAAAACAACAAAGAATGGGCGTTGATCTTCTCAATGGCCCGGTAGATTCAACATTACGCATATTTGCTTTGCCGCTGGCTTTCAGTTTCATCGTGAATATGTTATACTCTTGGATAGATACATTTTTCGTAAGCAAGCTAGGGTCTGCAGCCATTGCAGCAATCGGGGTTAGCGAACAATTGGGATTCATGATTTTCAATTTCGGAAGTGGCTTTGCAATTGGCACGGGGATTATTGTTGCAAGAAGAATTGGCGAGGGTAATCGTGATGAAGCTTCATATACTGCAACACAGGGTATCATGACGATGTTGGTTTTTTCAACTGTGCTTGCAATCATTCTCGGTTTGTTTTTGCCGATGACACTCACAGCACTCGGACTTGATAAAGACCCACAAGTCTATGCCTTCACAGAAATCTATCTTTATGCTTTGCTCTTTGGTGTTCCCGGAAATTTCGTCACATTCCAAATCAATGCAATCATCCGATCATCAGGCAATTCAGTCTATCCTATGTCGATTCTGTTATTAACGACAATCATCAATGCCATACTTGCTCCTTTATTGATTTTCGGATGGGAATTCATACCCGCATATGGAATGCTTGGTGCGGGTATTGCAACGGCGGCATCTCAGATTATTGGAGCAATGATTTCACTTTCGATGATTATCTCGGGAAAGGCGGGACTCAATCTCAAACTCAAAGGATTTGCTTTTGATGTTCCACTTTTGTTCAAAATCATCAAGCAAGGGGTATGGTCTTCACTGCAAATGTTTTCCGTAAGCATAAGCCGCTTGGCCCTCTTCAAATTTGCTTCTAATTTTGATCCGAAAATCACACTTGCGGCATATACTCTTGGACTGAAAGTTGATCTATTTGCATTCATGTCTGTGTTTGCAATGGGTATAGCACTAGAAACAGCAACCGGACAAAACCTTGGCGCCAGACAAGAGCATAGGATAGTATTGTTCTACCGATCAGCAGTACGACAGCTTACTCTCTTGCTGGGTGTGCTTGCAGTTTTGACTTATCTCTTTGGAGAATACTTTGCACGCATTTATACCAATGACCCTGCAATTATTCGAGAAACCGTTGAATATCTTCGCATTGCTTGTTTTGGATATATCTTCTTTGCTATTGGCTCAATCACTCTTCGCGTGATCAGTGGCTCAGGTGCTGCAGCAAGAAGCATGATGATCGTGTTTATCTCACTTGTCTTGATACAAATCCCTTTGGCCTTCATTCTCTCCCATTATACACCGCTTCATGAATCCGGCATTTGGATCGGTGTTGTATTAAGCTATATTGCATTGACTGCAATCGGCTATCAACAATATCGATCAGGTAAATGGTTGACCGTGCAGATTTAATCTCACAACATGATCAGGGGCTTTCATGGCGAGCATTCTTTTGCTTTCGTCACTCTTTGCATCTTTTGTCTATGCACAAGATGATGCCATAGGAGGTGATGAATCCGGTATGACGGAATCTTTCTTACTTATTGATGCCATGGACTATTATATGGCTCATCCAATCAATCTAAGAGAGTCTCCGGATGCATTGGCAAATATACCGGGCATTTCTACTGCCTTCATTCGTGAGTGCAAAAGCATTCTGAAACAATACCCACATATTGAGTCTGTGAATGACTTGATTTCCCTCTTCCCTCATTCATTAGATTCTTCAGTTGCAACACTATTGCTCAATTGCACCAATCTTTCATCTTCATCGGTTTTCTCGGGTAGAATTCGCACAAGATTGTCATCAACCCTGCAGAAAAGTCGTGGCTTTGTACAACATGCTTTCCTTGGTTCCGAGGAAGCTTTCATGAATCGCATTCTCATTGGAAATAACAATGTCACAACATCATTTTCATATGGAAAACATTCAGGGGAAACATATTTGCACGGCATGCTTCATGGAGCGCTTTCATATTCACAACATAATCTTATGCTCATTATTGGGGATCAGACAATTCAAACAGGTTTAGGTACAGTATTTTCTTCCGGTATATCCATGCCGAATGCAACCAAACCAACACAGAGAGCTCTTCATTGGTCAACGTCTATCCGACCTAATACATCCTTGATTGAACATTCAAATTTTAGAGGGATTTCTCTTCAGCATCGTTCAAATCCATTTGGCATTGCATTGTATGGTGGAATGATCTATGCATCGAGAAATCGCTATGCATATCGTAATGACAATCATGAATTAACGGGCTTTCCTGCCATCACATATGCCAGAACAATCACTGAATTAACTTATAGGGAAGGTGTCAAGGAACAGCGGCTGGCATGTTTTGGAGAAATGAATCATGATTCACATTCATTTGCAATTTCTGCTTTGTATCAATTCTACGATGCAGACATTGCTCCTTCTGCAAGGAACATAGGCGAGAAAGAACAATTTCTTAGCTCTTTGGACTATCAATGGTCAAACAAGACATTGACTATTTCCGGAAATGCATTGATTGACAAAAGAGCCCATGCAGGTGGATTATTGATGTTTCATCATCGTGCTCAAAACCAACAACAGGCATGCATCATCCGATACTTTGATTCCGAACTGCATTCTCCACTCGGAGTTTCTCCAGGTAGATTTGGATTCCCGGGAAATGACATGGGCATTCAAGCACTATTCAATGGTGAATATGAATCAATTGATTATGCATCTTCATTTGAAATGTATGCAAATGTTTCGGTACCACATAATCGTGATACACGCAAGCGAGGAATGCGATCAATACTACAACTTTCTTCAAAAAACAAAGAGTCCCGCATCTTGTGTAGAATCATGCATGAATTGCAAGCACCTGCAAGGATTACTTCTACATATGAATATTCATGGAGAGCCCGATGCGACTATACACATTCAAATACCTCAATGAATGCCATCTTCAGAGTTGAATATCATCATCATGAATTGAATCAGATCGCAAATAGAGGAATCGGATATTCCTTTGAATTGAAGTCCGCAAAGAAAACACATCCTTGGAATTGGTCATTTCGTTTTGCTTGGTCCAATACCGATTCATTTACTTCTGCATTATATCTTCCGGAAACAGGGCTGCCTGGACAATTGTTGATTGAACCATTATATGGAATCATGACAATGCTCGGGGCGAAGATTGGATATGATTATAAGAATTGGAGTTGTTCTTTATTAATAAGGCAAAGACATAAACCTCGAGAACAGACCTTGGGTAGTGGTTTGATGGAAATACAAGGAAACATGGAAACTGAGTGTCATTTTCAAACAGATATCACTCTTTAGAGATCAGCTTTGCAAGTTTTGGCTCCACGTGCCAGCGATCTCTTGCCTGCATCCATCGTTTTCTAGCATCTTCTTTGTGTTTATGGGGCATATTGCGAACTTTTTTTGCTCGTATCATCACATTTTTCGCTGTGTGCTCCAAGGCGGTAAACTCAATCAAGTCAGCTGAGTATCCCTCGGAAATCAATATATCTCTGCGCATGGAATCAGTGAGCATGTCACCCAATCGTTCTTTCATGATTCCATCACGCAATAGAAAGGATTCTTCGGCAGGGATTATCGCAATATCCATTTGTTGCTGAACATAATGATGGCAACATGGTGCAGCGAGAATAATATCTGCATTACGAGCAATCGCCAAGGCAAGTGCATCATCAGTGGCGGTATCACAGGCATGCAAGGCAATAAGTGCGATGCTTCCCTTTTCACTCAATAGATCGTTCCAATGCGCAATCGCATTATTCGAAAATGATGCATGATTCTGCATGTCAAGACTATTGATTGTAGCATTGCAAGAGGCAATCAATTCTCCATTCTGCTCGATTCCAATCAATGTAGCGTCTTTTCTTTTCGTATTTCGCAAATACCACAATAATGCAATGCTGAGATATGCCTGTCCGCAGCCACAATCAATAATCTGAATCGGCTCGATTAGTTCCGTTGCATATTGTTCGAATATTCGAATGAAGTGATTGATTTGAACATACTTGTCACGCATTACGGGAATAATCGCATACTGTGCATCGGCAATTCCAATAGCATGAAGCAATCGAGCATCATGTCCGGGGCTAATCGGCATGAGGTCTTCAGCGTTTGATGTCCAATGCATTTTTGACGGCTTTGTAAAACGATGCAGAATAGTTTGTCCGCGGCTAGTTAAGGGAGAACGTTTGATATAGAGGTCTTTCGCAGGTGTCTGCAAATGCCATTGTTTGAATGGCAAGAGAGATAATGCATTCAGTATGTCCATCCTATCTTCATCATTGGATAAAGCGATTGAATGAGTATATGACTTGTCATTCGTGATGATGTCAATCAGCATTAATCCAAATGAGGATGAATCATGATGAATGATGATTTTTTTGCAATGATTGTATGCATCTTCTTTTCCGGGTACATGAATTGCTTCCTTCCCATAAGGATTCGATATTGTGATGATGATTCGCGCATCTTCTTTATTCATTGAAAGAAGACTGTCTATGTATTGCTGCATGGTTGTATTCATATTCAAATTTACAAAACTGATTCAAGACTATGCCAATGCATGAGAATGATTTCATAAGTTTGAGGCATAAACTTCTCTCTACACAATATTCCAACTTCAATGATACGTTTTCCTGACCTTTTGTCGATATTCATGGAGTATATCTCTGATCATGGTTTTTCCTTGATTGGTTATATATTAAAATATGCCGGCATACCCATCTGCATTGCTTCATTTCTAAGTAGCATTCCTGCTTCTCCATTGAAAGAACCTTCCATCATAACTCTGGCTCAGTTCACTATTGATGATCATATCTGGTTAATTGCAGGAATTACATTTTTTACTTTTCTTGGATTGATGCTTGCCATAAGCACCTCATCGTCATTCACGTTTCATTGCCTGATTCATGGCGAAAAGCCCGACGATGCAAAGCTGCGTGAATTAATTCAATCATCATTTGTGAGTATAAGCACAATTGGATTCTTGGTTCTATTCACTTCTACCATTGGAATCATATTGTGTGTCGCTCCGGGAATCTATATTATGTCAGCAAGTACAGTGATGATTCCAATCCTGCTTCATGAACGCTGTTCCCCATTACAGGCAATACAAGTGGGGATACAATTGATTCGTAATCATGCATTGAAACCATTTGCCTTTTCGCTATTTATCTTTATAGTTGCATCCCTATGTATAACTGCAATTGAGTATGTCATGGACTTGGCCATTATTCCCATTCATGAACAGTTGGGGAGAATATCGCTCATGGTGACAGCATGCCTCAGAATGCTTGGAATCGGGATGATCTTTGCATTTGGTACCATACTCTACATTGAATTAACCCGCAATAAGGCCATGAGCCATGGGAATGCCCTGAATAACTAAGGATTTCGTATTTTTGAGCCAATGATCCTACATCACATCGGATTTTTCAATGAAGCATTTCAAAGCAATGATAACCATCACTTTGCGCAAGAGCATCCTCGATGTGCAAGGGAAAACGGTTGAACATGCACTCCATTCGACAAATTTTACATCGATTGATCAAGTTCGCATAGGAAAATATGTGGAATTGACAGTCCATGCAGCAGATGCGCAACAAGCAATGTCAATTGTTGATGACGCGTGCAAGAATATAATAGCCAATCCGATCATGGAAGATCATCACATTGCATTGGAAGAAATTTCAGTTGGAGAGCATGCATGAAATTCGGCATAGTCGTTTTTCCCGGTTCCAATTGCGATCATGATGCATGGTATGCAACTTCACATAGTGCAGGTGCTCAGGCACAGATGTTATGGCATAAGGATACCATCATTCCTTCAGACATTGATTGCGTGATTCTTCCGGGTGGATTTTCTTATGGTGACTATCTACGCTGTGGAGCAATTGCCAGGGTTTCTCCGATTATGTCTGCTGTGCGCAAGCATGCGGAGCAAGGAAGATTCGTGCTAGGCATATGCAATGGATTTCAAATTCTGACTGAATCGGGTCTCTTACCAGGTGTATTGTTGCGGAATGTTTCGCTGTCATTCATTTGTAAGGACATTCATCTTCGCACTGAGCAGATACTTTCGCCGTTCACGTCTTCATTCGATCAAGGACAAATCTTACGAGTACCGATTGCTCATGGAGAAGGAAATTATTTTGCCGATGAACAAACGATTCACATTTTGGAACAAGAGCAAAGGATTGCTTTCCGATATTGCGATGCAAATGGCAATGCAACCATCGAGGCAAATCCCAATGGTTCCATCAATAATATTGCCGGCATATTGAATGATAAAGGAAATGTGCTTGGCATGATGCCTCATCCTGAGCGTTGCTGTGATCCATTACTCGGCAATAGCGATGGTCTTGGCGTGTTTACTTCACTCATGCAAACAGTTGGTTTGTATTGATACCTTCATTTTCTTGAGAGGTTATTATGGGTTTCCTACCCGGTGGTTCAGAATGGCTCATCATTTTATTGGTCATCATCATCCTGTTCGGGGCAAAGAAAATTCCTGAATTGATGCGTGGACTTGGCAGCGGAATTCGCGAATTCAAGAATGCGGCCAATTCAAATGATGAGAAAGATGCAAAGAATGATACGCCAAAAAGCGAATAAATTCAGTACGTATAATGAGAATCGACAATTATGTTTGATATCGGTGGTGCTGAGTTTCTTCTGATCGGCCTTGCAATATTGATGTTGTTCGGTCCAAAAAAAATTCCCGAGATCATGCAAGCCATCGGGAAAGGGATTCGGTATTTCCGTCAAGCACAAGAAGACCTAAAAACACAAATCAGGGATATATCCACTGAAGTGGAAAAGCAAACGAGTCTTAATGCCACGATTCATCAGTCGGTTGATTCCAATCAAGATATGACAACCGAAATTACTGCGGATGTGACAGAATCAATCACCATCAAACCTGCTGATGGATCTATCCCTTTGTTTGAACAAGATCCACCAAACTACTCTGATCAATCGCCTGAACGTCCATGAAATCCATGTGCATACATATCATGTTGTTTGCATGTTGTTCAATGGTGGTTTTCGCTCAGGATTCAACCACGATTTCAACTCCTATTCCGCAGCAAAAATCACCCTCACTTGCAATTGCTTATACCGCTTTGTTTCCCGGACTTGGGCAAATCTATGTAGGATCTTATTGGAAGGCACCCATTGCGGCCGGAACAGCATTGTTCTTTGCATATCAGATAGCATCATATAATGATTTGTTCAAAGAAAAGACGGCTTTATATGAAGGTCTGCTCTCTCAAGGACTAAGTGCTTCCGACTCTAGAGTAAGGCAAGCAATTCGTGAGAAAGAGTTTTACAATAATGCTCGAGATTTGAATGCATTATGGTTATTGGGGGTCTATGGATTGGCGGCAGTGGATGCATATGTAGGTGCTCATATGCTGGAATTTGATGTTAGCGATGATCTGTCATTCACGATCCTCCCCGACCCTATAAATGGCATGGGTAGAATTCATGCTTCTTATCATTTTTGAAGCACTTTTGCATCTTTTGGAAGGATAAAGATTCCGGGGCTTTGAGAATAATATCCACTTCCAAAAGGAAATTCTTTTTTCTGTTTTTTCCCATTCTTCAATTGTACCATCAGTGATCCACCCGGCTTCCCATTTTGTATTGTTGCACCCTTTGGCAATGTCAATCTATATGCTTGAGCCGCTTGAGAATTAACCCCCATGATGATGTCACATGATTGCTGATCATGCTTCATCATCACCATGCTTCTTCCGTCTTTCGGTACAACAATTCCACTTTGCAATGATGGTAGAGCCGTGAATTCACCGGCTCCATTGCCAAGCATAACACAACCGAGACTATTGTCATAGCGAAACATTTCCGGATCAGGTCCATTGAAATTTCCAATCGTCATGATATCCATTGCGCCATCGGCATTGAAATCTTCACAAAGAATTCCATATACAGGCGAAAATTGCGTTTCGATTGGTAATGCATGTTTTACAAAATGCTCACCACCACGATTCTCAAGCCACATCGTTTCATAATCATAAGCTTTTAATTGTTTGGTGCCCTTGAGATCTGCACCAAATATATCTTCAAATGTTGCAGAGCCATATTGATGATATGTTTGAAAGCGCCTGGTAAGCGTTGGAATTTGAGCATATAATGGCGCTCTCATTCTCACCGGGTATTTTTTTCCGAAATTGAAATATGTCATGATCAGATCCATGCTTCCATTTTCATCATAATCCTTGGCATATAATTCAATCGGCTCTTGCCTTGTAGGTTTATATCGGGTATTTTTTCCAAGATTTCCAAGAACATAATCCATATCCCCATCATTGTCAATATCAGCGGAGGCAATGCTATGATATTGTCCGGATAATCCCTCCAATTCAGTTTTTGCAATAGTGGATTCAGCAAGATATCCATTATTGTTTATGAACAATCGTGGGGCCATCCATTCACCAACCACCCAAAGATCGAGATCATCATCATTGTCGGCATCAGTCCACAAAGCACTTGTTATCATTCCGATTTTTTCGAGTTCAGGAGCTTTTTCCTTTGTGATGTCAACAAGACTTGTCACATCATTTCTCAATATGATTGATTGCGGAATTTCAGGATATTGTCCGGGTATA
>VGWD01000019.1 GCA_016873735.1 Ignavibacteria bacterium | reverse complement strand
AATGTTATAGCTTCTTCATCAGTTTGAACACGATAATCTGTATTGCCACTTATCGTGGTATGCATTGCAGCACCACCTAATGATTCAATGTCAATCTTTTCTCCAATAGCTGCTTCTACAAGAGCAGGGCCGGCTAAAAACAGACTACCTGATCCTTCGACAATTATTGCTTCATCACACATGATGGGTAGATATGCTCCACCTGCTACGCAAGGACCCATGATTGCCGCAATCTGAGGTATACCTAATGCACTCATTACTGCATTGTTGCGAAATTGTCTTCCAAAATGTTCTTTGTCTGGAAAGATCTGATCCTGCATTGGCAAAAAAACACCTGCACTATCAACTAGGTAAATGATGGGTAAATGATTTTCGATGGATATTTCCTGGGCACGCATATTTTTTTTAGCAGTCATTGGAAACCATGCACCTGCTTTCACTGTGGCATCATTTGCAACAATCATGCATTCGCGGCCATGAATCTTACCGATACCAGTTATAACACCGGCAGAAGGACATCCACCTTGTTCGGCATACATGTCATGAGCAGCGAAAGTCCCTATTTCTTCAAAAGTTGAATACTCATCAATCAACAGTTGTATGCGTTCACGAGCCGTTAATTTTTTCTTGGACTTATGCTTTTGAATGGCTTTTTCGCCCCCACCCAAATGAACGGTTGCGGTCATTGTTGCCAATTGCTCAAGCAAATTATGATGGAATGTCAAATTTGCTAGAGATTGCTGTGTATTCAACAATGGGCTACCAATCTGTGTAGACATAATCTATGGAGTTATTTGGAATGGCGTAATTAAGCGTATTTCAAGTAACAAAATACAGAAATGTCAGTACAACTTCAATAAAAAAAGCTCTGTATTAAAGGTTTTCAATACAGAGCTAAGGGTGTGCTTATAATATGCTTATTGAATGATCAATGGTAATGAAAGGGGCTTTAATTTACGGGGGTAAATCTGCACCCAATATTGACCTTTGGGAATATCGCTCAAACCAATTTCAAAACTAGAGTTGCCGTGTATCAGCAATATTCCTTTTTTGATCATTATACCCTTGATATCAATAATCTCATAGTTAATATTTGCATCTGATATATATGAAGGCACTGATATAAAGACGCTTTGTGTAGCTGGATTTGGATACAGTGAGAAATATGACGAGGATTCTCCTCCTTCAATGGTGGTCACTGTTATAGCATCCGAATTTGTAGAACATCCTTGTTCGGAGATAGCTTTCACCATATAATCCCTTGTATTGGCAAAACGAGGCAAAACATAGAATCGAGATGTTGCTCCTGCTATATCTTTATCTGCCAGCATCCATTGATATGAATGAGCAGGACTTGAGAATAACGTATCATTACTCTTGGTAATGAAGGGCTTTTCAGGATTGCTTCCTTGAAGAATAGTTACAGTATCACCATCAATACAACCAAGTTTATTGGTAGTTAGAACAGATATGATACCGGGCTTATCAACTAATATAGTCCGTGTAGTATCACCTGTAGACCATTTGTATCTATCATAATTGGATCCTGCATCAAGTGTTATGGGTGTATTATTACAAATGGTGAATACCTTTTTGTTTGATGATATATTTGGAATTCTTCTTTGATTGACGGTAATAGCAATAGGGCCAAATCCTGAAGGGCAACCATTCGCATCATAAACTGTTATGCTGTAATTTCCAGATTCCTTCACGATGATGGATTGCGTGGTTGCTCCATTGCTCCAAACATAAGAGGCAAAGCCATCTTGTGCTTTGAATATTACACTGTCTCCGGAACAGAAGGTTACATCTCCTTTAATATCAACTGCACAAGACAATTCGGGGCAATTCACCATATCTGCTTCCCAAGTTCCTCTACCATACGTTGAGATTCTTAGTTTCTTTGCAGATTTTAGTATATCAATGTCAGTTACAACAGTATTGGGTAATCCATCATTATATGGTATCCATACTCTTGTACCATTATCTCGATAATACACACCTAAATCAGTTCCTGCATATAGTCTATCAGGAGAATTTGGTTGATATCGCAGACAATTTACAGGAATAGGAGGCATCCCTCCGGAAATATCTGACCAATTTCCCGTGAGACCGGCATTATTAGTTTGAAAGACCTTCCTATTTCCGAAACCTGAAATTGATATCCAGAATATACTATCATTGTTAGGATGAAATTCAAATGATGTAATGATAGAAGATGCTATGCCATTAGGGAATGTAATTGGTCTCCATGTTTTTCCTTCATCATATGTTATATAAGAAGCATTGAAATTTGAAGCAATCAGAGTTCCAGGTCTGGATGGTGCATGTGCTAAAAGCATAATACGTGATTGTCTATTGGGAAAAGTAGAAGTTTTGTCCCAAAAACCCAATGAATCTGTTTTCCAAACATCACGATATCCCGCATAAGCAATGGATGCAGAGGCAATCTTAGAATTAGGTGCAAACTCGATTGGAGTCACCCACTCACCTTCTTCTGATGTAATGGCTGAATTGATACTTGAACTAAATGAAGATCCGCCATTGGTAGATCTTCCGAAATTTCCATTTTGCGAAGAAACGAACATATACTTATCATTCACCGGATCTATGGCATTGTCCATACCATCGCCACCCCAAACCTGAGCCCAGTCATCCAAACCGGAACGAAAACTTGTGCCATTATCTTGTGCACCACCAATAATCACATCCGGTCTTTGTTGAGAAATACTCATTCTATAGTATTGCGTAATTTCCAAACCATCGCTTATATCAGTCCAAGCTGTTCCACGGTTTGTTGATATTGAAACTCCACCATCTGTTCCTGTAATGACTGTTGATCCATTGATGAAATCAAGATCATGAATATCGGCATGAACATAGGGCTTTCCTTGATTCTGTACCCAATATGTATTGATTGCCCATGCACTTCCGCCATTGGTTGAACGCCAAATATTTATTCCACCAACAAATATCAAATCAGGATTATCAGGGGAAACTGCTATGCAGAGATCATACCAACCTTGTTGATTTTCAGTATCTGTTCCTTGAAGATTTCTTCCAATGATATTTGGTGTGGTAGCACCTGTTTCCCAATTCGCTCCCCCATCATAAGTGCGGTAAAATCCTCCGAAATCCCATGACCCTCTTCTTGCGGTAACGGCATAAATTGCTTCGGGATCAGCCGGTGTGACTGCAATTGCAATTCTCCCGATTGTAGAAGGGATATTAGATTTTAACTCAGTCCACTTATCACCTGCATCTCTTGAGACATAAATCTTTGAGCCACTGGTAGCATATAACACAGAAGGATCATCGGGTTTGATTTCCATGTCTTTCACATCACCGACAAAACGATTTGCGAACGTTACACCACCATCCGTAGACCTATGAATCCCATTATCTCCGCCGACAATGATGATTGAGGTATTTGTTGGATGAACAATCACGCGAGATAGTGCACGAGTATCTTTTTGTTGATAATTGAGACCGGTTTGGGTCCAAGTGATTCCGCCATCCGTGCTTTTAATTAGACCTATACTAAATGGAGCGGCACCATAATATGTATCGGCTCCAAAGGCATCTCCGGTAGCCAAATACACTATGTTGGGATTCTTGGGATCAGTAGTAATATCCGTAACACCCAATGTACCTAACTTATCTGTTGTTGTTTGCCATGTTTTTCCACCATTCGTAGATTTCCATGCTCCACCGCCGGCAGCAGCTGCCCAAATAATGTTGGTTTGGCCGACCGGTACATGAATACCATTGACTCTTCCCGCTCCGCCTCCTCGAGGTATATTGGTAGGACCAAGATTTTTCCAATTGGGTTTCAAGAAAAGTTTGTTCTCACCTTTTACAAGATTCGACCTTCTTAGTTCTTTTTGATAAATATCCTGTAAAATCATTGGTTGTGGGAACTCACCATCAGGCAACACTCTTTGTCTCCAAAACCATTCCCAGCGCTTAAAATGAAAGAGCATACCTTCCCCATTGGATTCATTATCCAATGATTCTTCAAGCTTTGAGGTACGCTTTGAATATTCTTCTAAAAAAGATCGCTGTATGTCAAAGAAATTCGGCGTTTCTTTTCCATCAAACCTGAACTTTGAATCTTTTTCGGCATGCGTGGGCACACTGATAAAGATTGCAAATATGAACAAAGAGAAAATATGCATATATGGTAACTATTGTTTTACAAAAGAAATGATATAAGAGCGATTATCTTGTTCAATTCTAAGAGTATATCTGCCTGATACTATATCGGCAATTCGAATTTTATCATACACCAATCCTTTGGTACATTCAATACGTGAAGAAAGTACTGTCTTACCTTGCAAATCAATAATTGAAATCGATGCTGCAAATGAAGTGGATGGAAATTCGAAATACAGTGTTTGTTGAGCAGGATTTGGATAAATCTTCAGAGCAGAAGAAAGATCTTCTTCAACCGATAGGGGTGAATACAAGAAATCATCAGAAATATTACTACACAGGCTTGCATTTGATATTTTGACTTTAAATCGATTTCCGATGCTCGAAGCTTTTGGGAGATATCTTCTTTGTATTGCACCCGGAATTTTCACATCATTCTCATACCACTCATAAAAACTACCAATTAAGGAAGACTGCAATGTATCGGTCAAGCGAATCACCGAAGGTTTCTGTGGGATTTCCCCTTTTTTTACGGAGTATACCGAAGAAGTAGCAACACAGCCATTACTTCCAACAACAGTAACAGTATAATCACCTGGTTGTGATACTACTATACTTCTTGATGTATCGCCATTTGACCATTTATAACCAGAAAATACGCCTGCATCCAACACGACTGTATCATTCTCACAAAGAGATCCTTTTGTGGTTGTGATTCGAGGCGTTGGCTTGGGATTTGTAGTGACTGTTATTGGGCTTGTGGTGGATGTACAACCATTCTCGTCTGTAACAGTAGCTGTATATGATCCGGATTGTTTTACAAAAATTGATTTTGTTGTTGAACCGTTTGACCAACGATAATCTGCATATACCTCATTAACTTTCAATTCAACACTATCGCCGGCACAAAAAGTTAGCTGACCGACAGCAGAAGCAGTTGCAGTAAATCCTGTACAGCCAACCAAGTTACCTTTCCACAAACCTCTTCCATATGTCCCTGCAATGAGAGTTTTTGCAGGATAATTGATTTGTAATTCACTCACAATTGTATTTGGAAGTCCCTCACTATAATCAATCCAACCATTAGATGTAGTATCTCTATAGTAAATTCCAATATCTGTTCCGACATATATCCGTTCAGGGGAACCCTTTTCATGAATGACGACATTCGTTGGTATTTTAGGAAGATTTCCTGAAATGTCACTCCAATTCTTTCCACCATTTATTGTTTTATACACTCTGGTATTTCCGAAATCATCGATAGTTACCCATGCAGTACTTTCATTATCGTGACTGAACGCCCATGATGTAATATTATTAGGCGATAAAGGGGAAGGCATTGTTTTAGCAGACCATGTTTCACCACCATCAACCGATTCGTAAACAACTTGATCATTCATTGCAATAATGATATTAGGATTGACCGGAGAAACAGAAATAATTTTAACTGATGAAGCAGTATTTGGAAAATCCGATATCCTTTTCCATGTACCAGATTGACCAGTATTTGTTGATTTCCATATATTCCTGAACCCTGCATACATTATTGAAGGAGTAACAGGATCAAATACATAAGGTGTAACCCATCTTCCATTTTCCTTTGCAATATCAGGGTTTAGGCTTGCTTCAAAATTCTTTCCTCCGTCTGTAGATCGATTGATATATCCATTTTGTATGGCACCAAAAACAATTTGGGCATTGGTTGGATGAATCAAACATTTCATGCCATCCCCATTCAAAACTTGAGTCCAAGCATTAGAGGCATATCTGGTTGTTCCATTATCTTGTGCACCACCTACATAACTTGGTGATAAGCTTTGTGAAGTTGCTACATGATAATATTGAGTTATTGCAAGTCCATCGCTATTGTCAACCCAATTCAATCCATTATCAGATGAGGCTGAAACACCTCCATCTGTACCAGCGATGATAACTTTGTCAGAATTCGGTAAATATTCTAGATCATGTATATCGGCATGAACATAAGGCGTGCCCCTATCGCCATACCAATGTGCGCTTATTGTCCAATTCGCTCCGCCATCGGTCGAACGCCATATATTTACTCCGCCTATAATGATATGATTTGGTTGTTTATACGAGCAAGCTATTGTTAGGTCATACCAACCCTGTCCACCCGCTTGTAATCCATCAACTGAGTGCGAGAGTATATTCGGAGTTGTGGATCTGGAAACCCATGTTTTCCCACCGTCTGATGAACGGTATAATCCTCCAAAACCATATCCTTTGGCATTATCAGAACATAATGCATACATATAATCCGGATTTGCAGGACTGATTGCTATTGAAATTCTACCGACAGTAGTTGGTATGGACGTTGTGATTTTTGTCCATGTATTTCCTCCATCGGTGCTTCTATGAATATCTCTTCCTTCACATCCAATCATAATGTCAGATCCAGGACGACTTTCAAGATCGCGGAAATTAATCGTGGATTTTTTTTGCCATGTTGTACCAGCATCGGTTGTAACAAATAAACCTTGACTGGTGGCTGCATATAATTTTCCGGCAATAGTCGGATGTGTAAGTAATCTATTAATCTGTTGTCTTGAAGATGTCTGATAAGAAAGACCTGTTTGATTCCATGTAATGCCACCATCTGTTGATTTCATGACACCTATTGTATATGTACATCCAAAATCATCATCCCCGGTTGCTAAATAGACGATATTGGGATTATTCCAAGGCATTGCTATATCCGATACGCCCATTGAAAACAAATCGTCACATGTAGTTACCCATGTTTGGCCAAAATCTGTGCTTTTCCATGCTCCTCCAGCAGCGCTACCTGCCCAAAGCAAATTTGTGAGATTAGGATGCATAGTAATGCAGTTGATTCTGCCATTACCACCATTTTTGGGGATTTGTACAGGCCCAATGAGAGTCCATTGAGGATCAGCTCCGAGCTTTGTTTCATTTTTTAGAGTAGCTCTTTGTTCAAGTTTTTGAGTTATTGCATTTAGGACCATCATGCTGGGTGGAAATGTTCCATCAGGCATAAGTCTATTGGACCAAAAATGTTCCCATCTTTTAAAGTGCGTATAATTCTTGTCTGTATGTTCTAGACGAAGATATTCCGATTGTGAACCATAACTTTTCTCGGAATATTTAGGGTTTTGTTTATAATAATGATCACGCATGACCGAAAATTTATCATCAGTTATTCCTATGACTTGATCAATCTGAGCTTGCATTCGGAATGATTGCAAGCCAAAGTAAATAAAGAAGAGTATGGTGTGTAGTATATGTTTCATATTGATTTGAAAATGTTTTGACAATTACGATAATTTATATTCTTACCGGTAAAATGACTACTGGAATGCTCTCAAGGTATAATCTTCTTTGCACTGCAAAAACAGTATAATTATGCAACCATTTAGAGAATATAGATTCTTCAGGGAATACTACTTGACCTCCAAAGACTACTGTGTGGGGATATCTATCAACTATTTGCTTGGATAAATCAGCAACGACGGATACGACATCTGTTCCAATTTCTGTATATGATTCAGCATAATAGCCATTATTGCGCATGAAATTCACATATTTGTCAGCTTCGGAATCAATATAAGTTTGAAGATTATCCACTTCTTCCGAGCCTTTGAAATTACCTGCATCAAGTATACCTACATGAACGAAAACAAAGTTCTTAAAGGTTCCTTCAAAAGTTCGCATTACGGTAAACAAAGTATGCAAACCAAGACCTGAAAATCCCGAAACAAGAAACACAGCGGTTTTCGCTTTTGTATCACAAGCAGGATATTTCCCTTCTGGTGCAGGCAATAACATGGCATCATCGATAGCTGTCAATACCAATTCATCCAATTTTTTTAATTGCAATGATGTTTGGTTGTAATGACGTTTGAATGATAATACTAATGCAACTAAACTTCCGGTAAGAAGAATAGTAGCCCATCCGCCTTCTGAAAATTTGATAATGACAACTGCAACCAAAATGAAGGATGACATCAATAAACCAAGTCCATTGATGAATATCTTAGATTTCCACTTTGCAAAAGTATTGCGGACTTGTATCCAATGCTTCACCATTCCAAGTTGTGACAAAGTGAATGTTATGAACACATTGATTGAATACAATACAATAAGCAAGTGAACTGATCCACCTGTTGCAAGCACGACAATTCCAGCAGCTATTCCCACAAGCAGAACTCCGTTTTGCGATACAAAACGATCACTAAGCATAGCAAAACGAGTTGGAAACCATCGATCTAGCGCCATATTTGATAGAATCTGAGGTCCTCCAAGAAAACCTGCCTGCGCTGCTACGAATAATAACACAGCCTCACTAATCAATACCACCAATAAGGCAGTAGTCGAAATTCCTGATCCCCAATTGACAGTTAATTTTTCAAACAATACTGCATTAAGTGTTTTGCCCGGAGCATCCTGAACATGCATCAGCGCATATGAAAGCATGAGTCCAACAGCAACAAATGCCAATGAAAATGCCATGTATTTCATTGTTGTTTTTGCTGTCTCAACTCTTGGTTCTCTTAATATCGGCATGGCATTACTTACTGCTTCGATACCCGTATAAGTACCGGCACCCATACTGTAAGCTCGCAAAATCAACATTATTGCTCCCATGTATCCCAATTCATTGGTAGCACCATTCCATTGTTGAACTGTAGTGCTTACAACCGTGGGAAACTCAAAAGCATGAGAACCAACTATATAGATGATTGCAGCAACATGAGTGATAACAAATATCATGAAAATAGGAAGGAGTACGGATACGGATTCCTTTACTCCACGGAGATTTAGAATGATCATCACTATCAAAGCAAGCATAGATAGCGGTATCTTATAATGATGTATGCTTTGCGGAAAAAAACTGAAGAGTGCGTCTATTCCACTTACAATTGAAATGGAAATCGTTAAAATGTAATCTATCACCAAACTAGAACCAGCAACCATGCCAACAGTTGGAGAAAGGAGTTTGCTCGCAACAAGATATCCTCCCCCACCCGATGGAAATAGTTCAATGATCTGCGAATAACTTGCTGAAATAACAAAGATTGTGAGAGCAGTGCCCAATGCAATGAAAATCGATAAATATGGATACTTACCCAATGCATTGAAAGCTTCTTCAGGACCATAACAAGAAGAAGATAGTCCATCGGCACCAAGCCCAACCCATGCAAAAAATGCAATAAGTGTCAACTTGTGAAAAATTGATCTGTCATCTATGGTTTTCCTTTCGCCGATCAAATATCGTTTTAAAGAGTCTGATAACTTTGACATAGGCAACTATTGTTCTGTGGAAAATGAAGATTCACCCAAATAGGACAATGCTTTGGATTTCTTTTTCAATTTAAAACGCTCTATTGAATGTTTCTGAATATGTTCCATTGCTTCAGGAATTGAATCAGTAAACAAAACCAAATCCAAATCAGATTTGTCAATTGTTTGTTCATTAGCCATGTGTTCCAGTAACGCACTAAGTGGTCGATAATAATCAGTACCCATTACAACCACAGGAAAGTCCTTGATTTTCTTGGTTTGAATCAATGTCAAAGCCTCGAAAAGCTCATCCATTGTACCGAAGCCTCCCGGTAAAACAATAAAACCATAGGAATACTTGAACAGTAGAAATTTTCTAACAAAAAAATATTGAAATTTAGCAGTAGCATGAAGAAAGGGATTAGGCTTTTGCTCATGAGGGAGCAGAATTTCTGCGCCGACAGAAATACCTTCTTGCTCAAAAGCACCTCTATTGGCACCCTCCATAATACCTGGGCCACCGCCTGTCATTACTGCAAAACCTATATTTGTCAACGACTTACCTATTTCTTCGGAAAGTTTATAGAAAATATGAACTGGGGAGAAACGAGCGCTGCCAAAGACAGTTATACATGGTCCTACAAAATGGAGCCTTCGAAATGCTGAGATGAATTCACGCATAACTTTTAAAGTAAATACAAATTCTTTCCAACGGGATTTTGGGCCTTCAAGGTAATAGAATTCATCTTCCCTTCCGGCAATCATGATTCGAGACTTTTTTTCTATTTCCATATCAGAGAAAGAATAAGTGAATCTAATCTACAATTTACGAAGAAATGAAGGAAAATAAGCCAATTTGCACCATATTTTGGCTGCAATTGAATTACTCATGACATTGCAGTAATTTACCTCATATTTCTATCACCAAATTCATGCTTATCATGACAACATTCAATAATTACATCAATGGAGTTTTAACTCCTTCTGTGCATGCACATACATTCCAGAATGTAAATCCAGCTGACTCAGATGATATCATAGGTCTTTTTCCAATTTCTAATGATGATGAAGTTCATGAAGCTGTATTGGCAGCTTCAACAGCATTCATCTCTTGGAGTAAAATGCCTGCACCTAAAAGGGGTGACATTTTGCGAAAAGCGGGTGATATTTTCACAAGAAGAAAAGAAGAACTCTCGGCTATTATGACAAGAGAAATGGGAAAACCTTTGTTTGAGACTCTTGGCGATATTCAAGAAGCTATAGATACTGCTTATTATGCTGCTACAGAAACAAGGCGTTTATTCGGTTATACTGCGCCAAGCGAAATGGACAATAAAATGAATTTGTCATTTCGAACTCCGATTGGAGTATGCGGAATTATCACTGCATGGAATTTTCCAATTGCTGTTCCTTCATGGAAGATCTTGCCGGCATTGGCTTGTGGAAACACTGTGGTGTTCAAACCATCTGAGGCCTCTCCACATTCAGCACATATATTTGCAGAGATCTTGGCAGAAGCAGGTCTACCGGCAGGTGCATTAAATGTTGTCTATGGTGATGGTACAACAGGATCTGCTTTGGTTGAGCACCCATCAGTTAAACTTATTGGTTTCACCGGATCAACATTTACGGGCAAGAAGATTGCTGAAAGGTGTGGTTCGCTCAATAAAAAATGTTCTCTAGAAATGGGTGGTAAAAATGCACAAATCGTAATGCCTGATGCAAATATCGATCTTGCACTTGACGGCGTTCTTTGGGGTGCTTTTGGTACTACTGGTCAGCGTTGCACAGCAACATCAAGGCTGATTTTACACAAGGATATTTATGATTCATTCATTAATGCACTCATAACAAAAACAACGCAAATCAAACTTGGTAATGGATCCCATCCTCAAACTCAGATGGGGCCAGTTATCAATGCAAAACAACTTGAAAAGATTCAGCATTATGTTGCGATTGCAAGATCCGAAGGAGCAACATGTGTCATTGGCGGTGATGTGGAAATTTCGGGGGATTGTGCTAAGGGTAATTTTTATAAACCCACAATCTTTATTGATGTAACTCCTGACATGACCATATTTAAGGAGGAAATCTTTGGTCCCGTACTTGCCGTTACAAAAGCCAACTCCCTTGATCATGCCATTGAGTTGGCAAATAATTGCGATTATGGTCTATCTTCTTCACTCTTTACCGGAAATGTCGATGCTGCATTTAGAGCCATAAGAGATATTGAAGCAGGCATTACCTATATCAATGCCCCAACAATTGGAGCTGAAGCTCATATGCCTTTTGGAGGAATCAAAGGAACAGGCAATGGTCACCGAGAAGGAGGTTGGACTGCTTTTGAAATATTTACAGAGTGGAAAACAGTATATGTGGATTATTCAGGAAGCTTACAAAGGGCTCAAATAGATAATTATTGAATGTCAATGTAAGGTGTATTCCTCATTGATTGTCTTAAATATAGAAACAATAGGCAAATAGCTTTGATCAACAAACAGCAAATAGAAAGCAAAAAAGGTATCGGTCACTCAGGCCAATCACAAGCTTTGCAATCTAAAGAGTCAACATCATTCATGAATTTTCTGAATGGTGATGATAATGCTGCAATGTACTTTTTTAGAGCTTATAATCGCAAGATATTCCTGTATTGTGCAAAATTGGTTAACAATGCTCATATCGCAGAGGATATCACCCAAGAAGTATGGGAAAGAATCATTAAGCTGAGGAATCAATCCCAACCAGAGATTGCAAACCCAGGCGGATTCATGTTCACGATTGCCAGAAATTTATGTTTAAATCATATAAAATTGAGAAAACATACAATTTCAATTGATTCTATCTCTGAACTGGATATTCCGCACGAATATCAACCCGGAAGCACCGATATGGAAGAACTTGTCAATTCCTCATTGGATACTTTGAAATTCGAGGATAAGGAATTACTGGTGCTTAACATGTTTTGCGGTTATCGTTTTGATGAAATTGCTGAAATGATGGGTATGTCTCCAAATGCCATTTGGACAAGAGCATCAAGAGCAAGAGCTCAATTAAGAGATAAAGTGAAAATCATGGTTAAGAAGGACAATCTTTGACATTCACCACCACTATATAGTTATGTATTTATGAATTCCCACGAAACAGTTGACAAGTTCCTTAATGGACTTCTTTCACCTGAAGAAACAGTTCAATTCTTGCAGAAGGTTGAACATGATGCAGAATTGCGCTCACTTTTGGAGTCAGATAGAATCATTAATTCTTGCATCAATAAAGAACGTATGCAACTCATGCATCACGATTTATCCGGCGTAGCGGGTGCATTTGTTGCTGGTTTGGCTTCCACAGGTTCCATTGCATCTTCCGGACTCATCACTGCCTATTATGCAAAGAAAGCGGGTATGTCTTGGATAACACTTGCAATATCTTCGGCACTCTCCATTTCTGTTTGTGCAGGCGCATATTGGTTCATCAATTCAAATGGGCCTAATAACCCTAAAGCTGCTCAGAAAAACAGTCAGCTTATACATGTTGAGCAAGCAGAACCAATCACAATAAACGTACCTGTTACGATTCAAGACAAGACTCCTGAAATTGCCAAAAATAAAACTAGAAGTCTTAAGCAATCTCAGACACTACGAGGAAAGCAGATGGTTCAAGTTATTCCGATGCTACCTGTTAAGAAGATTCAATTGGAACACTCGTCTTCGAAGTATAGACCCAAAACCCAAGAATAAACTTTCCAAACCGCCTATTTGGCGGTTTTTTTTTGAATTTACTCCCTTTTTTGACATGATATTTTTGGCTATTTTGTGATTAAATTTCAATCATTCAGCAGAGATATTGATGCCTTACCGCAAATTTTCTAATGTGATAAAGTATAAATTTGACAGCTTCATGTCAAAAGGGGTTATTTCACTTATTGCAGGTCTTTTTATTCTTGCTCTTCTCTTTGTGATTTCGATTTCGATCATCGGTGCCTTTATAGGTATTGTCACAAGCGACAGTTCTTTTGCTGATTTTGGCAAACTCATGTGGGAAACTGTTCTTCATTCTTTGGATGGTGGTGTGATTTCAGCATTACGCACAAATAGTTTTTCTTATGTGACATTGATGCTCATTGCGACATTGGGCGGGATGATATTAATTTCAATTCTCATAGGTGTCCTTAATAGTGGAATTGCAAAACAGTTGGATGATTTACGCAAAGGCAGGTCTTTAGTCATTGAAGATGGTCATACAGTAGTTTTGGGATGGTCTCCACAGATATTTTATATAATCAATGAATTGGTTACAGCCAATGAAGGCAAAAAGAATTCCTGCATTTCGATTTTGGCTGAAAATGACAAAGTTGAAATGGAAGATGAAATAGCCATGAAAATTGGTGATTTCAAAGGTACAAAGGTAGTTTGTAGAACAGGGAATCCAATAGATCTCACAGATCTTGAGATAATCAACCCACATACTGCAAAATCAATTATCATTTTATCACCGGAAGGAATAGATGATCCTGATTCACTCATGATCAAAATGATATTGGCAATAACGAATAATCCACACAGAAGACCAGAAAGTTATCACATCGTCGCTGAAATCAGAGATCCGAAAAATATCGAAGTGGCACGTTTGGTTGGTAGAAATGAAGTATCATTTATTCTCATGGAAGATGTTCTTTCCAAAATCATAGCTCAAACTTGCAGACAATCCGGATTATCAGTTGTTTTCAATGAATTATTGGACTTCAAAAGAAATAAAATCAACTTTTTAGAAGAACAGCCATTGATCGGCAAGCAATTTTCCAAGTCATTGTTTTCTTATAATAGAGGTACACCAATTGGCATACGTTATGCCAATGGCATGATTCAGATTAATCCTCCATCGCATAAACTGATTGAACGAGGAGATAAAATCATAGTGGTCGCCGAAGATGGATCCAAGATTAATCCGGTTAACAATCCGGAATTGAATATTGATGCAACATGCATCAGACATTCAGAAGGAAGACAAAGAAATCCTGAAAGAACCTTGATTCTTGGATGGAATCGCCAAGCACATACAATCATCACCGAACTTGATAATTATGTTATAAAAGGTTCAATCGTAACTGTTGTTTCTGATATTGATCATATTGAAAATGAGATTCAAACTGTTTCAAAGGAACTTACCAATCTGACAATACATCAGATTTCAGGCGATGCGAGCAATAGAAGAGTATTGGATGATTTGGAGTGCGAAAAATATGATCATATCATCATACTGAGTCATTCATTGACATATAACATTCAAGAGTCAGATGCTCGTACTATCTTCACTCTGCTTCACTTAAGAGATATTGCTGAAAAGACTGGTCACCCATTCTCCATAGTGAGCCAAATGCTTGATGTTAGAAACAGAGAGCTTGTAAAAGTGACAAGAGCTGATGACTTCGTGGTTAGCGACAAACTCAATAGTTTGATGCTATCTCAAGTATCTGAAGAAAAAGCACTTGCTTTGGTTTTTGAAGATTTATTTAGATCGGAGGGTTCGGAGGTTTATTTAAAACCGGCCTCTGATTATGTTGAGCTCAGAAAACCATTGAATTTCTTTACAGTAGTTGAAGCCGCGAGAAGAAGAAATGAAATAGCCATTGGTTGTAGATTATTGTCAAAATATGATGAAGATGCGCTTGATCAGGGTGTAATCGTTAATCCAGACAAATCCAAGAATTTCACATTTTTTGAAGAAGATAAAATCATAGTTCTTGCAGAGAATGATTGGTAGTTCACGTAAAACAGTGTTTAAGTACAGCCATACGAATATATAGCCCATATTTGACTTGTTCTCTAATCAGTACATTCTTGTGATTCATGCATTCCATAGACAGCTCCAATCCATAATTTGCCGGTCCGGGATGCAAGACTAGCAAATTGTCATGCTTCACTATCATTGCCTCATTTATAGCAAAGTAGCGTGCGTATTCCCTCTTGCTTGGAATCAACCCATTCTTCATTCTTTCCAATTGAATTCTTAACATGATGACTCCATCCATCTCGTGAATAGCATCATGTATTGTAGGTACAATAGTAATGTTTGGAAGAAATCGTGGAAGCAAAGTACCCGGACCTGAAACAAAAATCTTTGCACCAAGTATTGACAGCAATTGTATATTCGAACGAGCAACCCTGCTATGCAATACATCCCCAACAATCATAATGTTCTTTCCTTCAAGACTACCCCATTTCGAATATAAGGTATAAGCATCGAGCAAAGCCTGCGTTGGATGTTGATGAGAACCATCTCCTGCATTGATAACTATTGATTGTGTTTCTTGTTGAAGAATGTGTGGTGCATATGCATGCCCATGACGTATGATCCAACCTTGTACATCATATTGATTCAATGTATGAATCGTATCAATAAATGATTCACCTTTTGAAATGCTACTTCCCTGAGCATCGAATAAGATTGAATTTCCACCTAAACGCTTTACAGCCAAATCAAATGAACATCGAGTCCGTGTTGAAGATTCGAAAAAAGCAATCACTATATCCTTCCCTTGCAAAATACTATCGCGTTTCTTCTTCTGATATGAACTAGCATAATCAAAAATGGTAGCAATATTCTTTTTAGATAAAGAAGATATGTCTAGTAATGAATGCATAAGTTTCTCCGATATAAAAAAAGCCGCCTCCCATCTTGGAAAGCGGCTTATGTAAGTCTTTCGTGATCATTATTTCTTAATTGCTTTTTTAGCTTTAGGAGAATTTACGACCTCTTTAAGAGCTTTTCCAGGTGAGAACTTTGGAACATTGCGTGCAGGAATCTTGAGAGATTCACCTGTGCGAGGATTCACACCTTCACGTGCTTTACGATGGCTGGCACCAAAAGTACCAAAGCCAAGAAGAGCAACAGAATCACCAACTCCAAGTTGTGCAGTGATTGTTTCGAAAACACTGTTTACTGCTCTTTCAGCAGCGACTTTTGACATGCCGGTATCTTCAGCAACGGCAGCAATGAGTTCTTGTTTATTCATTGAACTACTCCATAAACACATTATGCAATAACGAATTACAAATGCAATTTAGCATATAGATGACCTAATTGCCAAATACTTTTTAAAATATATTGATTTTTTTAATCTTTGACTTACCGCATCAATAGTAGATTTGAGCCGATTTGAATAATCATAAAACCGTATAAAAAGGCAATAGTCAAAAAGGCAGCAACAATATCATCAGCCAAAACCCAAAATGCTCCTTTTTTACGATTGATGATATTGATTGGAAAGGGTTTAAAAATATCAAATAGACGAAATAGAAATAATGCTAGAACTAATATTCCGGGAGTATAGGTAACAAAATCCACAGATAGAATTATCCACATTCCGATAACTTCATCAATCACAATCACTGATGAATCATCACCATGAAGTGATTCAACATAACGAATTGATGGTATGGCCAATATGATTGCTATTACAGTTACAATTTGAAGCTGGAAGTGGCTAATTGGCAAAATTGTAACTAAAATCGACATTACCGATGCTATAGTACCAGGTGCAAAAGGACTATACCCTATTCCGAAACAAGTTGCAATCATCGTTTTTAAACCGGGAATACGTGGTTCAATCAATAGATGATTCAGGAGGAGTTTATTTTGAAAACAGTATTCAACAGAAGTATATACTGTTAGAAACGCAATACCATACATTATGATGTCGATTACATAACCGTATGAATAAATCAATTGAGTTCCTAATTCCAGAGACAAAATTAAAAGGATGATGATAGAACAAGTCAGTTGAATTGCTGTCTTCACTTTTGCGGTAAATGAAGTTATTATGGGCATACTATGTCTGTCGGCATAGATTCTCAAAAGTGTGATAAATATATCTCGACCAATAATAATGATGATGATCCAAGGTGCAATGATATCTATTGCCATAAGTCCTAGTAGAGCTGCATTTGTTAGAACTTTATCGGCGATTGGGTCCAAAAATGAACCAAAAGAAGAAGTATTTTCCCATTTTCTGGCAATCAATCCATCTAGATAATCCGTTATGGCCCCGATTGAGTAGATAACTAAGGCATATATTATCAATGAATGATCTCCGGAGCGAATCATTTGATAGACAAATGGAGCGATCAGAACTCGAAGGAAGCTCAATATATTTGGCAGTGAATAAGTCATGTTCAATTAGAATTGATGCTTCACAAAAATAGAGTAAATTGGCATTATTCAATCATAAAAGGAATTACTCTACATGAATCGCAATGATTTAGCTAAGATTATATTTGATACTTCTCATTTAACCGGAGAATTTTTACTTCGTTCAGGCAAGATAAGTAATGAATATTTTGATAAATATTTGTTTGAAGCAAATCCTGATATCTTGAAGCATATTGCTACCAATATGAGTGAATTGATTCCATCAGATTGCGAAGTTCTTGCCGGATTGGAAATGGGTGGTATTCCGATAGCTACATCAATTAGTCTTCATACCAGTCTTCCATGTGCATTCATTCGTAAAAAAGCGAAGGATTATGGTACAAGAAAAGTAAATGAAGGAGCCGATATAGCAGGAAAAAAGATTGTCATCATTGAGGATGTTATTACAAGCGGTGGACAAGTAATACTAAGTGCCGAAGATTTGAGAAAAGCCGGAGCCCATATTCTTTGTTGTATTTGCGTTATCAATAGACAACAAGGTGGAAGTGAAGCATTACAAGAGGCAGGAATTCCACTGATTTCTTTGTTTACAATGGAAGAATTAAAACAATCTTGAATTTATAACCATTCATCATAAGAACTCAGGGAATCGAAAGATTTATAGGGAGCATATTTGTTTAATACATTGATTGTTGCAGTCATATCTTTAGGCAACTCTGCATTGAATATAACCTTTACCTCACTTATAGGGTGAATGAAAGATATAGAAGAAGAATGTAAAGGTGTTCTTGAGAGCAGGGGTCTTTCTTCTTGATACTTCCCTACATTGTACTTTCTTTTGATTGTCGAAAGCTTAAATTCAGAACTGCTACCATAGTCCGAATCAACTAATAATGGATATCCGATCGCTGAAAGATGGACTCTAATTTGATGTAGACGACCTGTTTTTGGTTTACATTCCAATAGGGAAGCAATCCTAAATCTCTTTACCACATGCACGGATGTAAAAGACTCTTTACCTCTTGCAGATGGCCTCATCAACCCTTTCTTTCTAGTATCTGCTATCAATGGGATATCAATTTCTTGATCATCTTTCGAAACTATACCTCGCACTATTGCAGTATATGTTTTTTCGACAGTTTGATGTTCGAATTGCATGCTTAGATGTTTATGAGCTTCTGCATTCTTCGCAAAGATGATAACTCCGCTTGTGTCTCTATCCAATCTATGTACTGTGAATATCCCATCATACACACTTAATAAGTAAGCACGAACATTCGGAAAGTCTTTATCGAATCGATCAGGAATAGTCAACATTCCTGCCGGTTTTGATACGATTACGATAGATTCATCATCATAGAGAATTTCTGGCTTCATACTGTTTAATGTGAATATGGTTCCCAATCTATTCCTTCGCATGGAATATGATCCTCGGTAATATGTTCATCATACTTGGAACATATTTGCGCGGAAGATTCAAAATGCATACAACTTCCACACATTGTACTTTCTTTTAAAGATTCCACTGAATCTGAAAACATGGACAGTTCTCTATAAGCAGGATAAAACACAATCATGACAACCATAATAGAAAATAGAGGCCAAAACTGATGGAATTCCCAAACATCTGAAATCCACCACATTGTCAAGACCAATATTGAAAGTCGTATCAGACCACCCAATACTACTGTACCTGTTGTAAGCCGAGGGGTTTTGCCATCTGCATGTTGTTTATGCAAACGAAATAGCAAAATGTCCATCAATGTATCAAGCATGGCTACTCCATAAAATCAATGATAGACTCTATTCTTCCAAACTGTACTCTTACCGGGCATAGACCACAATAATGAATTGCAACCAATGATGATTGCGAATAGAGCACTAAACGGTTGAAGAATTATGTGTAATAAAGGCAATCTAAACTGCATTGTAGAGAGCAGGCGTATCAACATTCCTTGCATGAGCAATACAATACTCCAAATCAACAAAGAAGCATTTTCTGTAATCAAAGAAATGATAAGTAGTATGACCGGTAATACGTATATACTCATTATGTGAATGAGGAATATAACAAATGGAATATGTTTTCTTTGAAAACCGGCAAAGAAGTTTTTTGAAAATCCCTTAAAGACATCTTCAAATCCTGTATACATAGAACAAGAAACTAATGAGGTAGCATTCGCGAGAACTACTTTTGCACCTGATTCTTTAATGTTTCTAGCAATATCTATGTCTTCAACCATACTGTTTTTAACGGATTCATGTCCACCAATAGCATCATATGCATCTGCATGAAACAACATAATTTGTCCATTTGCAGCTAGGAAAGAGGAATTCTTTTTAGTGTAAATAAATGAATTTGGAAGATACCCATGATAGAGAACATGCATGAAAGGCACCATAAGATGTTCCCAAATAGAAGTCAATGTTTGATATGGGATTGCCGTAAGCAAATCTACTTGCATTTCTTGAGCACCCTGAACCAAAGAATTAAGAGCATATGGAGAGTGGACTGTGTCGGCATCAGTAAACAGCAGATAATCACCTTTCGCATATCTCGACAATACATGACATGCATGAGATTTCCCTATCCAAGAATCGGGTAACTCATGTGAGTGTATGACCGAAATGAGCTGTGGATACAATGATTGAAGTTCATCCAAAATGCGTGGGGTATCATCTGATGAATCATCATCCAAAATGATAATTTCATAATTTGGATAAATTTGATTGGCTAGACTCTCTATGCATTCTCGTATGCAACGAGCTTCATTTCTAGCAGGAACGAGTATCGAAACAAATGGCAACAGAGAGTGTGTATCCAGAACTCTTTTCACTTTGGCAAAAGTGAAATAATTATAAATGGATACCAAGCACAATAGTGTAAGAACACCGGCTAGAAAACAGAGGAAAATTGTAAACATATCCAATATCACTTGCCATTGTTTACAGAATTTCCGAAGATCATGAGTTCATCACTTGCAGAAATTCCCTATTGTCTTTTGTACTTTCTAACTTTGACAATAGCAATTCCATAGCTTCAATACTTGTGAATTCACTTAATACTTTGCGAAGAATCCAAACTCTCGCTAATTCTTCCTGTGAAAGCAATAACTCATCGTGTCTTGTACTTGATCTATTGACGTCGATCGCAGGGAATATCCTACGTTCAGCCAGCTTACGATCCAATACAAGTTCCATATTTCCGGTACCTTTGAATTCTTCAAAGATAACCTCATCCATCCTTGAACCTGTATCAATCAATGCTGTTGCTATGATTGTCAAAGATCCGCCTTCTTCAATATTTCTAGCGGCACCAAAGAAACGTTTGGGCTTATGTAATGCATTCGCATCTACACCGCCGGAAAGGATTTTTCCGGAATGAGGGATGACGGTATTATGCGCACGTGCCAAACGTGTAATAGAATCGAGCAATACAACAACATCTTGTTTTGCTTCAACCAATCTCTTTGCCTTCTCAAGAACCATATCTGCAACTTGAACATGGCGCTCTGGTGGTTCATCAAATGTTGAAGAAATAACTTCAGCACGGACTGAACGTTGCATATCTGTTACCTCTTCAGGTCTTTCATCGATAAGCAGTACTATCAATTTTACTTCAGGATGATTTCTCGCTATGCTATTTGCTATCTTTTGCAATAAAACTGTTTTACCTGATTTTGGAGGAGATACAATCAATCCTCTTTGGCCTTTTCCAATTGGAGCAAGAAGATCAATGATACGCATCGGATATTCTGCTCTTGTAGTCTCTAGAATGAGTTTCTTATCAGGATATAAAGGAGTGAGATTATCAAAGATTGTTCTATCACGCATCACATCCGGTGATACAAAATTGATCGAGTCAACTTTTAACAAAGCAAAGAATCGTTCGCCTTCTTTTGGTGGCCTTACATGTCCACGAATCGTATCGCCTGTTCTCATTCCAAATTTTTTGATTTGGGAAGGAGAAACATAAATGTCATCAGGAGATGGTAAATAATTATAATCTGCTGCTCTCAAAAATCCATATCCATCACCAAGAACTTCCAGAACGCCCTCACCAAGAGTGCCTTCGGATTGTTGATCTCTTGATTGTTTTTGAGTTTGAACTTCAATGATTTTGAAGATCAATTCTTGTTTCCTTAGATCGCTATAATCTTCTATACCCAATGATTTGGCAATACGTGTCAATTCAACGATCTTTTTTGATTTCAGTTCAGCAATATTGATTATACCTGAAGACTGATGTGCTTCACTTGATATATTTTGTGAGCTTTGTCTTTCATGAGTTGGAGTTCTATCTTGATAAGAAGATTGCCTTTCATGATCATGAGAACTATGTGAATGTTGCTGAGAAGTACGTCTAGGTGTACCCACACCTGATCTGGTGGTATTTCGCGGAGTGCGCATTACAAAACCAAAAAATGGAACAATGATCGATTATGGAGAGGTTATGTTTGAGGGAAAATTGGAGCCTTTACCCGTGCTAGGCTTATTTATGACTATAGCAAAGCTGCTGATACAAAAATAGGGATTGTATATGAAATTCCAAGTCTTTTTTAGAATAACGCGTGTTTTTCAGGAAAATAATGTATAAATCTCTTTTAATTCCTTTATGCAGACTTCGATTTCATCTACTGTACTATACATAGCAAAAGAAATCCTCGTGGTTGAGGGTACTTTGTAGAATTGCATCAAAGGGTGAGCGCAATGATGTCCGGCACGCACACAAATCCCCTTTTTATCAAGGATACTGGCTATATCATGAGGATGTACTGTGTCCATCACAAAAGAAATCGCTGAAACATTAGTACCATTATATCCAAGTATGGAAATGAAGTCCAATGACCGAAGTGCCTCAATGGCAAAATTCATCAACATGGATTCATGTTTTGCAATTTCATCCAGCCCAATAGATTGTAAATATTGTAGAGCTGCACCCAAACCAATAAATCCCTCAATATTTGGGGTTCCTGCTTCAAACTTTGAGGGCAAATCTGCAAAAGTGGTTTTTTCAAAAGTGACTTTTTTTATCATATCCCCACCTGACTGATATGGTGGCAAATATTCTAGTAAATGTTCTTTTCCATAAAGTATACCGGTTCCGGATGGACCATAAACTTTATGTCCTGAAAACACTAAAAAGTCACAATCCTCTTTTTGAACATCAATGTTTGCATGTTGAATTCTTTGTGATGCATCTATCAGTATGGGTACATTATGGTCATGCGCAATTCTAATGAAATCAGAAATTGGATTTTCCACACCAATTGCATTTGAAACCCATACCATTGAAACGAATTTTGTTTTGGATGTAAACAAATTTTTATATGCTTCAATGTCAAGAGTACCATCCTGTTGAATTGGAACTACTTTAATGGTACAACCTTTCTTTTTTGATATCTCTTGCCACGGAATGATATTTGCATGATGTTCCATCATTGTCAAGATTATCTCATCTCCGGCTGAGAAGTGTACTTCACCATAAGAAGAGGCTACAAGATTTATTGATTCTGTTGCGCTTTTTGTGAATATAATTTCGGAGGTGGAAGTTGCGCCTATAAATTTTCTGACAGCTTCTCTTGTATTCTCGAACAAGTCTGTTGCTTGCTGACCAAGTGAATATACTCCCCTGTGAACATTTGCATTTGTAGTTGAATAATAGTCATTGATAGCCTGAATGACAGCTGATGGTTTTTGCGTAGTGGCTGCATTATCTAAATATACAAGCGTACGATCGTGAATTCTACTTTGTAGAATCGGGAAATCAGAACGCCATGCATCTATCAGTGAGTGATTCATGTCTTAAGCCTTATTGGACAAGAGTGCTGATCCTTCATAGTGAGATCTCAATGAGTCCAATTCAATCTTTTGAACTACTTCTCCTATGAATGCCTCTGTAAGAAGATTCATCGCAACATCTCTTGAAATGCCTCTGGACCTTAGATAATTAAGTGCTTCTTCATCAACTGAACCTGTAGTGGCTCCATGAGAACATTTGACATCATCAGCAAATATCTCAAGTTGAGGTTTTGTATTTATGGTAGATGTCGGACTTAAAAGCAATGTTCTATTTGATTGATATGCATTCGTCTTTTGAGCATCCTTTCTTACAAAGATTTTTCCATTAAATATCGCTGTGGATGAATCAGAAAGTAAATGCTTATACATTTCATTACTTTCACAATGGGGAGCAACATGATCTACAATAGTATGGTTATCAACATAGGATTTGCCATTAGCGGAGACAATTCCAAATATATTATAGGTAGCATTCAGATCAACCAAAGAACCTGTTATAGTGTTTCTCACTGCATTGGAATCATGAATGATCACATGATCTTGAACCTTCGCATTTCCTTTCACTATCGAATTGCAGTTATAAATCTGAACTATGTCTCTAAGATTCTCTTCTATAATCACATGATGAATTTCCGAACCTTTCCCTGCTAGTATAGAAACAGCAGTATTAACAAGGGCATCAGTTAGTTTCACAGCATGAAAGGACTCTATAACAAAAGCATGTATACCCTCTTCAATATGCATTGTAATTGAGGGTGATATAATTATGGGATTGAATTCTTGGCCATGAAGTACATGTATGATATGGACAGGTCTATTATTTGAAAAATCTGCTTTGAAAAGAATAAGAATTTCATCTTGAGAGAGCAAACGATTCAAATGGGGAAAAGGATTTTTTACAGGATCATCAGATAAATGATCTCCGGATTTCTTTCTTGAAACGATTTCAAGACCGGGTACGACAGACAATTCATCAAGATTTGCAGGAAAACCATTGACAAGTACTACATGAATCGCTTGTTCGATATATGGCTGAAAAGAAGATGGTGAAAATTCTGTTTTACCTACTGATGCAGGCATGTATGACTGCTTAAGCAATGTCGGTAAAGGAAAATATTTCCATTCTTCATTTTTAGGGCTTGGAAGCCCGTGTTTCTGCAATGCAGAAAGTGCATTATTGAATCCAGCATCTTGAATTGCTGAATCATCAATGCCGTTTTCAATCAACTGCTTTGCAAATCCATCGAAAGATGTTAACTGTACCATATTCATAATCAAGCGTTTATTGTTTCTTTTATCCAATCATATCCTTTGGCCTCCAATTCAAGCGCGAGTTCTTTCCCTCCAGTCTTTACAATTATACCTTTATACAAGACATGAACGAAATCAGGTATGATATAATCGAGAAGTCTTTGATAATGAGTAATGACAATGGTTGCATTGTCTTTTGTACGCAACGCATTTACTCCATTAGCAACTATTCTCAATGCATCTATATCCAAACCAGAATCAGTTTCATCAAGAATTGATAACTGAGGTTCAAGCATTGCCATTTGGAAAATCTCATTTCTTTTCTTTTCACCCCCTGAAAAGCCCTCATTCAATGATCGTTGCAAGAATGTTGAATCCAGTTCAACGAGCGCTGCCTTCTCTTTCATTAAGGAGAGAAAATCCATGGCATCAAGAGTAACTTGACCTCTATATTTACGAATCTCATTGAGCGCTGTCTTCAAAAAATTGGCTGTTGATACTCCTGGTATTTCTACCGGATATTGAAAAGCAAGGAATAAGCCTTCTCCTGCCCTTTCTTCCGGAGCTAATTCCAATAGGTCTTTACCATTGAATTCAATGCTGCCTTGTGTGATGGTATAATCTTCTCTACCTGCCATTATGGAAGCAAGTGTTGATTTTCCGGACCCATTAGGACCCATGATGGCATGTACTTCACCCGGATTAACAGTTAAATTAATACCGTTCAGAATTGGAGTATCATCAATTTCTGAGTGAAGATTTGTAATTTTCAACATGTATGAAATGATATTAGTGAAATAATTAATTCGAATTAACCTACACTTCCTTCCAAACTTACCGCCAAAAGTCTTTGAGCTTCAACAGCAAATTCCATTGGTAGTTGATTCATGACTTCTTTACAATAGCCATTCACAATCAATGCTACTGCTTCTTCGGTAGAAATACCTCTTTGATTACAATAGAACAATACATCATCACCTATTTTTGATGTGGTTGCTTCATGTTCAACTGTTGCTGTGTTGTTGGATACTTCTATGTAAGGAAAAGTGTGAGCCCCACAAGTGGATCCAATCAATAATGAATCGCATTGAGAAAAGTTCCTTGCTCCTTGAGCCCTCTTTTGAACTTTTACTAATCCTCTGTAACTATTATGAGAAAGTCCTGCTGAAATACCCTTAGATACTATTCTACTCTTTGAGTTTTTTCCTATGTGAATCATTTTGGTACCGGTATCGGCTTGCTGATGGTTGTTTGTGACTGCAACCGAATAAAATTCGCCGATGGAGTTTTCACCCATGAGTATAACAGATGGATATTTCCAAGTAATGGCAGAACCTGTTTCTACTTGAGTCCATGAGATTTTAGAATTTCTGCCTTTGCAAATACCACGCTTCGTCACAAAATTGTAGATACCACCTTTCCCATCTTTATCACCCGGATACCAGTTTTGAACGGTTGAGTATTTTACTTCAGCGCCTTCCAATGCAACAATCTCTACAACTGCTGCATGCAATTGATTTTCATCACGCATGGGAGCAGTACATCCCTCGAGATAGCTTACATAACTATGATCCTCAGCTACTATGAGGGTACGCTCAAACTGACCTGTATCTTTAGCATTGATTCTGAAGTATGTAGACAATTCCATTGGGCAACGAACACCTTTGGGAATAAAACAGAATGAGCCATCTGTAAAGACCGCTGAATTCAAAGTAGAATAAAAGTTATCTGAAGGTGGAACAACTGTGCCTAGATAAGAGCGAACAAGATCAGGATACTCTTGTATTGCTTCACTCATTGAACAAAAGATTATGCCTAATGATGCTAGTTTATCTTTGAATGTGGTTGCTACGGAAACACTATCTAACACGGCATCCACGGCAATCCCTGTAAGTCTTTCTTGTTCAGCAAGCGAAATACCTAGCTTTTTGAATGTTTCAAGTAGTTCAGGATCAACTTCATCTAAAGAAGTTGGAGAGACTTTTTTCTTGGGGGCTGCATAATAACTGATATCATTAAAATCAATTTCCGGATAAGCAACATTAGGCCATTTAGGCTCCTTCATTGTCTTCCATTTTTCAAAAGCAGCCAAACGCCATTCCAGCATCCATTCAGGTTCATTTTTTTTGGAAGATATTAATCGAATACTATCCTCATTGAGTCCTTTAGGGGCAATCTCTTGATCAATGTCTGAAACAAAACCGTATTTATATTCACTTGATACAATTTCGTCCAATATATCTTGTTGTTCTATTTCTTGTTCTTTCATTGTTCTAAAGTATTGATTGTTTCTGAAATCGTATGATATACAGGTATATGCATAAAGTCTTGAATTGTGATAGATGTGAGCATTTCATCCATCATATTATGGATGACAGTCATGGGGTCTTTGATCGTACAATTTGAGTAAACATTGCAAGAACAACTCTGATCATCAATATCTTCCGAGGTAACGCATTCAACAAGTTGTGATGGCTTCCCCTCTATCGCTGAAATGACATCAGACAAACTGATCATAGAAGGTGATCTTTGAAGCAAATATCCGCCTTGTGCACCTTGAATGGACTGAGTTATTCCTGATTTACCTAATAAATGCAAGACTTTTGCAATGATTTCAAATGAAACTCCAATTGACTCCGCAATTTCTTTCGCGGAAACCAAACTACCTTCCTTAGAAGCAATGTACTGCAAGGAAAGTAGGGCATATTCAGTCTTTTTAGTAAATCTCAGCATAGAACAATCAAATATCTATTAAGAAAATCAAATATAAGACTATTTTAACCATATATTGCATTTATGGTCATATTTAAGGAAATATTGAATCCATAAGTTCCCATCATGAACCCCTTTCGTATTTAGAATAGATCATATCGAATGCTATCACCAAAGTGTATTGTCATATCTTCTGTACCTGTGTTGCAAATAAGAAAGCCGTCTTTATTTATTGAAACAACAGTATATTTAGCATTCGATTGAAGGTGATGTACTTTTTTACCTATAATATTTACTGTATCTATCCAATCATCAATGATCAGTCCTTCCGGTGATTGTATGAGTTCTGTGTATTTTTGGATGAATAAAGAAGTCAATTCAGATAATATCATTGGCTTATGCATGATATCACGTATGGTTATTGTTTGCGTATTGAGATTCAATTCAGCACCCACGGAGTTTACATTTATACCGATTCCGACTACAATGGATTTTATATCCTTTCCAAGATACTCTACCTCTATAAGAGAACCCGATATTTTCCCTTCTAGCTTACGATATTGAACATATACATCATTCGGATATTTCAAAGCTATACGAGCCTCTTTAGGTAAGAGTTCGAATAAAAAAGCTTGCACAGCCAAGGCAGCGCAAGCTTGATAAAATAAAGGTTTTTGTGATTTTAAGTAGTGAGTGTTTGCTGCATACGTGAATAGTATATCACTGGCTTTTCCTGAATTCCAAGTGTGTCCATTCCGACCTCTGCCTGCAACTTGAGAGTCGGCAGTGACAATCACTTCTTCATGAGAAATCAAAAGTTGTCTTGCTGTATCATTTGTTGACTGAACTTCATCAAAATGATAATGTTTCATGTCATGGACAACCAAGTGCTGACTTATTCTTTTGACTAGCTGTGTTTTTGGGATCACGTTTTAATGCTTCTGCATAAGCTTTACAAGCATTATCCATATCCCCTTGAGTTTGATATGCAAATCCCAAGTATACATGAGGAATGGCTGATTTTTCATTGATTTCCAACCATGCTTTCCCATATTTTATCACGGATTGCGTTTCCTTTGCCTCCAAAGATACTCGACACATGGCTTCAAAAGCCAATTCGGCTTCTTTAATGATTGATGGATTTCCCGGATTTGCTTGCAGTGATTGTTGTGCCAATTCAACTGCAGAAAATAAATACCGCTTCGCAGAATCCGATCGCTTTAGTGCATTGAAAGTATTTCCTATGTATACTCTACCTGAAATGGAAGTACCATCCAATGAAAGATACTCTTTCAAACTAATTAAAGCTGAATCATACTTTTGGGCTAAATAAAAACATGAACCAATGAAATATCGAGACTTTACACTATTGCTATCCTCACAATCGGCAATTCTTTTTCTAAAGACAACTATTGCTTCATCATACTTCTTCATTGATTGCAAAAGATTCGCAAATCTAAATGCTGTATTACATTTCTTTTCCTCGCCATTAATTGACTTATTAAATGCATCAATCGCTGTAAGTGTATCTTTTGAGAAAAATGCCGCATATCCCATTCGCTCATAATCAGTTTGATTCATGGTTGGCAACGATTGATACAGATTGATTGATTCTTGAAACTTCTTAGTTTCAAAGTAAGCATGTGCCAACATTGCATTTGCTTTTCCGGTGATGGAATCAATTTTTGTTCTAACCAATTCCAAATGAATGGCCGCAGAATCATACTTTCGTGAATTATACCATGCTTGTCCGGCATACCATCTTCCAAGCCAGCCTTCAGGACGTAAATTTGCATATCTATTAAAGGAAGCACCGGCTTCAAGAAACTTAGAAGCTAGGAAAAATATTTTTCCTTGTTCATAAAAGGCTGTCGCATTTTTTGGATCGGCTTTTGTTATTTCATTCCAGGTATTCAAAGACCTTCTAAAATATTCATTTGACAATTGTTGATCTATCTCCATATTTCCAAGCTTATAATATGAAGATGCCAATTTGATTTTTGCATTTAATATAGACTTGAAGCTTAACTGTTTTTCATCCGTAGCTAATGCCGATTCATAATTGTCTTTAGCCAGTTCGTACACTTTCTTTGCGAAATATAAATCACCAAGACCAATGTAAACCTGGGCATTTTTATCATCCAATTCCCTTGCCAACAATAAGTTATATTCAGCTTGCAAAACGGAATCAGCTGCGATATAGATATTAGATAAAGTCACAAAGTTCTCAGGATCTTTATCCATTTTTTTTCTTTTCAATAATGCATTCATCACACTCAATGCTTTATCAGTGCTATTTGCTTTGGACAATGCAAGTGCATATTCACGATTCAATACTGGCGAATCATCATCATTTACCATGGCAAAAGCCAACACTGATACAGCTGAATCAGGTAATTCCATTTCCATATACACATCAGCTGCCATCATGAGAATGACATTATCTTTTCGAAATTGATTGACTACATCGGGTGTATATCGTAAAGCTTCAACATATTCCTTGTCTTCAATTGCTTTTTTAAATTGATCAAGAGTGCTTTGAGCAAAAAGTGTATTCCCGAGAAGCATCAAAACAATGAACAAAAACGAACGCATACAGAATGACCTTAATGAATAAATATTACCTGAGTTTGAATGATATTGGAACTGACAACCAGCAGGCAAGAGGTTTTCCACTTTGTAATGCAGGTAAAAACTGAGTTTTCATAACTGCATCACCGGCTGATTTATTGAATAATTCAGAATCTGTTTTTTCAACTATATATCGTTTTACTGACCCATTTCTTCTAACAAGAACTCTTAATACTACTTTGCCTTCAAGACCTGCTTTTTTTGCTAATTCAGGATACTCGAGTTTATTCATTATTTGAGAATTATCAACAAATGGTGGTTTATTAACAGATATGGTTTCATCTGGGCTTGGGTCCGGATCTTTATTGTCTTTTACCAATTTTACATGTTGCTTTCTTATATCCAACATACCCGGATCTACTTTTAGAGCATCTTCAAAATTCATGAGAGCAGATGCTTGATCACCTTTTTTCAATGCTATATTTGCTAATCCTACAGAAGCTTGCCAAACTCTAGCATTGAGTTTTTTTGCTTCACTGTAAGACTTTTCAGCTTCAGGTATTTTACCTGCGGCAAATGCAACATCGGCAAATGCAAGATGATTCCATGGATCATTACCAAATTCTTTGATGAGTGTTGATAAGATGTTCATTGCATTCTTAAGATCTTTCTTGGCTGCATACCATTGACCAATTTTTCTTGGTACTCCATAGTTATTTGGTTGTAACTTTTCCAGATTCTTATAAATGGATATGGCCGAATCAATCAATCCGGAACCTGCATAAATTTCACCTGCAACTAAAAGCACATCCGGATTCTTTGGATTATCTTTCATATCTTGCTGAATGGCTGTGTAAGCTTTTTGATAATCTTTTGATGCCAATAATTTCTTAGCTTGATCTAAACCCGGAAATGCAAATACGGACTGAAAGGTAATCAAAGCAATACTTAAGTGTAACCATATTTTTTTATTCATGCGCATTTAATCCTCACGAATTAGATTATATCTGGCATGAGTCGGCACGATTCCCTCTTTGAGGAGTATCTTTTGGACTTCGGGATCTTTTTCCATGAAGGTTGCAAAGCCCCAAGCCAGATTTTGTTTTTCACTTTTCATGTATGCAAATATAGGTACTATAAGTGGATACATGTTCTGTACAATGAACCCAGGATGCACTATTTGGGGTGGAATACGCTTATTTGAAGAGTCCACATAGCCGATTCTTATTGGTTTTAGAGATGTATCCTTTAAGATATCGGACATCATACCTATAGCCACAGCTTTATTTGCAAGAATATGCCTTTTAAGTTGAATTCTATCTTCAATAATAGTGGTTTTCACTGGTAGAGATTTACCTTTCATGGAAAAATAATGCAGGAATGCGGCATATTCTGAAGATTGCATTGAAGGTATTATCAAACGTTCATCTAATGTAGTTGATTTCTGAACAGTATTAATAGAAGAACCATTTACATAATCCAGTAATTGTTGTATGTTCAGAGTATCTAAAAGTATGGTTTTATTCACAAAGAAGACCAATCCATCTTTTGCAATTTCAATTTGTTTAAATGGTAATTTCAATTCTGTTTTAATTGAATCTTCATCACGCAAATAATCTCTGGATAGAATAACACAATGCGCAGAGTCTGCGAATAACAATGACATCCCTCTTCGTGCATTCACCGGAATCAAAGTAATATCAGCATGTTCAAATACAGAGTCATATCTTGGCTTTGCCGCAGAGATATATGGAAACAATATATCCTCCACATAGACTGTGTCTTTTCCTGAAACAGGGGTATCAATTTGCTCGTTCTGCTGTCCTTGTTCGCATGAAACAAAACATGTCGATAAGAGAATTATCAAAGAGATTAATGGTTTAACTTTCATTGTGATTCTCGTTTTCTGTAGAAAGATGATGTTTTGTTTGATAAAAAAACCATGCTAATCGTAATATGCCGAAAACAATCATAGCTTTACCAATCCATTGAACAGATCCCCATTGAGCTTGAGACAAGTTCATAATATTGAACTCAATCAATAATCCTGTAATGACTATTGATGTTCTAATTATAAGATTGAGTATGTAAATTGCTCTATTCATAAAAAAAGCGCTGGATGTCATTTGTAAAATAACACTCAGCGCCAGTATAATTATTAGATATTTTAACGAAGTCTAAAGACAATAGGAATGACCACCCACACTTCAACGGGTTGTCCGTTTTGAGTTGCGGGGGGAAACACTTGCGCCATAATTGCTTTGATTGCTGCAGGATTAAATAATTCGGAAGCACTTTCTTCGATGATAGTTCTGCCTTGTTTGGGGCGACCATCTTTTCCAATCAACACCTTTACGCTTACTCTGCCTTCTACACCTGCACGGCGAGCCATCTCAGGATAGACTACTCTTCTTTGCAAATCACCGAGTACTCTTGATACAACTTCATTATAGTCTTGATCGGTAACAATGAAATCATCCGGACTTGGCTCTTCCTCTTTCTGAACATTTAAACCTGCATCTGTAGGCAAATCATCAATATTCAATGCTTCGGCTTCACCAATTTGTGATGATGAAGTTGAGATTTCATCAACTGAAGCAAAGACCTGATCGGGAGCAACGAGCGCATCCGGTACTGGTACAGGATTACCGGCTTGCGCCAATGTTCCTTGTATTACCACTTCAGGAGGTGGTGGCGGGGGTGGTGCTTCATTATTTGTTGGTGCATCAATCATATCCAAACGAGCGATGCTGCGATATGGAGATTTATAGATTTTCTTTTCACGCGAGGCAAATACGAACACAGCTATAACTACGAACACGATAAATCCGAGTACATAGTAAAAACCACGAAGTGTAAAGAATTTAATCAGTTTCTGAACTTCAAATGCACCATAAGGTTTAGAAGTAATAACTAAAGATTCTGGTGATGCTAGTATCATAAGCCTTTGATCTCCTCTTTATCTTTATCAGTCATCGGGGAGATTGTGAACTTTCTTTCTCTATTCAATTTTTCGGCTTGCAAAGCTTGAGTGATTTTAATCTCAGCGAGATTTAATTCATCCAAGATGTTGACAACTGTTTCATAAGCAACATTTTCATCGATTTTAAGCACGGTGATCAATTCATTTTTCATGTCGAGATTTGATCTGATCGCTTTCGTGCGTAACTCTTTCAGTATTATTGGTTGTGGAATGTCCTTGGCTTGATTGTAAAATATCTTGCCATCTTCGCGAACGCGCACAGTAAACAACTTTGACTCAGCCACTTCAACATCTTCCGTTTCAGGAGGTACAGCCATATCCATCACTTGTGGTGTGGTTAATGTTGTAACAAACATGAAGAATGTCAAAAGCAAAAACGTAATGTCAACAAGTGGGGTCATGTCTATGCGAAAGCCCAATCGTTTCTTTGGTTTTCTCTTACTATGTTTACCGCGTTTCGGCCTTCCGCCTCCACCGCCGAGTTCTCCTCCACCGGCCATGGTATCTCCTATTGCTGTTTATCGGTAACGAAGTTAAATTGTGTTTGACGTGTTCTACGCATTGCTTCCATTGCATTCGCTATCCATTTGAATCGGATACGCTTGTCAGCGTCAATTGCAAAACGTAACTGTGCCTTCTCAGTTGCAGTTTTCTTGGTGATATTAAAAGCTTTGGATTGTGTTCTAGATACACTTATCAAGGTTTCCAATTCTTCAATTTTCACAGTTTTAATCATTGCTTTGGAAGCTTCTTTCCGTTCAGGAGTCAACCATTCTGCCAATGATGGATCGTCTTTGATTGTCATCCATAATTCTGGATTTGCTACAGAGAAATAATATGCTGTATCACTAGGACGAGTTGAATCAATGGCAATACGAATGACCGCAACGTCTTTCTCAGGCAATTTTGCTGTATCTGCCTGTGTTTTTGGTCTCTTGATTTGAAATTTCTGTTCATTGTCCGCCTCTGACTTAAACTTGGCAGTAAACATGAAGAATGTCAACAAGAGAAATGTGATATCCACGAGTGGTGTCATATCAATGACAAAACCGGTTCGTTTCATTTTCACTTTAGGCATTTCTCAATCTCCTTTTTTCAGGTTGAATGTCGGGAAATACCCTCATCACTTCTTGGTTTTGATAGTCAATGTTTCCATGACGGTCAACACTGCCTCATCAATCATATATACAAAGTTATCGACCTTTGTTGTAAAGAAGTTGAAAGCCAGAATTGAGATAATCGCTGCTCCAAGACCAAATGCGGTATTGTACAATGCTTCAGAAATACCGATTGACAATGCTTGTGCTGATACTGCTCCACCGCTTGCTCCGAGAGCAGCAAATGAACGAATCATACCGATTGTTGTACCCAAAAGACCAACCATGGTTGCCAAAGAAGCTACTGTTGAAAGAATAACCAAATTCTTTTCCAGAAGTGGTGTCTCAAGGTTCATTGCTTCATCGATTGCACGTTGCACTTCAGCAATTTTCGTTTCAGGATCAAAATTTTGATCATGTTCTACTTGAGAATATCTCTCAAGCCCTGAACGTACAATATTTGATAATGATCCTTTTTGAGCTGCACAAGAGTCAATAGCTGATTTTACGTCATTTGCATTGATTTGCGCTTGTACATTTTTCATGAAAGCATGTAGATCGCCTATTCCGCGTGCTTTGCTAATGACTAGGTAACGCTCTACAACATAAGTGATGGCAATGAATAACATGCCCAACAATGCTGCAACAAGTGGCCCACCCGTGTGAATTGTACCGAGTGTGTTCAAAGGATCGTGGCGCAAGAACCCATCTTTAAAATTTCCTGGTGCTCCCATGAAGAGGCCCCAAATGACAGCAGAGATTCCCAACCAAAGAAAAACAATGAATGAGTTGAATGAACGGAAAAGCGCATAGCTTACTCCGGCAAACGCAAATAATACGGCCGCAACTCCAATCACGACGTATGAGAACTGATCCATACTACTTCCAAAAAAGAAATGAACAATACTGTTTAATAATCAAAGTTAGGTTTCATCATTCGATTTCAGCAGAATGAACTAAGGAAAACAATTATGCCAAATCTACTAATTTTTTTGGGACAGAAACCTGTTTTTCTGTCCACATTGCAAGAAATTTAGCCATGTTAAGAGTTTATATTGTAGAATTAACCTCTCCCCACAATACCCTTTCTATACCAGATAAATCATGGACTTTATTCAATGATCGAGACAATGGTGCAAAGAAGTTTTCCACATCTTCCATTTGTCCATATCCTAATTCTAGAAAGAAAGCATGAACAGAACTATCGGTGTACCCAATCAAGTCAGAGATCTTCTTGTAAAATGCAAGCCCATCAGCATTATCTGTAAAGGCAACTTTGGGTTCATATGTTAATTCAGGTTCTAATTGAGCATACTCTCCAATGCTAATATATGGTGGATTTGAAACAACGATGCCTTGTAATGGATACTCTCTTTGAAACAAATCAGCATGTTCAAATATTATGTCTACTTTATGGGTTTGGGCATTCTTTTTGGCAATATCCAATGCTTCTGTCGAGACATCCAGTGCCTGAATAACCGTATTTGCTCGATGTTGTAAGTGATGAGCCAAAGTGATTGCAATGCAGCCGGAACCTGTACCTATGTCAATGATGTACAAAGGATCAGGTATAGATGCACAATATTTCAGGACCGTATCAATCAATGTTTCCGTTTCAGGTCTAGGAATCAAAACAGCTGGTGAGATGTCGAATTCAAGTCCATAGAAGTGCGCTTTCCCTAGAATATATTGCAGTGGCTCTCGCTTTGCTCTTCGAGAGCATGTTTCTCGTAAGATGGAAAGCTCTTTTTCAGTGAGTGGTCTATCATGCATGAGGTACAATTGCAATCTTGTACACTTCAAAACATCAGTAATGAGTAATTCAATTGTCAATCTTGGGCTATCAACCCCTTTAGCTCCAAAATACTCGGTACCCCAACGTATGATATCAACAACAGTCCATATGGATTTCCCTTGTGCAGACATTATGTTCCACTATGTTTAGAACGTCCAAAATACTCCTGCAATGAACGTACCTCGGGTTGCTCATGCATTGAAGCTTGCACTCCTGAGAGAGAAGCAAAAGCTGCAGCTAACGTTGTAAAAAATGGTACTGAATGCTTCAGAGCGGTTTGCCCCATGATATGTTCATCAAATCGAGCATATTCACCAATCGGTGTATTGATAACCAATTGCACTTCACCGGCAACTATATGATCAATGATACTTGGCCTCCCTTCATAGTGTTTTCTTACCCTTACGGTATCTATTCCGTGCTCAGACAAGAAATCAGCTGTACCATTAGTAGCCATGATTGTGAATCCCAGATCTTTGAAGCCTGACATGATATCTGCTGCTCTTATAGTTTTTTCAAGATTACTCAAAGAAACAAATACAGTACCTTCTTTTGGTAATATATTTCCAGAAGAGATTCTGGATTTGATGATTGCTTTTCCATATGTTACATCGATTCCCATTACCTCACCGGTAGAACGCATTTCAGGTCCAAGAAAAACATTCGCTCTTGGAAATTTAATAAATGGAAAAACAGATTCCTTTATCGCAACCCTTTTTGCAGAGAGTGAGAAATCTCGAACATCTATGTCTGCTAATTTTTCTCCAAGCATGAGTCTCATGGCTATTTGAGAGAGATTCACATTTGTGGACTTTGCAACAAATGGTATAGTTCGAGAGGCACGAGGATTCACTTCAAGTACATATATTTCACCATTTTGCACAGCATATTGTATATTCACCAATCCTATGACATTCAGCGCTTTTGCGAGTTTCTTTGTATAGGAAGTCATGATGTCAAATTGTTCATTCGAAATTGTATATGGTGGTAATACACAACTTGAATCACCTGAATGGACACCCGCTTCCTCAATGTGTTGCATCATGCCACCAATTACCACATGTTCCCCATCGCAGACAGCATCGACATCAAACTCATACGCTTGTTCCAGAAATCTATCAATCAGGATAGGAGTATCAGGGAATTGTTTGCAAGCATCTTCAACATGATGTTTGAGTGATTCCTCTCTATAACATATATGCATTGCTCGTCCACCCAATACATAGCTGGGACGAACAAGAACAGGGTAACCTACTCTTTCTGCAATGATTAATGCTTCTTCAACAGTGAAAGCTGTTCCCCAGTCAGGACAAGGTATCTTCAATTCATCAAGTAAAATACCAAATCGCTTTCTGTCTTCAGCCAAGTCTATACCGTCATGGGAAGTACCAATGATTGGCACATTGTGATCAACCAATTTCTTTGATAATTTCAATGGGGTTTGTCCGCCGAATGTGACCACTACCCCGTCAGGTTGCTCAAACTCTATAACATTCATTACATCTTCAAATGTCAAAGGTTCGAAATATAACTTTGTGGTAGTATCATAATCAGTCGAAACAGTCTCCGGATTACAATTGATCATAATGGTTTCATAACCAGATTGCCTTGCGGCAAAAACTCCCTGAACGCAACAATAGTCAAATTCTATTCCTTGTCCGATTCTATTAGGACCACTTCCGAGGATGATGATCTTTTTTTCATTGGATCGTTTGGCTTCATTTTCCACATCATAAGTCGAATAATGATATGGGGTATCAGATTCAAATTCAGCTGCACAGGTGTCAACTGTTTTGAATACCGGAACTATACCATCGGATCTACGTCTCTGAAGTACAGCTTCTTCGCTACAATGCATCAGTATTGACAATTGAACATCACTGAAACCCATGGATTTGACTTCCCTGAGAATTTCAGATGGAATGGTATCAACAGCAAATTGTTTTGTCTTGATATATTCAGCTGCATCGACTATATCTCTACATTGCTCTATGAACCAAGGATCATATTTTGATATGCCATGAATTTCATCAGTGCTCATGCCAAAACGCAATGCATCACATAAATCAAAAATTGATGTGGAAGTATGCTTTTCTAATCGTGATGGTAATGCTGACATCAGCATTTCATTCCGATTGGAATCAAGGTACTCATCTGAATCATATCCGAAACCAAATCTTCCTTTTTCAATAGATCGAAGCGCTTTTTGAAAGGATTCCTTGAATGTTCTTCCAATTGCCATCGCTTCCCCGACGGACTTCATTTGGACGCCAAGTATATCCTCAACATTTTCAAATTTCTCAAAATCCCATCTTGGAACTTTTGTGACAACATAATCTATCGATGGTTCGAAACAAGCCGGTGTCTTTTTTGTAATATCATTTAGAATTTCGTCAAGAGTATATCCTATTGCAAGTTTCGCAGCTATTTTTGCAATGGGAAATCCAGTGGCTTTTGATGCAAGTGCGGAACTTCTAGAAACTCTGGGATTCATTTCGATTACTATCATCCTGCCATCTTTTGGATTGACAGCAAATTGAACATTTGAACCGCCGGTTTCAACACCAATCTCTCTCATGATTTTGATCGAAGCATCCCTCATTCGTTGATACTCGCGATCGCTCAATGTTTGGGCGGGTGCAACCGTGATGGAGTCGCCAGTATGAACACCCATAGGGTGAACATTTTCTATAGAACAAATAATGACGCAATTATCTGCCGTGTCTCTCATTACTTCCAATTCATACTCCTTCCAACCAAGTATTGATTCTTCTATCAATACTCTGTGAACCGGACTGGCAATCAAACCGGATGTAACGATATCTTTGAATTCGTCCATTGATTTGGCTATTCCACCACCAGATCCACCCAATGTGAATGATGGCCGAACAATGGCTGGAAATCCAACATGATCAATGAGCAGCAAAGCTTCTTCGAATGTATTTACAAATCCGCCTTTGGGCATTTCAAGGCCACATCGCTTCATTGCTTCCAAGAATAATTCTCTATCTTCAGCCATTTTGATGGCTTCAACATTTGAACCAATCAGGCGAACATTGTATGTATCAAGTATTCCCTTTTCATGTAATTGCATTGCTGCATTGAGTGCAGTCTGACCACCCATAGTTGGCAAGATTGCATCAGGACGTTCTTTTTCGATTATTTTCTCGATGTACTCAGTAGTGATTGGTTCAATATACGTGGCATCCGCAAAGACTGGATCCGTCATGATGGTGGCCGGATTTGAATTGACGAGAGATACCCTAAATCCCTCTTGTTTCAAGACCTTACAGGCCTGAGTTCCACTATAATCAAATTCACATGCCTGACCGATGACGATTGGTCCGCTTCCGATTACCAAAATGGATTGTATATCACTTCTGCGTGGCATTCGATGATTATAATGATGTATAGGAAGATTACCTGGCAGATACAAAAATTAAGATTTACAGAATCATATCCAATAATGGTGGATAAATCGGACTTTATCACTCTTGAGGTGCCGAACTACCCGTTTCGAAGAGTGTATCCACAAAGGTATTCGCATTGAAGAATTGCAGATCCTCGATTCCCTCTCCAACACCAATAAATCGTACGGGAAGCTGTAATTCATAAGCTATTGGAATAATAATCCCGCCTTTTGCTGTTCCATCAAGTTTGGTAAGCACTATGCCGGTAATCTCAGAAACTTTGGCAAACTCTTTTGCTTGTTGCAAGCCATTTTGACCAGTAGTTGCATCAATGACGAGTAATACTTCATGAGGAGCATCCGGGATTTTCTTTTTCATGACTCTTGATATCTTCTCAAGTTCTTGCATCAATCCCAATTTATTGTGGAGTCTTCCGGCTGTGTCAATTATGACAATATCAGACTCTCTTGAAAGTGCTGCTTGGATAGTATCAAATGCAACTGCAGCAGGATCTGCTCCATGTTGCTGCTGAATGATGTTGACACCTGCTCTTTGAGCCCAAACCTCCAATTGTTCATTGGCAGCTGCACGAAATGTGTCGGCTGCACCAATCAAGACATTTTTACCTGCCTTTTTGAAACTAGAGGACAATTTGCCAATAGTCGTTGTTTTTCCAACTCCATTCACACCAACCATCATCATGATGAATGGCTTGGCATCTTTTGAAGTATAATAATCTTCTGATTCAGTATTGGAAGTCGATTGCAATATTTCACGGATTTCATCTTTGATCATGCCATAAATCAAGGTAGAATCGTCAACGGCATCACTTTTGATTTTATCCTTTACTTGTTGCATGATATGCATTGTAGTGGCAACACCGATATCGGAGGTAATGAGAATCTCTTCAATTTCGGATAAAAGAGCTTCGTCGATGGTTCTGCCTGCTCCCAATACAGAGAGTAATCTATCGACAAAAATTGTTCGCGTTTTCTGCAACCCTTCCTTCAATTTGGTTATTCCGGTTGAATCGGCAATTGAATTAAGTGTCTTCTTGATTGAATCAAATAATCCCATTAGCTATTCCGCATCGAAATGAACATACGTTTACCGTAATGGACGAGTGAAAAAACGATCAGTCCTGTGGATATGGCATAGAGCACTACTTGGATATTTGATTCAACCTTGAAAAATGCTCCAAGGAGAACTAAGCCAATCCAGAAAACTGTTGATTTTCCAATGAATGTTGAAGGTAAAACGACTTGCGCTTTATTAGCAAAAAACAATCCTGCCAATACAATCAATACATCTCGTCCGATTACAAGCGCAATATACCAAATAGATAAGTCATCAGTGGACATGAGTGCCAAACATGTACTCCCAACAAAAAGTTTATCTGCAATTGGATCCAAAATCTTACCCCATTCAGTGATTTCATTTCTGGATCGAGCCATATAACCATCCAACAAATCAGAAACATATGCGATAAGCGCCAATCCATAAACCCATGATCGTGGAAAATCAGATATGATGAATACATACATGAATGGTGCAAGCAACATTCTTGAAATGCTCAGCATATTTGATATAGTCCACAATTCTTTCAGTTGGATATTCATGGTATCATCTGATAATCAATAATGGATGAAGTTGAAGAATCCCAAATGAAGTATGAATCAATGGAACATATATGCCGGATGGACTATTAGAAATCAGATTATAATCCAAAGTGGACCGATGAATGTCAACAGGATACGTTCTACCATATATATCGAGAAACTCAATCGATTGAATCGTGATATCACGATTTGTTATCAATACTCCGCTACCACCAAAGGGGTGTGGTCTAATCTCAAATAGTGAAGAAAATCTATTTGAAATGATGCTTGCCTTAACATCGATATTGCATTTCGTCAGTTCATCTGCAATGAATGGTTTTCCGAAACCGATCAAAGGATATATCAATGATGAACAGGTATCTCTGAATATGATTGTATCACGCCAGATCCCTATAGAACTTGGTGAGAAACAGATATTCAGCTTCAGTGAATCAAGAGGTTTAATCAATATGGGGAACTGGCTCATCGGCATGGAAAATTCAATATTTCTCCTTATGTAGGGAAGATCGAGAAAATAATCCGAAATCGCATTTTTGTTGGTGAATGTCAATTCGATGCAACTTTTGGCACCTATGACGGTTGAATCAAATTCTAATATCTTTTTTCCTGACACAGATGCAGACAAATAATTATCAAGATCAACTTTTTCAATCCTGATTGTATCAGAATATACTTCACACCCAAGTGAATCAATCAATCTCACATTATATCTTCCCGCTTCTTTTACATAGATTGATTGTTTCGTTTCTCCCGTATTCCAAGCATATGAAATATACCCTGAAGGTGCAATAAGTTCTGTTGAGTCAGCATTGCACAATATTGGTTTTCCAGCAATCTGAATCGATGGACTTGGAGCATTAGACCATGTGATTGAAGGTATAGTTAATCGACGCGAACATTTCAGACTATCATAAACATCTACATAGAATCCTGAAGGATTAGCTAACTTATTAAATATTCTTGTCTTTGTTTGAACGCCATCATACCATATTAATGAATCATATCTACCTTCAACCGATATGGTAAGCTCATCATTGCCACAAAGTATTGTGTCTTTTTTGACATTCAATTGTGCTTGTACAAGAGGATTATATTCAATTACAACAGTATCCGTTATGGTTCTGCAGGTTGGTTTATGATAAGCCCTGGCAATGACTGTCGTATTTTTAGTAACCCTTGTTGAATTACCGGTATTTCCGCCTATATTCCATGTGACATTCTCAAATTCATCGGAAACAGTTAGGTTAACTGTATCACCAACACAATATGGTTTTGGTGGTGCCTTTATGAATGAAGCCGGCAAATAACTATAAGAGAACATAAACAAACCTTGTCCTGCAGCCCATCCCAAACTATCATTCACAAACCATACATCGTCGATATTTGCATTATCCAATCCACAATTGATTTTTGTCCAATCTTTGCCGGAATTTGATGTAAACAACACCTCTGCTTGATCACCGCAA
>VGWD01000018.1 GCA_016873735.1 Ignavibacteria bacterium | reverse complement strand
GATATCATCGCCATTTGAAAGTGCCGTGTATAATGGGTGGTGAATAAGTTGTTCGCGAAGTTCTTCTATGTGGGGGTGAGCCATGAGGAATTACCAAATTGCATATCCGAAAAAACAGTTATCATGTAAAACACATTATTTGTCTTTCTAAGTTTCAGAAATCAAAAAAAATGGCACGAAAACGGATAATGAAATAGGTAAGAATTCCTCCCATTCAGCATAGATAATGAACATATGCAGCAACTCTTGAAGCAACTTCGCATGGTACCCATAAGCCAATTGGCCTCCAAAGTGTATAGGAGACTAGCCAAAGAGGGTGGAGCATGGTTCGAGGCAATGAAAGACAAAAGAGTGTGTACATATGCTGAGACCTATCCTTTTCCGGATATTCCGCCGATTGTGCGCATGCCCGAGGGTGAGACCTTATTTGCACATGCATTGTCAATCAAGGCCTTGGCAGATAATCATTGTCAATCCATATTTACAATTCTTGACAGTGGTTGGGTGAAGATGTCTATTCTCGGCAAAGATCATCATGCAAGACTGAAAGATGCTGTTTCTTCATCAAATTATCCTGAATCTGCCAGAATTTTGGATGTATTGCTTTCTTCACCTTTTGCCATGAAGCAGGGTTCGGACCGCATGCAATTTCATCCAATTGATTGGCAATATGATTGCAAGTCCGGTTATCGCTGGGATGCCATGAGTCATTACAGTGAAATCGGATATGGTACAAAACACGGTTCGGACATAAAGGTGCCTTGGGAATTGGGAAGATTCACTCATGCACCCGGTTTGGCATGTGCTGCGGTATTGTCCGAGCAAGAGGAATCTCCGATGAGAAGCAAAGAATTTTATGCTCATGTTTTTCGCACCCAAGCATTGGATTTCATTGCATTCAATCCTCCAAGATTCGGAGTTCAATGGAAAAGCTCGATGGATTGCGGCTTGCGCATCATGAATTTGCTTATTGCTTTTGACTTATTCCGAAGCATCGGAATTGTTTGGGATGAAGAATTCACGTTCATCTTCAGAAGATCGCTCCATGAGCATGCATTGCATATCATGCAGCATCTTGAATGGTCGCCCACAAATCGTGGAAATCATTATTTGGCAAATCTGGCCGGCATGCTGATAGCACTTCGCGGACTTCCTCTTAGTGATGAACATTGCGCAATGATTCGATTTGCAATAGCGGAAGCCGCCGCAGAAGTGCAACAACAATTTCTTCCTGATGGATTGAATTTCGAGGCATCGCTTCCATATCATGGATTTTCATCCGAAATGATTTCCTTCATTCTGGCTGTATCCACTTCGTTTACTGAGGATGAAAGACAGAAAATTTGTACCAGCCCCGTACATCATGCATCATTGTCTGCATCGATACAACCTGCTACTCCATCTGAATTCACAAAAGCCCTGCATGATATCAAACACCATGTGCATAAGGCCTATGAAGGAATGGTGCATGTATTGATTGATGATATGCATCTACCAAATATCGGAGATAATGATAGTGGCTATTGCATACGCATTACGCCACATGGAACATGGGTTGATGCATCCGATGCGCCAAAAACATATATCAATCTCAATCCACGATATGAATTACCGGATGTGGATTCCATGTATCCACCAAAAAAAGCAGATGAGCCCTATGAATGGATAATAGATACATTGGATTATAGAACTTCTCTGGGATTGATTTGTGGAGCACTGCAAATGCAATTGCCTGAATTTCTTTTGAGAAATGGAGCGATTGAATATCAGATAATGTCTTCCATCTTTCAACCCGAAGAACATACTCCATTGAATTCATCATTATTGCCGATTCCATTTTCTGAATCATATCCGCGGTTGCATGCATATGCAGGTTTTGGTATTTGGTGTATCAAACAAGAGCGATATACTGCAATCATGCGGGCCGGTTCAACCGGACAAAAAGGGAAGGGAGGTCATGCACATAATGATCAATTGTCATTTGTGCTCAGCGTGCAAGGAGAAGAATTTCTTGGTGATCCGGGAACATTCTGGTATACGGCTTCTCCATTGATGAGAAATATAGGAAGATCAGTCACGATGCATTCTACATTGATCATACCCGGTAAAGAACAAAACACTTGGATTGAAGGTCATGGAGATGTGCTGTTTTGGATGAAGCCGGATCAGGCTAAGGCAGACGGCATGTTCAATGATACGGTTTGGAGAGGTATTCATCATGCTTATGGCGAACCGCATATGCGCAGCATGATATGTTCACCACTTGGAATCAAAGGGCATGATACATGTGCGGTGGAGATTCGAAAAATCGTTCAATTCCATTGCGTTCCGGGCATAGAGGCAAGTCAGGAAAAAGCCGGCACGGTTCAATTGAAAAGCCCGCTTGGAAATACCATCACTCTCAATTCACTTTCAGGATTTGCTTGGGAAATCCTACCTGCCGTCTATTCTCGAGCTTATGGCAGAGTGGAAGAATCAACGATCATACGTATGGAAGTTGATGCCAAAACACAAGATATCCACTGGGAGATAAGAATTTGAGTGTGAAGAACAGGCAAAATCAATGGCTTCCCATGCGGAATGGGTATATTTGTCCGGCAATTCAACCCATTTTTGCATTTTTATGATCCGATTGTACATACTGCTTTTGTTCATGTGCATGTGTTCGATGCCCAATCGAATATCGGCTCAAGACATTCCTTTCCCGCGTTTCATTGTCAATAGTGATGCTTCAGACATTGATTCACTCATTCCCGATTCTACTCATATACAAGCACATGTGAATGGTGTGATCACGGAATGCATCATCAAACAAAGTTTCGTATACAAAGGTACAATGACGCTTGAGGCATCCTTGCTCATGCCGGCGCATCCCTCCATCATGATTCATGGCGGCTTGGTGAAAGTGGGGAATCAATCTTATAAAGCAGAAATGCAGGATAAAGAAAAAGTCCGTGAATTATATGATCAAGCCAAGAAAAAAGTTGATCCTTTCTTTTTGAATTGGAATGAGGCCAATGCTTTTCAAATGCATGTCTCAGGTATTCAACCAGGTATGACTGTACACTATGAGATACGCTATACACAAATCATGAAGCCGGTTGAAGGTGTTTACACTCTTTCCTTGCCAAAACCACTTAAGCCCTATTACTTGAAGATTCTTGATGTAGTTCCCCTCTATCGTGATACATTCAGTGATACAAGTTTTGCAGAAATGACGGATTATCCTGCAGGAAGATTCTCTTCAATCGTAAGAGTTAGCAAGGGAGGCATGATGCATGCATGCACAGCTAAGGGAATGGATGTAAAAGATTCTGAAAGCGAATACACATGCACTTTGAGTAAAGTATATGTAGGTGAACAACTATCGGTATCATATCAATTTGCGAATGCAGAGCCACGAGAGAACTTGATGCTTTATGAAGACAATAATGACAAGTTCTTTTTGCTCACTCTTCACCCGCCCACAATTAAAAAAATGCGTGATTCAATGCATGCGCATGAGTATATCATTCTGTGTGATTCTTCATCGTTGGAAACGGGTGCTGCGGCATCTTTCTGGAAGGCATTTTCCAAAGGATTATATGCAGGCGATCGCATCAATATTCAGCACTATGGAAATGAGAATATACAATTGAGCGATACCTCTGTTTATTGCAATGATAATGTCATATCCCGAGCAAATGCCTATGTCAATCGCGTTCAGGAAACCGAGGGCTTTGAATCAATAGCATTGATAGACAGATTGTCCAATATTCTCTCTCAGCCGCATTCGGAAAATATGTCTGCGCGAACGATCATCATTCTTTCAAATGGTTTCGTAGATGCAAGCACAGATATTTTCGAGCAGGTTTCAAAGCAATTGCAGGATGCAAATATCTTTGCCATTGCCACAGGCAAAGATTACAATGAACGTTTTTTTGATGCGATCTCTCGTTTGACGATGTCTGAGCCCATGATCATCGGAGGATCTCATTCTGCGATGGATGCACAGGCAGAACAGATTGTGAAGGTCTTGCAACATCCTTCATTGACAAAACTGAAAGTGGGATTTGACGGGTTCAATGCAATTGAATTGGAACCGGCAAGCTATCCGGATTTATATTCCGAAAGACCTGTCATGATTTTTGGAAAATTCAAGGGTAAACCCAAAGGTCGCATAGTGATCACCGGTATGATGGGTGACATTCCTTTTGTAAAAACAATTGATGTTTCTTCAATAAAACAGTCAAGTGTACATTCTGCTCTGCCATATCTTTGGGCCAAACAGCGCATAGCTTTATTGATCGATTACAATGTATATGAAAGAACCAATCAACGCATTACGGAAATCACAAAACTTGGTAAACGCTATGGTGTACAAACACCTTATACTGCATTTGGAATCGTAGGAAGCGTCATTGGAAAAAAACTTAATCCCGCTATCATGTATCAACCCTTGAATTTGTCCATCGGTGGAACAATGGTAACAAGTTCTTCCGGTATGCAACTTGCCAGAACAAATGAAGTTGAGGTGGAAGCGGCATGCAATTATCAAGATGCCGGAGCGCATGATGAGGAGGGCTTGATCAGTGTTGGATCTGTAATGACTGAAAAAGTTACCGATAATGCCATTCTTGAAGCATATAAACTTTCTGTGGAACAGCAATTGTCAACTATGCTTGGATGTTATGCAGAAGCTCTTCCAAAGTATTTTCATTTGCAGGGCACAGTGCAAATACTTGTGATTTACGGGGAGGAAGGGGTTATCACGGAGATTTCACTTGCGGATTCTGAATTGAATATTCCTGAAGTGGATGAATGTTTATTAAAAGCAGTTCAAGAAATCAAATATCCGAATACGATGGAAGGCATGGTGCAAATCTCATTCCTACTTGAAGTGTTATAACTCTTTATCCGCATTGATTTGTTGAAGTGCTCTGGAAGGATTTCCGGATAGAAACAGATTCAGCGCTTTTACTCCACGTTCAATCATCCTGTTTCTTTGCTCGATTTCATCTTGCCGAAATGGTGCGAGTACATAATCTGCCATTTCCCCGGGTCCAAACTGTTTGTCTATTCCGAATCTGAATCGCCAAAATGCCGGCCCTATATGAGCCATCATCGATGATGTACCATTATGACCTCCATCGGAACCACCCTGTTTCAACTGCATTTTACCAACAGGAAAATTATACTCATCCACAAGCATGATCACATGTTCGGTTGGAATTTTATAATAGCGAATGAATTCCCCAACGGCTTGTCCGGAATTGTTCATATATGTTTCCGGAAGCATGAGTGATACTTTTTCCCCTTTTACAGTACATTCAGATTCCAACCAATTGCCTCGACCTTTTTTGAATTGCAATCGTTTTGTTTCTGCAAAAGCTTCCGCAATCATTCTTCCAATATTGTGTCTTGTGAAATGATAGCGTTCTCCCGGATTTCCCAGACCAACTATGAGCCAATGAGACATTTATTCCTCTGAACTTCCCGGAGCGGTAGATGTGAGGAAGATGAACAAAGAGGCAATGAGCCAACGTGTATCTTCGAGCACTTTTGCCCATCCGACTTTTGTCACTTCAGCTGCCGCGGCAGGTGAGCTTTCACCAAAACATCCGCAATCAATATTATAGCCTCGCGCAATTGCAGTCAGAATTGCGATGATGAACACTATCAACATGCCCGATATGAGAAATGATGCTGCCTTTTCTTTGTATGAAAAGATAAGCATGCCACCCGTAATCAATTCCACCCAGGGCAAAATCAAAGCCGGAATATTAAGTGCAGCATAGGGAAGAAGATGAAAATTGTTGATGCTTTTTGCGAATGCGTCCGGATTGGCAATTTTATCAATTGCCGCTGCGATGAAAATTGATCCAATCAACATTTTTGCAAGAGTGCGTAATCTAGGATCGGACAATTGCATGCCAATGAGCAATGCGAGTCCGCAAATCAATTCAATCCATGGAAGTGCAATGCCGAATAAAGCAATTGGGAGATTTGCAGTCAAAGCAAATGAAGGTGGTTTTGGATTTGCAGTGCCGATTTTGACGATTCCTGCAAAGGCAAAAGAAGAGCCAATGACCAATCGTAAAAGAAGTTGACCAAAAGATTGAAACCGTTCCATGGAAAGACCGCTATGATTAAGTGATAATGACAAACTTCGCGAAAAATCAACAATACAACAAGAGCGGTTTGCTAATCCTCGATGTTTCATGTATCTTGGCATACACAATCTTGGAGTTATTGCATCATGAATGCTTTTGACAATGAATCACTTTCCTATGCAGACCCTGCGGATATAGCCGCAAACAAATGGAAAGCTATATGTTCATATCTTGGAATATTGATTCTCATCCCACTGTTGTTGGGGGGAGATTCATCTTATGCAAAGTTTCATGCAAAGCAAGGATTGAATGTATTCTTGCTCTATCTGATTTCCGGAGTGGTGAGCTATATTCCATTTCTGCCATTTGATGGGCTAATCAGTGGAATAGCATATTTCTCGGCCATCATCTTCTCGATCATTGGAATCATCAATGTTCTTCAGGGAAAGATGAACCCATTACCCATCATTGGACATATCCGCATACTCTAAAAAAAAAGCGACCAATGGTCGCCTTTTTCATTGTATATGCGTCATATCACTTTGGGTCTACCACTGATGGTTTCACATTGCCATAAGCAATGATGTCCAGAGAAGAATAGTCAGGGTGATTTGTTTTCATTTTAACCACACCATTGAAATATCCTTTTTCATTCGGTGTTACTTTTGCGATGAGTTCAACTTCTCCGCCACCCGGAATGGTTGTTGGTTTCGTTAAATTCAAGCTGATTCCTGCAACAGTCTCGAAGTCGGACAATACTATTTCCTGAGTTGAAGTGTTTTTTATGATGAGCTTCGCTTCGGACTTTGTCCCAACAGTCATTTCTCCAAATGAGAAATATTGTGTGGGAAGAATCTGAATCGGACGGACCACATCAGCTTTAAGGTATAAGACCTTTGTAGCATTTTGAGGGTCATTGCTGCTGATTGTGATGCTCTTTGTCATCATGCCGGAAGTTGCTCCAAGTTTCAATGTGACATCCATCGATGCCATTTCACCCGGATTGAGTTCTTTTTTGTCAAGTGGAGCTGTTGTACATCCACAACCGGGACGAACATCAGTTATTTTCAGCATTTCATTGCCTTCATTCTTGATCTTGATTGTAGCCTTCAAAGGATCATCTTTTGGTTTTACTTTGCCCCAATCTTGTGTATCTCCACCAATGATGGTGATTTTGGGTTGTGCAAATGCAAATGTCCCTGCGCAAACAAGCAGAGCCAAGCATATAGCGGTATATCGTTTCATGTGTGCACCTGTCTTTAAACGGTGAAAAACCGGAAAAATAAATTATTCAAAAATACGGAAAATCCAGAATTACAAAGCATTGCCATAGACAATCACATCCATCTCGGCCAGATCGGGATGATTGGTTTTGCACGTTATTGAGCCATTCCAATACCCTTTCGCTGTTGGTTTCACACGAATTGGAACCGTAATCTGACCTCCCGGAGGTATGTTCTTGGCCTTTGAAAGAACCGTAATTCCTTTGGATGGAATGAATTGGGTTATTTTGATTGGAATGTCGGTTGTATTCTTCAAAGTTATGGTTGCATCAGAGTTTGTCCCAACTTTGGACTGCGGGATCGCAATATAGGGCTGAGGCAATACTTGAATTGGTTTGATGATATATGCTTTGAGTGTTACGGCTTTAATGGGGACTTTGGGGTCATTGCTTGATATGGTTAAACCCTTGACCAATTCACCTGAGCTTGATCCCGGATTAAGCGTGACATTCATGGTTGCAAACTCACCCGGTTTAAGATATTTCTTGTCCAATGGTGCTGTAGTACAGCCACATCCCGGCTTTACTTCGTTTATTTTCAATGGTTGATTGCCGGTATTCTTCAATTTGATGGAACCTTTCAGAGGCCCTTTTGAAAATGGGACTTTTCCCCAATCATATGTACTTCCTCCAATGACTTCCAGCTTGGGTTGAGCCATTGATTCCGAGAAGCCGAAAAGGGTAATGATGCAAAGCGTGATGATGAAATTCATGAGAATAGAATGTATTGAATCCGCGGCTATAACGTATGAACGAACAGTTGATTGTATGCCTCATGATCCAAACATGAAGGCAATCCCGCCCATTATTGTCAAGGACCGCCAAGGATCAGAATTTGTCACACGAGAATTGATTGTATAGTCTGTTTGGATAAATGGTTTGGCATAGATCCCTTTTGCCAATGAAAGATCATACTCGCATCGAATCAAAGGCCTGATAAGAACGGAAGATCGGATGATATTATCATCAGGGATAATTGTGGGATATGACTTCGATTCAATGGTTGATGATTCCAATGAGTACTCAGTTGTGACCTTTGTTTCATTTGATTTCGGCATGATCATGGAAAGGGAAAAACCGGTTGCAATTGAAACATGAGTTGAAAACAATCTTCTCTTGCCGATGAATCCGATGTCGAGAGTGGATCCGGAGTTCGACAATGAATAAGTACGATTCATTATTTTTGGGACATGCCTGTCATTTTCTCGGACAAGAATGGTGCTGGGTTTGCTTTCACTTCTCGATTCCATTGATTCGGATGCATAACCCACCTGTGCTTGAATTGAATAATCCCCGAGGATCCAATATTCAGCATTGAACCCCACTCGGAATGCCTTTCCTGTACCATCATTGAAAGCGCAACAAGCAACCACTTCGGAAAATGAGTTTTTTCCAATGGTTTCAGTTGATGTTCCGGTACCTATATAACCACCAATGAATAGGGTAGGAGTTTTGAAAGGAGAATTCCATGAGTATACCCAATCAAATCCTTGAGACTTGACCAATGGTGATTGCATTGTCAATACCAATATTACGATTACTACTCTTTGGATATTCATGTGCGATTTCCCCGTATCAACATATTTTTTTGTAGGATAATAGATTCAATCAAAAGCAAAAATACAGCATAAATTTAATTGTGAATTGTCTTTTTGAGTGTATTTTTGTCATAACACAAAAATACTTCAATTTTCAATGTTTCCAAAGGTTCATGATATGAGATTTCTCTTTGCCATCCTCACTGCCTGTTGTCTCTTTGACTTCGCAATTGCTCAAGAACCACCTGCTAAAAAATACTTCAAAATAGGTGTTCATGCATGGTCTCGCATGTCTTCATTTTCTAATGATTCCAGAAATGAAGAACATGGAATGACCTTTTCCGGTGTACCTGATCTTGGCTTAAGCGTATATCATCCGATCAAAAAGAAAGGTAATGTTGGTCTAACTGCAGATATCTCGCTCGCAAATTATAAGAATACCTATACTTCTGGTGTCAATGAATATTCCAGAACATTCAATTATTTGATGATCACGCCCGGAGTCAATTTTGAAAATGCAACATTGGGTGTGGCTATCGGGTTGCCGATGAATTATCATCGACACAATAATACAAAGGATATTGAAGAGGAAGAGACATGGTCATATTTTCAGGGTTCAAGCCAGACACCGACAGTCACTGTTGGTGATGGAAAAAATGGCATGAACATGATCATTGAACCAAGGCTGGGTTATTCATATCCGGTGATGAATTCAGGAGGTTCGCAATTGAATGTGAATGGTCATATTGGATTGATGTTAAGCAAAGTATTCAAAGATGAATATTATCCAACATCGAATCTTCAAAGTTTGAATGGGACAATGCTTTCATTTTCATTGGGCATTCAGTATATGATCGGTCTTTAATCTCCGATCAACTTCAGTACGCGATTCAATACCATTTCAGGTGTTATGTCTTTCATGCAAGAGAAATGTCCAAGTGGGCATTTCTCTTTGCCTATATGCGTGCAAGGTTTGCACGGAAGGTCAAGAGAAATGATCTCATGGGGAGTATGATAGGGCATGAATCCAAATTCAGGGACTGTACTGCCAAAAAGGGTGAAGACGGGAATATGTCTTGCAGCGGCAACATGCATTAATCCTGAATCATTTCCGATGATACAATAAGCCGAATCCATGAATGAAGCGATTTCATGAAGACTCATCTTTCCGGCATATTGTTCAACATGAACATTCGAGGACTTTTGAATTTCATTGCATAGGGCCGCATCGTCAGGTCCACCTATCAATGCTATTGGTGCCGGATGTCTCTTATTAAGGGATTGAATGAGCTCAGTGAAATATTCCATCGGCCAGCGCTTCGTTTCATGCCCTGCACCGGGGGCAATGAGAATATGCTTGGGTGATGTAGAAGCATGTAAGGGATATGATAATTGTGCTCTTTCTTCTTCCAACCAAAATTCCAATCCTTTGTCATCAAGTTGTATCTCCGGAAATTCTTGTACAGCAGAGAAATACCGAATTGGGACAGGCACTACAGTTTGTAAGGGAATACGTGTTTTGTTTTTGACCAAATCACGCTTATAGGTTCTTGCTGAATCATAAACGCATGTTTTTTTTGCTAGGCCAATACGCATGAATCTACTTCGAATTGAATCATGGACATCAATAGCAAGATCATAAACAGGCATCGTTTTTTTGATATTCAACCATTGTTTGAGAACATCAAGTGTACCTGACTTTGTATTGATCACATGGAGATTATCAATTCCGGGATTAAATCTCATGATTTCAGCACAATGCTCGGCTATAACCATGTCTATACGGGCATCAGGCCAAGTTGTCCTGAGCACTCGTATGAGAGGACTTAGCAAGAGAATATCACCCAGCGAAGTGAGTCGGATGATGCATATTGATTGCGGGCTCTTCATGATTGCCTGAATAAGATTGCCGTTGTTTTGTCAAATCACGCATTTTGTTGAATTTTGCATGAATATTATCAATCGGAACAAACATGCGTTTTTCTATAGAACATCAGGATGCCATCACGATCTTCACATTAAAAGAAGATATTCTTGATGCGCAGAATGCTCCTGAAATCAAAGCTGAATTTCTCATTCTTTGTCAACCTGATGTTGAGGCATTGATCATCGATCTTTCAAATGTCAAGCAAAGTGACAGTGCCGGTTTGGGTGCTTTGCTACTTGCGCACAGACAAATGAATGAATATGAGGCTCCTGTGATTCTTGTTGGAGCAAGTGACAGAATCATGAGTTTGCTCCGCATCTCTCAATTAGATTGGCTTTTTGAGCATGCACCGACAGTCGAAGATGCTCTTTCCATGTTGGAAGATGATTCAGGGGATTCTTAATCTGTAATCGCTTCATCAAGAAACACAATCAATGCAGACATTGCGCTTGCTTTTGCAAGTAATGCTTTGATTAGTGTATCACTTTTTACCGCAGAATCCTGAATGCTTTCCATTACGATGAATTGTTTCATTCGTAAATACTCTTTACCCAGATGCTCGGGGTCATAGCCTCTTGGCATCGTCTTTAGCTTTTCTCCAAGAAGTCCCTTCGGAAATTCTTTTTTGAATGCACGTTGTTGTTGAATCTTGTGTAAAATGGTCCAATCTGATTCTATTCTTTCTCGAATTGATTTCAATTGTTGCCCATCTGGCATATACAAACCGCCTGCAATAAAACAAGCTCCGGGCTCAATGTGCAGATACATGCCTGGTTTTTCGGTTTTTGTTGCATGTACTATATGATCCTGCTTGCGATGAACCGGAAATGTTATACCCACATTTGTTTTATATGGCGTTTTGTCTTTGCTGAATCGTGTATCTCTATTTATCCGAAACAATGATTTCTTAGGATTTGCTTCATAGGGTAATCGATGCTTTATGAAAAGCTGATCAATCTCGTTCAGTAATAACTTTGATGGCTCACGCAGGGCGTTTTCATAAATGGATTTATTCTCAGTGAACCATTCTCTTGAATTGTTGTTCTTGAGATGCTTGAGAAATTGAAAGGCCTTATTGTCAAATCCTTGAAACATCATTTACCTTAGACAGTGTGATAGTACAAAGATACGGAAGTTCTTTCTTGTTGAGACCGTGGTGGATTTGCAGCACGGACTTATCCTCGGAATTGACTAATTTCCAGAAAAATTGGAGCGGTTTGTTGTGAAGATACGTACGCGATTTGTTTGCCAACAATGTTCAGCCGTCAGTTCTCGCTGGCAAGGGAAATGTCATAATTGCGGTGAATGGAATAGCTTCATTGAAGAAACGGTTTCGGATCAAAAGTCTATTTCTTTAAAGAAGTCCGGCTCATCCGGTATTGTTGCAAAACAATTGGGATCAGTAGAGATATTGTCAGACAAGCGCATCACCACAGGTATTCTTGAATTTGACAGAGTGCTTGGTGGCGGCATCATTCCCGGATCATTGATTTTAGTGGGCGGGGATCCCGGAGTTGGAAAGTCAACATTGATGTTGCAAATGTGTAGGCATCTTATTCCGGATGAAACATTGTATGTGACAGGTGAAGAGTCATTGCAACAAATCAGATTGCGTGCATCGCGATTGCAGAATATTCCCGATACTCTGCAAGTAATGGCTGAAACTGACATTGATACAATTGCAGCGGCAATCAAAACTTTAAAGCCAAGCGTGGCAATCATAGATTCCATACAGACATCAAGAAGCGAGAATATTGACGCAACTGCCGGAAGCATAACGCAAGTACGCGAATGCACATCGTTACTGATGCAAATCGCAAAGAAAACAGGTACTGCAATTTTCATTGTTGGTCATGTGACAAAAGAAGGTGTTCTTGCAGGTCCCAAAGTTCTTGAGCACACAGTTGATACAGTTCTTCAATTCGAAGGTGAAAAAACATATTCATATCGCATTCTGCGAGCTGTTAAGAATCGATTCGGCTCGACAAATGAGATAGGCATTTTTGATATGGATGAACAAGGATTGCGCGAGGTGCCAAATCCTTCGGAGATATTCTTATCCCAAAGAACAGACAATCAATCCGGTACTGCCATTGTTGCCACCATCGAAGGAACGAGGCCTTTATTGATTGAAGTACAGGCATTGGTAACCTCCACGGGGTATAGCAATCCTCAAAGGACAGCCACCGGTTTTGACAATCGACGTTTGCAGATGATCATTGCAGTATTGGAAAAGAGACTTGGCATCAGCTTTCGTGAAGTTGATGTATTTGTCAATATTGCAGGAGGCATGACACTCAATGATCCTGCGGTCGATTTGGCAATGGCAGCAGCACTTGTGAGTTCATTAAGAGACAATCCATTGGAAAAAGACATGGTCATCATGGGAGAGATCGGATTGACAGGCGAAGTTCGGTCAATTTCATCAATAGAACAACGATTGTCTGAAATCCAAAAACTCGGTTTTACTCGCGTATTGTTACCAAAGGGGAATGTCGCAAAACTCTCTCGCACATTTGATGGAGTCCATTTGATTCCCGCGGACCGAATTGCAATTGCATTGGCAGAATCAGTCCTATAATCTAGCTATGACTCTTATCTCTTTTCTTCCTCTTTTGCTTTCAAGGTGAATCTTGTAAAGTCCGCTCTGTTGGGTATGAATCCACTCATTGATATCTTGTTCGGAAATTAAATCACCGGTTGATGAAGCATAGACTGTTTGTTCCTTTTCATTCATGCAAGTCAAAGAAATGATTGGGTCGGACATGCAGCAATTGCTTATGCTTTGATTATTCCACGAAAACAGGACATCAAATTCCGGACTTAGTTCAATAACATGTTCATTCTTTTGTTTTATGAATTGTCCTGGAGGATCATCATAGCAATTTGTGCATTCCTCAATTGTAGCATGGACAGTAGATTTGGACCGAGCATGCATGCCAGGAACGAATCGTATGGTTTTTCCGGCTCTGAATTGTATCGGTCCCGCAGATGATGAGATGAATAGCGGTCGAACTTTGTCTCCAACAATGATGCTGTCGGAAGCTTCAAATCTATATCTAGGGGCATTCAAGATTCCATTATTGATTGCAAGCATTGTAGGACATCGCGATCCTTTTGGATTTATCAATGCACATTCCAATGCAATATTGTAAAGCAATCCTGCTGTTGCCCTTATCACATAAGGGAATGTCATGTCTCGAATGGCATTGAGTTGTGACTCATCTCTAGCATATCCGCTAAGTTCCGGCAGTCCATTAATAAAATGTGTGATTGTCGGACCATTCTCGGAAGAATTGATGATTGATGCGATTTCGCCTATAGGTAGATATTCATCATCTCCATTAAAGCGGTTGCTTGCAAAGTGATCCGAGATTTGTGCCATGCTGTAAAAGTATGTCCAATAAGGATTCTCTGTAAACATGGTGCATGAAGGAAGTACGATGGAACCTTTTTCAGAAAAGACTTTTTCATGATCCCAAAATTCAACTCTTTGTGGTGAAGCCGGGATATTTTTATCCATGTCTATGCACGGAGATTCTTTGTTTCCTTCCCATTCAACATAATTCATTGCATCTTCATATGGATCATGCCAAAGACCATGCTCATCACATTTCACATGAGCTGGAATGCTCATGTCTCCAAGCAAATGTACAATCCTCCCAATGATTGAATAGATGAATTCTTTTTTTCTTGATTCAATACCATCATCATCATAGGAGAAGTTTCCATGATACCAATCAAAGAGCGAGAAATTAAATGCACCCGGTGAAGGATATTCCTTGCCATTATGATGCATAGTGAATGTTTCATGCAAACGAGGTGAATAGTCTTTGCTTGATAGATAGATCATTGCTTTTTTATATGCCATCAAATCATGTTCATAATCAGAGAGATATGTTCTGGCAAGTGAACATGCATTCCATTCCAAAACTCCTGTAGGCCATGGATTCCATGGCAGATGTAATTCAAATTGATTATTGAAACCGTTTGCATGGTTATCAGGGTCCCAAAAATGATTGATGCTTGTAAACATGCCTTTTCTGAAGAGTAATTCAATCTCATGCATATTCCGCACAGGATCATGATGATCTTCACTCCATGCTCCGCCACACACGGTTGTATATGACCATGGATTCACATGTCCATCATCAAATTCTCCTTCTCGTCCAAGACCATTCAATCCGAGTATATAGGTGTCGAATTCAGGGATTGATGTACCAATATGTTTTTTCAATAAAGCATATGCTTCTCTGATGATGTATTGATGTGTTGGTTCTTTATGAGCAAGCATGTTTTGTTTCATGAAACAGAAGAATACGAAAATGCAAATACATGCAAAGCTCTTATTGCTGTACAATCCAAACATATATGTTCCCTTGATTAATGTATGATGTTCATTGGCACCGATATGATTTGTCCATTATGTTTCAACATGCACTGATAATGACCCGATGGAATTCCATCATGAAGCACCTTTGTGATTTCATGGATTCCTTTTTCATATTTTCCTTGAGCGAAGCATTCCAATACTCTTCCATCTGTCATTGTAAGACATAATTCAACTTGTCCGGCATCTTCCAATTTGAAAGAAATAGAGACAAAATCTTGCTGATTTGGGTTTGGATATATAGAAATAGATGTTGATGTGCTTTTGTTTGGTTCTGCTTTTTGTTCAAACACATATGCGGCTACATTTCTGCAAGCCATCGAATCTGCTACTCTAAGAAAGTTGCCTGCGCAATACAATGTGCCATTGTCATACAGCAATTTTGTGATGATTCCTCTTACACCTCCCCCCAAGCTTCTGAAACCAGATTCATCCAATATCGCCAAACCATAGTCATTGCGTGTTGAATCCATGATGAAATCACCTCCCACAAAAATCTGTCTGCCATCTGTTTCGAGTGCATTGATGGAAATACATCCCGGTGGAAGTCCAAGCTCCTTCCACTTATTCCCATTCCATGACATTAGATTTGCGGGCAAAATTACATTGCCTTTTGTGATTGTTGATGCAACTATCACATGACCATTATTGAGTACGGTTATGGCATCTACTTCACCCTGAATTCCGGGGCCCATGCTGTTCCATCGAATTCCATCCCAGTATGCTATATTTTGCGCCGGTATAATCCCGGCGGTATCAAAATCCCCTCCGGCATATATGTAGCCATTATGTTTTGCAAGTGCTTTGATTTCCGGTAGCAGATTTGACGTTGGATTCATCTTTGTTTTTTTAAAACCATGTCCTAACGGATGCCACTCTCCTTGAATCAATGCCGCGATTGAAGCAGCAGGAACATGTCCTATTGTATCAAATATTCCGGCGGCATACAGAATATTATCATGAGTGATAAGTGCATTGATGCTTCCTGCCGATAATCCTTTGATTGCAGACCAGCGCATTCCATTCCATGAAGCGATGCCTTGCAATTGAGCATCGATGCATCTTGAGAATGGACCGGCTGTATGGAGTATAGAATTCGAACCGCTACACATTGCAGTAATGGGAGCATTCACGCCGCCATTAAGGCCATTCCATTTTCCATTTTTCATGAATGCGATATATCCGGTTTGCAATATGTCCTGTGTATTGCTATTCAGTCGTCTGAATTGTCCGCCTATATACAATGCATCATCATAGATTGCCATGGCCGCAGGAGCAGATTCCGGACCAATCAAGTTTTTCCCATAAGAAATATCCCAATAGTATATTTGAGCCCTACCGGATTGAAAGAATAAGCAAAGTCCGGTCAAAAACAGTAAGCGCGCTTTCATGATATTCCCCCTTAATCATTGAATGGTAATGTATCGATGATGCTATTCATTCTGGCAATGTCTTTGTTCAACGTGAGTACATGTAATGTCAATTCTTCGATTTTTCTCAATAATGCAACCGTGACTTTCGAGACATTCATCCCTGAATCATGAATCTCTGATTCGGTGGGCATATTCGGTAAATGCTTATTTGTCTTGATATAGCGTTCCAATTCGTGCAATGTCATCAATTGATATGAATCTTCAAATACTTCATCTGCCCAATAATCACTGGTAATCAGTAATTCTCTTGCGATAATTGCGCCATCAACAATTAGTTTATGTTCGATTGCAGAACATTCGGGTGCATCATTCCATTGTTTTCCGATCATGACATTTCCGGCAACTTGTAACATATGTTTTGGGTCCGGAATGCCTATTCCAACATTTCCTTGTCCATTGACCGTGAAAAACGCCTCTTGGTCAATTGTTGCAACTCTCAATGCCGGAGAGAATGTATCAAGCGGAGTTGCAAGTATGTCCAGTCTTGCTTTGGGTGATGTTATGCCAATTCCGCAATGTCCTTGCTTATTCTCAATGATCAATCCTCGGACTGTATTGTCTTGCAGAGGGAGTGATCGATATGAGATTTGACTATTTGCAGGATTCGAATCAGTATTGGCTAATTGAATCAATCCATCTTGGAAGATCAATGATGCTGTTCTGCCGGATTGAATTGATTTTGGCACTGAATCTACATAGACATTGTCACCAAGCACGCTGGCCCCTCCAGCATGAATCGTGAAGGTTTCACCTATATGCACTCGTTCTTTTGGCTGTGCATTGTAAATTCCCAATGATCCGTGAGAAGTGAGATATAATAAAGTGGAATGATTGCTATTTTGAATTCTTAGGGCTCCGGATTGTTCATCACTAGTTCTCGACATGATATCCAATGTTGTTTGAGGATATCGCTTTCCAATGCTCATGCCATTATGGGAATCTATTTCTATTCCACGCAATGTATGTATGTCACCCCATTCAAAACTGACCGGTTCGCTTATTGTTCCAGGTAATGCATTACTTAAGATGATGCTTCCTTGATGCATGCCAATAGATGAGGCAGCCCCATGCACTATGCGTTTTGATTGTTGTTCATGCATGTCATAATAGATATTATCACCAATTCTGCTGGCCCCACCGGCATGAAATGTAAATTTGCTTCCAAGTTGAAGATGTTCGAGTGGTTGAGCATTGCCAATGCCGATTCTAGGATACCATTCATTCAGTGCCTGACCCATCAACCCGGTTCTGCGTTCGGAGAATACATATAATGCATCGAGCATGCCATCTTGCTCTGTGCCTGATTTTCCTTGTTTCTGTACGGAAATGGATAATCCACGTTGCTTTGGCAATGCATGTGATGAACCGACTTTTCGACTTGACTCCACATTTTGCAATGCACATACTTGCTCCTCCAAACCAAAGGGATGTGAAATTTCTCCCACTCTGAATTCTATTGAAGAAGTTTTATGCTCGGGTCTTTCATTTGTTGACTTGCCGGCTGTTTGCAATCGCAGTACTGCCGAATGACCATTCAAGTGATGTGTGATATCATCATGAAAAGCATATAGATGAAATAGTGTTTTTGGAAGTATGCTTCTTGGTTGAATGGAAAAAGCTCCAATGCCTGAAAATGGCATTTGTTCTCCTGTTGCATGAAAATAATCATGCGGATGAGCATTCACCAATGGTTCAGCACGATGATAGAATCCCCAAGAATAGGGAGGAGTTTGACCCGATATACGGCTCATTACACACAATAACAATGAGATAAGGAAAATGTAGATGTGAGTGGACACAGCAACAGTCCGGTGACTGGAATATTGATACATGAAATTACCCCCTCGTCGAAAATTGAAATCCCTACTTTGATAACATGCGTTTTGATAAGAATATACCTATTGGTTTTTCATAGAAAAGATATGATGCATAAGCCAAGACGGAATAGCATACATAATTCAGAATACCCGAAAATGTAATCCCTAATCCCTTTGATTCAATGTATACTTGTGTTTCCAAAGCTGCCTGAGCATAGCCGGGCAATGTGATGAAGTGGATGAGATATAGTCCAAAAGATATATTGCCAAGCAATACCATGAAACGTGAAGACAGAATATTGGCAATATATCCACCTCGATGCAATCCCAAATAGATGATTGAAGAGCCAAGCGCAAGAGAAGGATATACGAAATCAGATAATTTATGCTTGCCTACCAAATCAGAGCCACCTTGCATTTCCGTGAAAGTCAAAGCCGAGCCCATGATAATGGCTCCAAGCAATACCAATACGTCACCTTTCACGAATACTTTTTTGATGCTTCTGCCATAACCTGCAATCAACATTCCTGCAAAAAAATCATCAAGTCTTCCGAAGATGGTGAGCGTACCTGCGCCCTTATCCCAGTACCCGGTAAAGAAAAAAGTGATATTCTGATAAAATTGAGTGAAACCATTGCAACTAGCTACGATGAGAACCCATAGAGCTAGTGCAAATAAGACAATGAATGAATTTGCAGACAATGTACCCGCCTGTTGTATGCCTTTTGTTTTTTCTCTGTACAAAGCCGTTACATATGTAATCAATATCGGTGCTATAAGATAAAAACATAGTTCCACTGTCAATGTCCACATGGGAGTATTGAGTGATAATCTATAATCCGGGATAAAGCCGTGCAACAATGTCAAATGAGAGAGTATATCTAAAAATTCAAAGGTCGATGGAGAGATCGCAATGGTTAATACTGTAACAAATATCGTGAGAGGATAAATTCTGATGAATCTCTTTGAAAGATATCGTCTCCATGAAAATGAATGGTCTTCAATTGAATCTGCATATAAATGATAAAATAGATACCCACTTAATGCAAAAAACATATTGACACCCATCCAGCCATATTTGAATATGGGCAAAACTTCATGATGATGTTGCTGGAATACATGACCGAAAAAGACAGCACCTGCAGCCAAAGCTCGTATTCCGGTAAGTGCAGGTATGATTGTCATGATAATAGGATATATGTTAAGAATTAACTGCTTGACTTGCTGGTAACTTACTCAATTGCATTATGCCATTTGCCATAGCAATATCTACCATGAATCACTGCAATTCTGCTTACTCGGAAATGATTTTGGGAATGGTGAACGTGATCACAGTGCCTTTTCCCGGTTCAGAAATGATGTCTATGCGACCATGATGAAGCTCAGCAACTTTTTGCATCACCATTGTTCCTATGCCATATCCGCCATGACTTCTTTTTGTTGTGAAGTAGGGCTTCATCATATTGACACGAGTGAATTCATCCATGCCAATACCCGAATCTTTGATTCTGAAATAGACATTATTATCATCGAAAGTGCAACTGAGATCAACTTTCCCTTCTTCTTTTTGTAATGCCCTTATTCCATTTTCAACTGCATTTCGAAGACCTCTGGTCAATATCATGGGATCACAAAGAAACATGACTTGTTTTCCACCATAACTCAAATGAGCATTAGGATATAATTGATCATCAAATTCTTGAATGGCATTTCTACAAATCACCAAGGCATCATTCAGAGATAATTGCGCATCCTCATCACGTCCAACGGTGACAATGTCTCGAACTCTTTGCATGAGAAGTGTGATTTGACCCAAGATCTTCTTTTGCCTTTGTACATTTTTTTCATCGATGATTTGCAATTGCTGCGCGTTCAGCAGAATGATGGAGAGATTTGTTTGCATATCATGGGCCAATTGCGCCCAATTTGTAAGTCTTTTCTTTTCCAATTCTGCCGTAATGTCGATACCGGAAAAAATGCATCCGGCAAAGGTTCCTGCAAAACCAAATAATGGTGTTGTTGACCAAATGTATTCTTTTATCGAATCACCTTCTATCAAGGTGATTCTCTGTTGCATCGGTTTACGTGTTTGGAAAGCTTCTTGAAAGAAATTCAATAATTCTGTCATGTGCTGCTTATTCACATAGTATCTGATTGGCCTAAGAAGCGGTACATCTGAAGATAGCTGCAGAACTGATTTGGCTGTTGAATTTACTTTGCTCAAGCGTCCTTCATCATCGAGATATAGAATAAGACCCATGCCGCTTAACTCGAGTCCGGCTTCCAAAAATCGTTTTTGTCTGGAATAATGCCGATAGAACAGGAATATCACAATGCATATCAAAATCAAGAAAATCAGTTTGCCTGAAGTCTCCGCAAATCGGCGTAGCCACCAAAATGGATCTTCTAACATACTGAGCATCATATATCCTTTTGGTGATACAATGATGTTGTCTGATTTAAACATTATGAGTTGAGGATCAGTATCCGAAAAATCCCTCATGTTTCCTATACGTGATGCACTTTCTATTGCTAGAGCATTGCAATTGATCAGACATATACCATTGTCGAATAGATATTGTAAAGTTGTTCCATTTCCGGATGCAGATAATGTTTTTGTAAAAAAACCGGGAATGGTAATTGATGTGGTTGATCCGCCTTGTTGTTTGATATTGATTGTCTTTTCGCTTTTGTCATTTTCTGTAAGCCATGAAATCATCGGTATTGAGTCTTTTTCCCACATGGCGATAGTTTTCATTGTTCCGGGAAAAAACATCATGGTTTGCTTTCCTGTCTTTATATCAAGCAGAAAAGCATTTGTACTTGTTCCGGTGGCTGTGGAAAGCACCAAAATGGCATAATTGGAAGAATGTATGCTATATGAAACTCCCAAAGGTGAAAAGGGGATTTCCCGAATGATATCTCCTTTGTCATTCACAGTTCTCAATACATGCCCACCACCACTTTTGCGTATGCAATGAAATCCATTTGCAATATGCTGCATGGCAAGCGTTTGATCGGCCAATAATCTTGAAGTCAATATATTCTTTGTAAATGAGATGCCAAATACATTGTCATCCTGAGCAATGAAGGCCAATGAGTCATGAATGCCAAGAAACATGGACTTCTTTCTATTTGAAGAAAATGGAAGATCTATGGAGGATAGTACATTTCCTTGCAAATCAATGAGTAATACTCTTGGACTTTGCCTATCAATTGAAATCAAACAATGCTGTTTATCAATTGATATGATATCCTGAATGGCATAGGGAAATGAAAGTGACGATCCTTTTTCTGATGAAAACGTGTTTGATATATATACTTGCGAATTGCCATCGGCAAGCAAAGAAGAGCGTTTGACTTTGATTATTCTGTCGAAACGTTTATCAACATGCACTGTTTGTTCATCGATTCTTCCCCTTGCTGTATAGACTTTGGGATAATACTCTTCAGCAATTCCTGTACTCCATACCGAAAGGAATTTGCAAATCCAATACACTATATGAGCATTGCATCGTTTCATCATTTTTTGAGAATATCTTGAAGCGTGCCGGTTAGGAGTAGAAGATCCAAAGCAGAAATTGCTTTTTCAAAACGTGCTTGTGCTAGTGTTGATCTGGCATCAAAGACAGACTGTGCAGAGATTCTAAAATCAAAATTGCTCAAAGCACCTTGCTTATATCGTTCAAGTGCAATATTCGCATTCTTTTCCGCCAGCAAAATATTTTGTTCCTGCAAAGTGACGATTGATGTTCCTGTATGGTATGCTCCTTTTGCAATTGCATGCGAAGCCATGAGATTATCCAGAATCTGAGCGGTTTGAAGTTCTGTGTTTTGTTTCTCGATGTTTGCTGATTCAATTTGCTGCCCAAGTCTAAATCCATCCAATAATGAATACTGAGCGGTGAGGGCGAAACTTGCACCTCTGACTCGGCTTGATGTCACAAAGGATCCATCATTGCTAGCTTGATTGAAATTATATTCGGAATTGAGTGATAATCTGGGATATGCCCTTGCTTCCATTTGTTTCAGCATTGCATCTGCTGCAATAGTCCCGGTTTTAACTGCCAACAATTCGGGATTCCTTAAATGAATAAGATTGCCATTGAGAATATCATCATTAATCTCAAATGAAGGAAAATCCATGCTGACTACATAGAGTGTGTCTTTATAACCCCCGATAGCATTATTCAATTGCAAGCGGGATTGTCGTAACTGTTCTTGCAATCGCATGAGTGCGGTGCTATCTGCATGCAATTCAACGCTGGCTTGCAATTGCTCTTGTTCACCTGATCGCCCTACTGAATATCTGAGAGAAGCAAGACGCAAACCTTCTCGTGAAAGATCGACTCTTTCAATTGCAGCACGAATCAATAACTGATTGCGAACCATTGCGCAATATGACCTCAAAACAGATCCTATGGTTTGTTGCATGGATGCGCGCAATCGTAATTCGCCGACTTCTTTCAAAGCTTGTAAACGATCATAGGATGCAAACATGCCAAAACCATCAAAGAGTGTCCAATTCAATGCTATGCCGACATTCGTTCCTGTATTTCCGGCTGATTCTCTAATGATCTCTTGCCCACTCAGCAATGATTGATTGATCGTGTTCACCCCACCTTCCTGTCCTGCCGATGCACTGATGATTGGTAGCATGCCTGCCGCGGCATAGCCGGTGTTTACTTCCGCAATCTGTGCTTCATTTTTTGCAATCTTGATTGCATATGATTGCTCAAGTGCAAGCGAAATTGCTTGATTGACCGTGAGCGTGTCTGCAAACATGCTTATGCATGCTGTAAAAAATAGGCTGACAATGAATGTGTGTTTCATGGTTCTCTGAATTGTAATAATATGCCGTCTATCGTCCAACGAGGACGAACAGTGACTGAATCTTTCAATGTAGTAAAACGCTCCGAATATCGAAATGGAGCTATTGATCCAAAATCATATTCTCCGTCTTTGTTTTTATCTTCAAAGATCTGAATCATATAGGAAGCAGATGGAATATCGTTTACTGTGAATAAACCGGATTGTTCGATGCTTCTTGTGATGGTTTTTCCCTTATCACTCTTCATCGATATGATATAAGGACCACCTTTCGTCTTATCGCGAATCTCACCTTTGATAGAACCAAATAATCTGCTATCAATTGATTTTAACTGCAATATGATTGAAGTATCTGCATAGAGTGCGCCTCTTTTATCCTTAAGCCCTTTTGTATTGATTCTCAATGTATGCCATGCATCCGGTTGCAATGGTTGCATGGTTGATATGGACACATGATTATCAGAGACTTTTCTGATTGAAAGTGGAATTAATCCTTTTCCATCTCGAAGAGTCAATCTTGCAGGCAAAGAATCAGATTCAAATGAATGTGAAAAAACCAGTTCAATGATGGGCATAATGTCGATGACTGAACTATCCTTCACCGAAAGTGAAAAGATATTCGGAGTTTTCGATCGTATTTCGGCATTGAGCAATTCTGTTGATCTTAATCCATCCCTGCATTGATTTCCGGAGCTATCGGTTGCTTGTGCAATCTCTGCATTCAATCGTACTTCTTTGATAGCCATTAATGTATCATGTTCGATCATTATCGAAGTAGATCTCCCCGGAAAAGAATATGCAGCACGAGATTGCTGCTTTGTTCCATCATTGGAAACAAGGATGAATTGCGAAGCATTGATGCTTTGTTCAAGCATGATTTCAGAACAACGAATTTCAATGAAACCCGGACCTTGTAAAAATGCCTGCATGGCAAGGGGAGCTGTGGTATCCTTTGGCTTCGAGATATTCATCATTACCGGTGCATTATTCTCAGGAACAGTTATATCTCTCGATGACATTGCATAACCATCTGTGCCAATATCATAGAGACCATCCTTGAACATGTCCTGTATGGCAAAGATCCGATATCGACCATTGGATAAAGCCGAGAATGTGAATTGTCCATTGGACCCAATTTGAGTTTTATATATTGAAATTGATTTCGTTGGATTGAATGAATTAATGGTATCATTGACCGACAATAGAAACACTGAAACACCTATTGATTGTCCGGCAACCATTCCTGAAATGGTGCCGGTATCCAATTTGCTTCCTGTGGAGAAAATGATTGTCCTTGATTCCGAAGGTCTATTCCCGGCATAATCGGTATAATCGGTACCGATTGTAAAAGAATATGTTAAGTTGCTTTGTAAAGACTCTGTGAATGAGAGTTCCAACTCACGTCCACTCCAAGAAGCTTCATAAGCAATGGTTGGCGTGAAATGTATACACTGCAATACCTTATTCCTATCGACATATTCATTGAATTCAATGGTGATGGTTTCTTCATTGAAACCGATAGTTCTATCATTTGGGATTGTTCGTACAATAAGCGGACCTTCAGTATCGCGAGGCCCGCCGGAAGGTGGCAATGGATTTGCACAACTTTGTAGAATGATCATCACCAATGCAAATACAATGGATTGCATCAACGGTAATATGATCATTCTTTGTTTATTCATCATTTGCCTCTAACTTTTGCAAGTGTATCTTCTGTTTTTATGGTTCTTTTCGTCGTGATAATTTCTTGACTATGAAACAATGTGGTGAAGTCAAATTTATTGCATTCTTGAGCCGGGTTGGAATCGGCTTATGAATTCCGATACCCGAGAATCAGATGTATGTTTAAGATTATGAGCATCACCTTCAAAACACACTTTACCATTATCCAACATTGCAACATGATCGGCTATATTGAATACAGAGAACATGTCATGCGTGATTACAAGAGATGTGATGGATAATTTTTTTGACAATTCGAGAATCATACTATCAATCTGCTCTGAATTGACAGGGTCCAAGCCGGTTGTTGGCTCATCGTAAAAAATATATGACGGACTTCCCACAAGGGCCCGAGCAACACCAACTCGCTTTTTCATTCCTCCGGATAAATCACTTGGTTTTTTTGAACTGAGCAATGAAAATTCTTTCTCAAAGTAGGAGGTACCGGATTCAGAGATATCAGGAAGCAATCCTACAGCAGAAAGGACTCTTCTTGACTCACTATTTAGCAATGCCATATCTCGCTTACCATGTTCATAAAGACCAATGATCACGTTTTCATAAACGGTAAGCGAATCAAAGAGTGCGGCACCTTGAAATACATAACCGATATTTCTTCGTACTTCAAACAATTCTTGTTTTGTCATCGATGCAATGGAAACATCATCGATTAGAACCTCTCCTTTATCTTGGGTTAACAATCCAACGATATGTTTGAGCAATACACTCTTTCCGCATCCGGATTTTCCGATTATGCAAGTAATTTGTCCATTGGGTATTTGTAGGTCTATGCCCTGCAATACATGTTTGGATCCGAAGGATTTATGGAGATTTTGTAATGAAATCATGGAATTTTCTTGTATTAAAATGCATATCTCCAACTAATTTTCATTTCCCATTCTTTTTGTTGTCTGGTGGAAATTGCATTAGCGGGAGCCGATGCTCTTGTCAATTGAAGAAGAAGATTTCGCAATGCATCATAGTCACCGAGAATAGTAATAGGAACATCTACGCTGAATTCATAATTTCCTGAAAGATCGCCGATTGTCCCGGCGGCCCTCCAAGCAACATCACTGAATAATTGTCCGCTTAGATTCAATCGCGCTTGTGATAAATCGGATAAACCTTCCTGCAAACTTATTGTGGCATTTGTAAGTAGACCTGTACCTTCGAGCAATCCGGAGAAGAGTTGCGATGCTGCTGCAGACAATGAATTCGATAATTGATTGCCGAGATCTCGCGTTCCGATCCCACCGCCCGAACCTCTTCCAAATAATTCGGCTTGAGTTCTTCCAACAATCAATTTCATGAGTGCATCATTTCTGATTTGGGCAGAGTCTCCTGTAGCTTCGATGCCATTTCTTTCCCAAGTGATGGCAACTTGAGGAAGATTCTTTGTACCGGTGATTTTCATGATGACTCTGAAATTCTGCAGTTCATCATCATATCGTGTCTGACCTTTGTACACGGCTAATAAATCCAATGTGGGATTTGTCAATTCCCCTGTATTGAAAAGGAGCGTACCCGATGCATCAAATACTTTGAGAAATTTATATTGCGATCCTTCGAGTAATTTTATATCACCAAAGAGCCGTGGTAATTTGAATGCTTCTTTTTGAAAGCGCAATATGGTTTGCTTATTTGTGGGTTCAACATTGGCTCTGATTTCTTCAAATGTACCGAGAATCATTTTCAATAGGAATTTACCCGGCATGAGTACATTCAAATCATAATCCAGAAGATCATTGAATCCCGCTCTCTTTCTTCTCAGCAATTCATTTTCATCAATATCTTCATCAGATTTACTCTTGACAGGTGCAATGGTCTTATCACTTTTTCCCTGTGTTATGGCCTTCAGCAAATCTGTGACCGGATTCTCCCTTGTTTGCAGTAAATTTCGTTGATCATTATTCAGAACGGTGTATCGAACACCCGAGGCACTCACTTGCTCTTCTTCTGGCGGCATTGTTATTGATGCCTGCATCACTTTTACATCGCCTCTCAAAAATGGCTTTTTGAAGGTTCCGTAAAATCGTAATGGCTGTTCTCCTGAGGCAATGATGAACTTACCATACATTGTTGGCATTGTCGTAACAGATGCATCGCTTAATACCAATAATTGCTTCGAAACGATATTCAAATCAAAATTCTTGATATAAATGATGTCATAGAGATTGAGATTTCCTGTTACAATTGCTTCACCATTGGGGATATCCAATTTATCATTACGTACGAAAACAGAATCAAGGGTTGCAGTAGCATTCTTTAGAAATACATTGCCTTCTGCGAAATAGCGAATATTGGTCGCATCCAAAACAAAAGTCATATCCTTAAGTTTTGCCTTTCCTCCATAATTTATTCGATCGGGTGCATAACCTCCCAATGTTATGGTAGCGTCAGCTTTGCCACGAAGATCTGTTACCCCAGGTATGAATGGAGCAATTGTAGCTATGGATAAACCATTTGCTTGAGCAATCACAACAAATGGCTCATCACTTCGCATTGCTTTCCCAGGATTGTCAATTGCAAGATTGTATGGAATTTGTTCAATGTCTATGTTCAATGTTTTTGACAAGGAAGATTTCAAATCTGTTACAGTGAAAGACCCCGTGATCATTGAATCGACATGATTGAGAGTAAAGCGCTGATTACCGACTGCAACATCATTGTAATAGATGCTATCCATATACCCATTGCAGGTATATGTCGGATTTTTGAATGAGCCTTCAGCAGTGATGATTGCCTCCTTGGCATTTCCTTTCAATGTTGCAAGCACTTCACGAATGTCTTTTGGAATGAATGGTAATTTTTTCACATCCTTAAGCGGGAAATCACTCAATGTAACATTCATCCCATGAAAAACTCGAGCCGAAATCTTTCCTTTAGCCGATATTGTTTCGGCAAGCACGCGTTTTACTTTGAAGTCATCAACATAAATTCCACTTCTGGAAAATGTTCCTTTCAATGGAACAATGTTTTTCCAATTCAATTGGCCATAAGTCAAACTGAAATAGCTTGCTGAATATCGAAAAGATGTATCAGTGAATTGAGCGTCTGTATTCATGTCAACAAGAATCTCATCGCCAATCGAACCGGAGAACTCCCCATGAACATCTTCATTGTTCATTGTAATTGATATAGAGGGTTGTTTCAGCATGAGATCATTTATCGTGAGCCAATCTTCTGCTTTTGCTTCAATGCTCACATCACTAAGAATTCTTCTTCCATCAATTCCAGGTTGTGTTTTCACATACCCTTTGAGGAAGAAAGGGGAACTGGCTCCATCATTGTCCGGACCGAATATATGTCCGTTCAAAGCATGCAATGAATCGATATTCATGATTGTCCCATTCTTATCGGAAGTCAGTCGAAGACTCATCTTCACCTCGCCGGTTGTATGTATGCCATCCATGAACAAATTGACGGGTGCAAGATCTTTTGCATTCACAGTAATCGTCGCATCAAGTAAGGATGTATCCATGATAGGCATCAATGGAAGATTGGTGATGTCCAGTCCTGACATGCCTTTATATTTTTTCTCACCTTCAAGAATGATGCTGCTCACTGTATGGTCAATTGCAGTGATGAGTGGAATGAATCTAAATCTTCCATCGGCTTTGATAGCATACAGTCCTGAATGTATGATTGCATGACGTACTTCAGGATTTTCTCTTCTGATGCTGATATCAATGTTTTGAGGTCGCACTGTTCTATCATTGAATATGAGCTGTCGTGCATGAATATGCATATCGCCTTCCAAGCTGTCAAGATACATGCCGCGCATCACCATTGTAAGCGATCCATCAAATTGTGATGGTAGTTTCTTTGTATTGAACAATGCTGATGGTGCAAGATTTTCGCATTCCGCTTCAAGATCGAAAAGTGGATTTTCTTGGCGAGCATCTATGATGCCGGATATGTGCAATGCAGATCGATTCACATTTTCAAATTCATCGATGCCTTTCTGGGCTTCTTTGAAAATGATGTCTGCAGTATCAATCGAAATCAAACCGGCTTCAGATGTTTTGCAATTAAGGATGAGACCGGATATAGCATATTCACCCAAGCGTGAAGGCCCTGCAAATATTTTGATTTGTGCATCAAGTGTTGGAAGCGTGGTGCCTTTACCTGCTATATTGAGTTGCATATTGACCATGCCATTAAATTGTTCATTTTGCACAATGGCCCCCGGATTGAAATCGGTAAAGCGAAGATCGCCATCATAGCCGAGGTCTTTTCCACGAAATACTAAATTCGTATATCCTTGCACGGTTCCGGATTTTGTTGTTGCATCAAGTTGAATGTTCAGTGAATCGGATGGTCTGCCCTTTACGAGCAATGATCTGAAAGTGACTGTCCCCAAATAGGGAAGAGAAGGAAGTGAAAGTGCAGGAATTTGTTTGAGTACAAGATCATAATCGATGATGGATTGACCATTTGATTCTGCTAAAAAAAAGAGTCGTTTTGTATCATCTACATCATTCAGCTTACCGGTGAGTCGTAAAGTGGAATTACCGGTTGCTATGTCCAGATGAGCAATGGAAATATCACGAAGCTTTCCCTCGGCTTCCAAATCAATGTCATAGACCCCGAATATTCCCAAGTCGGGAAGAAAACGCCGGAGATCTTGTGAATCGAATCGATCGGAAAGAAGAGTGAGTGAGATTGGAGCAGTTAACAGTTTTTCAGAGAATTGTTCATTGAGGAGATCAACATCATTGACTCTGCCATTCATTGAAAGGTTGCTTCCTGATGTGATGATATTGCAAGATTTGAGAATGATACCCTGATCATGATGCACAGCATTCAATGAAAAGTCTCGAATATCCAAACCGCTGCGAATATCATGTGAAGTGAATGATGCAATATCCACTTCATAGCGGTGAATCCCCGGAAATGCTTTGCCCGACATTATGAGATTCACATTCCGTATGTCTAGATCAGAAACATTGAATATTCCGGGTTTGGCAATCATATTCAATGAATCAACTATGCGAATCGAACCGCCGCATAGTTCAAGATTACCCAATGTAATTTGCCAATCAAATGGAGGTTTTGTTGGATCTTCCGGAACAGGATATAGAATATGCTCCACATTCCAGGTTCCATCTTTCGAGCGAACTATCTTGATCGTGGGATGATCTAATGTGAGAGTCCCGATACTTATAGACTTCTTGAGAAAAGCCTCAAGCGTATAGGAAACAGCAAGATCACCGGCCTTTAATACGGTGTCACCTGCGGCGGTTAAACATACATCATGAAGAATGACTCCCTTGAATATGTCCAGCCGCACATCAGAAAAATATACCTTTCCCTTTATTTGCTTATTAATCTGTTCAATCAGCACAGGCCGAAACCATTCCCTGAAGGCGTCTGTCTGTACAATCACATATAGTCCGACCATCCCCAAAATGACTAAGAGGAATATTCCGGAAATCAATTGACCTATAAAGCGAGAAATGCGTGTTGCAAGGCTCGGTTTTTCAATCAAAAGGGGCATGGAATCTATGTTTTGATTAGAATTATCCATGCTGCAAAAATGGCGATTTTTTGCGACTTTTCCGAGAGATTTTGCCCTGTTTTTAAGGGGTGATAATCACCTTCCCGCCACCCTTTGTAACACCGAATTCGGGAGCGAATACTGAGTATGCCTTCACCATCCCTTTCGAAAATATTCCTGCTTTGTCAACTTTTACTTCGTACTCCAACATCGAATTCCCTTTTGGAAGATAATCTATGAAGAAATTCATGCCTGAATCTCGAGGAATGGCATAAGCCCAAAGTTGATGATAATGGCGATATTCTGAGTTATTCGACATTAAATCAAAGCAAGAAGGGAATTGATCTTGAATGTGGACATAATTCATCGCGAGTGGACTGTTCACGCGAATGCGAATCAGCAATGTTTCGCCAAGCTGAATGATTTCACCATCTTTGATTGGTATTATTCGCTTTTCGGGTTCGAAGATCACTCTAAATGCATCTCTTTTTACGCTGAACTCGGATTCTGCAGTTGAGAATTGCTCTGTGAGTTCAACTGAGCGCTTACGAAATGCTCCTCCCCAAATTGGGCAAGACCCTGTAAGTGAAATCTTTGCTTGCTTTATATCGGCAGGTACCGGGCTTACATATGACTGAACTCCCGGAAACGGGGAATATTGAGGAATGGTTAACTCATCATTGATCAATACAGAGACATTTCTTGCATTTCCCGTGCAGCGTTCGGACATTTTCAATATGCTCATCACCGCATGCAATGTAGCCGATCTCGTGGACCAATCTCTCGTCTGCTTTTGTCTCAGCAGATAAGTGATGATGCCATTTGGGATTTCTGATTTCGATTGTATTTCCTTGAAAGCTGCAAATAGCAAAGCATGCGTTTCGATATCTGCATCATGCCATGATGTGGACTGAATTGGCCAATGAATTCCTTGTTGATCGAATATTGATCGCTCTTGCAATGATCTGAGCATTGCTTCAGCTTTTTGAATATTTCCCAATCTAAATTGAATCAATGCAATCATTGCTTCTGCTTGCAGTCCGAATGTCATGCGTTTGGACCACATGGAATCCAATAGTGTTGAAACCCATTGTTCTGTTGGTAATGGATATTGTTTCATGAAGAATGAGCGCGCATAGAAATAATGTATGTCTGCCATGTTCAATTGACTGATACCTTGCATAGAAGTACTTTTCAAAGCAAGATTTATCTCTTTGTTCTGTTCATTATCCAGCCATCTAATTGCCCTCCCGATCATATAAGACATATCGCGATTTCTTGCTTCAGCTTGTTGGAGTGATTCACAAATACCCAATATACTGAGCACCTGACGCGTGATGAAAGTACTAGAGGGCATCTGTCCAAACCATGGAAAGCCTCCTTCACTTGATTGCATGGTTTGCAATGCTTGCAATGCATGATCGAATATTCGGCTAATTTCCGCTTCATTTGCATAGACATTCACATTATTTGCTTGATCTGCTAGTTCCATCATGTCAGCTTCCCATGGTCCGATTTCGATATCACCAAATTGACGAGCATTCTGTTGTAGTCTTCCTTGAAATGCTGAGTCTTTCAATGCCGAACGAAGCATCGGATTTGTAAGAACATAGGATTGAGCAAGTTGTGATGAAAGCAAACGATATGTTTGATCCAATGCAGAACCATATCCGGGTTTGAGAAGATTCGGCAATGATTCAACGGCGAACCAGAATGGCTCGGTGGCGATTGTGTAGGAAAAGGCGTCAATGTCCTGAGCTGATTCCAATATGATGGATGCATTGTTTTGCTTTGTTCCATCAATCCAAAAAGGATATCTGTCCGTAACTGATTGCTTATTGGGAAGTATTGGTACTTCATATGATTCAGCATCATTCAATACATCTGAATATGCTCCGATGATGAGATGTAGTTTTGAAGACTTTGAAATACTCACTGACCAAGTGACAAGTCCCGGAGCGGATGCTGAGGCAGTGGCACTTGTTTGTAACTCACGCATTTTTGTGGAGTCATCATCGAAAAAATATCGAAGATATGCTTTCACCGGAGTAATTTTGTCTGCTTCCAATGCATGAATCATCGCTCTGATTTGCAAGCTGTCTCCAATCCGTACAAATCGAGGAACATGCGTTGAAACCATGAATGGTTTTTGTGAGATCACAAATGTATCCAATGAGCCGAAACTTATTTCTTTATCATGTGCGAAAAGCCGAATATTCCAGCGTGTCAATCCATCAGGCATTGTACATTTCATTGTTGCAATATCATTCTCCAATCGCATGAATGGATTGAAATACGCAGTTTCCTGAAATGAAATTCTTGGTGTAATGTCTTGCTTTTGCGGAGCTGAAACATCCTCATAAGATTCTGACTCCACCGCTAGTGAGGCAGCCATAAATGACGATGAATTATGCGTTACCATTTTTGCGGAACGCATTGATGTTCTGGTATCGATCATGTCCTGAACATACATCAATTCGGTTCTACCAAAAATTCCTCCGAGTAGAAGATCCACATTCAATGCATCAAATTCACGCAGACCTACATTTTTGACTCTTGCTTCATTCCATGCATCTCCAAATATTGCCGATCCATAAGCAATGCCGCTTGTCGGGGCAAATGGTTGTGCTTGCGGAAAATGTCTATTCCAGAGATTCGAAATGCTAAGCGATTGTTTTGGATACAGAGCATCCAATGCTGCATCATATACTATGCCCATCACTTCTGGTTTGTGCTGTTTCGACGGATATATCACATTGAATGACCATTCCTCTTTTGATCCGGGACGAGTTTTGTTCCGCAGTACTGCTGCCTGAATCTTTATTGCTTTTTCTTTCCATGGTACATCAATCAATGCAGTTTCTGTAATCAGTCTGCCATGTTTGATTAGCGAGCAATGAATAGAAATCCCACCTCGATAAGAAGCCAATACGGGAAGTGTATATGATCGCAATGAATGTGACAATTGCACACGCTCTTGAGATATGATCTTGCCCTTTGATTCAACTTGTACCAATACTGATGCATTGTCCCAAGCAGTACCGATCAAATATGTAATGGTGTCACCAATGGCTGCTGATTGCGTTTCCGAATGCAGGAACAGATGCTCATCTATGGGCATGATTGACGATGTTTCATCGATGACTGACCAATTGGACTCAATGGTATAAGGAGTTGATTCACTTTCAGCAATAAAACGAATGCGATATCTTCCGGCCTTCAATCGAGGTAATGTGGGAATGATCTCACCTTTTTCATCACTGACATGCTGTGCGGAATATATGATGGATTCCACAGATCTATTGTTCGAAGCGTCTCCTCGACTACATTGATCATAGGGGAATAAGAGTTCTTTGTCTTTGTCTGAGATTCCATCCATGTCGCCAAGTTCAAATGGTAATGTTAGCTTCAAGGGATTGTTTCGCATGGCTTCCACAATAATCTTCCCTTTCATGTCCTTTGCGGGTTTACCATTGTTTTTGATACACATGAGCTTGATATCTTGCTGCTTTGAGCGGAATTGAATGCCGGGATGTTCGAAAGAATAAACGGCATTGAGAATTCCCACTCTGATGGAGGTGTCCGCTCTTTGCAATTCCCCATTTGGTGCTATCACATCAACTGAAACGCGAAAAGAGAACAAAGGGCTTTCCAAACTTGATATCGTAGGATCTGGTTCAGCATTGAATTGAATGGAAAATGAACCAGATGCATCCACGATTGTTGAACCATGTGCTATTTCACGATCACGGGAATATGGATCAGAGTAAAGATAATATGATAGAAATGGGAATGAAAGCGTGCTACGATGAATGGTGTATCGAACAGTTGATCCGGTTAAATTGCTACCTGAATAAGATTGAGCAAGCCCAAAAACATCCACATTCTCACCGAGTTTTAGATTGGAATTGGATTGCTTGAACAGTACTTCGAATGTTGGCCTTTTATACTCTTCAATCTTTATTGTCAATGCACCGATATCGGTTTGCAAAGAACAATGTCCGGTCACGATCTCTTGTGGAATAGTGAATGATCCGGAAATAGATCCCATTTCATTGGATATGCAATACATTGAATCAAGCATTTTACCGCGTGCATCAAGAAATCGAATGAGAATTCGCTTGCCGGATATTGCCTCGGCTTTTTCGTCTGATTCATAATCAAGAATGATTCCCTTGAATTGAATGATTTGATTTGGCCTGTATAATGATCTATCGGTAAACAATGCGATTTCATCTCTCTTTTGAGGCTTAGCGATTTTGTATCTGCTGACGGGATAATCAATGTTGAGTGTATCTGTTTGTGAAATCACGCGAAAAGAGCGATCTCTTGTATATGCTTCATTCTCGATTGGTGGAATAAACACAGCACCAAGAGTATTTGTCGAGAATGTTTCGGCTATGATGTCTGAATAAGTATTGTTGTTTTGATCAAAGATGCTTTCCAATATCTGTACATTGGCTTTTACGGGCGTACCCTGAACACTCTCCATAATATGGAGATGCATCCCGCCTTCTGCTTCCTTTTGCAAGATGGCAGTAATGGGGGAGACAGTGAACTCGGAATAGACTACTACATTGTCTTTTGTTTGAGTGAAGACAGGTGCATTACTCAAGACCATGACATATCTTCCTTGCCTCAAAGGCGGGCCTTTTTTCCAAGTGCTATGATCTCGATAATCATCCGCTTTCGGAAGTTCTTGTTTCCAGGCTTGAACGGGCTGCGTGGCAAGCAATGCTTGAATCCCAGATTCATCCCAAAACTGATCCCGATATCGCCGTTGTTTCAATTGTTGCTCGATGGATTCGTTCAACATGAAAATACGACAAAAGATTTTATCGACATTCGTGAATTCAGTTCTGAAAAGAAATGGTTTATTAGGAATGATTTGTTTTTGCAAGGTCAGATTCAATGCTTTGTTTTGCAAGCGCCCAAGTAAAGCAATGCTTTGTTCGGTTGCGAATGATCCGGGGAATCGCGCAATGATTTCTTGGCATAATGCAACAGCTCTTTTGTTTTGATCCTTGTTAGAACAATATAATGCTGCCTCATACAAAGCATGTGGCGTGGCATTGTTGACACGTGCATCATTACCAATTACAATCAATGCAGAAATCAATAGTGAATCTTTAAAGACATGATCGAATCCGGCTGTAAGGCCAAGAATTCTCTGAATATTTGCATCGGTGAAGGCAGTCTGATCTTTGTCAGATGCATGATATCGCAATAAGGACTGATATAAAGCTATCCTTTGCTTTAACATCCCATGAGACAAATCATATCCTCGGATGGATTCAATATCAAGATCCATGAATTCATTGGCTCGAGCAAATACTCTTGGATCTATACAAGTTGGTCGATATATATCTGCAATGTCTTGTTCCAATGATTCAAAGAGAGCAATGCCGGCATGGCTAATGATATCATAGAGAGTCGGACGATACTTGTCTGAAGATTCTTTCACATTCAATAAATCAGCATAGGATCGTGCAGGAATAGAAAGCAATAATCCTGGATTTTTCAATGAAGAATTGATGAGAGAAGCAATGACTTGTAAAAATTGCGATTCTGTCCAATACATGACTGATGAATAATCATCAAGCGGATATTCATCAAATGACCGTTTTCTTATTTCAGCAAGATGATAATGATAATAATTGCGAAGTGATTGCGCTAAGTACATGTTCATCAGAGCCATTTCGGGCTCTGTCTCAACGCTATCGGAATATCGAACTATGGCTTGAATGATAGTTCTATCATCAGGTTCTCCTGATTTACCGGTGAGTACGGAAAGATGGAGTATGCATTTCAGCTTTGTAGGAATATGCTCTTGACTATTTGCTTTTGCGAAAAGATCTTTGATTAAAGACTCTGCTGATCGGACTTTACCGCTATCCAATTCTTTATTGATGAGATTCCATTCAGATTCAAATGTTTGAGCCTGAAGCATTATCAATTGTGCCGGGATCAGGAACAAAAGAAAAAGTATGATACGAGTGAAATTCATGTTCATTCAATCCGATGCTGTGAGGCGATGTTCAATTAATTGGGTCTTTCAACCAAGGTATAATAGTCATGCTGTTCATTGGTATGAATATTCAATACACCGGCTCTTACCAGTCGAACAAGAAGTCTGGCTGCCCTTCTATCGGATATATTGACCAATGTAGAAAAATCTTTGACTGTTGCTCTCCCTTTTTTTTCAATGAAGTCGAAAAGGCGTCGTTCTTTATCACTTATGCTGATCATCAATGGTTTTGCATCAGCACGCATGCCCCGTAGAATGCGAATCATTTCTTTGCTTGCCGAAACAGATTCTTCGCCTTGTCTGATATACACTTTTTGTTCATCAGGAGTTTGAGGATCTTTTACGGCATGGGGTTTTTCATTGCTCTCATTCACATGAACGATTGCAATATCCAATCTATCAAAAGGCATGATGTATAATTCATAATTCAGTGGGGGATCGCAATAAAATATGCAAGCTCTTTCCACTTCCGACATGATTGTTTTTTCACTTGGTATTCCGATGATTCTTCTATCATCATCAATGCCTATGAGCAGATAACCGCCTTTGGTATTTGCGAATGCGGTGAGTTCTTTTGCCATTTTTTCAGGAGCTGTGCATTTCCTTTTGAATTCCACGGTTGTAGATTCACCGGTGCTTATCATGTCTTGAACTTGTGAGCGACGCATGGCAATATGCGAATAAGTGATGACAGCATATCTGTCAATTATGAAATCCGGATGGCTTTTGTTAATGCAATAGAAATATCTTCAACGAAATTGTCCATCGCATAGTCATCTGCAAAACCTGTTTTTTGTTTGGGAAGTTTCCCGGATTTCCATGATGCATGTATGGATCTTATAAATGAACCCACCGATGCATTACCGGAATCATGCAATAATAAACCGGCTCCACTTTCATGCACAAGCCTTGACAATGCTGATTGCTCTGGAGCAATGATTGCAATAGGTTTTTGCATGGCAATATATTCATATATCTTTCGCGGAATCTGATACATGCTTCCGGTATCCGCAAATAATATGTCGGCCTTGCTCATTGCATCAAACAATGCACGATGTGCGATATATCCGGGTTGATGTACTGAATCACGAATTCCAAGTTTTTCAATCAAGGTTGTAAGAGCGCCATCCACAATTCCGGGTAAAGATATGATGATGTCTCTCTGTAATTCAGGTGAAGTTTTGATAACCTCTGCAAACCCTTGTAAAAATGCAGGTAAATGACCGGTCAAATCTGCTTTTCCGGTATGCATGATCACAAGCTTTGATGTAGTATGTGAAGATAGATTGATACCCGATAGATCATCACGATCAAAACCTGCAGGGATGATCATGACGTCTTCATGCTCCAAAAACCTATAATCTTTTATCATTTGCTCTTTGGCAATGCGTGAAGGCACAAAGATGCGGGCTGCACGATTGAGCAAATGATGTTCCAATTTCATATGGGCGGAAGAACGTTGTTTTTGTGGTTGATCTATGGTGATGCCTTTTGTCCAGGCATCTTGATAATCAAGAATGAAAGGAATCTGATGACGTTCCGCGATGGTGTCTGCTATGACAAAATTGCTGAGTGGTGGAGAAACTGAAAGAATGACACTGACATCATATTCATTCATGATTCCATCTGCGGCAGCTATTGCCATGCGCTTCCATCTGATTGCGGAATCCGGAAAATAGACTTGTCCTAACATCGGCCTCATGATCGTTCTCTCGAACCATCCGGGAGAAGAAGAATCTTGTTTTGGGGGTGTCTTCGAAGGCGTACTGTAAATGTGAACGCCTGTTTCGATCAATTCTTGCAGTAATGTTTCATCATAAGTGAGATACACTTTGGGTGTTGCAGACAATACCACAACATTCCATCCATTCTTTGCAAGCGCCTTTGCCATTTTGGATGTGCGGACAACTCCGCTTAATCCCATTGGCGGAAAAGAATATGAAATGATGAGAACGGTTTTTTTCATGACAAATCTGAATATTCATCCTTATTGCACATGACCGAATGACAATGTACGAATATGCCTTCCTGAACGCAACACAGCAAGATACATACCCGAAGGAAGATCTTGAGGTAAGGCTATTTCATGATTTCCTGATGATATGACGCCATCCACCAAATGACCGAATAGAGATCCATCCATACCATAAAGATCAAGAGTGGTTCTGTCCTGGCTGACGATGTCGATACTCAGTACATGTTGCTTCTTGGCTAATGCAATTTGTCCTCTCACTTTTATCAGTCGATTGGGTAAATCGCAAATATCAGTCAATGTGAATGTTGGTGTATTCACTGTCAAAGAGCAAGTACCTGTTGTGCGCTTCGTGAATGCAAGATTACTCATGGTTAATGGCGTATTCATTGCATCGCCAAGCAATGCCATGCATTCAATGTCAAGAAAGTCGCCCGAAAGAATTCGTGCATTTGTATCTTTTGAGGTTGTGGTGATTGTAAGAATGCCGGGTGTGCTTTCAGACATTGTTCCGGTGATTCCTTGCTGCTTTATACGCATTGTTTTGGGAAGAAGCAATGTATGATTATAAGCAATGTTCATCGACAGAGATTCAATATTCATGTCTTTGATCGTGGTGGATGCAATGTTGAAGGGAAAATTCACTGTTTCACCCGGAGCTGCAATTCTACTTTCTCCGATGATATCGAATGATCCATTCACATCCTTTGGTTTTGGTTGATTGCCGATTCCGGTGATAGGTATATTGATTTGTTGAGAACATTCTCCTCCGTCAATAAGTAAAGCAACCAAGATTGAATCCTTGCTATTTGAATTCGGGGCATATGAAACTGTGATTGTAGCTGTTTCACCCGGAGCAATGACTTCTAAAGGTTGCTTTGTGGAGACATAGGTGAATGGAGAAGAAAAGCCAAGTATGGAAGAGATAGTGATTGCCTCTTTACCTGTATTCGTCAATGTGATCGTTCTTTGTTCAACAATTCCACTATCAGTTACAGGGAATGCAATTGCCGTTTGATTCAACTCAAAAGTTGTCGAAGACAGCGACCCTGAAAGATCTATGGTTTTGGTGATTGCACATGGTTCGAATGTGACAGTAAGTTTTCCGGTAAATGTTCCTTCTTGATTGGGAGCGAACGTGATCAAGAAATCTTTGCTACCACCGGTCAATACGTCTCCTTTGACAATGCTTGTGGTGAATGGTCCATCGATTTGCATATCGGAGATTGTTGCTTCACCCAAAATGCCAAGCGCCTTTGCCGTGATCATGATGCTATCTTTCAACATTGTTTGTGCATCACAGCGAATCAGCTTTTTGAATTGATGCGTGGGTTTCGATAATGTATAAGAAGCTGATTCTTTGCTCGTTCTGATCACATAATCTTTCTTTAGCGCACATTCATTTGAAATGAATGAGATAAATCCTTTATACTGACCATCTGTTGGAGGTTCGATGCGAACGCTTACCATGATCGTTTCACCCGCTTTGATAGTGATCGGTAATGGAGTGAGAATTGTCAGACCTGCAGATGGTTGTGCATTGATGGTAAGATCCATTTTGCCTGTATTGGTGATCGGGAAGAGGGAGTCTTTTGAAATTGTGCATCCCAGCAAAGGAGAAACATTCAATTCAGTTGTAGGAATATCAAATGCAGGAACTCGTACTTCACCAATGAGTGAAAATCGTAATGTGTCGATGCATGTACCGGAAGTATATGGAAGCAGCATTGTTTCCGTATAAATGTTTTCTATTGTGGCCGGTGTATATCGAAGAGAAATCGCAGCATTGGTACCGGGTTTTATGGTCAAAGGAAAAGTTGATGGTGATATGATCTGGAATGGAGATTTAATCAGCCCTTTGGTGATTGTCAAGTCTGCATTTCCTTTGTTCTCAATGATGATGATTGTATCCTTGGTTTGCACATTGCATCCCAAAGAAATCCCATAATTTATGTTGGAAAGCGATTGCGAAACACTTGCTTGCTCTTTGAAACCACGTAAATTGATTGTTGTGAATGCATTGCATGATGATGTTTGAAGCAATGCATCCCCTTTGCTTTCTCCCGGTTGTAAGGGAGTGAAAGCAAATGTGAGCGTTGCCGATTTTCCAGGAGCAAGAATGATTGGCAATGAGGGTGATACATATTGAAAACCATTTGGAGCATCAATCTTTGTAATGATGGCTGTGTCCTTTCCTGTATTTCGCACAAGGTTTGAAGCAGACTTGGAGGATTTACATCCATCAAGATTACCGAAATCTATCTTAGGATCCGGAAAAGCGATTGTCACTGTTTTCAAAACAACCGTTGTGATATCAGATGAGTCTATGCAACCATTGCCATTTTTTGCGATAACCTGATAATTTCCAGCAATTGTGGCCGGATATGTTGCAGATGTTATGGGTGTTAGAACGCCATTTAACAACCAAGTAAATGTAGAACCTGAAGGACCTGCCTGAAGCAATATGGTATCGCCTGTGCATATACGTACTTCTTTTCCTTGACTGATGACTGCGAGCGGCTTGGGGAGTGTAGAAACTGCAAGCGAGTTAGATTCAATCGAGCAACCATTCGATCCATTGATCCGAACGCGATATGAGCCACTGGCATTCGCTTTGAATTCATTTGCTATTGCACCATTTATCGGAGCACCATCCTTGAACCACTGATATCCTGTTCCATTCGGATAAGAAGAGGTGACTTTCAACGTGACATCAGTTCCTTCGCAGATAGCAGTAGTTCCAAGCGAAGTGATTGTTGGAGCCGGAGGCAATGGCCTTGTGGCTGAAAAAGTTGCAAATAATGTTTCATTGTATGATCTCCCTTTTGCGAGATATGGCAATTGAGCACAAGCAATGCTATCAACAGTTATATTAGGAGCGCCGTAACGGAAGCCATATATTCTGTAATTAATGGTATCACCACATGGGAGAGGATTGATGTCGAGATATGTGGTATTCGTGGTTCCATTGATTGAAGCAACAACCTCCCAAACTCCAATCATGTCACCTCGTACATAATTACGCCCGTCTTGAGGTAAAGCACTAGGAGTTTTTGCCCCTCTCATGATGAGATATCCCTGAAATTGATCGGCAGGATAAGGATCCACCAATTGATTCCATGAGAGATTCACACCCGCCTGTGATATCGTTCCTGTCAAGGAAGGTGCATTCCATAGTGGAGCTCTAATCTGACGCCAATATTGACTGTTCTCGGAAGCTTGGGGTAATAAGCTATAATTCGGCAAAGTGGGTGTTTCAATTGCAGAATGCAAAGTTTTTGCATTCCCTGGATTAGGCATATTATAGTCTTCAATTGCCTTTGCCGGGTACACAAACACATTGAATGAAATGGAAGAAATTTCATGGAATAATTTTGGACCATTGATTCCATCAAAGTAGTTCAGTCTATAGGAAGCAGGGCCATGTCCCAAAGTATGGTGATTGTTTCCGCTCGGGTCAGTCAATTGCATCATGTCGCCACTTTGAGCAATATTCAAAGCATTTGCCGACCAATCGGATGTTGCAAATACCACTTTATCAAAGTAGGCTGTCTCTTCGGCTGAAAGGATAATCGACCCATCATTTGTATTCACATCAGGATTTCCATTTATGCCTCTGTGAAAGATTAGCATTACCGTACCGGCACGAAGATTTTTGAACAGAGGAATATTTTTGAATGTAATGCCCCCTTGCCATGTGCCGCCGGCACTATTGTCTCGCAGAGTAAATCCCACTAAATCAGTATTATCCTTAATGACCAATAGTTCGGTATACTCACCTGTTGGAACAGCAACTATGTTTTTATATTCACTGATCACCACATCCTGAGCTTGGATATCGCTTATGCAAACAGCACATGCAATGGCAAGGAAGAGTTTTAAAAAAACAGGGTTGAAAAGAGTGGAAATGTTGCGCATGGATATTGTCCAGGATGAACCCAATAAGAATATCACAATTTAGTGGATTGCGCTTGATTGACCAATGCTTCTTACCGAATGTGGATAAGACATCACATTGATGAAAACATGGAATCTTAAGCAAAAAAAAACCGAGTTGAGAACTCGGTTTTTAATGAAAACATCGATGTTTAATTTCCGCCACCGGGGAAGGAAAAGGGGGCATAATCAGCCGGGACTGAAAAATCCGCCTCACCGGGAGCTGTCAATGAGACTTCTTTTGCAGTGAGTTTCATGACTGTTTCGCCATCTTTGTCTTTGCTTTGAATTTCCAAAGGAAAAAATGTTGCCGCATCGGAATTCAATAGAGAAGGCATAGGTAGCAGAGGTGAGCCTGAAAAGGCAAGATATCCTACTTTGTCTGTTACCCAAATTTCGGTGGTATTTCCATCGCTTTTGTCAATCAACTTTTCACAGACATAATTCAAAATTTTCTTGGTTTCACCTGTCCTGACCGGTTCGGTGATCAATGGTGCTTCAAAGCCTTTTCCCATGGATCCCATCATGGATTTCAACCGTTCCAAGCGCTTTGCAGTCAATTGCATATACATTTTTTGTGAATGCATGATCATGGTTTGATCTTTTGCCTGATTGTCCATGATGACGTCCATTGTGCCCATGGCCATGGTAATACTTGCCTTGAATTTGCTTCCATTTGTGGATATTTTCAAGGGCATATCCGCATCATCGGTGGATAATTCATAAGTCACGCTGCCTTTGAATGCTTCCTGAGCCCTACCGCTGACAGAGGGATATGTCATAAGGGATATCAGAAAGATGATGCTCAAGAGAGATTTCATGTTCTTTCCAGAATTGTGTACAAATACATACATGCAAACATACTGAGGTTGCCAAGCATTCCCAAAGACCTATAATTTCCGTAAAACTGCATAAGTTTGCAATCATTCAATCTATGTAAGCAATATGTCCACTTATACCATACAATTACCAAATTTTGAGGGTCCACTCGATTTATTGTTGTATTTCATCCGAAGAGATGAACTGAACATATATGATATACCGATCGCAAAAATCACCGGAGATTTTTTGGATTATGTGCGTCTCATGGAAATGTTCGACCTTGAACTTGCCGGTGAATTCATGGTCATGGCTGCATCATTGATGCAAATCAAAGCTCTTATGCTGCTTCCAAGAGAAAAAGTAAATGCCGATGGTGAAGTGGAAGAGATAGACCCAAGAGCTGAATTATTGAATCGACTTCTCATTTATAAGCAATTCAAAGAAGCGGCGGGGAATCTATCTGATAGAGCCGAAAGAGAAAGGTATCATTATTACCGTACATTTTTTGATGCCGAAAGTCTTCATCTTGGAAGCAATGATGCATTGAAGAATACCACCCTGTTCGACTTGATGCGTGCATTGAAAAAGGCACTGGATAGAAATCTCGATGCTCAAAAACATTATGATATTGAACGAAGACAATTAACCGTCGAACATCGTGTTGATGAGATTATCAATCTGATGAAGGAACATAAACAATTAAGCTTTTTCCATTTGGTGCGTGAGCAAAGCAGACAAATGATTGTTGTCACATTCCTTGCGCTGCTCGAAATGGTTAAACAAAAAATCATCAGTATTTCTCAGGATAATGCGAGTGGAGAAGATGATATCGTGGTAGGTGAATTCATAGAAGTTCCTGATATTGATGATTCACCTTCGCCCGGAATCGCTTGATGCATGCTTGTTCGCAAGCTCTGCTTTCCGCATTTGATGAACATGCGGATTCCAATCGGGCATTGCCAATGCGCGCTTACATGAAAAACATCGATGCATTTTATGGCATCTCTTCGCCGGATCGCAAACAACTCTGTAACAATATTCTTGCTCAATTCCCTAAAACCATCCTTTCGGATTGGCAAATCATTGTGAAGGATTTGATGAAGAAAGGAAAGAGAGAGGCAATGTATGCAGCGATTGACATTGCTCAAAAAGCTCATAAACACTGGGATTTGAAGGCAATCGACACATTGCTTGAATTGGCTTTGCATCACTCATGGTGGGATACGATTGATGCCATTGCCCCATTGATCGGTATCTATTTTGAGAAATACCCCGACAAAAGAAACTCATTTATTGAAGAGTGGATGCACTCAGGCAATTTTTGGTTGCAGAGACTATGCCTGCTCTTTCAGAAACGATATAAATCCTATACAGACAAGGAACTTCTCTTTTCACTTTGTCTTCGATTGGCAAAGGAAAAAGAATTCTTCATTCGAAAGGGAATGGGATGGGCTTTGAGAGAATATTCATATGTCAATCCCAAAGATGTTAAACAATTTGTTCTTTCATCACCACTCAGCCCGCTCACCAAGAAAGAGGCATTGAAGGTCATTGAAAGAACATATCATTCATGATGATTGCTTTCCGGAGCAACAAAACCCTTGCGAATTTCTTCATGTCTGATTTCGCCACCGGTTGTACCTGTCTTTTGTGCAAAATAGAATGACACGATACATAATCCGAGCGTGATTTCAGTCAATATCACAGCAAAAGATTTTTTCTTGAAATCAGCCCATAGACTCACGATGGCCATCACTGCAATCACATAAGAAAAGATGGCAAAAGTTTCAGCCGCTTCTTCATGTGCTTCAATATGTGTTTCACTAAAGAATACTGTTGATTCAATCATTTCTTCGGCTCTTTCACCTGATTGCATGGATGCGAAAGCACATATTCCGCTCAATATGAGGATGATCATGGCAAAGCGCTTCAATGCATCTGAATCCATGAAAAAAGCGACTATTCTTGCAATGATCGCAATGATTGGAAGGATAATCGGAAGGTGATTGACAAGCAAGTGAATATGAGCATCATTCATAAGTGATTCATTGAGATTATTGATACATGTCTGAAACCAAACTACACATTTCACGTAATATAGAACTTCATAATATCAACCTAAGGTTAAACCATGAACAGATTCTTATTCCTATTGCTGCTGCTCGTATTGCCGGGCATCATGCAAGCACAGACGCTTGAATCCATTCTGAAAGGATATCATGCTGCAATTGGAGGACTGGACAAGTATCCACAACAACAAGCAGTCATTATCAAAGCACAGACACAAGGCGGTGGTGGTGGTCAGAAAAGACCAATGACATTCACCTTGAAAGCACCAAAAAGTTCCCGCATGGATCTTGTTATACAAGCCGGATTGACATATACAATGGCTTATGATGGCAAACAAGGATGGAGCATTCAACCGTGGACCGGCTCCATGGATCCTCAGCCAATGAATGCCGACGATGCAAGAGATGCAGGAAGAACAATCAAGTTATTATGGAATGATCTTATGTCTTCCGGAAATGATGGATCTTCCCTTACATATGAAGGAAAGGATGAAATCGAAGGATCGGAAGTGTATAAAGTGAAATCAAGATACGCAGATGGGACAGAAATCATCTATTATTTGGATGTGGATTCTTATCTCATCATCAAATGGACAACTCGTTCAATGAATTCAGGCGTTCTGGATGAAAGCGATATGTTTCTTGGAGAATATCAAGTGATAGATGGCAGAACTCTTCCATATGTTTTTGAACAAAAAATGAATGGCGAAACAATGAGTTCCACATATATCAAAGAATATCAATTCAATGCATCTGTATCGGATGCCCTCTTTTCAATGCCTGCTAAACAATAATCACGGAGACTCACATGAATATCAGACTGTCAATTATCGGTCTTTTTCTTTTGAGCTCATGCATCATGCAGGCTCAATATTCTTCATTCACATTTGGTTCAATGCGCGCTCGTGAAATCGGCCCTGCAACAAGCAGCGGACGAGTCACAACAGTGCAAGCACTGCGAGTTCCGGTACCGGGATCACCAAGTGAGAAAAGACTTGTCATCTATGTAGGTTCGGCAGCCGGTGGCCTATGGAAATCAAAAGACAATGGAAATTCATTCAAGCAAATTTTCACGAAAGTCAATCAACATTCGATTGGATCCATTGCACTCGACCCAAATCATCACGATTCAGTCTTGTGGGTAGGCACGGGTGAATCAAATGTCCGCAATAGTGTTTCAATCGGTGGAGGTTTATATAAAACCACTGATGGTGGCGAAACATGGACATTCCTCGGTCTTGAAAAAGTGGAACGCATAGCAAAAGTGGTTCTCAATCCAAGTAATCCCGACATCGCATTGGTTGCAGGTTTGGGAGCGCTATGGGGCGATAGTGAAGATCGAGGTTTATATCGCACCGAAGATGGCGGAAAAACATTTACCAAAGTTTTATATGTGAATGAACAAACAGGATGTGCCGATGTTGACATCGATCCTGAAAATCCTTCCATTTGTTATGCATCAATGTGGGAGTTTCGCAGAAAAGCATGGAGTTTTTCATCCGGTGGTTCCGGTTCGGGTTTGTATAAAAGCACAGATGCCGGAAAAACATGGAACAAGATGACAAAGTCCATGCCGGAAGGAGATTTGGGGAGAATCATTCTTACGATTGCGCCATCGAAACCAAGCACGATTTATGCCATGATGGAGTCCAAAGAGAGTGGATTGTATCGCTCTGATGACCGAGGTGAAACCTGGACAAAAACGTCAAATGCAGTGAGTGTTACGGCAAGACCATTTTATTTTGCTCAACTTGTTGTTGATCCAAACGATCCAGAACGAGTATACCGTCCTTCTTTTCAATTGGGGATGTCCAATGACGGAGGCAAAACATTCAATGGCTTCAATTATGGAGGTGGCACTCATCCAGATCATCATGCATTATGGATAGATCCTGAAAATACGCAGCATCTTTTGCTTGGAACCGATGGTGGTGTCTATCGCTCTTATGATCGCGGTGTAACATGGTCCATGTTTAGAAATCTTCCGCTTGCTCAATTTTATCGCGTTTCTTATGATATGGAAGAACCATATAATGTATTCGGCGGATTACAAGACAATGGTTCATGGATGACACCAAGTAGAATTCCCGGTGGTGGTGGAATTCAAAACCGCGACTGGTCTCCAACCGGCTGGGGTGATGGATTTGCTGTTTTGCGTGATCGTGTGAATAAAGAGATCATGTATTTCGAATCACAAGGCGGTTCTGCTGTTCGTAGACATCTGAATTCGGGAGAGACAAAACCAATTGCCCCATTTGAAGAAGAAGGAGAAAAAAAATTGCGATTCAATTGGAATACCCCGATGGTGCAATCCATCCTGAATCCAAAAACACTCTATATCGGTTCGCAATATTTGCATAGATCATATGATCATGGAGATACTTGGGTGCGATTGTCTCCGGATCTCACAACAAATGATTCCACTAAATATAATCCGGTCAATTCCGGCGGTGTGACGCGAGATGTGACAAGCGCTGAAAATCATTGCACAATTTATTCCATAAGCGAATCTCCCTTGGATCAACAAATCATCTGGGTTGGAACCGATGATGGCAAGATTCAAGTGACTACAAATGGCGGTAAGCAATGGACGAATACCTCACTCAATTTGCCATCAACTATTCAAAAAAACACATGGGTATCTTGTGTTGAATCAGGGCATTTTGATAAAGGAACAGTATATGTTACTCTTGACAATCACACAAGAGGTGATCATCAAACCTATCTTCTTCGCTCCACTGATTATGGTCGTACCTGGAAGCAATTGAAGGGTGATTCACTTCGTGGTTATGCTCATGTGATTCGGGAAGAT
>VGWD01000017.1 GCA_016873735.1 Ignavibacteria bacterium | reverse complement strand
TAATGTGAGTATGTTCATGGCGAACACTTAGAAGGAAAGTTCTAATACCACAGGGCAATGATCAGAACCTTGTTGATCTGCCTGATGATAGGCATGCTTTACATGTGGGACAAGATCTTCGGTAACCCAATGATAGTCGATGCGCCAGCCGATATTTCTTTCCCTTGATCTTGTTTTTACATCCCACCATGTATATTGACCCGGCTCTTGATTGAACAATCTGAATGTATCAACATATCCAAGTTGTTGTATATCATCAAGCTTCACCCTTTCAACGTCCATGAATCCGGAAGTCTTTTTATTTTCATTTGGTCTGGCCAAATCAATTGGATGATGTGCGGTATTATAATCACCACAAATGATCAGTTTCTTTCCTTGTTTGCGTAATTCTTCACAGTATTCGAAGAATGCATCATAGAAATCCAGTTTATAGAGCAATCGTTCATCTCTTGCCCCACCATTCGGGAAATACACATTGAGCAGAGTAAACTGTTCGAAATCTGTTTGCATCACTCTGCCTTCTTGATCAAATCGCTCAATGCCGATATCGCGATTCACATGCAATGTCTCTAATGTGGTGAATGTAGCAACACCGCTATAACCACCACGGACTGAGCAAGAATGATAGAAGTCTCTGTAACCGGCCGGAGGCCATGAATCTGTGGGGACTTGCTCGCGTTCTGCTTTTGTCTCTTGAACGCAGAATATATGGGGTTGTTCGCGAAGAACATAATCTGTAAGACCCTTCTTCAAAGAAGCACGAATACCATTTACATTCCAACTGATGATTTTGATCATTCAGTCACCTGCACTGGAATCATTGATCGTAATTCTTTGAGAAATTTCTCCATCGTCTTGCCTTGTTTTTGCTGCACTGCCATCTGCTCAATTTTTTTGAAATCCGATGCAAGTGTAGGAGAATGTTCTGCAATACTTTTTTTCTTGAGTATAATGTGCATTGCAGGTTTTGTTGGATCGGACATATAAGGCAATGGTTGCGATACACCTCCTTCGGGCAATGACTCTACAATGAATTTCAAATCGGCTGGAAGTCTATTGAGTTCTATGACACCCATGGCTCCACCGAATCCTTGTGTTTCTTTTTCATCGGAATATTGCTTTGCAAGTTCTTCGAAGGATTCCCCTTTTGCATTACGCTCCTTTAATTCTGCAAGTATTGTTTCCACACGCTTTTTATCGTCAGATGAACCACCAAGTTTGAGAAGGATGTGTCTTGTATGAACGGCATCTTTTCTTTTTTCAATTGTTTGAATGATATGAAATCCAAATGGCGTCTCAATCGGCTGCGATGTTTCGCCTGATTGCAAATCATATGCAGCTCTTTCATATTCAGAAACTAATTTTCCCTTATCCACCCAACCCAAATCTCCGCCGGAAGATGCTGAGCCGGGGTCACCACTATGCCTTTTCGCAAGCTCCGCAAAGTCAATACCCTTCACTAAAGAATCTCTGATGCGCAAAGCAAGTTTCTTCACTTCTTCTTTTGCATCTGCACTGGGTTTTACGTGCTTTACGATATGAGCCAATTCAACAGAAGCAGGAATGGGTCGAATTGAGTCGCGATATTGCTGATAAAAGTCTTCTACTTCACGATTAGAGCATTTGATGTTCATGAAACGTTGTTGTTGCAAACGTTCAACGAGTAATTGCTTGCGAACTTCCTCGCGATAATTTTTTCTGATGCGCGAAACAGACATTCCATACAAATCCTCAACACGCTTTTCTGATCCATAGGTTTGTATCATGTTCTGCATCATGAAATCAAGACTTTGATTGATTTCTTCATCTTGCACCAAGATGCTGTCCTCAACAGCTTTTGTCACCATCAAACGTTCATTGATCAATGCTTCCAATACTTGCCTTCGTAATTCAGGGTCATTTGGATTTACTTTGGGATTCTGCTGCATGAACATTGCGATTCTTCCTTCAATATCTGATTGAAGGACTATTTCTCTTCCAACTGTTGCAACGATTTTATCCAAAACCTGCGATTGCTGAGCAATGGAAGGCAGTGTAAGAATCGGTAGTGCGATGAGTAGTAAAGCAATGATGTTCAACATGAGATAACCTAAGAGAAGAAGCCCGGCAAATGCCGGGCTTTGATTGGATTATTTTTTCAGGATTGAATCGAGTACTTTGGTTTGCACCGTGACGGGATATTGTGTTTTGATGCGATTCAACCATTCTTCTGTCAAACGTTTCTGGACCATATCCTGAAACAATGGAGCAAAATCAGGTATTGCTTCTTCAAAACGTTTTTCTCTTGGCTGCACGATTTCATTCAAGAACAATAGCACATATCCGCGCTCGAATTGTTCAGGACCAAGTATATCACCCGGCATCAATTGCTTCTTTTCTATCATTGATACCAATTTGCTTTCTTTGATTGTTTGTGCAGGATATCTTCCACCCTTTTCTTTGAAACCGGGTCTCTCTGTATATTCCTTAGCCAAACTTTCGAATTTCTCTCCGGCATTCAAACGCTCACGCAATGCCTTGGAAAGTGAATCGGAAGTAACATAAATTTCACTGATATCAAATTTTACTTCAGTTCTATATTTGGTCTTTGTGGTATCCCAAAATGATCTGGCTGCCAATGAATCAAACTTTAATTTACTCCACACTTCTTGTTCTTCCACTTTGAAAAGTAGAATACCATCTCTGAATTCACGCATCAATGTGCCAAATTCAGGATATTCTTTCTCAAGAGATGACGTTGCGATGCGCAATGCCTTTGGATCTGTCATTTTATCCAAGGCTCTTGTAATTCCAAGCGTGCTTGCAGTGATTGTTCTGAATTCTTGTTTTTTGACACTATCAAGAAAATTGCCGATGGTTATCGCATCTTGGTCTTTCAGTGAATACAGTGGCAAAGATTTGATTTCATTTGTCACTTTTTTGAATGTGGTTGTATCGGCCATGATTTTTGCCGTATCCGTCAATGAAGTCAATTGCTTCAAGACAGGAATTTCTAATTTCCAACCATTTGCTGTTTTGATGGAATCTATATAGCGTCTTTTGTCTTCTTCAAAATAAATGCGCTTATATTCCCTTTTCAAGCCATCACGATCTTCTTCCAAATTAACTTCTTTGGTAGAATCACGTTTGATGATGTGTATTCCATAGTCAGTCCAAACTTTCCCAGATATCTCACCATCTTTCAATGCATATAAAGCGGCTTCAAAAGAAGGATGAAGTACATCGCCGGAACCGCCTTCCATGCCTTTTGAACGTGTATACCAACCACCGAGTGATCCGGATTTCTCTTTGCTGGAAGCATCATCGGAATGAGCTTTGGCAACTGTTGCAAAGGATGCGCCTGCACGAAGAAATCCAAGCAAGCTATCTGCTTTTGCAATTGCATTTGCAGAGTCATTAGGATTTGTCATAAAACTAAGAATATGACTTCCCTTAACTTTGATTCTTGGATCATTTTTGATGGTTTTTACGATGAAATATCCACCTCGTCCGATGACGATATTCGGATGAATCTGTCCGACGGGTGTTGCATATGCAGCATCTTCGACAGCTCGCAGTATTCTTCCGCTGGTAATGAATGGAAGTAGTCCGCCTTTATTTCCTGTTTCACGATCTTCAGATGAGTCTCTTGCTATACGCTCAAAGTCCGCACCCGCTTTTACGATTGCATGAAACCTTTGAACTTTTTCCCAGGCCTTCACAGTATCAGCAGGACGTTCAACAAAAATGATCGCAATTTGCAATTCTCTTTTTCTCCGTTGGAGCAATTGCTCAACGGTTGGTTCAACCAGCTTCTTCTCGAACAAATAATTATCTGCAAGCAATCTTCTGTTTTGTTCAATGTCAGCTTTGACCGCAGAATCTTGATCTAGTTTCCGACCAAATGCATCAAGGACTTTCAAGCGATAATTGGTATAAAGTCGCACAAAGTCCATGACGCTGTCTTTTTTCACTTCGGAAAGTTTGATGTTCTTCCGATTCATATTGCGTTTATATGCTTGTTCCAAATCAGATAGGGTAACTGATTCAGGACCAATTTGCATGACTACTGGATTTTGCTGTGCAGGTGCTTTTGCAGTACCTTTTGGGGCTTTGGATTTCTGCGCTTGCGTGTAGTGTGTGATGCACAGGAGTCCGAAACTCATATACATCAACAATGAGAGTGCTCTTCTCATGGTTTGAATCTACTCCGATATTGAAACGAAAAAAACATGGTATTCGGGCTCGAAAAAACGAATGTGGCCGAACATCATTGCATGCTAAAACTTAAACTCTTTACAATTCAAGGAGTTGTTTAGACGCCAAAGTTAACACTTCTGCGCCTTTTCCTGCAATGTGGAGATCATCTTCTATACGCACTCCAAACTCTCCTGGAAGATAAATACCCGGTTCAATTGTGATAACTGAGCCATTTGGCACCTTTTCTCCGCCTGCATCCCGTGAAATTCTTGGTGATTCATGAACTTCAATACCGAGTCCATGGCCCAATGAATGGCGGAAAAACTCCCCAAACCCTGCTTTTTCTATGATATTCCTGGCGATTCCATCAAGTTTTTTACAATCTATGCCGGCTTTTGCGGCAGCATTTGCAGTCAATACAGCTTCCAAAACAGTGTTATACACTAATTTTTGGCGTTCGGATGCTTTTCCCACAAAGACTGTTCTTGTCATGTCCGAAGCAAAGCCCTGTACATAAAATCCAAAATCCATGGTAATGGCATCACCTTTCTTGATCTTCTTATTGGTGGCTCTACCATGAGGCATCGCACTGCGTTCACCGGAAACAACAATGATGTCGAATGATTCCTTTTCTGCTCCGGCTTTTCTTCCTTGATATGAAATTTCTGCTGATACATCAGCTTCGGTAATGCCGGGTTTGATTTCTTTGATGATTGATTGGAATACTTTACTTGCAATCTTTGCCGCTTTTCTGATATGCTCTACTTCATGAGGCATCTTCTGCATGATGATTTTGTGTACTATACCGGCATCGGAGATGGTTTTTACTTTTGGGAAAGCGGATGTCAATGCTTTATGCATTGCATGCGTCATCGATCCTTCTGAAATTCCAAGTTGTTTCACCTTGGCAAACACTTTTTGATTTGCCATTTCTGCAATTGAACTTCTGGAAATGAATGTACGCATTCCTTTCAACTGATAGACCTCTTGCTGTATTTGCATTTCATAGAGGTCATTTGTAAAAAAGTACAATGCATCTTGCTTGACAATAAAGAGCGCGCTGGATCCTGAAAATCCTGTGAGATATCGAATTGAAGGAAGGTGATTTACTAATAATGCATCCATCTTCGATTCGAGCATTTCCTTGCGTATTCTACGAATGCGTTGTTCGGCTGATTGGAGTAGTTCATTCATGGGATGTACAGAAATAAGTTGAATGATGAGTCATCAGATTGTTATGACAGTTCCACGTTCAGGTATGGAAATGGATGTAAAACCGGCATCTTTGAGTGAGTGAGCAAGAAGCTCTTGTGCCTGTATTTCACCATGAACCAAAAATACTTCTTTTACGGAAGATATTGTTCGGTCAGACAGATATTGAATCATCCCCGCATGATCTGCATGACCACTTAAACCGGGAAGCTCATGAACATCGGCTCGAACGGTGAAATAATTTCCAAAAATGCGTACTTCTTTATTTCCGTCTAGTATTTTACTTCCAAGTGTATGCGGGGCATTATATCCAAGGAACAAAATGGTAGTTGATTCTTTTTCTATCGAATGAGCCAAATGATGCAATATCCTTCCCGATTCACACATACCGCTTCCTGCTATGATGATGGCCGGCTTTTTCAATGTATTGATGCGTTTTGATTCATTTGCATCACGGACATAGACAATACCCGGAAATGAAAACAAATCTTCATCTGCATAAAGCATGCTTCTTGTTTGGCTATCAAAACATTCAGGATGCATGCGAAACACATCCGTGGCTCTTATTGCAAGCGGAGAATCCACATATACATCAATCGCGGGAAGCAGACCTCGATTATAAAAATTATTGAGATACCAAATCAACTCTTGTGTTCTTCCAACACTAAATGCAGGAATCAAGAGTTTTCCATGTTTGTCGATAACATCATGTATGATGGTTAAGAGTTTTCTCTCCAAGTCTTGCTCAACTTCATGAAGTCTCCCACCATATGTTGATTCACTGATAATGAAATCAACATCTCCGATGTAATCAGGATCTTTTAATATTGGTCTATTTGCTCTTCCAATGTCACCGGTAAACAATAGTTTCTTTTTTTGCTGTTGCTCTTCCCATTCCAATACCACTGCAGCTGAACCAAGGAGATGACCGGCATCATAAAATGTGACAGACAGACCGGGAACAGGAGAAAATGATCGACGATATGGAATTGGATCAAAAAGATTGAGCGTATCGGCAACATCATCGATGTCATACAATGGTTGAATATGCTCACCTCTATGTTTCAGCAAATGCTCGGCATCTTTCATTTGAATCATTGCACTATCCATGAGCATCACTGCACAAAGATCACGTGTTGCAGGTGTGGCATATATGGACCCCTTGAATCCATGCTTGACCAATGTAGGAAGATTGCCGGAATGATCGATATGCGCATGAGATAGAATCACCGCATCAATTGATGCGGCATCCCAATGAATTGTTCGATTGAATTCTTGTGCTTCACTTCTTTTTCCTTGGAATAATCCGCAGTCGAGCAATATCGTGTATTCACCGAATGTGAGAAGATGTTGTGAACCGGTGACGGTTCTTGCAGCTCCATAGAATTCTATTTGCATCGGGATATCACTTACAGAATTGCAAAAATCTTGATGAACGAAGCGAGGATGAAGAACTTGCTGAATCAACTTCTTGTGACCAAAGTACCATCACGGCTTTCCCTATGATCGTGGATGAAGGAACTAATCCCCAATCTTTGGAATCAAAGCTTTGATTGCGATTGTCGCCAAGCACATAATAATAATCCTCGCCGACGATATATGTCGAATCGGAATGTGATCCCGGATCACCAATCATTTTCAACATTGAAGCCAGAATGGAAGCCGAAGAAATAACCATTCCTTTTGCAGGGATCACATCACCGGTGATTGGATGTTCATCACGCGGACCGGCAATGATGCGCTTGACAAACAATGGATGCTGCTTTGATTCAGTTCCTGCCGATTTGGGTGCTCGGAAAACGATGATGTCATTCTTCTTTGGTTTTGAAAACCAAAAATGAAGATTGTCTGAAAACCGCAAACCAAAAACATCACCCGAAGGACCAATTCCATAGGCAATCTTCGAAACCAAGATATTATCTCCTACAAGCAATGCAGGTTCCATGCTTTTACTTGGTACGAATAATATCTCGGCAACCATGATTCTCAAACATAATGCCATGATGATTGCCAATACTATTCCCAAGGCAATATCTTGTATGTCAATCGAGAATTCATGTTGTTCTTGTGGTGATGACTGTTCTTCATTCATGATATGCGAATTCTCACTGTTTCATGTTGGTGATGCATGCATCTGCCTATTGGCTTGGTTGATAATTCGGGTGCATGTAATGCTATCAATTGTTCAACTTCGACCGCATTGTTCGGATCAACGGCAATCAATAATCCGCCACTTGTTTGTGGATCAGACAAAATATGCTTCATTGACTCCTCAATGCTTCCTACTTTATGTCCATAGCTGTTCCAATTACGAATGGTTCCCCCCGGGATTGCTCCTTGTTTACAATAATCCATCACTGAATCTAGTATTGGAATGGACTCCACATGCAATTCAGCATCTACATTGCTTCCCTCACACATTTCCGATAAATGTCCCAATAATCCAAATCCAGTGACATCGGTCAAAGCATGAACTCCTTCAATTTTAGACAATGCCTGCCCTATCGAATTTAAACGCATCATCCAAGAATCTGCGAGCGATATATGTTCTTGATTCAACAAAGATTTTTTTTCTGCTGTCGTTAAAATTCCAATTCCAAGTGGCTTTGTGAGATAAAGCAAATCTCCTGGTTTTGCACCGGTATTTTGTTTGAGCTGTGATAATGGCACAATGCCATTGACAGCCAATCCGAAAATTGGTTCAGGAGAATCTATTGAATGTCCGCCGGCCAATGTTATACCCGCTTCGGCACACATTGCCCTACTTCCCTCGATAACAGTCTTGGCTATTTCGGGAGGCAGCTTATCAATAGGCCAGCCAAGAATCGCAATGGCCAGAATCGGCTTCCCTCCCATCGCATAAACATCACTTATCGCATTTGCTGATGCAATCTTTCCAAATGAATATGGATCATCAACTATTGGCATGAAAAAATCGGTTGTGCTGATGAGAGCAGTTCCATCACCAAGGTCATAGACTGCCGCATCATCTCTTGAACTATTTCCAACGATGAGATTGTCGGTATATGGCAATGCTTCATTTGTATGAAGAATCACATCAAGCATCGCCGGGGAAATCTTGCATCCACAACCGGCTCCATGACTAAATTGAGTCAATCGAATTTCACTCATTGAGCATTTTTCCATGTTCTGTTGATTTCAATTTGTACAGTTCGACTGAGAAATCTACTTTCAGGAAGATCATGCGATTTTATACCCGGCGGCAATGCCGTAGAACCAACACCATCAACGGTGATGATATTCGCTTTTGGTTTGATGCTTTGGATATAACGATGAACTGTTTCGGCACGTTCTTTAGATAATTTAAGATTTGATTGTGCATTTCCCAGATTATCACTATAACCAATGATGCTGATGGACGCATTATCTTCCAAGTCTTTCAGAAAATCATTGATTGCGCTTTTCCCCTGTTTATCAAGACTTGCCTTCTGCACTGGAAAATGCATGAGTGACAATCGCTGAATTGCAAGATTTGTGGTGTCTCTTTGCAATGGAATATTTATTGCCGTACTTCCCAATTCACCTTCTCCATCTTGCACGATTATCGATATGTTCATAGAAGGATAAGCAGACTGTTGAATGAATCGTGCTTGTTCTCTTGATAGTGGAAATGTGATCCACTCAGGAATTGAAGATCCGTCTTTTTTATGCAAAACCGAATCTCCGATGGTTCCCCCAATATTCCATGATGTGATTTCTTCGCCAATTGTACCTTGTGTATTGACATGAAGTTCCTTTGGGGAAAAATCCGTCAATTCCACATATCGCGTTCTGATGACCGGAGACAATATCTCTTTTGATTCAGATGCAATCTCAATCCTTCTGTTTTCCTCATAACCCTGAGCATTTCTGCTCAATGTGGGATTCTCGGGCATGCAATTCCTTCGATCGATGTCAAAAGACATTCTGGATTTGTCGATGTTCCAAACATTGAACAAATAATATCTGATTGTTTCCACTCTTTGTTCTGCAAGCGAACAGTCTGATTTCTCGGTTGTGGGATCACTATACCCTTTCAATTGTATCATTGCTTTCGGATTACGATTTAATCGTTCGCCGATAATGTTCAAAATGTCTTTATGTTGTTCAGTGACCAATGGCTCGAGTTGATCAGACGAAAAACCCTCAGTGGTTCGAAGTTGTTTATAGTTTGAACTGAGACTTGATTGGCCTTCAGAAAAAAAAACCATGGGAAGAATCGGGAATGCCTCTGTCACCAATTGACCGGTAACTGTCACTTGATCTATGGACCCTTGTTGTTTATCTACCGATGAGAACACAGCAATCGATGGTTTAGGAGACTGCTTGGGAGGCAGACCCATCTTGATTGTATCAGTTCTTTTCATGGTTTCGGTTATAATTTTATGCGTTTCGTATTCTTGAGTTGATCTAGAGATATTCGGCATTCCTTCAATGATCACAGTACCAATTCTTTCATTTGACTGAATCTGCACGGTATCAATTAACTCTACTTTACTCATCACTTCTTCTTTCACTGCCCCGGAACCTAATCGCAATGACACACCGAACATAATGGAAGTTTGGGTCCATTCTGAAGCCGAACGAATCGCATTAAATGGAATTGAAACGGAAATCTCAGGAACCACCACCATCGATGTATTGATGGGAATATGATGTCCAATCCCGACATTCACTCCAAACTGCAAACTATTGACATTTGGAATGGACTGATCTACAAAAACTGTGTCTCTGCTACCGGATTGAAATGTGACATTGTCAGGCCCAATGATTGTGGAACTGCTTCGCCACATTGGATTCAATAAATTAGCAATGCTCGGTCCGAAAAACAAACGTGTCGGTCCGAATGATGTTTGCAAACCAATGTCCAACAATAATGCAGACAATGTTGCATCCAATGCATGCTCTCGAATCAAAGGTACAATTGCTCCCTGATCATTTTTGACTCTCGCTTTTTGATCGATTGTCGTCATGTGCGATGTACTGCTTGCAATACCCAATTGAGTTCTTAAACCCCAAGAAGTAGGCATCCACTCAGCAATACCCATCACTCCAAATCGAAATCCAGATCCTTGTTCAAAAGTAGGACAGGCGGGATCCCCCAAACAACGAAGCGTGCCATTTGTGGATTGCACATTATAGCCCGTGAGAAATCCACCCCCAACATGAACGGGATTATACAGCACGAATCCGTCTGTCTGCGCAGAAGCAATAGACATTGAAAACAAATACACAAAAGCCAGTATGATATGAATGTGTTTCATCTACATTATTCCATTATCATGAACAATGAAGATTCAATATGATTTCCGGCTTCGTAAATCAATGTATACACTCCACTTGGACATAGATCAATTTGCATGGACAATTCATGCTCTCCCGGTTCAATCATAGGTATATTGACGGCACTCATTACCTGCCCAACAGCATTGATGCAGATAAATCGAGCTGATGTTCTTTCCACATTCGCATATCGAATGGAAAGTTGTGATTGATCTTGATTCAAACGAACAGTTCGTAATTGTGCATTTGTTCTATTCACTTTGATTGTTGACAATTCACAGCCATAAGAATCCAATGAAATGGTATCATCCACATTATTCAAGATTGGATCGATACATGTGTTTACGCTTGAAAAGTTGGTGATTCTCAGCCATGGTTTCAACGTTTCACCAACCAAACCCGTGAAATGTAAAAAAGCTCTTGCCTTGGATGTATCTCTGCAATCCTTCATGAATACATTGATTGTATCACCCAATCTGGAATATGATATACCGCAATCGGAAGATAGGATTGAATCGAGTTGCAAAGTACTATACTCATGTACAATGGAAAGATTGAATGATTGCGGAGTTCGCAACTGCTGCTTCGAGAGATTGTCAATTTCCAACATCTTTATGATTGGCTTATCAAGCGCATGTGTATTCGTGTCTTTGTTCCATGTAAATGCAAATGGATTTGAAATTACTCGGATATTCCATGTGAGTGTATCAATCCTTCCGCATTCATGTTTCATGGTGATCTTCACAGGTATCAGACCAGGCTTCATTCCTAGATATTCCACGGATATGGAGTCTCTACCATATGGCTTCATGAGTATGGAATTGCGTGAAGAAGAAAATTCGGGTTCAATCGAATTGATGGTCACAGTACCACTCAATCCATTTTGATTGGTGATTGAGATTGTTTGTCGAGCTATTTCCGTTCTACATATTTCAGTTATAGAATCAAGTGCATATACAAATGATGGATATTGAACATTGATGTAGCAGCGAGCAGTTTTGAGCGAACCGCAATGATCCGAAAACACTATGCTATACTCTTTTGCCCCAATCGTTTGAACTCCATTGAATGTTATCGGAATCAAGATTGTAGAATCAGCAGGAATCAACATGCTGTCTGTTTTTGATTGCAATGCAGGGTCCGAAAATGTCACAATAGAAATCGTCACATCGATATCGGATGCATTTGTGAGTGGTACTTGTATAATGGTTGATTCAGTTGGACATAATACCACTGTATCTCTTAAGCTCTGAGCTGATACCGCTTTTGAATCAATAACATTCACTCTTACGGTATCAAATCTTGTACAGCCATTTGTATCGACAGTCTTAAGGATATAACTCATGCTCATTGGTGGCGAGGCAATTGGGTTCAAACAATTCGTGCATGACAATCCAAGTGCCGGACTCCATACTATCTCCTGCAATGAATCCACACTGATGGCACTTAATCTGACTGAATCTCCGGGACATATCACAGGCACTTTCGCTATTGTTAAACCCGGTCTGTCAAATGCGGTTACCTTTATGGACTCCGATCCAGTGCATCCGCTTGCATCAGCCACATCAACAGAATACATACCTGTTGATTTAACCGTCAATGTTGATGAATTCGCACCGTTTATCGGAACATTGTCCTTACGCCATTGATAAGAAATAAAATTGCGTGAGGTTGCATCCAGAACAACCGAATCACCTTTGCAAAATGACAGACTTCCTATATTGTCAATGGTTGGTTTCAAAGGTAGAATTCCAACCTGAAGTTTTACAAGAAATCCATCTCTTCCATTGGTAGATGTTGTGTTTACTTTCGCGGATCCTCCAAGATAAATTGCACCTGATTGGTCAACATAAATTCCATTCAATTGATCATCATCATCATTCCCGATAAAACTTGAGAAGACCAATACATTTGCAAGTGCATTCAGTTTGGTGACAAACCCTTCGTTTTTTTGAATCGTAGAATCGGATGCATCATAAGTGATAGGAAAATCTTTGGAATTTGTTGTACCTGTCACATAAGGCGCAGCACATACATCAACACCAAATCCCATCACATAATCATCACCGCTACCGCCGATGAATGAGGCAAATTTTAAAGCATTTGCTGAATATGGGTTCAGCTTGCCAATAAATCCATCATTATTACCACCATTGTACACAGTATCATATGCACCTTTTGTAACAGGAAATAGTATAGGGTTTGGATTTCCTGCATTTGGTATTCCACCTGAATTCGTATTTCCCGCAAAGAAAATGCTTTGAGATTGCTCATCAAAAACCAAACCCGTTATCCTTTCATCCCCACTTCCTCCTAAATATGTTGCATATTTCAGCGAATCACCTTTTGGAGAAATCACAGCTATGAATCCATCACTCAGTCCATGATTCCGAGTTTGGATTGCACCATTTGTTATTGGAAACAAAGAATCACTCGTGGTTTCACCGGCCACAATCAAGTCACCATTTTTTGCCAATGCAATTTTGAAGGCAACATCACTTTCATTACCTCCGACCAGTGTGCAAAACTGCAAATCATCAATACCTTTTCCGGCTGGATTCAGCTTTGCGATAAATGCATCCGATGATCCACCATTATATGATGTATCATAAGCATTCGGTGTCTTGGGAAAAGTATGAGGATTTCTGCTGAGTATGCGCGTCTCTCCAGCTAAATACATATCCCCTTTTTCATCTACTCCTATCGAATGAGCAATGTCGGTTGTCATTCCCATCATGAATGTTCCATAGACCAAAGCATTGCCACCGGCATTCAATTTGATGACGAAGACATCTTCATTGGGTAATGTTTTTTCAGATTGAAATGCATTTTGCGTTGTTGGAAAATTCTTAGATGTTGTACTTCCTGCAGCACATGCCTGACCAAGATTATCAACTGCAATAGATGTCCCTAATTCCACCTGATCACCGCCTATCCGCGATGAATAGATGATGTTCTTTCCGGTTGAATCAAATTTTGCAATGAATATATCTTTGGGAATTGCATTTTGAGAAATATAGGCACCTGTAGAAATCGGATAATCAGGTGAATCAGTTTCACCGAGAACATAGATGTTTCCACTTTGATCTACAGTGATAGCATTGATTGTTTCCGATGAGGTTCCGCCTATGAATGTTGAAAACACAATGGGAACGCCAAGTAGAGATTCATGTTGTTTTTGAGGAATTCGCAAGACAAATGATTCATTTGTTGTCTTTAACAAATCCAATGATTTCAATTCACCATGTGCATTCTTGAAAAGCGGTGCATGCATTGCAATGTGAGATGTCCCCGCATGCAAGTAGAGCAAATCACGAGCTTCATCAATGGAAATGGAATCAGCACCATCAATCATATATTCAATTTCTTTCGGATTGGAATCTATGATCCATTGCAGACCATAATCATTCATCAAAAATGTTGATATATTCTTTCCATCTTCATCAAGCATGGTGAATGATTGCAGGAATTCCTCCTTTGAAACTCCTTGCCCTGTAATCACATTCCTTTCTTGAATGATTGCTCCCGTATTGATGCTCAAGTGTTGGCTTGGGAATTTCATGCGAATGGTATGTCTGCCCGAAGATGATCGTGCATCAAATAACAGTCCCTCTGAATCAAACCAAATGATGCTATTCCCTAAATGCGCATAAGCATAAACATTAGAAGGGTATTGCCCCGCATTGAGGACAATACCCTTCGGAAATTGATAACCCTTCATGTCTTTTGCAATCCCATTTTCAGGACAGATTGCCAAGAGAACAACAATGAAAAGTATGATTGGCAGGCATCTTCCCATGCCTGAAACAAATATTCGAACCATGCTTTTAGCTATAATTGGAGATCGCTCTGTCATACTGCAAACAGAGGTTCTACGAAAATACCATGGTTCAGGCAGAGAACAAAAGATTTATGCGTTTACCTTTCAACCTTGGATTTTTTCTCCAACCCAAGCACCAATCATGGAAAGCACTCCACCCAAAATCAATGCGAGCATGATTTCATCAAATCCCGGTGGCACAAGTGCCAATGTTAAAATGTCAACATTGATTACAAGAGTGAACAAGCCCGCCAAAGCTGCTTCCATGATCGTTATACCTGCAGACCGAAACCCAATCAAAAAGCCCGTGAGGAAGAGTCCGATCACAAATGCAATCAATAAGGGAGTGAATTCAAATCCCAAAACGATGATCAGTAAAGTGGAAACCAAAACTGAAACCATGACACCGAGAATTGTTCCGGCCAAAACCCAGCCCCATTCCAAATGCTTCACTTCTTCAGTGGTTTCCATTGTTCCTTGCAACATTTCACCTGCCCATGCACCGGCAAATGACAACATGATGCCATTCAAACCAATAAGCAAAATATGCTCAGGATGGATGTCGGCAAATCCCTGGAGATTCAATCCCGGGAGAAAGAAATAGAGAGCTATGCTCACAATCACGGATGAGATGACAGGTTCTGAAATAGTCTCTCCTTTGGAGAGCAATCCGGCCACCATGCCAGTCAAGATGAATCCTGACAATAAAGAAAGAACCGGAAATGGCAGTGCGGCAAAAGTTGTTCCGCTCATCCATCCCAAACCGAAAACGGCAATCAATCCAATGATGAGTGAACCCGCCACACTTTTCAGATCCAATGAACCAGTTACACCATTGCTCATGTGAGAATCCTTGAAAAATGAATATGAATAACGATAAATTCAGGAAATTGCATAAAAGCAATACACTAAATAGTGCATTGTCAAGCGAATACGCAAATTTTTTTGCAAAACCCCTAAAGGATGCATGATTTTTGCAGTGATTCAGACTCACATTTAAGTGAATTCATGCGCATTCAAGATCATATTGGCAAAATCACCTGGACCATGATGGACAAAGGGTTATTCATGGTATATGGATTGGTCCGACTCTATCAAGTCAGCTTGATGGACCCCTCTGAATTTGGACTCTTTGCACTTTTGGATGCAATTATCATCGCTATTTCCACCCTCACGGATAGTTTTGCCCTCAATGGGATTGTCAAATATGGCTCTCGTATAACAGAAAGAGCCAAATTCAATGCATTGATCGCAATTTCACACATTGGCATATCATCGATCTTGTGCGGCATCATCTATTTGTCTCGAGTTCAATTGGCAGAATTATTCAGCGAACAAGGCATCATCACAATGGCGGAATATGTGCCAATCATGATGATTTTGACGCTCCCCCGATTATTCTTCATAAAATTTCTTCTGCGTGAAACCAAAATGCGCGAGGTGTTCATTGCAAATGGAACATGGTTCTTCACGATGATTGGATTAACAGTGTACTATGGATCCAATTTCGGTTCTTTATCACTTGAAAACATGGTCGTGATATCCTGCATCGGAACGGCTTTGGGTTCGCTAATAGGTGGACTACTCGCATTTTCTCACATGGAGTTTTCAAAACCTGATTCTGTAATATTCAAGGAATTCATCACATTCGGGGCCTATCAAGTTGCATGGAATATTCCGGCAACCATCATGCGTCATTTGGATCTGTATATCATACAGTTTTTCTTCGGTACGACAATCGTAGGCATTTTTCAATCTGCAAAAACACTGTATCGCTTTTTCGAAGCATTGATTGATGGCATAAGCGGATTGTATTATCCGGCACTGGTTCGCATGCATGCGAGAGGAGACAGAACAGCAGAACATGGAATGACTTCGAAGATTATTTCATTCACGATGTTCGGCATGACATTGATCGTGATCGCTTTGAGCTTAGGGATCGGAGAATGGCTTGTCACCACATTTTTAAGTAATAAATACTTAATGGCATATCAACATTTTTCTTTGTTGATGTTATGTGCAGTCATCCTGCCGATGATGATTACGGCTATCATCTATATCACCAGGGATCATATGAAGGCATTGCTTGCAAATGCAATCATTAGCTCTCTTATAGGCATAGTCGTTTCAATAGCGATTGGCTTGAGCGGGCATTCGGAATTGGTTGCATTGGGCACTATGAGTTATACGTTCACATTTTCTATGATCGGCATCATATATGCAATAAAGCAAGAAATCTTTGCACCGAAAGACTTCTTTCGGGCTATTCCCGATTCATTGAATTTTGTTCATTCTTTGATGCATAAGCGATCATGAACCATCTGTTCGACATCATACTCCCCACATATAATAATCGTGAAGAGTTACTTGCATGTCTGCTTGGATTTGAATCGCAATCCATAAACAGTGCACGATTATTGATTTGTGTGGATGGCTCAAACGATGGAACCATTGAATTTCTTAATGATTATTGTTCGCAAACTTCAATGAATATGATGGTTCTTCGGCATCCCGATGGAAAGAATCACGGGAGAAATGCAACAAGAAATCTTGCTCTACCTCATGTGAATGCAGCATTTGTGATTTGCCTTGATTCGGATGCAATTCCTGATCCTGATTTTCTGGAACAACACCTTCGTATTCTTGAACAAGGTGATTGCATTTCGGCGGGTGATTTAACCTATGTGAATGCCGATGAGAATCGCTGGGCAGCGTATTTGCACACAAGAGGAAAAATGCGATTTGCACATATGGCAGTGATTCCATTTCGGTATATCACGACAGGAAATCTTGGAATGCCTGCTCGATATTTCATCCAACTACAAGGGCAAGATTCAGCAATGCGTGGTTATGGAGGTGGAGATACTGAATTTGCATACCGTCTACATGTGACATTCAATCCCTTGGTCTATCATGCCAAGTCCGCTATAGCACGTTCATTCATGCAGAAATCAATCAAGGAAGCATTGGATCAAATGGAAGAATTTGGGTCTGGGAATTTGCGTTATATCAGAGCGAAACATCCTGCATTCACTCAATTGTTCAAAATGAATCTGATATTGGGGGAAGGAATTCATTCAATGTTGATCAGAGCATTATTGCATCCCGTATTTGGATCCATCACTGAATATCTCGTGAAAGTTTCACCTATTGGCATGTCAACAATATTATTGCCGCATGCAATCATGAGTAGAATGTTGAAGGGATATCAAAGCACGGATTGAGGATTATGCATTGGATTTCATGAGTGCAATATTCTTTGCGAGATCACCTGAAAATATACCTGAACCGCTGACTATGATGGAGATTCCGGCATCCATGACTTGCCGCGTCATGTCCGGTTTGATGCCACCATCAATCTCCAATTCAACATGCTCAAGACCTTTCTCATCAAGATATGTTCTAAGTCTGCGTGCTTTGTCCAGCACATGAGGAATGAATGCTTGTCCGCCAAATCCGGGATTGACCGACATCAGCAATATGAAATCCACTTCACCGGCTGCTTCATAAGCATATTCCACAGGGGTTGAGGGATTCAAAACAATACCTGCTTTTTTTCCATAATCTTTGATCATGCCGATTGTTCTATGCAAATGCGTGCATGCTTCAACGTGAACAGAAATCCAATCTGCTCCGGCTTTTGCGAAGGCAGAGATATAAGCATCAGGATTGCTTATCATCAAATGACAATCAAGGGGGAGCTTTGTATGTGGCCGTATTGCCTCGACAATCAATGGACCAATCGTGATATTCGGAACAAAATGTCCATCCATAACATCAACATGCAGAATATCCGCTCCTGCTTCTTCACAGCGTTGCACCTCTGATTTCAATTGAGAGAAATCAGAGGAAAGCAAGGATGGGGCTATGATCAATGGATGGTTCATCTTACAAAATCATCAATGTTGTATTGTCAATGGAATGATATGAACCTGCATTCCAGTCTTTACAGACACGGAATATAATCCCGAAGGATAAGCACCCACATGCAATTGAATGCGATGATTCCCAATATGACCGGGCTGTTCCAAGACATGGATAATTTTTCCGGTAATCATATCCGAGATTTGTATAATGATGGGCTCGGAATTCTTCGCATCAAACATCACTTGCATGTATTCACTTGCAGGATTTGGGAATGCAAATACCGGTGATTGCTCTATGCTGTGTTCATTGATTGAAGTAACGATACTGAAATCTCTGTCGAATCTCGGAATCAACTTATATCTTCTACTACGGAAATCAGCACCGATGATTCCACGAACAAAATCCACTTTTTCTCCAACTGTCGGCTTCACACGATTTGTTACTGCAACAATGCTGTCTCTTGTGGTATACTTCAATTTGCTTTCATCGGTTTCAACGCGAATGCCCTGTGTCATATCTTGTTGTAGGGCCTGATCTACAATGATGAATTCTCCTGTTGATTGAAAAGCAGATGGCTCGATTGTACTGATGACAATATTTGGGAATTCAACAAGCATGTCTCTCCATTGATCGGATCCTTGAATGCCATTTGGATTCGTGGTGAAATTTGCGGTACTTAATTTCACGGGTTGATATGGAGTGTCATTCCCAAGAATTTCCAATGAATCTATATTTCCAAAAAATACAATGCCACCGTATTCTTGTAGTCTGGAAGAAACGCGAACTTTTTGTCCTCTCTTGAGCGACATTGCTTTTGAATTATTCCCTTGTCTATAGAATGCAGCACCTGAATAAGGCAAAGTGCCATCTTGAATAATGGCTCTTGCTAGATTTTGGAATCTATCACCGAATATATCTGAAGAATCACACATCACAACTCCTTCGATTGTGACTGATGCGCCTTGCATGTTTCTGATACCGCTGACTGTATCCGGAATTTTCACATCAGAGATTTTCGGGTATGTGTCAACAACTTTATAGAAATAGTCCGATGCAACAGGCAAGCGATATTCATTGTTTGCATCATCAATTGCACTAATATAATATCGAACGATTGTACCTGCAGGTTGAGCCGGAATCACTCCGAGCCAACTTCCGGATGGATCATCCTGTGCGGGATATTTGGTATATGTTTTTCCCGCATCCACAGAAACAAACAATGCTATGTTTTGGAATGGAACAAGATTTGTTCCACTTAATACATCATACACGATTTGCACTTGATCTTTTGAAGATGGAAAGAGTTTGGAGGGCCTTTGAGCAATGAGACTAATGATGGCTGGTTTCGGACCGGCAATCACATCTTGTTGCATTGCAGGAGCAATTGCATAGGTATACAATTGCGATCCGCCACCCATTCCTCCTCCACCACCACCGGCAAGGAAATTGGTTGTGATGAATCCTTCTACTTTGAACAGTTTTTGACCTATTGTATAAGGAGAAAATTGCGATTCTTCGATGAAATGATTTTTTGTCGTGAAATATCCTGATTGATCAGACATCGGTATTTCATTTCCATCTCCATCGGAAAACATCAATATGGGCGAAGTGGAGCTAACTATCACTGAATCAAAGCGAACTTTTCTTCCTGCATACAAGGATGCTGCAGCTTGTGCATTTCTTCCTCTGGTACCTTTGTAAAACTGTGAGATTTCCAAAGTGGGAACGGCATCAAGTGTGGCATTTCTTGCAATTGTTTTCACAGGAACGGTTGCCACCAATTCCAAAGCGGGAAGTGAAACTCTTTGTTGAGAGAAAGCATCAAACTCATAAGGCAAAGTTGTGACGATGGCCGTACATTCAATAAGATCACCAACGCGAATTCTGTCGAATAGCGATGTGCGAATCATAGTGTCTCTTTGAAACAATGCGATGCCCGCTTTTGCATTCGCATTTGAGTCTGCAGAAGACAGATATGTCAACCATCCTTTTCCGATAAGCATGATCGGCCTTCTGTCCCCACCTGATCCATTGATGAGCACGGAAACGCCCGCTCTTCCACGGACTATGATCGTATCTCCAAAATGCGGAGATAAATATGAGGGAATTGATAATGAATCGGGTGAAAGTATGGCAAGTTCTTGAATGGATTTTTGTTCTGCAGCAATCATCATTGCTGACAGTGCCAAGAATGCGCAACATGCGAAAAGGAGTCTTTGTATTTTCATTGATGTTCTTTTGATTGATGAATGTGTTGCAATATAGCAAATCAATATGCTTTCAAGGGGATGCTCAGCACTTTTCGGCTATCCTGAGTTTTGCGGTTCTAGCCCGCGGATTCCGTGAAATTTCTCCTTGATCGGCTTCTATGGGTTTGGGTGTTAGTATACGAAGTGAAGGGGCTTTGTCATCATGGTTTGATGCCAATTCCTTGAAGACATGTTTTACAATCCGATCTTCCAATGAATGATAGGACAAAATCACGATTCGTCCACCTGATATGAGTTTCGGCATGATTCCTCTGATGGTTTTTTCAAGTATGTCCAATTCTCCATTCACGGCTATGCGAATTGCTTGAAACACTCTGGCAAGCGATTTGGATACAATATGCGGTGGAACGCATTCTTCGATTAGGTGACGCAAATCATATGTTGATTGCAGAGGAGCCGCACGGCGGCGCTCAACGACCCGCCGTGCGATTATTCTTGCAAAAGGTTCTTCCCCGAAACCTCGCAGAATATGGTGGAGTTTACCCTCCTCAATGCTGTTAAGCAATTCTTCTGCTGTTTGTCCATTCGGACCAAATCGCATATCCAATTTTGTATTGAATCGATAGCTTATTCCGCGCTGCCCTTTATCCAATTGTCTTGATGATACTCCAAGATCCAATAAGACTCCGGATATACTTCCATCAGGAATTTCATCTTGCGTCATGAATACGAAATTCGCTTCCCGCAATGTCAATCGCTCTGGATTTTCCTCCATGATGCTTGCAAATCGTTCTTTGCAATGCAAGATTGCATCCGGATCTGCATCATATGAAATCATTCTTCCCTTTTCGGTCAATCGAGAAAGAATCTCAGCCGTATGACCTCCACCACCAAGCGTACCGTCAATATATGTGCCTGTAGGACCGAATGACATCAATGCATCCACACATTCATGAAGCATCACCGGCAAATGATAATCATAATCCTGAATCTCGGGATTATCGGATACGCGAGGTCTCCGTTTTGCTGAGTATTGCTTCTTATTGCCCATTCGGACGCTGCATCACCTGCGAAGCAACTTGCTCATAACTTGATTCAAACTTACCAAGGTATACATCAAATTCTTCCGGTTGCCACAATTCGATATGATCTATCATTCCCACAATGACAACTTTTCCGTCTATCCCGGCAAAGTCCAAATATTTCCTCGGAACAATGATGCGCTGCTGAGCATCAAGCTCCACTTCTTCACTCCATGCTAACACTGTGCGCAGGAAAAATCTGCTTTGTTCATCATATTGATTGAGCTTAGCATATTCAAGTTCATATCTGCGCCATTCATCCAAAGGATAAGCCGCAACGCAACGATCAGAGCCCCTGGTCAGCACAAAAGTATTGAGTGCCTCCGGAGACAAAGCCCTGCGCATCTTTGCGGGTATATTCACTCGACCTTTTGAATCGACTGAATATGTTTCTTGTCCTTTGTAAAAAGCCATGTCACCATTCAAGTTTGTGAATAGCGGTGATCCGAGTTGAATGTAAACAGGAGCTGAACACTACACACTTTTATCGGCTCTCTCAATCGCTGCATGCCTGCAAGTGTCTGTAATGCAAAGAGAATATGTCTTCTCCACACATTCTCCCACAAATAGCTCTTACTGAAAAACATTCCCCACTTTCACCCACAATTTTCACACAAAACTCACGAATCAATAGGACATCACCAATAGTTTTTTGCTGAAATGCCATGTTTTTCTGTTTTTCTTACACTTCATCAATCAGTGATGAATTATCCTTGAATTTTGATGCCGTTATTTTTTAGTGAAATGCGCGAAGGAATTCAAAAGCAATACATACACTTAAGTCTATGCGTTGTTGATACTTAGATGCGTTTAGAAAGAATTGCAAAGGAGGGGTATTGGGCATGAACATGGGAAAGGGGATGCTTTTTGTTCAGTGTATATCGACTTCCAGTTGACCAGAATGTAATCCCAAGGAACTTCCTCATGGCTGCTGCATGCCTTAAATCAAGGAATTCCGGCTATACGCAAGAACATGGCTTCCCTCCATGATCATGCGATTGTACTGAACATTTCAAACATCCCCCACTTTCTCCCACTAAGATTATACAAAAAAACAAAAGTTTTACGGAATGTGCAACGATAAAGATATTATGTCAACCAATTTTCCCAAATAAAAAGAATCATGGCGATAAATTGAATTATACGCCTTTATTGAAAATAGAAAGTTCCGATCATTCTGCTATGTGCAAGATTGACCAAATGTTGATTGTAATGATATAAGGGTTTACAGGGAGGAAATCACTTGTGATAGCGAGGGCATATTGAGTGCTTTTGCAAGTGTTTTGGCTGCTTTTTTATACTTATTGGATTCAGATTTCCTTGTATCGGACAGCAGATGAGCGATATTGGCAATTGTAAGCAATTGATATTCTTTTCCAAGATCAACGCTGCATTTAGCGGCTGTTTGCAGATGTTTCCATGCCGGCAATGCATCATTGACGGACATGTGATATGTTGCATAGGCATTATCCAATAAGCAAGAGATTATTGGATCATTGATTTTTTGCGACAATTGGTTGGTGTCTTTCAAAAAAATAAATGCTTTGTCGGTGTCGCCAATGATAAGTGAAATTCTGGCCATCAGTAATGACAGCATGGCTTCATCTCTTTTGGGAATTGAGCCAGCATGCAGACCAAGAAATTCATTTCCAATCTTCAATGCATGATCATATAATGCTTCATCACAAGCAGCGATCATTTCTCTTTCCATTGCAACTGAATCAGGTTTTACTGAATCATGCAATTGCTCTTCACTACCATCTTCACTAATCTTCTCAAGTAATTCGGCTTGTTGTAGAGTCGGAACATTCATGCCGAATTCTTCTCTCAATTCAGCACCTATTCTCGTTCGTTGAAGTGATTGATCAATTGGCTCTTCTTCTCCCGACATGGTGAGTTTTCGAATATTCGAATCATATTGCTGCAAAGCAAAACCACTGATATTCGGCATCAATAAATTATGTGAAGTTTGTGCAATCTCAAGCAAGCCATTCTGAATAATATCATGTTCGCCTGCACCATTTGCATGCGCAACGATATACGGCGTGATTTGTGAACGCTGCACTTCATCCAATCCTTCCGCTTGTTCTTTCAGCACATGCATCATTTGTGAGTGTATTGCTGTTTTCTCTTCAAATTCAAGCGAGCGTTCGAAGTATTCGCGATAAAATGTCTGTGTAAATTCAAAGAGTGTTGTCTTGATTCCATATCTATCATGTGGTCCAAGACTTCTCAATACACCTGTTTTTGACTGTACTCTTTTTATTCTTCGTATTGCCGTGACAATATCAGTATTCAGCAACTTTGAAATGATGAATGCACTACTTTCGATTCCCTCTGCCGCACACAATGAAAGCAGCATCACTTCATCTTCGTTGAGGTTTTCAATCAATTTTGAAAAGGCCGCATGAACACTGGATGGGAGGAGATCGCCTCTGATGAATTCCTCTTTTACGGAACCATCATCCTTGAATGGTGTTACTTTGGCAAAATAGCGCACATATTCGGAAACAACACTTGGTATGCCCGAAGTCTTGCCATATAATATAGATTCGAATTCTTTATTTCCGGAATATCCATGCAACATTCTAATGCATAATTCATGCACTTCGTCTGTGGTGAAAGCTTCCATTTCACAGAAGCGATATGCAGCACCATCTTCCTTGATTGTTCTCAATACGCTTAACAAGGGAGAAAGTACTTCCTCAGCGACGCTTTTTCTGTAAGCAATCACCAACATGATAGGCAGTTTCGAAATATTTTCAGCAAGTTTTTCAATCAGCAAAGCTGATTCAGCATCGCACCAATGCATATCATCAAGAATGAGGATTAGAGGATTTTTTGCAGCCCATTGTTCAAGGGTTTTGTAAAATTCGAGATAGAGATCTTTCTTCTCTACTTTGACATCATTCTTCCTTTCTGCTTTCTCTTTTTCATTTTTATACAACTGAACATCACGATTTATTTCTTTGACTGCATCGACAAGGTCACCAAAATATGGAACGGATGTCAGTAATGTCATACCAATATTGATTGCAAGTTTCCTTTTGGGTGTCATAACCTTTTCACCGGATTTCAATTCTTCGATCAATCGAAGAAAAGGCCCGAGAGGTTGCAACATCCCTACTTGCATTGTGCCAACCGGAGCTTGGCAAGAAGCCATGGAAACAAGTGCTTTGTCTTGCAATTGCATGTCTTGCTCGAAAATACGCAATGCAGTTGTTTTTCCGAAACCTGTTTCACCGGAAACAAAAATCACAGACCCATGCTTTTTCTTCAGCCGTTCAGCAGAAGAGTGTAGCAAGTCGAGTGTTTTTGCTCGATGTATGGTAATATTCTGTTGTTCCATTGTCAGGTTTGATTTAAGGGAGTGCAAGATACGCAGATTGAAAGAGAAAATCAGCGTTAAAAACAATGGCGAGTCCTTAGTCTCGCCAACTTTTTTCATTTAATTCACTCAGCTTCTTCCATGAAGTCTGTATCTGCATCTTCGATCGGTTCATCGGTTTCGGCAAAAGCAGGTAATTCCAATATGCCTTTGGTTTCAGAAGCGGGTAATTCCTGCACATCTCTGAGTTTTTTTTCGATTGCACGAGAGCGAACACCGGCTTTTTCGATCTCATTTGCAGCTGATTCCAATTTGCGACGAGTGGCATCGAGCACATTGCCGAATTTTCCGAATTCATTTTTTACTGCACCAAGCAATTGCCACACTTCACTTGAGCGACGTTCAATCGCCAAATGTCTGAAAGCCAATTGAAGTGTACTCAAATATGCAACAAGCGTTGTAGGCCCGGTGACAACCACTTGATAATCTTTTCGAAGAGTATCAGATATACCCGGTTGATTCAAGATTTCGGCATATAATCCTTCTGTAGGAACAAACATGATGACAAAATCCGTGGTTATCGGTGGATTGAGATATTTCGAGGATATCGTCTTTGCATTTTCCTTCACCACATCTACAAAAGCTTTTTTTGCAGCGTCCAATTCTTTTTGCGTGATTGAACCAACGGAATTATATGCTTCCATCAATCGCTCATACACTTCGATGGGAAACTTTGAATCGATTGGTATCATCACATCATTGCCTGATTCATCTCTGTTTGGCACCTTCACGACGAATTCGACTCGTTCTTGCGAATCTTTTTTCACGGGAATATTTTCGTCGTATTGTGATTTTGTCAAGAATTCCTCAAGAAGATTTCGCAATTGCACTTCACCAAAAATTCCTCTGGTTTTCACATTGCTCAATACCTTCTTCAGATCTCCGACTCCATTGGCCAGATGCTGCATTTCACCCAATCCTTTATGGACTTGCTCTAGTCTTTCGCTAATCAGATTGAATGACTCATTAAACCTTTTCTCCAAACCTTCTTGCAATTTTTCATCAACGGTTTTTCGCATTTCATCGAGTTGCTTTGCATTGTCTTCTTGCAATGTTCTGAGCTTGGCCTCGACAGTCAAGCGAATTTCGCCCAATTTATCATCAGTGTTTTTCCGAATTTGTTCTTGTTTCTGTACAAGATCATCAAATTTTACGCGATGCATTTCAGTTAAATCTTTTACACTGTCTGAAAAACGTCGTTCGAATTTTGACAAAGCATTTTCCTGCTCTTCGCGCGATTCGCGCAATGCACGCAAATTTTCTTCACGATTACGAGAAAATTCCTCGCGAATCAGTGGATCCATGCGCGAAATGTCTGCATCTAGCTTAATAAGTTTATCATTATCGGGATTCGAAGAACCTTTAGATGTTCGATATGAAAACCATAATGAAAAAGCGCTCATAATGAGCAACATGAACAGAAATACGTGAGAGATATCCATTGATAACCTCTAATAGTTAGTGAATAATATCCCCGAATGGATTGATTGCAAGGGTCCCAAGATTGATGCAATGAGTTTCATGCATTGGGGTATGAAGCATGAACAACAATCGCCGCCGACAAATAAATGATTACTTTGAGGGCGGCGATACACGATTTTACGTATGTCTTATTGTATCAGCGTTGTCCGAGTCCGAAGATTGACAACAAAATACCGCCTTTTTCTATGAAAAACGGAACAAACACCAATGAAATGATAGCCATCAATTTGATAAGAATATTCAAAGATGGTCCGGATGTATCCTTAAATGGATCGCCTACGGTATCACCTACAACTGCTGCCTTATGGGTATCTGAACCTTTACCACCCAATTGACCTGTTTCGATGTATTTCTTTGCATTGTCCCAAGCGCCACCGGAATTTGCCATTGAAATAGCCAACATCACACCTACAATCAGTGCACCGATCAATAGTCCGGCAACCATGTGTACACCGAATAACCAACCGGCAAGTAGTGGTGTGAGAATAACGAGAAGTCCAGGTGCAATCATTTCCTGCAAGGAGGCTTTGGTTGAGATGTCCACGCAAGTTCCATATTCTGCTCTTGCCTTTCCTTCCAATAGACCCGGAATGGTTCTGAATTGGCGACGCACCTCTTCGATCATACTGAATGCTGCTTTACCAACAGAGCGCATTGTCATTGCAGAAAATGCAAATGGCAAAGCAGCTCCCACGAAGAGTCCGGCCATGACGATTGGATCCAGCATATTGATGGTAGGCAATTGCGCTCTGGTCAAAAATGCCGCAGTCAAAGCAAGTGAAGTCAATGCCGCAGAGCCAATGGCAAAACCTTTCCCGATGGCAGCCGTGGTATTTCCGGCTGCATCCAAGGCATCTGTACGCTTACGAATATCTTTGCCCATTTCTGCCATTTCCGCGATTCCACCTGCATTGTCTGATACCGGTCCATAGGCATCAATTGTCAATCCAACTGCGATTGTGCCAAGCATGCCGATTGCAGACATTGCAATGCCATACATGCCGGCAAATGAAAATCCGATGACCACCGTGACTGCCATGATCAACATTGGAAGCACGGAAGAATTGTAACCGAGTGATAAACCATAAATGATGTTTGTCGCTGCACCGGTTTGCGATGCATCAGCAACTTCTCTCACGGGTGAATATCTGTGTGAAGTGTAATATTCGGTGATTAAGCCAATTGCAAGACCTGCAATCAAACCTGCCGCAAGCGTAATGAACACACCCATATTTGTATGCATGCGATTACTAAGCATGAACTCTCCGGGGAGCATGTTCATCGTGAAAGGATACAAAGCAATCAGCATTAAAATCGTTGAAATGATTAAGGCATTCTTGAGTGAAGATTCAACTTTTTCTTCTGATTTTGGGCTTACGAAAAACAGTGAAATCAAACTGGCCAAGATTCCTACACCACTTACGAACAATGGGAAAAGCAAAGCCGATGTTTTAGCTTCACCCTCCAGTATTACAAATGATGCAGCACCGATTACCATTGCAGCACAGGTCGACTCAGCAACTGAACCAAACAAATCCGCACCCATACCTGCGATATCTCCAACATTGTCACCAACATTATCAGCAATAACTGCCGGATTTCTTGGATCATCCTCAGGGATGCCTGCTTCCACTTTACCAACAAGGTCTGCACCCACATCTGCTGCTTTGGTATAAATACCACCACCCACACGACCAAACAAAGCAACGGAAGATCCACCCAATGCAAAACCGGAAAGAACTTCCATGATGAAATGTTGATCAACTGAAGGATGTAATGTTATCAGTCCCAAATAGACAAGCATCAATCCAACAACAGCAAGACCTGTCAAACCAAAACCCATGACAGCTCCTGATTCAAATGCTATATGGAAGGATTTTTGCAAAGAAATTCTTGCTGCAGCAGCAGTACGAACATTTCCTTTGGTTGCAATCTTCATTCCAATGTATCCGGAGGCAACCGAGGTGCCGGCACCAATCAAAAAACAAATTGCCGACCATAAACCGAGTGGAATGCCGGCATGGTCATCATTAACCGTAAAGACGATGATAACGGCAAAAAGACCCATGAATAAAGACAAAATGCGATATTCTCTTTTGAGAAAAGCCATCGCACCTTCCGCGATTGCGGAAGATATTTCTGTCAATTTTGCCACCTCTTCAGGAGATGAAGCACCTGTGTCAATGGAAATTGCATTCACTCTGCGTGAATAAAAAAGAGCAACGATAAGGGCCAAAGAGCCCAATGCAAGTATCAATCCAACTGTCATACAATAAGTCTGAAAAGTGGAACAAGTAATGATCGATGTCATGGTTTATACCGAATGAACTCATTCCATAGAATGGAACATTTGGCTTGCAAATATACGAAAGGAGGCGCTTATCATGAGGGGATTGGGGACAATTTACCGGCTTAATGCAGATACCCATTGCTTTTTTCATCAACACTTTCTGATTTCATGCAGAGTGAGTATTTTTGCCCTTCTATTTGGTCTCCTAGCTCAGTTGGTTAGAGCGCTACGTTGACATCGTAGAGGTCACTGGTTCGAATCCTGTGGAGACCACGAAAGCCAATCATTGATTGGCTTTTTCTTTTGCACCCGCCAAATATAGCAACAGCCCTCAATAACGTTGAGAGCTGTTGCCAGTATCCTGACCCCTGAAAGCCAATGTAACTAATCATCCCTAGATACAGAATATCACCCTATTCCGAACCACTGTGATTGAATGGCAATTTACAGGGATTAATCTCGCATAATACCCTATAAAAACCCCATATTTTTTTAAGTGTAAAATTTTATTTCAGGGCCATGATATAGGCTGCAAGGGATTGTTCTTGATTGAGTTTACCCTTTTTTCTCAAATTCATGCGATGATTTTCGATACTCTTGATTGTGACACCGCAGACACTAGCTATCGATTGGGTGTTCAATCCGATGCGAATAAGCTTTGCCACCTTCATTTGCATTTGTGTTATTGATGGTATCAACGTTACCATTGTTCTGGAAAATCCAGGATGCAATTCTTCACAATCGGCAAGGTATGCATCAAGAGTGGAAATGTCTCGCTTGCTTTTCCTTGTGATATTAACGAGTTCTTCAACCGTGCTTTGACGAACTTTACTTGTATTGGATAATTTGCCAACCACAGAATCCAATTCAGCCAGAATTTTTTGGAAGTTCGTATTCTTTTTCTTCAAAGATTCATTTTCTTCTCTAAGCTTAACTACTTCATCAATCATATCGATATTATACGAGGGCTTTCCCACTGACAATAACTTCAATTGCTCCTCTCTTTCAAATTGTTCGAGCTTTTTTATGTGAATTGCCAATTCCTCTTGGTTTATATTCTCCAATATATTGTTAAACTCAATCAGTTTTTCTGCACATAGTTTCCATTCTTTATTTGCATATGCGGTTTTCCAGATGTCTTGCACAATCTTTGCCTCCAAACGTTCAATCTTCAATTCCCGCGAAATCTCCAATGCTTGCTCAAAGTATTGCATGGATGAATCAAAACTCTTTTGGGGATAATCTTCTGAACTCAACAAATTCCCTATTTCCATTAAAAATTCTGTAACTCTCAATTTGAATTGGGTGGATTTATAAAAATTTAATCCTTCTATCAAAGCTTGAAATGCCCCTTCCCAATCCTGTTCATATTTTAAGAGATCGGCTCTTCTGATGTATAAAGCTGCTTTGTCATATACACTCTGATAATGAACATAACTTTGTTCCGCCTTCTCCAAATGAAATTTCATTTTTTCTACATTTTGAGTCAATGAAAAATTTCTGGCAAGATTGACATGTGACTTAAATTGCAATTCATGACTGGCGGTAGAAAATATTCCGAGCGATTGTGCCTGTTCAATGGCTTTTGTCGATTCTTCATAATTTCCTTGAAAAAGATAGATTGATCCTTTTGTGAATAATGCTTCACAAAGAATCATGTTATTGTTTCCAAGATGTTTTTGAGCGATCAATTCTACAGCAATGAGTTCTCGCAAAGATTCAGCAAAATGTTTGTACGTAGCCAAATAGTGGCTTCCAAGAAGCAGCGTTGCCCTTGCCTTCAATTCATAGAGTTTATGTTTCGAAAATACAGCACATTGTCTGTAAATTCTATTCTTCATTTCTTCGGGAGAATATGATTTTCTATTTTGGTATGTGATAATAAATTCAACCATCGTATCAACCACCTGCTCAGGAGCTTCACTCAATTGCTGCAACTCTAATACAATATCCGATAAACTCTCCCCTTGATTATTGCGAATGGAGTTGATTATGTTTGATGCTAAAACTTTTAGGGTTTTTGGTTTACCTGAAATTTGATTGTTGTTGGCCATCTATCACCCATTATGCTTCTTATTATATATTTCCTTCATGATCGCTCATTGTGAATATTCTCACTTCAATCATGAAAGTTGATTTTTCCTTAAATTCACACTTCACAATATCGGAAATGTGCGTGAATATTTGTCCTATTTGTCATGGAACTGCGATAAGCCAAACTTCAAGAGGTTCTATTCCTCTGTTGCACTGCTCAGATTGTGATGCACATTTCCTTCAACACGTACCAAGCCAATATGATTTGGATGCATATTATTCAGATACTTATGTTATGAGCAATAAAGAAAATCATGCATCTGAGCATAGAAGATTATTTAGAATTCCAGAAATGTACTGGTTGATTGTCCAATTGGAAAAGATTGGAGTATCTCCGAGTTCGAGTGTTCTTGATATTGGCTGTGACAAAGGATACTTTTTGGATCAATGCCGAAGATTCGGATATGAGGCTGCAGGAGTGGAACCATCAAATTCAGCAAGAGCATATTGCCGGAATGTGGGATTGAATGTCTATGCACATATAAAGGATGTTCAAAAACAATACGATGTCATAACAATGTGGCATGTTCTTGAACACTTCACGGAACCACATGCCTTGTTGAACGAATGCAATACAAAACTCAAACCGGGTGGAATAGTATGCATACGGGTACCCAATTTTGATTCCTTTTGGAGCAGAATATTGGGTAAATATTGGATCTGGTTCCAACCTCGCAATCATTATGTTCATTATTCAAAGAAATCACTACTCTCATTAATCGGGCAACATGGTTTTGAATCAATACAATGCAAAAGTAGAAAACCGAATGATGCCCAAACATTCAAAACCGGACTCATAGCTGATAATATCTTATACAAGAATTTTCGTTATAAACAATCTTTGAAGAAAAAGCTGGGCAGGTTCTATGAGCATATCACAGGTGTGGAATTATTCTTGATTGCTCGTAAGAAATAAAAAAGGGCTTATCAAAATTGAAGAGGCCTTGATCAATATTCATGTCGATTATTTTATCATACTACCAAGTTCTGCAAGAGTCACTGACTTTGGTCGAACGATCGAAGATCCCAACATGCGGTGCACAAGAATTTGAGAACAAATTCCCATCGCTCTCGATACACCAAACATTACAGTATAGAATTCAAATTCAGTCATGCCATAATAATAAAGCAGTGAACCGGAAGCCGCATCAACATTTGGCCATGGATTCTTTGCTTTACCTTGTTCCTTCAATACTTCAGGAACGATGGCAAACAACTTCTTCATGAATTGAACATTATCATCATTCAAGTTATGCTGTTCTGCAAATTGATGGAATGCTGTGAATCGGGGATCTGTCACACGCAATACTGCATGACCGTATCCGGGAATGACTTGCCCTGAACCCAAACGCTTTACACAATATTCACGCAATGCTTCATCTGTTGGAACACCACCGAATTCTTGACGAAGATCCATGATGAAACGCAAACATTCTTGATTTGCAAGGCCATGAAGCGGACCTGCAAGACCGTTAAGTCCGGCACTAACTGAATAAAACACATCAGACAATGCAGAACTGACCACATGAGAAGTCATCGCACTTACATTACCGCCCTCATGATCGCTGTGCAATACCAAATACAAACGCACAAGATCTTGCCATGATGCATCATCACTGACACCGAGCATGTAGGCAAAATTTGCACTCCAATCCAACCCAGACTTTGGTACAATCAGATCACCCTTGCCAAAACGTATGCGATAAATAGCTGCCGCAATGGTTGTGACACCACCAAGTAAGGTCACGCAATCTTCAAGAGTGGCTTTCCATGAATCATCTTTGGAAGCACCTGCTTCATATGCTTTGCGGAATGCAGACTCCTTTTCTAGTACCAATATACCAATGCTGAGCATGACCATCGGATGGGTGTCTTTCGGCAATGCCTTCAACACATCCCATACGGAATCCGGAACATTAGCTCTTGAAGCAAATGCCGCACTGATTTCAGCTCTTTCTGCATCATTAGGCAATACACCTGTGCAGAGAAGAAAGAATATATCTTCCGGTGTTTGTTTTGTCAATTCGAGAATGGGAATATTTCTGATGCGAAGACCCTCATCCGCAGAAACGGAAGAAGTCTCGCAAAGCAATGCGGGAACAGCCCTCATGCCACCAAGCACTTGCTCAATGGCAATAGTGGAGATTTGCGTGTCTCCATGTTCTTTGAGCAATGTTGTTCTCTCGGCACGAAGCTGGGGAAGTTTCACGTCGAGTCGAGCTTTGAACAAGTCCATTAAAATCACCTGGAATGTTGTGTTATGAAAAGCCGAGTTGAGGTGCTATTGAAATTTTGGTAAGCAACTTGCTTTTTTCAACACAGTTGAAGACGCAAAGATAAGAAAAATGAATGATTCTTCACGAAGAAAATACGAGGAATTTGAGTAATTCAGAGGATTTTGAGGTCTTTCAAGGATGGTGATTGTGTTTTATGGAATGATGAAACTTGACAATATCTTCTGCGAGCGATGTCCATGAGAGTTCTTTTTTAAGTTTCCGGGCTCCATCAATGCAGGTTTGAGCCATTGAATCTTCAAAAAAAGACCTAATTCCTTCAGCGATGTCGGAAGCCGAGATCCCCTTGAAAAGCATGCCCGCCTGTCCATGGCGCACGGCTTCTGGCAAACCGCCAACCGACGTTGCCAAAACGGGAGTTTCAAAATGGTGAGCTATTGCAACGATTCCACTTTGAGTGGCATTTGCATAAGGCAGTACGCATGCATTTGCCGAGCAAAAGAACAATGGTGCTTCATCATCAGAAACATAGCGTATATGTTTATGAATACGATGTTGCAATCCCAAACGTTCAATAGTTGCATCATAGTGATCGAATGACCCGTATATCTCGCCGGCAATGACCAAATGAATGGATTCAGGAAGAGACTTCAATGACCCTATTAAGTTCATGAGCCCTTTGTACTCTCTGATGAATCCGAAGAACAATATGATTTGTTTATCATGCGGTAAACCTAATCGCTTTCTTGCTTCATATTCTGATACCGGATTACCAAAATGAGTATAAATGGGATGTTCTTTTCGCAAAATTGGTTTTCCAAGATTCATTGACTTCAGATCATGCTCCACTGCATCGCTGATTGCAATCAAACCATCTTGAGCCGACAGCATATATTTCGTAAATGCTGAATCACCGGGCCTTGATTCATGAGGTATTGCATTATGAACAACGCATAATTTGATACAATCATCTTCCATTCTTCTGGCAATAGTACCGAATGCCGGTCCCATGAAAGGCATCCAAAGTTGCGTGAGCAAGAGATCAGAAGATTGAGCTTTGATTTCAGAAGCAACGGAAAACCAATTGAAAGGATTTACTGTATCAAGAATGCGCTTGGCAGGAATGGGGTCGGCAGTATCATGTTCATTCACGAATTGGGAAGAACCCGGAAACAAGAAATCAGGATATTGCCTTGTGAATGTATAAGCCGATTGTACATGACCCAATTGTTCCAATGCTCTGTATAATGCCGCATTGAATTGTGCAATGCCACCCCTATATGGATAGAACACCGAAAGATAGGCAATATTCAATGGCTTCTGACCATTCATGTCAATTGCCTTTGTATTGCATCATGCACTTGTTGCACTGTTATGTCATGCATGCATGATTTTTCTCGTGAACAGGATGTTCCATAATAACAATCACAACCTGTGGATGGCTCAAGTATTTCTCCATAACCAAAAACATCAAATTCATGTTTATTGAAGATATTATTGAAGAGTATCATTTTTTTTCCAAGCCCCAATGCAATATGCATGGTCATGGAAACTGCGGTTACAATCACATCAGCATAAGATGCAATGGCGAGATATTGATGAAGCGGATAGGATCCAACATAAATCGCACGAGTTTGATTATGCAATGTGGCATTCAATGCATGTTCATCCGGCCCGCCAAGAAGCATTGGCGCATATCCATCCTTTTGAAGAAGCCCGATTAATTCCTTCCAATTATCAATAGGCCATAGACGCGTGGGCCATCGAGAACCTGCGCCTGTATTTAGTCCGATGATCTTTTTCCCATTCGCTTGTTCTTGAATGTACGAAAAGTTGTTCACCCATTTTGGATCTACATTCAGAACATATGATTCATTGTCATAAGTGAGACCACAGATCTCAAAGATTTCTTGAAGATAACTTTTGGTATTTGCTTTGGAGAGTTCATCAAATAGGCCGGTCAATAGCTTATGTTCAGACTCCTTATTTGCGATGGAAATATGTCCGTCTTTCCAAATGAATCCTCGCTTCTCTTCAGCATTACATTCAGCCAGCAACATTGCTGCTTCTTCATCTTTACAGAGATTGATTGCGATGTCGAATGTTGTTCTTGTTGTGATGAATACATCTTCAAACTCAAAAGCACGAATGATGTCAATAGATTGTGCCGGCAAGATATCAGGATGACGAGTGATCCAAGTGATATGACAATCGGGATACAATTTTTTGTAGGCCTCGATCAAAGGAGTGGTGCGAATTACATCGCCAAGGGCACCCAGCTTTATGATGAGTATGCGTTTGGAAACGGGTTTATATTCCGTGCAATTCGGACATATCATCCCGGATTCTTTATTGGGCCTGCAGGGTATATCCCCACGGAAATGCATGCAATCAAAATGCAAGTCTTGTATTGTCATTGTTTTGAATCGTGGAATGCGGACATTCCCGAAAAGTGTGAGAGAATCATGCTATCTTTGCAAATAACAATGAAAGCCAACAGTAATGAAGAATGTTCTGATCATCGCATACTATTTTCCCCCATCGGGCGGACCCGGTGTTCAACGTGTATTGAAGCATATTCAATACTTGCGGGATTTTGGTTGGAATCCAATTGTTCTTACAGTTTCAAACGGAGATTTTCCTGCAAGAGATGAATCATTGATTGCCAAAATTCCGAAAGACATCATCGTTGAACGAACTCATATCTATGAGCCTTATGATGCATATCGTATGCTGATGGGGCAAAAGAAGGGCATGCCGATCGATGTGAATGTCATTAAAAATGAGCATCAAAAGCGAACATTCAAAGAGCGAATTGCCGAAGCAATAAGAGCGACATTCTTCATTCCGGATGCAAGAATTGGTTGGCTTCCAACAGCGGTTCCGAAAGCATTGGAATTGATAAAGAAGCATTCAATCGTTGCAATATACAATTCTTCACCCCCTTACACAACATCACTGATTGCTAGGCAAGTCAAGCGTAAGTCTGGTCTGCATTGGGTTGCAGGATTCAGAGATCCCTGGACTGAATTTCTCACTTCACCCAAACGTTGGTTCTTCCCAGCTTGGATTGACCGTAAAATGGAACAATCGGTATTTTTCGAAGCAGATGCGGTTGAATGTGCTTGGATTGGCATCATCAAAGACGCTCTTCGGAAATTTCCGAAATTGGATGAACATAAGTTTCATCATGTCCCGAATGGTTATGACTCCACGGATTATCCATCCATGGACAAAGTGGATATCTCCCTTTCAAAACCGGGGATATTCACATTGACATATACAGGTTCGATGTATGGAAGACGTAATCCTTCATCGCTGTTTGCAGCATTGGAATTATTGGCCCAAAAAGGCGAGTTTGCTCCGGGAGACATTCATCTACGATTCATCGGGAGATTTGGAAATGAAGTGCATGACATGTTTCACTCCACTTCATTTTCATCATCAATTGAAGTGATTGACTATGTGCCCCATGAACAAAGCATTTCATATTTACTTGTGTCTGATGTTCTCTTGTTGATTGTTGATGAGGCAAAAGAAAGCGAGGAAATTGTTCCGGGGAAAGTGTATGAATATATCGGTTCCTTCAAACCGGTGATTGCAATTGCGCCAACACAAGGGGCTATCGCTGATTTGATGAATGAAACTAAAGCCGGTGGGATCGCTCATCAATCGGATATTAAAGGGATTGCGAATATTATTCTTGAGATGTATCGTGCTTTTAAAGGAGGAAGGTCTTTGGCACAGCCGAATATTGATGCAATCAAAAGTTATGAAAGGAGAGAGTCCACTCGCAAACTCGCCCGCCTTCTGGATGCTCATGTATCATAGCAATTTGTTTTTCTTGCGTGATTCATTCGCCATGTTTGATTTGAATTCAGTCATCTCAGCAAGCAAATCGGGATAACAAGCACTCAAAATTTGTACTGCCAATAATCCTGCATTTTTTCCTCCACCAATTGCAACAGTAGCAACCGGGACGCCGGGAGGCATTTGCACAATCGACAATAATGAATCTTGTCCGCCAAGTGCTTTTGTTTGTACCGGAACCCCGATCACCGGCAAAGGTGAATAAGCAGCTGTCATACCGGGTAAATGCGCTGCACCTCCCGCACCTGCGATAATCACTTTGATGCCTCTCAAATGCGCGGTTTTTCCATACTCGGACATGTCTTCCGGCGTGCGGTGTGCCGAAACAACTTTCAATTCATAAGGTATTGAAAATGTTTCACAAATCGATGCCGCTTCTTGCATCGTTGGAAGATCTGAATCACTTCCCATGATGATACCTATGATTGGTTCTGTCCCGAAACGTGATGCATCATGTTCTGACATAGTATTGCCTTGGTCTTAGAAAAAAAATTGCCCCGACGTATATCCTCTCGTCGGGGCTTCCGCACATTTACAAACTATTAGCGCTGATTCGGATTGAACAATGGTTTCAATCCCTGCCAGCATTCAAAATAATCTTTTTGCAATTCACCTGTTTCCATTGCATACTTTGTTGGTCTGTTCACAAAGCGTGTTTCAACCATGAATGCAAATCCATTATTGATATAATGAGGTTCAAGATTTGCGTTCACTGCTTTTTCATAGGTTGAAGCATCGGGTCCATGACCGGACATGCAATTGTGCAGTGAACTTCCACCGGGAACAAATCCACCACCTTCTTTTGCATCATAAGCTCCTGAGATCAATCCCATGTATTCATTCATGAAATTTCTATGGAACCAAGGTGGTCTGAATGTATGCTCTGCAACCATCCATCTTGGGGGGAAGAGCACGAAGTCTGCATTGGCAGTTCCTGGCGTATCGGAGCCGGATGTCAAGACAGTGAATATTGATGGATCCGGATGATCGAATGAAACAGTATTGATGCAATTGAAATGAGCCAAATTGTATTTGTATGGAGCATAATTGCCATGCCATGCCACAACATCAAGTGGTGAATGGCGTAATTCAGCTTGCCATAAATTTCCCATGAACTTTGAAATGACATGGAATTCACCATCAACTTGCTCATAAGAAGCAACAGAATATTGAAAATCACGAGGATTTGCCAAACCATTTGCACCTATCGGACCTAGATCAGGCAATGTGAACGGGGATCCATAATTCTCGCAGATATATCCACGGGCATTTTCTTCCAATACATCAACCGCAAATTTTATTCCTCGAGGAATCACGCAAATTTCACCTGTGGTGACATGAATCTTACCGAGTTCTGTCCGGAACAACAATGCACCCTGCTGAGGAATGAATAACATTTCTCCATCGGCATTGTAGAAATATCTATTCTTCATGGAAGAATTGATGGCATAAATATGAACGGCAACACCGGATTGAGAAACAGAGTCACCACATCCAGCCATAGTGATGATTCCATCAACCATGTCTTTGGGAGTGGTCGGTATCGGATGTGGATCCCAGCGCAATTGATTTGGTGTGGTTTCCACTTCATTGAATGGTGTGGAGCGGATTAATCCATTGTCAATGCGCTCATACGGTTTATGAACCACAGATGGCCTGATCCTATACAACCAAGACCGCTTATTTGCATCCCTTGGGGCGGTGAATGCAGATCCATTCACTTGCTCGGTATAGAGATTATACGGATTTTTTTGTGGAGAATTCTGCCCCACAGGCAATGCACCGGGCAATGCCTCTGTGGCAAATTCATTGCCAAAACCTGAATTGTACTGAAGTTCCATGTCAACTTCCTAAAAATGGGGAATATTCACCCTCTGATCTTCATTCTTTGATTCAAAAACGAATATGACAAAAATAACAAGGTTTTTCGACTTCGCACCGAAACAAATGCAGGAAATCAAGCCAAAAACCGCATTGAAATGGCTTTGCTCTATGGTTCAAGTTTCGTATTTTTGTGCTTTCTGATTAATTATTTCTCCAATTCAATATTTGAAGGTCTTCCCTCAATGAACAACGGTCACATAGTTCAGGTGATTGGCCCTGTGGTGGATGTCGAATTCCCAAATGGTCATATTCCCCCGGTCCTTAATGCTCTCGAAATTCCAAGAACAACAACAGAAAGCAAAGAAGATGTCTTGATCTGTGAGGTTCAACAACATCTCGGTGAGGACAGAGTCCGCTCCATCGCGATGGACTCCACAGATGGTTTGGTTCGTGGCATGACAGTCAAAGATTCTGGCGCACCAATTTCCGTTCCGGTCGGACCTGAAGTTCTTGGACGCTTGATCAATGTTACCGGAAAAGGCATTGACCTTAAACCTGCAATTCAAGCAAAAACAACATACCCCATTCATAGACCTGCTCCTGAATTTCAATCACTTTCCACAAAAAAGGAAATGTTTGAAACAGGCATCAAGGTCATCGACTTGATCGAACCATTTACAAAAGGTGGAAAGACGGGTCTTTTTGGTGGTGCGGGTGTTGGTAAAACGGTTATCATTCAAGAGTTGATTCACAATATCGCAAAGCAACATGGTGGATATTCCATCTTCGCCGGTGTTGGTGAGCGTACTCGTGAAGGGAATGACTTATACCTTGAAATGACAGAATCAAAAGTTATCGACAAAACAGCTCTTGTGTTTGGCCAGATGAATGAACCACCGGGAGCTCGTGCTCGCGTTGCTCTCACAGCTCTCACAATGGCAGAATATTTCCGCGATGAAGAAGGTCGCGATGTTTTGTTGTTTGTTGACAATATCTTCCGTTTTACTCAAGCCGGTTCCGAAGTATCCGCATTGCTTGGTCGTATGCCTTCAGCTGTGGGTTATCAGCCAACATTGGCTACGGAAATGGGTGGTTTGCAAGAACGTATCGCATCAACCGACAAAGGTTCCATCACATCGGTGCAGGCTGTATATGTTCCTGCGGATGACTTGACTGACCCTGCTCCTGCGAATACATTCTCCCACTTGGATGCAACAACGGTTCTTTCTCGTCAAATCGCCGAGTTGGGTATTTATCCTGCTGTGGATCCCCTTGATTCAAGTTCACGAATTCTCGATCCACTCATCATCGGAAATGATCATTATACAACCGCAATGCGCGTGAAGAAAGTATTGCAGACTTATAAAGATCTTCAGGACATCATCAATATCCTTGGTATGGATGAATTGTCCGATGATGATAAACAAACCGTATACCGCGCTCGTAAAATCCAAAAGTTCTTCTCTCAACCATTCTTCGTTGCAGAGCAGTTTACAGGATTCCAAGGTCGCTATGTGAAAATCGAAGACACCATCTCCGGCTTCAAGTCCATTCTCGATGGCGAAGTGGATAATATCCCTGAAGGATATTTCAGCTATAAAGGCACCATCGACGAAGTCCATGATGCATTCAAAAAAGCAAATGCATAATTGATCTCCATCATTTTTGAAGAAATATGTCTGAACATCTCTTAGATATAGATATCGTCACTCCGCAAAGAATCATCTTTAGCGGTAAATGCATCTCGGTTGCAATACCCGGCGCACAATCACCTTTTCAAGTTCTGTATAATCACGCACCGATTGTATCAGCACTTGAAGTTGGAGCGATCAAAATTGTCAATGAAGACAATAGCGAAGTTGTCTATGCAACGGAAGGTGGTTTTGTGGAAGTTCTCCAAAATCGCGTGTCAATCGTTGTTGAAACAGCAGAGCAAGCAGCGGAAATAAACTCCGAAGCTGCCCTCGCCTCCATCGCGGAATTACAACAACAACTTGAGTACACGACGACAATCAGTCAAAGAGAACAACTCAAACATGCAATCTCCATTCAAGAAAATAGAGTGCGCATAGCAGGCAGATAAAACAACAATCCTCGTTTATTTTAAAGGCCATCATTGATGGCCTTTTCTGTTTTATACAACAATTCCCGTAAACAAGGGAAGCGTTTACGGGAACCGTGCTCTTAGGGAAGAATAGGTTTGATGCAAGAAACCAATCAGGTTTTGCAGCATTGATGGGGGAAGCATCAAACCCGGGGGTCAACATACTAATGCCATAAATGGCGAATAATAACCAATGTTCTGGTTAATATTCAGCAAAGTATGTGCCAAAAACCCGGAATTGATAACTTTGGGAGATAATTACTTGGTAATTCTTTGAAATTCTTTGTTGAAGAGCTCTTTTTGTGTCGCGCTCATCTCTTTGCCCCTTCTGTTCATGACAGTATCTGCTACCTGCAATGCCTTGTGCAATTCATAATTGCCACCATTTTTGGCAGATTCTGACGCTGTTCCCCATGAAAATGAGTGTATTTCTTTGGGCGGAAATGCTCCGATATCATGAACCGACGAACTGATTCCTATGATTGTTCCTGTTGTCAGGCAAGTACCGATTGCAGTCTTTGTATGATCCCCGATCATCGCCCCAAGAAACATATGCTCGGTTTGTATTTCGTTTCCTCGCAAAGTGACATCAATCATTCCATATGTGTTCTTTAAGTCGGAGGTGTTTGTCATTGCACCAAGATTCACCCATTCACCACAATAGGAATGACCGATAAAACCTTGATGTTGTTTATTGGAATATCCCTGAAAAACACTCTGCTCAACCTCTCCACCGATCTTGCAATGAGGTCCGATAACGGTACCTCCATAAATCTGCGCGCCGGCTTTGATGATGCTTCCCTTTCCGATATGACATGGACCTTGCATAAAAGCATGAGCCATGATGATAACATCGGATTCTATGATGATCGGTCCTTTGCTTGCATCCAATACAATTCCCGGGGCACATTCACAGTTCTTTCCAATTGCAATGCGATCCAAATTCAATGCAAAAACATGAGTGGGAACAGCGTCTTTATATTTCTTTGAATAATAACCAAATGACTCCCCGATTGCCTGCGGAGCCATCAGCATTGCATCCCATTGATGCTTCAAATACTCAACAGTTATGTCTGTTACCGGCAAAGTATCAGGCCCAAAAGGCGAAATGATACCTTCAAAAGAAGGAGCAAACAAATCAAGTTGTGAAAGTTCCGATTCATGCATCAAATACAATCCAATGATTTGACCATTATTGCTGATGATGAATGATTGCGCTCCATCTATTGCCATTCGACGCAATATGGTAAGAACATGAGTTGTTGGTGCGATATCCGACCGCAAAATCATCACAGGGCAAGACGGTGCCGATAAATCAGCGGCATCCATTCCTTCTTGCTCCATGAATGATCGTTTTTGAAGATCCCTTCCTATGAACCGCAATGAAAATTCAGGCAAAGCATCACGGAATACCTCGAATACTCTTCTTCCTCCAAAACGCAATTCCCACGATGAATGCATTACCGTAAAGGGATACAGAGAATCTTCAATTTCTTTGGATTCCGCGAGAATCAATGTAAATAAAGCTTGTTGCATATATAATCCATATTCACTTCACCATGACAAAAATCATTGTTACAGTGGCCAAAACCAAAGAATTTTGAAATGAGGCTCGAAAAAACTATCGCATTGTGATTCCTGGCGATTATTCCATGGTCAAAAGCTAACCATCATACGGAGATTGCAAGAATTTTCATTTATTTGGCGCAACCGAATAGTCAGTTTGATTGTTCTAACATAGAATAATCACCATTGAATAATTTTACAAAGGACTGCCATGTATATTTCAATCATGAAATTAATTATTGCGATTCTACCTTTACTTGCTTGTACGTTCTCTGTCAATGCTGCAGGACCTGACAAAGCGGCACTCATGAAACGCGGACAAGTTGTCTATAATGAATATTGCAAAACATGCCACCAAGCAAATGGTCAGGGTTTGTCAACGGTATATCCCCCAGTGGCAGGTTCGGATTATGTTAAGACCAAAGGCGCGAAAGTGATCACAGATAATGTCGTGAACGGATTGAAAGGCCCAATTACAGTTAATGGAAAAAAATTCAACAATGTGATGACAGCTCTTCCTACAAAATATTCAAATGCAGATGCCGCTGCTGTAATCACATTCGTATTGAATAGCTGGGGAAATAATGGTGGAATTGTTTCCGAAGCGGATGTGAAAAAGGTGAGAAAATCAGGTAAATAATCAACAGTAATCAAAAAAAAAGAAACCCCGACATAATATTGTCGGGGTTTTTTGTTGGAAGATTGCTCCATATTCGGTCCCATCGAGACCGCGTATATGCCGGGTGGTGAATCCGGCATATCACTGCCATTTGTTGGGTGGCGAAAAGAGGGAGAGAGAGTGCTCTTCCGTATCGACTATGTGGTGTACTCGATACTATAAAGACAGTCCGTATCGATGGAACCTTACATCAAGCAATAACTTCACAAACAGGTCCATCGACGAAATCATGTATGTTTTCTTGCAGGATTATAATCAAAAACAGCAAAAAAAACTCCCTAAGGGAGTTTGATTTTTCTAAGTGCTTGAAAGTTCACCATTTCATGAGATTTACTTCATCCACATAAACTGTTTGTCTTGATCTGAATAGGGCGAGAACAATTGCCAATCCCACTGCTGCTTCTGCTGCTGCGACTGCCATGACAAAAAACACAAACATTTGTCCGGCAGAATCTCCAAGATATGCCGAAAAAGCAACAAGTGTGAGATTCACTGCATTGAGCATCATTTCAATACACATGAAAATAATGATTGCATTTCTTCTTGTGATAACACCGGCCGCTCCAATCACAAAAATGATTGCAGACAATGCCAGATAAAATTCCAAAGATATCGAGGTTAAATTCATAGTATTCTCTGATTGCGAAATCAATGATATTGTCAGTCTTCGATTTTTCTTTTGGCCAAAATGATTGTACCAAGAACTGCCGCCAAAAGCAATAATGAAATTGCTTCGAATGGAAAGATATAACCTGAGAACAAGACATTCCCAATCTCTGCTGGCGATCCAATTTTCTCGGCTGAAGGTGCAATCTCATTAAAACCTGTAGGGGTACTTAAAAATGCAAGAAGCACTTCCAAAGCCAATGCACTCGATAATGCAATCGCAAGTGCTGTTCGAGGATTGAACCGTTCCTTCAATGCATCTTCCTTGCCAAGATTCAGCAACATGATCACAAACACAACCAAGACCATAATCGCGCCGGCATATACAAGTATTTGAACAGCAGCGATGAACTGAGCTTGCAATGTGAGATATAAACCCGCCAAGGCAAAGAAATGCATAATCAAGGAAACTGCCGCAGAAACAGGATTTCTTCTTGTGACAAGCAAGATTCCTGTGGCAACTGCCAGCAATCCCAGCACGAAAAAAGCAATGATTTGAATATTCACGAAAGTCTCAAATGAATGACTGAATCACCGACAAAAATAGTAAAATTTCCAGCGTAATGAGCCCCAAAAACATTGTTCATCAACTCTGAGAGAGCACTTGACCCATGTATTGCACGAGGGAGACCATTTTTGCATAATTCATCCTTTTGGGGCCAATTAGCCCAATTGATCCATGTGCCCCTTTCATCGTATAAGATCCCATAACCAAGCTGTATTCATGAAGTTTTTCCTCTTTCATTTCATTCCCTATGACAATCTTAACCGATTGCTGTTGCAAATCATCATGATGATCTAGCAAATGTATGATGACATCCTCATTTTCCACCAATTCGATCACACCTTTCAATTGATTGGGGGAATCAAATTCAGGATATTCCAATAAATGTCTTGCACCTGCTATGTGAACTTTTTCATCACTTGAAACATGTGGACTTAGCAATGTATCAACAGAATCAATGAATAGCCGAAGTAATGAATGTTGTCCACTGGTTCCATCCATCATCATCTCCACGATGTGATCGCGCAAAAACCTGATAGACTTACCACTGATTCTGCTATTGATGAAATGCGTTGTATGATCAAGAAGCGCAGAATCATACACGATGTCTGTTTCCAATGTTACAGTGCGCACAATATTGGAATCCAATTCCATCACAATCAATAGACGATTGGAAGACAATGGCACAAGATGCGCCTTCTTCACATTGATGTCAAGCATCTGAGGCAATTCCACAATTGCAAGACAATGGGATAATGCACCAAGGATTCTGGAAGCATCTTTCAATGCCTGATCCTGAGAAAGTGCCTGCAATTGATCTTTCACAACATGTCTATCTTTCTCAGATAACTCTCTGACATCCATCAATGTATCAACATAGCATCTATATCCCTTGTCTGTGGGCACTCTCCCGGCTGATGTATGTGGATGACTAATGAAATTCAAATCTTCCAGATCAGCCATGACATTTCGAATCGTAGCAGGGCTCAATGTAAATTCTTCGGATGTCTTGGAAAGAAATCGAGAACCCACCGGTGAGGCAGTGAGAATATATGACTGTACGATGGATCGAAGGACCGACTTCTCTCGTTCATTCAGATCTCTGTCATTGCTGTTTCTATGTGTGTATTCTGTGTTCATGACTTCGAAAATACTGGTTCACGAAAATAATCAATCTTCTCTTTGTTTCTTTCTCTAGTCGGGACATCGTAGATTTGCCCATTGCCAATCACTTCAAGTCATTCAATGGATTATCTGTCAAAAGCCGAACAGGCAAGAATTCGCCTGCTCGGAAAAAAACGCGAACGTATGGAACAAGGGAGATTTATTGCAGAAGGCATGAAAGTCTGCAAGGAATTGCTCGGTTCATCCATTACCATTCAATATGCCGTGATATCAGATGATGCGAATGAACAGGCTTTGCAGCTTGCCAAAGAAATTGAGGAAGCCGGGATAGAAGTGTGCAAGGCAGGAACAAGTGCTTTTGAACGAATGAGTGATGCACAAACACCTCAGGACATCTTTTGCATTGCTGAATTACCGGATATTGAACATGGCTTGCCGGAGTGTTTCTTGGCCCTGGAAGACATCAATGACCCCGGAAATATCGGCACCATATTCAGAACCGCAGATTGGTTCGGCATACATTCCATCATCTTAGGCGGCACATGTGCAGATCCTTTTGGGCCGAAAGCTCTTCGATCAGCAATGGGCTCTACATTCAGAATGAACATCCAATCAACTGATAATCTTCCAAGCATCCTCCAATCCTGGAAGAAAAAATATGTGGAAGGAGAAATTCTCGGAATGATTGTACATGGCAAACACTCACTCCAAGATTTGCAAGAACTCCCACGGAACTGGGGAATAATCTTGGGAAGTGAGTCTCATGGTTTGTCAAAACAAACATCGGAGTATGTCACTCTTCCAATTCGTATTGATGGAGCAGGATCCGCTGAATCCCTCAATGTTGGCATTGCTACCGGTATTTCTCTCTATCATTGCTTTACATTACTCAAAAAGCAATGATTTCTCATCACTTGCGTCAGGAGCAACCCATTTTTAGAGGTCATGACAGAAAAACAAACACATAGAACCACAAAAGTGATTGCACAAAATCGCAAGGCAAGGCATGATTTTGAGATCATCTCCACATTGGAAGCAGGAATTGTTCTTACCGGAACGGAGGTGAAATCATTGCGCGCAGGGAAATGCAATTTGCAGGATAGTTATGTATTATATCAGTCCAAGCATTCAGTGGCTCCCATGTTGATTGGTACTCATATTAGCCCATATGATCATGGAAATCGGGAAAATCACATACCAACAAGAGATCGAGTACTGTTATTGCATGACCGCGAATCGACAAAACTGAAACAAGCAATTCAGGAAAAAGGAATGACCGTGGTACCTTTGTCGATGTATTTTTCGGGTCCTTATGTGAAGGTGGAAATTGCCGTTGTTCGGGGGAAAAAATTGCATGACAAAAGAGAAGATCTCAAGAAAAAAGACATCGAGCGTGATCTACGCCGGGGTGAATAAAAAAAGACCATTCTGTGAAGAACGATCTTTCTGAATCAGCAATTCGTTATTAAGTTTTGTGTTTACCGACTCAAGAGATTTCCTTTCAATGTTTCGAGCGCTGTTCGAACTTTGATATCATGTCCGAGATAATTCTCAATTGTCTGACATGAATGTAGTACAGTTGTGTGATCTCTTCCTCCAAAATGAGCGCCGATGCTCTTCAATGAAGTCCCAATCAACATCTTAATCAGATACATCGTCATTTGCCTGGCAATGACAACTTCATGTTTTCTTGTTTTCGCGGAGAGCAGTTCAACAGGAATCTGATAATAGGATGATACCTCCAAAGCGATGGTATCCATACTCAATTGACGTGCAATTGTGCCTGCTATACCCTGCACCACTTCCTTGGCTAAATCTAAACCCATCACTCTGCTATCAAGAGAGATTTTTGCTATGAGTTTGATCAAAGCTCCTTCCAATTCCCTCACATTGCCATTGATGTTTTTGGCAATGTATTCAGCAACTTCGGGCTGCAAATCGAAACCTTCATCCTGAGATTTCTTTTGAAGAATCGCCATGCGCATTTCAAAGTCAGGTATTTGGATGTCTGCGGAAAGTCCCCATTGAAATCTTGAAATCAAACGCGCATCAATATCAAGCAAGTCTTTGGGAGGCTTGTCGCTTGTTAGAACAACTTGCTTTCCTTGAAGATGCAATGCATTGAAGGTATGAAAGAAATGATCTTGCGTTTTTTCTTTTCCACCCAAGAATTGAATATCATCAACAATCAAAACATCGACACTGCGATAAAAATTTGTGAATTCATTGAGCTTATTGTTCTGTATCGCATTCACATATTCAAAAGTGAAACGCTCGCTGTTCGTGTACAAAACCCTTGCACCAGATTTGTGTGAAACAATATAGTTTCCAATTGCTTGGGCAAGATGTGTTTTTCCAAGACCTGTTCCACCATAGATGAACAATGGATTAAAATTGGTTTTACCGGGCCTTTCTGCGACAGCGAATGCAGCGGAGGCGGCAAGTTGATTGCTCTCACCACGCACGAAATTGTCAAAGACATATCGTTGATTCAATGCTGAAAGAAATTCAAAATCCGGTTCCGCCTGTTTGCTTTGCGCAGCAAACTGAAGAACTGATTGATTGCCCGTGGTTGGTGTATTACGCAGTGCAGGGATGCGAATGGTTCTGTCTTCAAGTGAAGTCTCACCCTTGCTAACTACAACTTCATATCGCAATGATGCTTTCTCACCCGCAACCTGACTGAGTGTTTTGCGAAGTAGATCACGATAATGCTCTTCAATCCACTCAACAAAGAATTGGCTGGGTACTTCAATGGTAAGCGTATCATCTTCCCATGTGAGTGGCTTGATAAGTTCAAACCATGTCTTCCACATCTGAGAGGATACATTATCTCGTATAAGTCGAGACATTCCCTCCCAAAATTCAATTGCCTGGGGACTCCTGGGTCGGATGGATTGCCCTGTTTCGCCGATCACCAGATTATTGGGATCTGTCGCTTGTTTTTTTACGATATCTGCTCGGGTTTGTTTGTCGCCCGGAAATAAATCAATTGTGTCGCGTTTTCTAGCCAAGAGGATACTCCTTTTCCAAATAGCTGGCATGAACCGTTCGGAACTTATCACGCAAAGCATGAAGTACCATGAAACGAATCATAAACCGTTGAGCTGAGAATGCACGAACTGCTTGTCCGCGCTTATTAACACAACAATACATTGTTGAGTTAGTTGATGATATAAAGCCACAAATTGGGGAATGACCTTTTTCATCTGACCGGGATTGAACCGAGGGGAAATCGGCATGTTCAAAAACAGTGAATGGATAATCTTAAAGCGGGATGGAGCTTATCCGATTGTTTTCTGTTTGTCCTGCAAAACCGGGATGCAAAAATGGAAAATTTTTCCACATAGAAACAAGTAGAAAATTTCATTTTCAAAAAAAATATTTCTTGCTTTTTATTGAACTGTAAAAAGGCCGTGCATTCATACGCAATGCATGGCATCAAATACCCCTGAATATGCTTGAAATCGTGGCCATAAATTGCGTATGCTAGGTATTATCAGTGATTTAGGGCATTTTCCACATTGATGAATCAATATTGAACATTCCACTCGACAACCATTCTATTTCTTAAGGTACGAGTCGGGCATTACGTTGGTCGACATGGGGTATTATCGTATTTTTGTAATGCCTTGATGCAAATGGCGGAAGGGCATTGTT
>VGWD01000016.1 GCA_016873735.1 Ignavibacteria bacterium | reverse complement strand
GTTGCAGAAATATTACCTGTTGTTGATGTAATACCTGTTCCTGCTGTCATTGTTGTGCCTGCATTCACTTGACCTGCAGTTGCAGAAATATTACCTGTTGTTGATGTAATACCTGTTCCTGCTGTCACTGTTGTGCCTGCAGATACTGCAGTTCCTGCTGATACTGTTGTGCCTGCTGATACTGAACCTGCTGTTGCGGAGATATTACCGGCTGTTGCAGTGATATTACCTGCGCTTGCAACAATTGAGTTATTGGCTTGAATTGCATTTCCTGTTCCAGCTTTCTCTACGATCAAGCCCGGAGCATCGCTGCTAGCACCAGTAACTCTAACCAACAATGCAGGATTATTCAAATGATCAGCAACATTGCGATCTTTGGTAATTGTAACACCTGCGCCTCTGCTGTTTTGTGTAACACTTGCAGCAGAACTATTAACTGTTGAAGTGTTTGAAGGGTTAGCGGTCAATGAGAGACTGGAGCCTAATGTTGTTGAGTTGACTTCAATACCGTTTGCAGTTGAATTTGCACCTGTATTGGATACATTAACTCTGACTCCTCTACCCGCGAAACCAGGATGGTTTACTTGAAGTGTTGTTTGGTCAAGTGCCGAACCACCACCCAATGGAGGCGGAGGAGGAATATTACCACCGTTGATAGAGGCTGTAACAGGATTAGTTAGGCCGGATGTTGCTGAAAATGCAAGACCGCTACCTACTATGTTTTGAGCAAGTAATGCTGTCCCTGTACTTGTATTGTTGAATTCACCAGTTGTACCTGCACCTGTATTTGTTAATCTAAACATTGTGGTTGCAAGATTTACAGTTTCATCAATTGGGAAGTCAAGTGCATTGTTTGGTGACCACTGAAGTGAGTTTGTTGCCAAATTGTAACGAAGTACATTACGATTTACAGTCGGTGCATTCAACCAACCTTGTGTACCACCTGCACCGTTGTCACTAGTTACACCCATAAGAAGACGGTTCAAACCAACACCGCTTGTAGTATTAGCAGCTGCATTTGTTTCAGTTGCAAATGTTGCAGGTGTGAGTTTTCTCCAGCTAACTGAAGAACCATCCCAGTGCAATGACTGATGTGCTGCTGTTGGACCATCCAACCATTGTTGAGAATTGGCACCTGTAGCCATGAACAATTTATTTACACCGGCAGTAGTTGCACCGGTATTGAGATCGATAGGAGCAATTGTGCCATCAGCGATTTTGCCTGTTGTCACTGCACCATCTGCAATGTCAACTGTTGCAATTCCGCCATCAAGAATTGTTCTTGATGAAATTGCGCCAGTAGCCAATTTTTGCTCAATAACTTGAAGATCGCCGATATGAACAGTTTTCACTGCACCAACTGCAATCTTAGGATTTGGATAAAATGCTGTCAAGTCTCCACCGGCAGGGCCAGAAGGAGGAAATGCCAAATTTGCTGCGAAATGTCTTTGCTCAATTGAACCATCTGCAATTTCCGTTGCACCTACAGCACCTGCTTTGATCTCTGGATTTGGATATGTACCGGAAAGATCACCGCCCGCAGGACCGGTTGGTGCTGCTGTACCTGCTGTAGTTGCGAATGTTGCATTCGCTGCATTTGCCGCATTTGTTGCATTGTAAGCAAAATCCGCTGCAAAAGCATAACCTGTTGTTGTCATTTTCATACGTGGCATTTCAGGATTGTTTCCAACCTCAATTGCCGCCCAATATCCTGCTTTGAAATCAACCGATGCAGGAAGTGGATTATTTGTACCCAATACTACAGAGAATGCGCCACCTGATGTGACCGCTTCTGCATTTTCAGTATAAAGAGCTGCACCGCCTGTCGATGTTTCATAAATATGAACACGAATTGCGTATTTTCCATCCGCCACAGGCTTATTAGTTGCGTCAAGCAAAACACCTTGAAACGTGATGAAACGAGGGACTTGCGCCTCAACATTGCTTATAGGCAAAGCCAATGCACTGATTGCTGCCAAGCCAACAAGAAAACCTTTTCTCATGCCAATAACTCCGAAAAGAAAATAAAAATTATAATACGTTTAACTTCAAACATTACTTTACAAGCATCATTGGAACACGAGCTTTCAGCACTTCACCATTTATTGTGAGTGACATCTCGCATACATAATTGCCTGCACCTACATCTGCACCTGAATCATCTTTTGCATCCCATTGAACGAAATGATTACCTGATTCAAAATATTCATTGTTGATTAACATTCTAACTTCGCGTCCAACCAAGTCGATAACACGCATAGTCAATACAGAACTTTGAGGAACTGTATAGTTGATTGTTGTCATCATTGAAAATGGATTGGGATAGTTCGAGATTGTACTCATTCCTGAAACAGAAGGCGTATTGTCGTCCACACTTGTCATGCTTTCAGTTGTTGGACCCCAAAAACCTACATATAATGTGTTTCCGCCCTGAGAATACTGGCCGGCCGCATATTGACCGATTGTGCTATGCATTTTCATGCCATTGCCTACTTGAGCTGATATCGTTCCACCACCTGCAATAACCCAATTTCTTATACTGTAATTCTGGGCATTGAGGCTTTGGGAAGAAAAGCCAATTCCTGCAAGGATCAAAAACACAAGCATAATGCTTAAACGTGTTTTCATGTGAACTCCAATTAAATTAATCATAAAACTATATATTTCAATTACTTATCTAATTTTAAGAGTAGTTGCCAAATTATGTGGGGCAAACTACAACATCATACCTTAGGCAAAAACCATTCCAAAGTATATTACTTATTAGTTGTTAACATGTTTATATGACCATTTAGGTGAATTTGTTGAAGGTCTGGTGAAAACAGATCTAGCTAAAAATCCTTAGAAACAGGGATTAAATAGTCAAAATCTTGTAACACAAAAAGGTTATCAACAAATTGCAACCCTATGATAAATAAGAGCTTACAATAATATTAAGCCAATTTTCCATGAAAACAAGGCTACTATGCACACTCTACTATCGTACCAAAATACAAATTTAATGTCAAGACACAAAAGAAAGTTGTGATAAAATTTTATCACATTCATTCCGGATCCATCACCTACTTCGGATGAAACATACACATCTTGCAATGCATTGTCAGAAAATCAACAATGTGTGTAAACTATTCCACAGTCTTGTCATACGATATGTATGGTGTTTAGGCATAATGGTATAGACATATCTCATGCCAAAACTTACTTTTTTGACCCTTTTCTTCGTGAAGTTGGCTGTATATAGCCACTTTTCATGCAAAGTTCCTTGATTGCAGGGTCTTGAATGCCTTTATACACCAATGCTATCATCTCTTTTGCACGCTCGGATCGGGATGCTTCTTTGATCGTGGACTCTATCATCAGTAATTGCCTCGGCCCGGAAGATTTTACTATGATTCCGGCCAATTCTTTGGCTTTGACGCTTGAATCTGCATGATGAAGCAATCCAATCAGCTGATTTTGTACTGTTTCGGGTTCAGTGCCTTCAATCAGATTCATCAAGAGAGATAATGAGACTTTTTTGGATGCTTCCATGCCTTTTATGGCATTATTTCGAATGATTTGCAATTCTTCGAAGAATGCACTGCGAAGCAGCTCGAGTGTATTGGATGGCATGAGCTTCCCAATTGCATAGGCGGAGGAACCACGAACCATGACTTGTTCATCCTGCAGTCTATTGGAGAGTATCTTCAATGCACTATCCGGCAATGTTTCCATTTCTCCCAATTGTTTTGCGGCTATCGACCGCAATCGCCAATTTCCATGTTCCAGTTGATTGAGCAAAGGCCCGATCGCTTCCTGAATGCGAAGTTTGCCACACATTGTCATTGCAAAGGCGGAAACTTCCGCACTGTCATCCTCGCATGCTTTGATCAATGATTCCCGTACATCATTAGGATGGAGATTGTACAATGCCGGGATGATGTGCTCCAAGGCGAGTCTTTCTCGAGGCATAACCGTTCCAAAATGCTCTTCGCTATATTCCAATGCTTCAAGTCCGAGCGCTATCATGGCTTTTCTTGCGGGCTCCACATCGGACTGAAATCGCAAAGGTGCTGCCGATGCTCGAATGAACAGAGAATCCATCGATGACCAACTCTTTCCGAAATCACGGTCTATGAGGGGAGCATCCTGCTTCACGGCGGGGATATCATCTTTTTTGGGAAGATTCAATTCACCGTCCAAGAATAGACCATATGTGGATTGCTTGGTGGATAGATTATTTCTTTGAGTATTGCCATAGAAGTCCATACCGCCGGCATCGGCAAAAATTCCAATCATTCCATAATTTCTTCTGAAGTCGGAATAGCCCATCGTATTCGATTGATTCATGGCGATATATGAATCATTGCCATGTAGGTCAGTAAAAAGCGAAATGGCATTTGCATTTCCTGCGCCAAGTGATAAACTCTCGACTGTATATGTATCATTTCCGAATTCATCGAGAAGATAGCCGGTGGCTATGTCGTGACCGCAACCCTGAGAAACCCCATGCGACACATAATTGTCGTCTCCGTCTGCATCCCAAAGCAATCCTTGTGCAAGATGCACTCCTGAACCTTGTGCATATTGATATGCTTTGTACATATCCGATCCCTTAAGGTCCAATAAAGCACCAAAACCAAACCAATAGCCCGTACCTTGTCCATAGATGTCGGAGAGATAAGCATCATTTCCGGCATGATCCATCAATAATGCAAAGCCTCCTGATGCTATTGGTCGATAACCAAGAGCCGCACCTTGTGCGAATGATTCGAAGTGATCATCATAACGCAGAATATCTTTGAATGGTCCGGAACAGACATATGCATCATTCCCTTGATGATCGGAGAGTATGCCAACTCCGCGCGTGCTTGCAAATGCTTGTCCATGAGCATGAACCGCATAGATGTCATTACCTTCTTCTTCATGCAATATTCCAATTCCAAAAAAACCGGCACCTTGCGTTTGAATAGTGGAAGAATACATGTCTGTGCCGGATTTATCATGCATATACCCAATGCCGAATATACCCGCACCAAGTGATACATCGCCTGCCGCATACACATCATTTCCGGCAAGATCATGTAAAATCCCAATACCGAAATACCCGGAACCCAATGCAAAATCTCCACCTCGATATTGATCATCACCAGAAAAATCTATGATGCATTGAACAGGATGTTTAAGTACTTCTTGTTTGCCACCCTTTATTGCATATACATCATTTCCACCAGGATCAAGAATCAGCAGAAAATTTCCTTCATAGACATCTGTACCTGAAGATCCGATTGCAATCATGCCATAAGGAGTATCCAATCGCAATGGCTTTAATTCCGTTGCATAATCATCATGCAATTGCTTGGCAATGGAAAACAATTTCGGATATGATGCAATGAGCGATAATCCATATTCAATGATGTCTTTTGGTGGTTCTGCTCGCGAAAAAAAACGTTTTGCCAATTCCATGCCTTCGATTTCGGATTGCTTCATTGCATAGACCGACAATGATTCTGATTCCTGCGAAAGCATGAGCAATGAATCTGCTTGATGTATCAGCAATGTGTCTTTCAGCAATCGCATTCGTGATTTTTCCGTTTGGCGAATCACCTGCAATATCGGACCAAGATATTGTCTGAGTATGACAGCCGTGGTGATATTCGTTTTTCGATCAAGCTGATGACCAATCATTGCATCTATTTCACCGGCCGAAAGTTCATCATGCAAATAACGCGGAGTATATGTTCCGAGCTGACCATCCTTCATCAATCTCGAAAACCACGCATCACTGCTATCGCGCATCATTGCATTTACGCCTTTCACATGAGACATTGCCACATCGCCCATCTGCAAGGGATTGTCAAACAATGCAATCTGCATCATGGATCGATGTTTATCCGGCTTGATGATGTCATGCGGCATTGCAAGATCTATCTTGCTCATGCCAAGCATGGACAATGTTGAATCCAATACGCGTATTGCGGCCGGAGGAAAACCTTGTCCATTTGCAGGCATTGTGATGAACATACATGCCAGCACTGTGAAGATGAGTATAGATTGCATGATATTATTCTTTGGAAGCAAGATCTGATAATTGTTGAGGTGTCAATGCATGAGTTTCGCATAATGCGCGCAATCCCTGCCAGGTATAAATTCCGGTTGCATGACCATCGGACCAAGTGGCCTGCAGACCATAATTACCCACGGGAGTGAGAGCTGTAAGTTCATTCATTCCGGGCTTGAACATCTTTATCCCGAATGATATTTTTTGTCCCATGATTTCTTCTCCTTGGCATGCGGCACATGGACATTGATCCCGCATGGTTTCAAGCAGAAGAGTTGAAGCATATCCATCACTCCATTCAATTTGCAGAAGATATGGCTTGGGACGATGTATCGAAGTGGGAGTCAACATGGCAATTACTTGTATACGTGAAACAATATCATGGATATTTCCAAAACCCAAATAATCATCAAAGCAATCGGCAAAACTTTTCCGGGACCGATAAGATTCCCTCTTTGCTCATAACCAATGATTGATGCAATCAACATGAACGGTATCATTGGTTCATGATATCGTGGGCTACCAAAAAACACCATGCAAGGTATAATCATGCAAAGAAGAATCACAATGATGAAAGAATATGTTTGGTGCTCAACAAGCGTATTCATATTCGACATACCTATAAGCATCACAATATATCCCGGAATGATCAATAGCAATGTCCAAGGTGATAATTGTATTAATCTTTCACGATACGATGCATCGGAAGCCTGCATCAATTGCAATGGCATATAGGCATCGGATGAAAACAGATATGCGATTTTTTTTGGAATCATGATGATGGATTGCATGGGATGGTCAAGCACATGATTCATTGCTTTGGACATTGCCATTGCATTTGATTGCATCTCGGGAAGTGAATCAAGCATGGACATTTCCGGGATGGTTTTATATGAACCATTGGCAAGTGGATTATTTCCGATATACAAATTGATTCCCGTATTTGACGCAATCACGGGAGAACCCATCACATTTGCATTTCGTATCATCCATGGCATCAATGTGAGAATGATGCATGTGAAGAATGCAAAAGCATGAGACAGTGATCGATTGCTTTTTAGCAAATCAAAAATGAATAATCCAATTGCGCAGAAAAGCATGATTGGTCTTGCCAAGATTGCCAATCCCCAAAGCATGCCTTCCAATCCGCTCGCAGCAAGATGTCGATGACGCACTCGCAGAAATATGCCTATCATCATTGCGCATATCGCCAGCGGTTCGGACATCAATGTCATGGACTGAATCCATGCCATGGGAAGAAGCATATACAAGCCGGATCCGAATAATGCTGATCGCTGAGAAACACCGAATTCAAGGAGAATCAATCCGATACAAAAAGCGGTGATTGAGATCATCAGTGATTGCAAGATGAATCCTGAGTTCAAACTTGGGGAGATCATATATGCGATCGACAACATTGCCGGGAATCCAATTGGTCGATAAGCGGTTGGTATTCCATTCGAAGTATATTCATGGTTTTCTGCGAGTCTCAAAGCATGATTGTGATAGTCAAGTGCATCTGATTGAGGTTCGATGGAACATGCAACGGCGATCAATGCATGCATGATAAAACCCACTACGGATAGCATGAGTAAATGCCGAATGAAAGCATGATTATATGTGATCGAATTGCGCATGAATGCCATGAATAAGAAACAGGGAAATACCGCGAGGCATTTCCCTGTGCAGAAACAATGTTTGCTATTCGGATTAAAGAATATTACCGATCAATGAGAATCGCATGGTATTTCCGAGTGGGTGATTTTCTTCAACGGGAATCACAAAACTGAAATCCAAATTGAAGACATCATAACGAATGCCTGTTCCAACAGTGAAGAATCTTCTATTGCCAATCGAAGCCGGCTCAGAGAAATATCCACCGCGTAATGCAACCACTTGTTCATACCAATATTCCACACCGAAAGATGTTTCGATGCCACCTCTTTCCCAAGCGGTGATGAATGATTTCGGGATTGGGTCATTTACGATACTGTCGCGACGTACAAGCAATTTTGCCATGTCGAAAGCAAATGTGAGTTTATTGAATTCATCCTCGAGCACAGTGATTCCGGTTCCTATGCGCAATGTTGTGGGCAATGGATCGGAAACATTGATATACGTTACTTTCGGACCAATATTCGCAAGATTGAAACCAATTCCCAATTTATCTCCCAAGTCCAAACCAAAGAGATCGAATGTTTCAGGACGCCAGAGCATTCCCAAGTCAAATGCAACGCTTCGTCCGATGCCATCGCCTGTTCCGGTACCTTGAACATTCACCGGGGCACCAAGATTTGATTCAATGTATTTCAATTGAAAACCTGCACCAATATCATCGGCAATCAATGTACCATATCCAACGCCGAATGCATATTCAAAAGAACGAAATGTATTCAGCACTTTGCCACTGAAATCAGTTCTTTTGAATTCACCCAAATTCATGAGCATGAAATTTGCATTGACCGTACCTTCGAGTGAGGGCACATATTGACTATATGCAGCATGTGCATAGAAGAGGTCTGCATTGAATTGCGGCAGCCACTTTGCATAAGCCAGTGCAACTTTTTTATCATTGGATTTCGTAGTTGCAGGAACTTGAAAGCCAAGTCCTCCAACATTCCAATGCGTTGCATATATATTGTCTGCCAAACCTGTCCCAACTTCCCCCATACCATTTGCCCTGGAATCGGGCGAGATTGTGATGAAAGGTACAGCGGCTTGACCAAACATCTGTACCGCCCCGCTCATCATGACCAATGCAATCAGCATGCATGTGGTTTTTACATTGTTTTTCATAGTGTATTCCATTCTATCAGTGATACTGTGTATTTCTAATTATGTGTTGATTATTTGCTAATGATGAATTTTCCATAAAGTACTGTTCCTTCACCATTGGACTGTTGCACATTCATGATGCAATGATATGTGCCGACAGGAACGGAGGCATCATATTCATCTTTGCAATTCCAACGATAAGTCCAGGTATGTAGTTCTTGTTTTTCAATGTTCTCTTGTTTTACCAATCGACCATTCATGTCAAAAATACGAATTTCAGCACGGGTTGGCAGTGACTGATTGTGGATGAATCCGATATTTGCTTCCGCATTTGTTGGATTGGGATAAACGAAGAGTCCTTCGCTGATCAATACTGAGTCATTGTCTGCCAATCGAAAATATGTTTCTGCTTCTGAATAATTGTTCCACACATCCCAAGCACGAACACGTACGGTATTTGTTCCCGTTTTCAAATTGAACATGCGCTTTTGGGCGGTTCCTTTTCTTGCATCGGTCAAATCCGCTTGATATTCTTCTGTGAGATCCACGGGAATTCTATCTGTATTAAACCAAGCTTCAATATTGTGACCGATGCCTGCACCTGTTGCATTGATTGCAGTATTGTCGAACAAATCAACAATTAATAAAGGATTTCTTCTGACCATATTACCGGGAGTGAATGTTCTATTGTCGAGATAAACGGCGATGGTCGGACCGATGGTATCAGGTTCTGAAACGGACTCTATTCCACCAACGGTGAATGTTGTAGTGCTTCCTTTTGCTGTGATGTCATCGTTGCTATAGGCAAATCCAATCATGCGTCCACGCTTATTGGTGAAGCCAATGTCTTTGGGAACAACGAATGACCCATTGAACTTTCCATTCTTTACTTGAAAAGTGCTACGTGCAATTATGCTTCCTTGTTCCTTAATGGAATGCGTAACATCGTCGATAGGATCTTTTACTTTCAAATCAATATCACTATCCTTCACTGTGACCAGCACTGTTCCATTGAATGTATCATCAAGTGATTGTAAACTGCCTGTTCGTATCGTTCCTGAAACAGTGACAGTTTGCAATGCTTTGATGCGTGGCAATATGCTATCGAGAGCATTTGTATTTGTAATCACAGGCATTGTATTGATACTATCAAATTGCACGATATCATTCGGTAATTGCAAATGCAATGAAGGATCACCCAGAATCAAATATTTTTCATCATTTGGTCCGGCCAATGATTGTTTTGTTTTGAACAATGCTTCGCCGACTGACTGATACATGCCATGTATATCGCGAGAAAAGATTTGTTTGTAGAATCTATCACAGATCACAGCATTATCACTTGAAAAGACGAGTCTGGTGGCGGCAAATACTCCGATTGCTCCGCCTCTTTCGCTACGCACTAAATCCTCCGCACCGGATTCTCGTTCTGCATCATCAAAGCGTGCAAAATCACATGTGGCCGCAGTGAGAAAAAAGAGTTTGTCGCGATTCAACATTTGCGGAATGGTTGTTTCTTTTTCGAATATACGTTCATGTGCCCATAGGCGTGGGCTTCCATGTCCGATCCAATTGAGCAGCACTATTCCATTACCATTGATTTCGGATATGAGATCTTGAGTGACCAATGGTTTTCTGCGTCCATTCGATACAATCTCCGCCGGATATTCGGCGAGATATATTTTCTTCAAGAGCATATCATCGGGGATTACATCTCTTCCCAATCCTTCTGATTGAGATGTATGTATTGTACCATCTCCAAATCCGCTGCCTGAGGTACTCGTGGGGCCATCATCAGCAACAAGACAAATGGTTTGTTGCCATGTGCCTTTTATCAATTGTTGTTCATAGTCCTTTATTTTTTGCATGAGCCGCATTCCATTTTGATTGGAAGTAACAGGCATGCGAGCCATGATGATATCTATTAATTTGTCATCGCCTTTCAATCGAGCAAAATAATCGTCGATGCAAGCAGAGACGGTTTCAACATAATATTGTGGGTCATCATCTGTTTGATAGGTTGGGACAAAATTTGTTGCCGACACTTGTATATTTCTATTATCATAATGACCATCACCCCAGAACATCAAGTATCGTGGTTTTTTTGTCCACGCATTGAGTGCAAAAGCTGCATAATCTCGTATTGCGGTGATATCGGTTATGCCGCAAGCAAATTCTGCATAAATGTCTTTTGTTGTCACGACCTTCACAGTTATGCCGGTGGATTCTCTATATGTTTTATATGCATTTGCTGATTCCAATAGATCTTGATGCGTGATCAAGATCATGTCGGCACCTTCTTGGTCTGCGCGTAATCCTGCCAGCGTGATTGGCCTGATCGAAGGTGCAAGGAATGTACCGGAAACAAAATATCTGCGTGGCTGACTTGCAAGCTCACTATTGCGAAACACATAGATTCCACCTGTGGTGGAAACATTCTCCAGCAATGCAGGATATCGTGGATTGGTGATATCAAATCCAATAATGTTTTGTCCGGAAAATCCTGAAAGATTATACTCGGTACCACCAACTTTTCTCGTATCCGAATATAGTTCAAGCTCATTGTTGAATGCATTGAATGCACGAGGATAGAGTATTTCAAACCAATCCATGATTGCGCTTGATGCAGGACCACCCATTGGACTTTCATAAGAAAAACGCAAGACCGATCTATTGTCCTGAGCGATGGAAGAGGATGCAAATCGTACTTCCTGCAATGGTGTTCCTATGGCTTCGGTATAGTTATAAGCATTGTCAAAAGGATTTGTCCCATTGATGCTGACCATGTCGATTTCTTTACCTTGTTCAGTTACCGTCAATGTTCCATCTTTTTTGTTTTTGCTGACAACTCTATAGCGATAGAGTATCGAATCGGTTCTGACCAAATCCTGAAGAATAGTGGTATATATTCTTGGAGTGAGTGATTCTATGGTTTTACCGAACCATGTTCTTCCTGATGGAGCTGAAAATGCATTCATCAACTCTTCTTCATTGAATATGCGAGACATGAATCTTGTGGGGCGATGCAGAACTGAATCGGAAGGAATCGATGGCATTGCTTTTGCTCGTAATCCCGGCGCACCTCCGATTGTGATCAGATATGATGATTCCTTCGCATAAGGATGCGTGAAATGTCTGAAATCAAGATTTTTTCCTGCATCATCAGTGTCGAGCCGGAAACCGCTTATTGATTCACCATAAAAATATATTGCATCAAGCTCCCCATCAGCTGTTGTGCGAATGATGATCGGTTGCTCTGTCATTGCATTGCCAATTGCTGAATCCACTCTTTCGGACAATAAGGTTCCACCAAGTCCAAACACCTTGATTGTCGGCAACAAGTCTTTGCCGGCAATTATTCCGGCCGATGCAAGCATGGCTTTATCAATTTTATAAATGCCTTGCTTATTGAATGTGATTTGTGCCCATGGCTCTGTGGATTTCAGAATGCCCGGAGTGATCTTTGCAAAGGAATGTCCATCATGTATCATCCATGGCGTACTTTCTTTATGATTCGCCGTGAAGGCAATGTCATCGAATCCATCAGCAATGTTGAACATAGGATTGGATTGGGTCGATGTGAAATGAACGGTGCATTCAATACTCTTGGGAATTTCGATTATGCCCGAACGTGGATCCACACGCAAAGCTTTGATTCTCAAATGTGCGATATGCCGATTACGCGCTATCCCCGAATACGTAATTGATGCCCATGATGTGGGATCAGTTTCGGAATAAGCTGATGCATTGATGACATGCACAAATCCTGAAATTGAATCGCTTTCCTTTCCAAGTGTGGGCACCGGCGCAATCATTCCTTTCACCCTGCGAATCATTCCGGTTCTGCATGACTGCACAGCAAACCCATGTTCATTGGGAACTGTAAGTGGAATTGTGTATACCATCGAAGAAGGTGAACCGGCTTCACCGGTGCGAATCGCATCTTGAATTCTAGGTAAAATTACGGGTGTACCATCAACGGTATTGATGGTGTCATAACCCAATACATGAATATCAAAGCGTATGGTGAATGATGTGGAATTCGAAATGATGGATGAACCTTTTGGAACCCCTTCTTGCGCATTGCTCCCCACCACATTCCACATGGCAAACAAGAGTAGTATGATCCCCTTGATCATAAATCCGATACTGCGTGCAAACATTGCCATTAAAACTCCTTACAATGAAAATGCATGGTCGTGCATGAAAACTGCCATCAATTTGCCCATTGCATATACCCCGGGGCTTTTTGGCGCTCATGGAAAAACCATGATATGTAATTGACATGTATCGTAAGAGGAATAGGCAGATGCATCAAAATGGTTAAAGAATCGGATGCAAATTACCATGCATCAACTACTCTCACAAACGAAAATTTGTGCCAAAGTCTGAATATTGGGATAAAATCAGGATACATGCAAGGTTGATAACACATTCACCGTGACATTTGGTTGCGTTTCAGCTTAAAAGTGTGGAATTACATACGCATATGGCCTGACACTTTTGGCAGGGTATGCCCAATTGCGTAAATTCACCAATGGAAAAGGAGTCCAATGAATTCCTTTTCAATGTTGCACTTTCGAGGCATAATGCCTTTGCCCATGCTTGTTTCCTTACTCATTGGCATAGCAGTCGGCTTTGTTTTAGCCATCCCTCCCGGACCGATAGGTGTGTCCGTGATCAAGATAGCACTCAACAATGACAAAAGGGGTGGTATCCTGATCGGCATTGGTGCATCCCTGATGGATGTATTATACTGTTTGATTGCGATGCTGTTCACAACGGCGGTTTTTGGCTCTTTACAGTATTTTTTCGACACATATCCATTCGCAATGCTCCTTTTTCAGGGTTTTTGCGTAGCGGCAATGTTCATTTTCGGACTCTTACAGTTCAAAACTCCAAAATATTCTTCAGAAAGCTCAGACATGGCTAATAGTGTAGCCATATCGCCATTAAAGCATATTATGGAACGGTTAAAGCAAGGGGGTCCTTTTTTCCTTGGTATAGCAATTGCCCTTGCTAATATTGCCAATCCGACTTTTTTGCCATCATTGGCTTATACCTGCATGTTTGTACAGCATAGCAATATGATTGCAATTTCTTCGTTGGACAGCGTCCTGTTTTCTTTGGGATTCGGGATTGGAAATTTTGCATGGATGTATTTGCTTCTTCGTTTACTCCTGCATTTCAAGGCAAAGTTTTCCGCAGAATTCACATTGAGAATTCAGCGATTTGCCGGTCTTACCATGATTGGCGTAGGGACATATCTTGGCTATCGCGTGATTTTGTTCACGAAATGGCCGGAGATTCTTCGATTTATATTCTGAACAGAGATTCAGTTCTACTATAGATGATTGTTGGTTCATTTGCGGACCGACTTATAACGGTGTCTTTAAGTTGTTTTAATAGATTGAGGTTTATCATGAATCGCAGACTTACTTCATTGTTGTTTGCATTGTTGTGCTTCTCATGTTCGGTGCTGTTGGCTCAGGAACCGGGATGGGATCTTGCAAAAAATGGCGGGAACATACAATCGGACAAAGGATTAACGATCCATAGATATTCTCCGAGCATCACATATGCCGGAGGATTCTTTTCGAATGCAATTTCTTTTGGACTCATCAATATCCCCGGAAGCGGTGGTGAAGATGGATTATTGGTTCGATTCACAGCTGATGGACAAGCGGTATGGGTGAATCGCATTGCAGGACCCGGACAAGAACGCGTTCTTGCAATCACGAGTGATGCGAGTGGAAATGTATTTGCCACGGGATATTTTGAATCAACTGCCGGCGTGAGTGGAACATTCCTAGACAGCAGAGGTGGAAAGGACATGTATCTCGCTAAGTATTCCCAAGCCGGGCTTCTTCTTTGGGTGAGATCGCTTGGAAGTAGAGGCGATGACATGGGAACAGGGGTAAGTTGTGATGCTCAGGGAAATGTCTTTTTGACAGCAACCTATGCAGATTCCATTCGATTCATTGCAAATACCAATGATACCATTCGTTATGCAAGTGCCGGCGGGAAAGACATTGTGATTTTGAAATATGATGAGAATGGAAAAATCACAGGACATACACGCGGTGGTGGTGCAAGTGATGATATTTCATCTGACATTGTAGTTCATCCAACTGGTTTGGCATTTACTGCAACCTTCTCCGGAAAAACAGGATTTGCGATTGATTCAATCGTATCCAAAGGAGCAAGCGACATATTATTGGGAAATATCTCACTGAATACATTTCAACCATTGTGGTTGATGGGCATCGGTGGTACACAAACCGAAACAGCAGATGACATCGATATTGATCCTCAAGGAAATCTATATGTGACAGGTACAACAAATGGAGATGTCACCATTGGTCAGCAAACATTGAATGCACTTGGTGGAACCGATGGAATCCTCGCAAAAGTCTCTCCCGTGAAAGTGGTAGAATGGGCTCAATTGATCGGTGGTTCCGGAAATGACAATTGCACCGGCGTCAGCATTGACAATACCGGCAATGTCATGACTACAGGAGTATTTTCAGGAACGGTTTCTTTTGGCAACAATGCTCTCACCACACGTGGTGGCACAGATGTTTATGTTGCAAAAATGAATGCGGGAGGAAATGCACAATGGGTGAAACAAGCTGGTTCAACTTCCGATGACAATGTGGAATCAATCTCTCATAATGGAGCAGGCGGAGCAGTCATAACGGGATCACATGGTTTCGAAACGATTCTCTCTCCATTCACCCTCACAGGAAAGGGTTCTGATGATTTTTACATGGCACGTGTATTGGATATTGCACAGAATGATCTTGCGGTATTGTCAATCAATACACCGACTGCACCTTTTGCACCCGGAAAAAGAGCAATTTCGGCAACGATCAAAAACACCGGTGCAAATACCATCAACACTGCGAGCATCGAATTGTATGAAGGCGTGATCAAACGCGCAACAAAAACATTATCCACATCCTTGGCTCCCGGGGCCAGTGTTGACATATCACTTGATTCCATCAATTTTAATCCTGCATCTCAATTGTCATTGATGGCTGTTGCAATGCTTCCCAATGGACAGCAAGATGGAAATCAAGGCAATAATGCTGTCACAAGACTTGTTGCACCGGGATTATTAAAAGGTATCTATACTATTGGCGGTACCGATCCTTCATTTGCAACTGTGGCGATTGCAGCAGGGTATATCTCGAATTGGGGCATATTGGATTCAGTCACATTCCACATTCGCCCTGCAGTATATGATGCACAAGTGATGATTGGTCAAATACCCGGTTCAACTCCAACAAAACCCGTGATCTTCAAAGCAGACCCGGCAACAAATCAAGCGCCGACTCTTTCCTTCACATCCAGATATGCAGAAAGAAATTATGTTATGGTGTTGGATGGAACAGATAATACTCAATTCAACAATATCATTGTTTCTGCTAATTCAGGCGTTTATGGAAATGGGATCATACTCAGAAATACTACATCTTCATTGACTTTCGACAAAGTGGAAGTGAATATACCATTGACTGCAAATGGCAATGGCATATCAATCGAGTCTACAAATTATGCAGAAGACCTCGCCATCAGACGCTCGATGTTCAATGGTGGAGATTATGGTGTGCATAGTAGTTATGACACAACATTGGCAGCAGTGAATTTCACATTGATGAACAATCAATTCCAAAGATCAAAATTTGGTGGATTGCATATACGTAATGTGAACTCAGCGCTGATTTCCGGAAATACAGTGAAGCCTTCTTCTACAGCAGTTCAAGGTTTATCTGTCGTGAAAGCTGTAGGTAATGTGAAGATCACAAACAATGTCATACTCGGTTTGAAACAAGGCAATGCAATAGCAGTGCATGAAGCACCCGGTAGCATGATGACCGGAACATTGATTGCAAACAATATGGCAACCGTTGGTGAAAATGGAAGCAATGGAAATGGGATAACATTACACAATACAGGATTCGCAGGAGTATATCATAATACGATTCGTGGTTTCAATACCTCTTTAAATGCTTCATTATTCAGCATCAACGGTGGTAGCAATGTCACAGCTTTGAACAATATCCTATCGAATGCTGATCGCTGTATTGGTATTGCCATCACACATGGACAAACACAATCTATGCCACTTACCATTTCTGATTATAATGTGATTCATACTGATTCAGGTCGAGTTGGACAAATCAATGATGGAACCGCAACATCACAATATACAACGCTCACACAGTGGAGATTGGCTACATCAAAAGATGCAAATACAATTTCAAAGCGCATTGCATTTTCAACAGATGGAGTTCACTTGAATGGAGTCGATGAGCAACTCTTTGGCGATCGAACTGTGAAACTCATCATCGATAAAGACATTGATGAGGATGAGCGACGCAATAGTTATATGGGTGCGGATGAGATCATTCCGGTGATCACTGTTTTGCAACAACCGGTTCGCACCATCACATGCGATACCACTAATGCGATTTTGTTTGTGAATGCAGCTGCAACATTCAATGGTCAACTAATATATCAATGGACCAAGAATGGCGTATTGTTGCCAAACACAAACAATGATACATTGTTCATCAATAGAGCAAGCTATCAGAATGAAGGATTTTATCGTTGTATCATCAAATCCAATTCCGGTGCAGATAGTGTGTTGACAAATCAAGCCCAATTGCTTGTTTCAACAAGAACAACGATTCTAAATGACATTCAACATCAATATACCGTTTCCGGTGGAGAAGCTATTTTTGATATTGGTGCAGAGGCGGCTAGCGTACCTCCAACACACCTTGTAAAGTATCGCTGGTTCAAGGATAATGTAGAGTATACCGCAAATAGCAATTCAGTGACAGGTGTGAATACTCCACGGCTGACTTTGAAAAATGTCACAATTGCAGACACCGGTGCACGCTATCGCGTAATTGTTGAAGGAGCTTGCGGTTCAGACACAAGTTCGATTGCAGGTATTTATCTGCCAGGTGTGCTTTTTGCAATGCAACCAACAGATACAATTGTCTGTCCAAATGGCAAGATTCGTGTTAGTGCCGAAGTATTTCCCACAATCGCAGGCCTTGAACTTTCTTATGAATGGAAGAGAGGATTCATTCCTCTGAATAAAAACAATCCCAGATATCAAGGCATCAATTCTCCAACATTGATCATTGACAGTCTCAATGCATCGGATACATCAAGCAATTATATCCTTGAAGTGATTGTGATTGCGAATAATGCTCGTTTCTTCTCGAACCCCGTGAAGATTTTGAATTATCAACCTACTGCGATAACAAAGCAACCTGCTTCAAATCAGATTTGTATGGACAAGCCATATACCATCAGCGTTGATGCCAAAGGTTCGGGGCTTTCATATCAATGGCAAAGAAATGACACCAATATCATTGGTGCAACTGAAGCTTCTTATACTGTTCCAACTATGAACAAAGGTTTGACAGGTCGCTATCGCGTCATCGTGACAGGTATTTGTGGTACCACTACTTCAAATATCGCGAACATTTCAGCATTGCAGGAATTGACAGTCCTTAGTCAGTCACCAAAAGAAGTTGTACGTAATCTAACAAAAGATATCACATTGAATATTTATGCGGTAGGTGTAGACCCCCTTAGTTATCAATGGTATCGCAATGGTGCCAAACTTGATGGTGAAACGGCATCAGTATTTTACAAAAACAATGTAACCATTTCTGATACGGGTGCATATTGGTGTATCATTAGCGATCGTTGCGATACGATCAGTTCCGATACAATGAAGGTTAAACTTGTTCCCGTATCTGTTGAGGAAGAAGGAATCATCAGTGACAATACTCTTGGATTGCAGTCTATCATGCCAAATCCGGCAACAGACAATATCCAAGCAAGAATCATCAGCTTAATGCCCGGAGAAGCCAAATTTGAAATACATTCCATATTTGGATCATCGATGATTCCGGTATTCACCGTTTCGCTTGACAAAGGAGTGAACATTGTGCCAATCAACATAGAAGGTCTGCCTTCTGGTACATATCTCTTCACGATGAACATGAATGGTGTTCTTTCATCACACACTTTTTCAATCGTGAAATAAGATTTAGCCTGCCAACAGAATGCAAAAGCCATGGAAACTCCATGGCTTTTGTTTTATACTTGGCATTCAAGATTTACCAATGTTTTATCGTAAATTTATCCTGCTTTATTGACCATCTCATTTGGAGATTTCATGATTTTCCGATTATGCATAAGCATCCTGATTTTGAATGCAACCATGGTGTTCTCACAAGTGGTGATTCCAACTTCAACAAGAGTAAGAGAAGTTGAAAGCGAACCCAGAGAGCATCCCATCGACATGCAATTCATGTCCGTTAAACTCCGTTTTCAACCTGAGCAAGGTTTAGTCAAGGGGATGGTGACTCATGTGTTTATACCACTTCGTAAGACAGTTGATTCCATCATCTTCGATGCCATTGATATTACAATCAAGGAAGCCATGCACAATGGAAAACCCGTACGATACAGAAATACGGGAAATACCATTATTGTCTATCCATTGAACATGCATTGGAATTCTACCGATTCGATTTCTTTTGTTTATGAATCAAGTCCGAGAAAAGGATTGTATTTCATTGGGTGGAATGACACCACAAAAAGATCAAGAACGCAGATATGGTCTCAAGGACAAGGCATTGACAATCGCGCATGGATCCCCATGTATGATGAGATGAATGATAAATACATCACTGAAACAATCACAACATTTGACAAAGAATATCAGGTGCTGTCCAATGGTGATTTGCTATCCGCCAAAGACAATAGCGATGGAACGAAAACCTGGCATTATCGAATCAATAAACCACATGCTCCATATCTTCTTACCTTGATTGTCGGGAAATTTGCCATTGAGAAAAGAACATCTACTTCAGGAATTGAGCATCAATTGTATTATTATCCTGAATTTCCTGAAAGAGTCGAGCCCACATATCGTTTCTCGACAGAAATGATGGATTGGTTGGAATCATATATCGGTATTCCATATCCTTGGAAAACATATGCCCAGGCAATGGTGCAGGATTTCACATTCGGTGCCATGGAAAATACCACCGCCACGACATTTGGTGATTTCTCATTCGTTGATACAAGAGGATTCAAGGATAGAAGTTATATCGCAACCAATGTTCATGAGCTCACGCATCAATGGTTCGGAGATTTCATCACTGCACGATCTCAGCAACATTTATGGCTTCAGGAGAGTTTTGCGACATTTTATCCGAAATATTTCTTTAGAAGATATGACGGACCCGTCATGGAAGATGCAAAGAAATTATTCGGCGAAGATGCATATCAATGGAATCGACGTGGCGAACAGAATTCTGCATTGTCTGCAGGCGAAAAGGATCGATTGCCAATCGTGCATCCTTCTTCCGGTTCGGCTCGAATTTATCCCAAAGGATCAACAGTCATCGACATGTTGATGTATGTCTATGGGGAAGAAGAAGTACGTAGAGTGATCAAGCATTATCTCCAAGCTCATGCTTATGGAAATGTCGAAACCAATGATCTCTATTTGTCTTTTCAGGACACCTTGGGACTAAGTCCTGATTGGTTCTTTGAGCAATGGCTGTATAAAGGTGGAGAACCGCATTATTCAGTCAATTATGTGGAAGTTGTAAAAGAGCAGGTGAAAAACACTGTCTTTCACATCGAGCAGATACATCCCCAAGATGAACTCACAAAACCATTCGCGATGCCGATTGTAGTTGAAGTGTATTATAAGGATGGAACAAAAGACAGAAAGACTGCATGGATAGATAAAGTCTTTCAGAATGTATTGGTACCTAATCCGGCGAACAAAGAAATTGCTTTCACTTTGTTTGATCCATCTTCAAATATTCTCAAGCGTGTCACATTTAAGAAAACATTCTCGGAATTGCGCGAACAAGTATTGAAAGCGCCTCACATGATTGATCGATATGATGCACTTATTGCACTCAAAGACATTGATGATCCTGCAAAAGATGAAGTATTGTCAAAAGTCTATGCAAAAGAAACATTTCATGCAATGAAAAGCGAAGTGGTAAATCAAATGCATGAACGCAAGAATTCCACAGCGCTATCGATAATTGAGAAAGCACTCGAAGATAAGTCGGAAGATGTTCGTAAATCAGCATTGAATGGTTTCCGCATTATTCCAAAAGAGATGAAATCCACCATAGAGAACATGCTCAAGGATGAATCCTATGCAATCACTACAACTGCTTTGGAAAAACTGAGTGAGGCATTTCCAAGTGATATACCCTTCTTTTTGGAAAAAGTCGGCAATGAAATTGGACATTATGCACAAATACGCATCAAGGCGTTGGAAATTCGCTCAGGAAAAGGAGATGCAAGGGCACTTGATTCTCTTATTGATTTTGCCGGACCATCCCATGAGTTTTGGACTCGTAGAAATGCCATCAATGCGCTCAAGCGAATCAATACATTCAATGAGAAAGCATTATGGAATATGTTGGATGCTTCATGGAATCCCAATTCACGATTGTCTTCACCCGCAGTTGAAACACTGCAGTACTTTGCACAGCAGTCTGAAAGGAAAATGCTCATGATTTCTGCCAAAAACAGCAAATCAAACTGGGCTCCATGGCAAAAAAAGCAATGGGAGCAAATCCTACGCTGATTGAATCAAAAAATAACAGTACTTTTGAGAGGATTTAAGGAGAATACCATGAATACATTTTTTCGATCAATGTTGGCAATCTGCTTAGGCATGTTTGTATTGTCATCATGCACAACAAATACAGAACCATCAGGATCTGCAACACTTCTTACATTGACTGAGATCAGTAACAATGCAGGATATGCATGGTTTGATGCAGAAAAGACTTTATATGTTCCTGACGACTCCAAGATTAGAGAGATCAAAGAACAATTCAAGAACAAGAATCAAAAGATTTACTTCTTTGTTAATCCTTCATGCTCATGCGAGGGTACAAAAAAAACATTCCCTCATGCAATTCGCATTTTGAAGGATGCGGGCATTGATGATAATCGCATTGTGATCTATTCAATGAAATCTCATACCGATGATCATCCATTGAAGGACAGATTCACACTCAGAGGTCTTCCCACCATTTACATCACTGTCAATGATAATGTAAAGTGCACAATGGAAGTGGTTGCTGGAAAATTATTGGTAACCGGCAATGGCAAAGTGGACGATAGCCCCGGAAGTAAACTTGAAGAAGTCATGGCAGATGGCTTCAGCTGGTAAATGAAAAGCCGCTCAAATGAGCGGCTTTTTTTTATCCAATATCTCTTGCTGATTGTTCTATCTTTTTTGCAAATGCATGAGAAGTCCAATCAAATCCTTTCCTATTAACTGCCTCATTTCCTTTACCCGGTGCCGCTATTCCGGCAGTCAATAAATCGTGATCCATCATAATGTGCACCAATTCATCGAAAGTGATCACCGGCTCCCAATCAAGTTGTGATTTTGCTTTTGATATGTCCGCCTGTAATTTATCGACTTCTGTAGGACGAAAATATCGCGGATCAACCTCAATGATACATTGCCCTTCATTAATGTTCATCACCGAATTTTTTGCATAAGCTTTTTCTTGAACGCCATTTCCTTTCCATTCAATTTCGATTCCTGAATATGCGCATGCTGTTTCAATGAAATTTCGAACGGAATGGCTTATGCCTGTTCCCACCACATAGTCATCGGGTTGATCTTGTTGCAACATGAGCCACATCATTGCCACATATTCAGGAGCAAAACCCCAATCTCTTAAGGCATCAAGGTTACCGATATACAGAGTTTGTTGTGTTCCAGACAATAATCCTGCAATTGCGCGAGTGATTTTTCTTGTCACGAAAATTTCCCCGCGTCTGGGGCTTTCATGATTGAACAATATCCCATTGCAAGCAAACATATTATAAGCATTGCGATAATTGACTGTCATCCAATATGCATATAATTTCGCAGCAGCATATGGGCTTTGAGGCATGAATGGAGTTGACTCATTCTGTGGAGCAGGGGCTGATCCATATAATTCAGAAGAAGATGCCTGATAGAATTTTGTATTGATGCCACTTCTGCGAATTGCCTCAAGAATTCTCGTGGTGCCCAGTGCGGTTATGTCACCGGTATATTCAGGCATATCGAAAGAAACTCTTACATGGCTTTGCGCCCCCAAATGATAAATTTCATGTGGAGCAATCGAGTGCATTATTTCCGTGAGAATTCCGGGGTCGGAAAGATCGCCATAGTGAAGGTGCAAACGTGCTCCATGTTCATGCGGATCAACATACATGTGATCTATGCGATGCGTATTGAATGTACTTGCTCGACGAATGATTCCATGTACTTCATATCCTTTGTTCAATAGATATTCAGCAAGATAGGAACCGTCTTGTCCGGTTATTCCGGTGATTAGTGCAGTAGGACTCATGGAATTATACTCATTCAATAGGTTTGCGAATCATTCGGCACATGAAAAATCCATCACTTCCATGTTTGGCAGGATTCATTGAAAGCATGGCAGCATTCCGATCATCTGCAAGGAGAATCTCCGATACTTCCGGCGGAAAAGCATGTTGCAGTGGGTCCTGTTCAAATTCAGGATGTTCAACCAAAAATCGTTTCACGATTTCTTCATTTTCTTCCTGCATCAGAGAACAAGTGGCATAGACCAAAACACCACTCGGTTTTACATAAGCAGAAGCTTTCGTGAGAATTTCCAATTGAGTCCTCTGAATGCTCTCCACATGTTTCTTCTTGAGATTCCATTTAATATTCGGAGATCTACGAACTGTTCCCATTCCGGTGCAAGGTGCATCAACTAGCACTGCATCACATGTTTGCGCAAATTGCTGCAATGCACTTTTTGCATGATTTTTCAAATGCATGGGAATGATGCTGATGGAATGATAACCGGCCCTTTCGGCACGATTTCGTATCTCTCTCATTCTGCTATAATCAATATCAGTGGACAGAATTTCACCTTGATCATATTGCAACATTGCCATGTGTAATGACTTTCCACCTGCACCCGCACAATAATCCAAAATACGCCAATGCTCTTCTGGAGAAACTGCCAAAGAAATCAATTGACTTCCCTCATCTTGCACTTCAATAGCCCCCGAAAGAAAGACATCAAGATGTGTCAATGGAATACGCTCAGGCATGATGATGGCATACGGTGAATATGCGCCGGGTTTACAAGGAATATTATTGTTTCGAAGGATGTCAATCGCTCTTTGACGACTGATCATTTCTGCATTGATTCTCAATCCTACGGGAGCAACAGTATGCAGAGAAACACATAGTTCGGCTATGTCTTTGCATGATGTTCCTTGCTCATGCCAACGTTCAATAATCCACAAAGGCATTGCGCAATAGAGTGAAAAAACATGTGCCTGTTCCTCATTGGAAAAATCATTGTTTTTGATGATCTTTTTCGACTCTTCAAGGATATGCTCATACGCTTTTTCAATCTCTGCTTTCCATGATTCGGCGGATTCATCATATAATCCAAGTTTTTCTTCGATGGCCAACTGTATGCCTTCATTGGCATCCCTTATGCCAAAAAACGGATGTAAATACTGATTGATCGGAAATGAAGAAAGAGCGGTTCCAATCATGCAATGTGCAATCATCACATCATAAGGATATCCTTGTTCAAGTTCAATCGGAACAATTTCTGATGCTTGCTTGGCACAATATTCAATCAATGTGGCAACACGAAGCGAAGAGAACAAGAGCTCAGAAATGAATTTTCTGTCTTTGCTTCCAATGTATTTTCTACTTCGAAAATAATCAGAGGCAATATCTTCTCCTGTTCTGTGTGATTTACGCAGAATATGATAGAGTTGTGCGCTATGTCCGATCAGCGATGTGAATTGCATGATTATGTATTTGAAAGTTCTTCTTCAATGACACTCACTGCTTTTGCCAAGGTGATGTCCAATTTATCATTGACGATAATGTGATCGAAATGCCCCATATATTCCATTTCCATGGCTGCGCGACTCAATCTTTGTGCTATTTGCTCTTCGCTCTCTGTCATTCTGCTTCGAAGACGATGAGCAAGTACAGACAAATCAGGAGGCGCAATATACATGAGTAATGATTCTTTGGGATAAGCATTTCGAAGAGAAACGGCTCCTTTTACATCTACATCGAATAAAACCAATGCTTGCTCTTGTATGCGTTGATCTGTTTGTGAACGCAATGTCCCATAAAAGTTACCGAAGATTTCTTCGAACTCAACGAGATTTCCATTTCCAATATTCTCAAGAAATTCCTCTCTGGACAAAAAGAAATAATCTTTACCATGTTGTTCACCTGAACGCATGGGTCTAGTTGTTGCAGATACGGAAAATGCGCATTGCGGAAAATGTTGCAGAAGATGTCTGGCAACAGTTGTTTTTCCGGCTCCGCTTGGTGCGGACAATACGATGAGATTCTTCATGAAATGATTATTCGATGTTTTGAGCTTGTTCTCTGATGCGTTCCAATTCTTCTTTCATTCCAACAACTATCCGGGCTATATCGGCATCATTTGCCTTTGAACCGATTGTGTTTATCTCTCTATTTAATTCCTGAGTAAGAAAGTTGAGTTTTCTTCCAATCGGCTCGGAATCATTGAGCAGCTCTCTGAAATACTTGATATGACTTCTTAGGCGCACGCTTTCTTCGGACACATCAAGTTTATCGGCAAGAATAATGATTTCTTGATTCATGCGATGTTCTTCGATTTCATCATTGTCGAGCAAAAGTGCAAGCTTCTGACGCAGACGTTCTCGTTCTTCGGGTATGCGCGTTTTGGATCGCTCTTCTACATAGACCAAAGATTGCTCAATTGTATTGATGCGCATGAGCATATCAGTGGATAGTTCATTTCCTTCTTGAGTTTTTACGGCATCAAGAGATTTCAATGCTTGTTTTAAAGCCTCACGTACAACAGTCCATTGCAATTCCGCAATGTCATCTTTGTCTGATTCAATGAAATGTTGTGAAAATGTCAATACTTGATTCAAGTTCACACTATCATCAGATTGCAATTCTTTCTGCAAATTCTGCAGCATCCCATGAATTGCTCTTGCTTTGTCAATGTTGATGCTTGGAATTTTTGCTTCGCCTTCTGCATATTCCACTTGAACATTCACAAAGACTGATCCTCTGTTCAATGCTTTGCGAAGCATGTCTCTCACTTCAATTTCTTTGCTCGACAATGTTCTTGGCAATTTGATTGAAGGTTCCAGATAGCGTCCATTCACGCTTTTGATTTCAACGATGGCATTTATGCCTTGATCATTGTTTTCAGACTTGGCGAAGCCCGTCATACTTTTCATGTATTCATTCCATGTAATGGACAAAGATACAAAATACCGGTAGTTTGTATTGGTGTATCATGATCGACTTCATCGTTTTCACGAAGATTTCACGGTGATCACATGTATATCATCACCACTTTTCAGCACACCTTTGCAATTGAGTCTATATGCCTCCTCCAGAGTAGAGGCGGTATATGCTCCTGCGGCTTTCTTTCCTTGTCCGATCATGATTGGTGCGATGAAAAGATGCAATTCATCCAGAAGAGAATGTTCCATGAGTTCTTGCATCAATATTCCTCCACCTTCAACAAGTATGGAGCCAATGCCGAATTCTCTTCCGAGCGTTATCAATAAAGAAGAGATGTCAATGTGATTATGTTCACCCATGGAACAAGGGATTGTACGTACTCCCAATTCCTTCAATTGTGCAGGTCTTTCATGTTGATTGCAATTATCTCCATGACAATACAAGGTGAGCCCTCTATATTCATCATTGAAAACATTGAGTGTCATAGGTAATGAACAATGCGTGTCTAGAATGATTCGAATCGGATTGCGTCCCGGCACGGAATGAATTGTCAGTGAAGGATTATCTGCTTCAGCGGTACCTCTGCCAATCATCACCGCATCAAATTCACCACGCATGCGATGCACTTCATGTCTGCTCTCTTCGCATGTGATCCATTGAGACTCTCCTGAAGCGGTCGCAATGCATCCATCAAGCGATTGTGCGATTTTTCCAATGACATATGGCATACCCGTGAGGATATGCTTGATGAATGTTCTGTTCAACCAGAATGCTTCTTCTTGACAGATATTTTCGATCACTTCAATTCCGGCTTCGCGTAATTGATTGATGCCTTTTCCGGCGACAAGCGGATTGGGATCTTGCATGGCAATCACAACTGTCTTGATGCTTTTTCCCATCAATAATGGAGCGCAAGGTGGCGTTTTGCCAATATGCGCGCAGGGTTCGAGATTCACATATACCGTTGCATCGGTAGGATCTTCCGTACATCGATTGAATGCATCAACTTCAGCATGTGGTCCGCCGAATTCACGATGCCACCCCTCACCTATGATTCGACCTTCTTTCACGATTGTGCATCCCACACGTGGATTCGGGCTCACCTTTCCCGTGCCGCGTAAAGCGAGTCTCAATGTGTGTTCCATGAATGCTTCATGAGTATGCATCGTTGTCAGGCAAGAGAAATGGATACAGCTATGAATTATATGATCTGCAGGTGAACAAGTATTACTTAATAGAAAAAAAGCCCTCCGAAACGGAGAGCTTTCATTCTGCTGTATGGCTCATCAGCGAGAATAAAACTCGATGACGAGAGGAATTTCGCAAACTACCGGTACTTCCTCGCGAGCAGGAAGATGAAGGAATTTGACAGAAAAATCTGCTTTAGACAAATTCAAATATGCCGGAGGAGCAGCCGTTCTGATTGCTTCCTGAAATGCTTCCATTTTACGACTTTTCTCACGCACAGAAACAATGTCATTCACTTTCACTTGATATGAAGGAATATTGACCGGCTTCCCATTGACGAGAAAATGTCCGTGATTTACATATTGACGTGCAGCAGACATTGAACGAGCAAGACCTGAACGAAACACAACTGCATCCAGACGTGTCTCGAGCATTTGAAGAAGGATGTCCCCGGTATTCCCGGTAAGATGCGATGCCTTCTTGAAATAATTGGTCATTTGACGCTCATGGATATTATACTGCAAACGGAGCTTCTGCTTTTCGAAAAGCTGCGTACCGTAAACAGACAATTTGCCACGACGCTTTGTTGATCCATGTTGGCCCGGAGGGCTTTTTCTGCCGGCTTTGTCGCTCGACATGATTTTGCCGGCTTTTGCCGTCATCGGAACACCGATTTTTCTGGAGTTCCGTACCTTTGGTCCGGTATAATTCATAGTACTCCTTGTACCACGCAGCAGGAGGGATAATACTCCCGCGCAATATTGATGAAAAACGCCATGAAGATATCTCAAGGATAATCATGGTTAGTACAAATTGAAAGGGCTACAAAAGTAGGGGGTTTTTGCGGAATATTCAAGTGGTTTTATGACTTCACATGCTCTTTCAGCCAGGTTTTTACCTCATCTACATGTCCCGGAACCTTGACTTTGGGATAGATATGTTTGATTTTTCCTTCAGGATCGATGATGAATGTTGTGCGTTCAACACCCATATATGCTCTGCCATACATCGATTTTTGCACCCAAACGCCATATTTCTCGCAAATTGACTTACCCTCATCGGAAATAAGGCGGAAATTCAAGTCATGATCCTTGATGAATTTCTGATGGGATTTCACGCTGTCCGGGCTGACGCCAATGACTGTGACATCCATCTTTATAAGTGATTTCATGGAATCCCTGAAATCACATGCTTGTTTTGTGCAGCCACTGGTATTGTCCTTTGGGTAAAAATAGAGAATCACCCAGGATCCTTTCGCATCTTTCAGTGCGATTGGTTCATTATTGTGATCGACTCCCTTAAATGCAGGAGCAGCGGCATTCAGTTTGACAGGCATAGATGTCCTCTTTTGTATGAAAATGAAGTTGGTATTCGGTTTCGTGTTCCTTTGCCGTAAAAGAACTCCATGCAAAAATAAGTTCCATAGCATGAAGTGATTACACGGAATTTCACCTTGTTCTTCACCGCATATTGTTCATTCTTCCTTGATGTATCATCAGGAACATTGATGAGGATTTCGTATCTTCGTACCACTGGTCTTCCCCCTCATTATGTACGCATCCAATCCTCATGAACAATCTTCGGGATCTTGATAAACCAAATTGCAATTGCGGCATCGTCGGCATTTATAATCATCCACAAGCATCCGTGATGGCCTATTATGCATTGCATGCTTTGCAGCATCGTGGCCAAGAGGCCGCAGGCATTGTTGCAGCCAAAGCAAATGGCAATGGAAAGAAGTTCACTTCACATAAAGGTGAAGGACTTGTTCTGGATGTATTCTCTGCGCCCGATGTTCTTACGGAAAAATTAGAAGGAATGATGGCTATTGCCCATAATCGATATTCCACAACTGGCAGCGGAGGAATTGCAAATGTCCAACCCTTTGTGACGAAGTATCGTTCGGGAACAATTGCATTGGCTCATAATGGAAATTTGACAAATACCCGAACACTGCGACATCAATTGCAAGAAGAAGGAGCGATTTTCCAAACAACCACCGATAGTGAGTTATTTCTTCATTTGATTGCTCGAAGCAAGCATGAATCGCAATTGGACCAGATTCGAGAAGCACTACGCATTGCACGTGGAGCTTATTCTCTTGTTATCATGACAAATGATGCATTGGTTGCCGCGAGAGATCCATTTGGTTTTAGACCATTGTGTATAGGAAGAAAAAAAGTTGGTGAGGAATGGTCATATGTTGTGGTTTCTGAAACATGCGCGCTCGATATCATCAGTGCAGAATATGTAAGAGACATTGAACACAATGAATTGGTGGTGATTGATGATGAGACAGTGAAAACCGGGAACATCAAAAGTTATCGCATTGATGATGAAACACCTTGTTCGAAACATTGCATTTTCGAGTATATTTATTTTTCGAGACCGGATTCCAGAATTTTCGGACATAATGTCGATAAAGTTCGTAGAAAACTTGGGAAAAATCTTGCAGAGGAAAGTCCGGTAATTGCTGATGAAGATGAAAAGGTGGTGGTGATTGCCGTACCCGACAGTGGAAATACTGCAACACTCGGTTATGCAGCCGTGAACAATGAACTAGGCAATAAATCTTCCTATGAAATCGGTTTGATTCGTTCGCATTATGTAGGACGGACGTTCATCGCACCCGGACAAAACAATCGCGAATTCAAAGTGAAGACAAAATTCAATACGGTAAAAGGGGTATTGGAAGACAAAAAAGTTGTGGTGATTGATGATTCCATCGTTCGAGGAACTACTTCTCGCTCACTCATCAATTTGATTCGAGAGGCAAAACCTAAAGAAGTGCATATGCGCATCACCTCCCCTCCAATCAAACATCCTTGTCAATATGGAATGGATTTTCCTAGCAATGAGGAATTAATTGCAAATCATCATGATGCAATCGATGGAATTGCTTCATCATTGAATGCTGATACATTGCATTATTTGTCGGTTGAAAAATTGTTGCAATCTGTTCCACAAGGAGAGGGCATCGGTTATTGCAATGCCTGCTTTACCGGACAATACCCTGTGCAGATTGACCTCAATGCCCACAAACTTTCAACAGAAGAATGAGTAAATCATTTTCATCATTGCAGGATCTTGCATCCCTCTTACCGGAGGACGCAACAAAGAAAGATCAGCTCATTGAAAAGAAACGTGGCTATGATGGTTCACAGCAACGCATAGACATTCGGCTAGATAAAAAAAGCCGGGGCGGCAAAATGGTGACAGTACTTTCGGGCTTTCAATCAAACCCCAAAGAACTCGATACCTTATGCCAAACATTCAAAAAACTCTGCGGCACCGGTGGAACAGTCCGAGACAATCTTATTGAAATTCAGGGCGATCATCGAAAAAAAATGGAACAAGCGCTCATAGAGCGTGGGTATAAAACACGTATGATTGGATGATATTTCATGTTCTCTTCCATAAAACATATTCATTTCGTTGGCATCGGCGGTATCGGTATGAGCGGTATTGCGGAAATCTTGATCAATCAAGGTTTTTCGGTGAGTGGTTCTGATTTATCTGCATCACAAAACACGGAATATTTGCAATCGATAGGTGCAGTGATACATTTCGGTCATCATGAAGCGCATATCGACAATGCCGAAGTTGTGGTGTATTCAAGTGCTGTGAAACCGAATGAAAATCCGGAGACAATAGCTGCACAAGAACATGGCATTCCGATCATTCGCAGAGCTGAAATGCTGGCGGAGATTTCACGATTGAATTATACGCTTGCGATTGCAGGCACTCATGGAAAAACTACCACGACATCATTATGTGGTTTGGTTTTGATGAAAGGTGGAATAGATCCTACCGTGATTGTTGGTGGTCGTTTGAATGGTCTTGGCGGAACAAATGCACGTCTGGGAAAAGGCGAATGGACCGTTGTTGAAGCCGATGAATATGATCGTTCATTTCTTCAGTTATTCCCAACAATTGCAATCATCAATAATATTGAAGCTGAGCATCTTGATATTTACGGCACAGCGGAAGAAGTTAAAAAAGCATTCATAGAATTTTCGAGTAAAGTTCCTTTTTATGGATTCGTTGCCGTTGGACTTGATGATGCCGGTATTCGATCCATGCTTCCGCATATCAATAAAAAAGTGGTGACATTTGGATTGTCTCGTCAATGCGACATTCGTGCAATCGACATCATTCCTCATGAGCGCAGCACTGAATTCACCGTGATTGCACATGGCGAAAAACTTGGTGTAGTTCACTTGAATATTCCCGGTGAATATAATGTGAAGAATGCACTCGCATCAATCACTGTCGGACTTCATCTTGGTATTCCTTTTGCAACGATTGCTGAATCATTGAAAGAATTCGGTGGTGTCTATCGCAGATTTGAAATCAAAGGGATGAATAATGATATATTGATCGTTGATGATTATGCGCATCATCCCACAGAATTGAAAAGTGCTTTGTCTGCAGCACGATCAGGCTGGAAAGAAAGAAGAATCGTTGCTGTGTTTCAACCGCACACCTATACTCGGACAAGAGATTTTTACAAAGAATTCGGTCTTTCATTTGACGATGCTGATATCGTCTTGATAACCGATGTCTATGCTGCAAGAGAGCAGAAAATCGAAGGTGTTTCAGGAGAGTTGATTGCTCAGGCGGCAAAAAATGCCGGGCATCGACATGTGCATTATGTGCCGAATCTTGCAGACATCGAAAGCAAAGTTAGTGGCTTGATGCAAGCCGGTGATTTGGTGATAACACTCGGAGCAGGAGACATCACCAAGTTATCCGACAGCTTATTAAGCGCCGAATAATGTAATACAATGTGCTTTGAAGCGCTCAATGAATGCATGAACATCGGCAAATCTTGTATACAGTGGTGCCGGCGTCATGCGAATGATATTGGGTTCTCTCCAATCAACAACAATCCCATCCACAATCAATTTGTCTATGACTGCTTTTCCATGTTCATGAACAAGCAAAGATAGTTGAGCGCCACGATCTTCTGATTTTGTTGGAGTAATGATATCGATAGGTAAATGGGGCATATCAAGTTTCAATGCATGCAATCCTTTCTCCACAAATGCAGTCAATGCATCTCTCTTCGCAAACAATGTCTTTAGATCCACGGTATCAAAAATATCAAGTGAGGCACGCAAGCAGGCAATCTGAAAAATCTGTGCATTGCTCAATTGCCATCCCGAAGCTCCAAATGATGGAATGAATCCCTTCTTCATCAGAAATCTTGACTCTTCATCATAACCCCACCAACCTGCAAAGCGGGGAAGATCAGGAGCATTTGCATGACGATCATGTATGAAGAGTCCACCAATTCCTCCCGGACCCGAATTCAAATATTTATATGTGCACCATACTGCAAAATCAATGTTCCAATCATGCAAATGTAATTCCACATTTCCGATTGCATGTGCAAGATCAAGTCCGCATATTGCTCCCGCAGCATGCGTGGCTTCGCAAATTTCTTTCATCCGAAAACGTTGTCCTGACAAATATTGCACGCCACTGAACATGACCAATGCGATGGAATCGGCATGCTGTTGAATTGTCTCGATGATGTCTTCATGATGGATGATATATTCACCATCCCGTGGTTTAATCTCGATGATTGCATCATCGGGATCAAATCCATGAAATCTTGCCTGAGATTCAATAGCATATTGATCTGAAGGAAATGCACCTACTTCCATCACGATTTTATATCGTTGCTGTGTAGGTCGATAAAAGGACACCATGGCCAAATGTAAATTGGCTGTCAGTGTTTGCATAGCGACAACTTCGCTGGGCAAAGCACCGACGATTCTTGCAAGCGATTCAGTGACGATTGAGTGATAAGAATACCAAGGATTCTTTGCATGGAAATGTCCTTCAACAGCATATTTCCTCCAATCCATCACTTCTTGTTCAAGCAATGGAAGAACTCCTTTGGGTTGAAGACCAAGAGAATTCCCGCAGAAATACAATACATCATTTCCTTCATGTTGAGGAAAGTAAAAAGATTCTCTTTTAGTGGAAAGTGGATCTTGTTTATCCATCTCTTTATGATATTCTTGCATTGTCATCCTCTTGATCTATTCTTCACTATTGATCTGATTGCTTCCAAGGATGCAATCATGCTATGTTCTTCAACACGATCTGTTCCGGAAATGTCATAAGCAGTGCCATGATCCGGAGAAACACGGATGATGGGAAGATTTGCCGTGAAATTCACGCCATGACCTTTCGCCTGAAATTTCAATGGAATCAAGCCCTGATCATGATATTGCGCAATGATTGCATCATACTTTCTCCATGATGGGCGAGAGAAAAATCCATCGGCGGGGAATGGTCCTTCACAGTATATTCCTTGTGTTTTGGCTTGTTCAATAGCAGGAATAATGATATCTCCTTCTTCTATTCCAAGCATTCCGTTTTCGCCTGCATGAGGATTTAATCCAAGCACTGCTATGCGTGGTTGATCTATGGCAAAATCTAACTTCATCGACTGATGCACTCCTTGAATCACATCCGACAACTTATGTGAATCGATGGTGTTAGCAACCTGATTCAGTGGAATGTGAATAGTTGCGAGCGCAATGCGCATTGTTTCATGGAACAAGATCATGATTGGCTGTGATTTGGGAAATGCATGTTGCAGCCAATCGGTTTGACCACTAAATTTCCATCCACATTCATTCAAACCAGATTTTGAAATGGGTAAAGTGAGCAAAGCATCTGCTTCTCCATTCTTGACCATCTTCAATGATGTTTCAAGAGATTCAATCGCAAGAAGAGAGGCATCATTGGCAGGTTTGCCGGGCTTATACTGTGCATATTTTTCACAGGGGATCACAGTAACCGACATCTCAGGAAACCGTATTGTGGAATGTTCAAATGTAATATTCCATGCTTCGCAGATCTCTTTTGCGGTTGATTCATTCATGGCAATAGAGCATTGCATATCATGAAAAGCATGATATAAACATGTTTTGAAGAAGATGTCGGTTGCGATGCCATTGACATCGCCGCATGAAACAATCACATGCATGACCAGTACCTAAAAAAAAAGGCAACTAAACAAGTTGCCTTTAAATATTCAATCATGAGAATTTATTCACCTGAAGCATCGCCGGCATCTGCTGCATCAGCGGATACATCTTCGCTGGCAGGTGCTTCTTCGGCAGCAGGACTTTCTTCGATTGTATCGGCTTGCATTTCAACCGCATCAACCGGAGTTTCAACAGTCTCTTCAATTACCTCTTCGACCTCAGGTGCTGCATCTTGGATGATTGGAGCAGCAACCGGAGCAACACCTTCAACAGGAGCTGCTGCCTTTGGTTTTGGAGCTGCTTTTTTCTTGCGTCTAATAACACCGTCTTGTGCAGCGGAAAAGTCAACCAATTCGATGATTGCTTCACGACCGCCATCGCCACGACGAGGTCCAAGTTTGATAATACGTGTATACCCACCATCGCGGGTTGCAACTGCAGGTGCAATCGTGTCGAAAAGTTCTTGAAGAACTGCCTTGTTGCGAATGAAACGGCCAACTTGACGACGTTGAACGAAGTCTTTCGTAACCGTTGCAACTTCGCCTGACTTATTTGGTCGAGCTGTAGGCAGATTTCCGTTTTGCTCATTGCGAAGAGCTATGCGTGCGCGGGTAATCAAAGATTCCGCGAAAGGACGAAGTTCTTTTGCCTTTGCTTCGGTTGTTACCAGTTTCTTATGAAGAAAGAGATCTGTTGCAAGGTTGCACATAAGTGACTTCTTATGGCTCCAGGTGCGTTTAAGCTTTCTTCCTACTCTGCGATGGATCATGATATCTTCTCTCTATTCAATCGTTGTATTATGCTTCTGATTCTGCGGATTTTTGCTCTTGCACATATTTATCGATGTTCATGCCGAATGCAAGACCATGAACACGGACGATGTCTGCAAGTTCAGAAAGTGATTTGCGACCAAAGTTTCTGAATTTTAGCAAATCTTGTTCATTCAATGAAACAAGTTCCGCGAGTGTTTTGATATTTGCGGCTTTGAGGCAATTATGTGCGCGCACAGACAATTCAAGCTCATCCACCGGAGTGAAGAGAATGCGTCTCATACGTGCTTTTTCTGCTTCTTTTGCTTCTTCTTCAACAACTTCTTGAGCTTCCATTTCGCGGCGCATTTGCTCGAAATTAACAAAGAGCATCAAGTGATCTTGAAGAATTGCAGCAGCTTCTTGAATTGCTTCTTGAGCAGTGATTGTTCCATCTGTATATACATCAAGTGCAAGGCGTTCATAGTCGGTCTTTTGACCCACGCGGAATGGCTCGACTTTATAGATGACATTTTTGATCGGTGTGAAAATCGCATCGATTGGAATCATGCCCATTGGATATTCAGAACTATTCTGTTCTTCCGAAGGAACATAACCTTTTCCTTTTCCGATACGGAATTCAACATCGAATTCTGCATTTGATTCAAGTGTGGCGATATACTTGTCAGGATCCATCACTTCAATGTGAGGGGCCGCTGCTTGAATATCGGCTGCTGTCCAAACTTTTGGACCTTTCATCTTAAATGAAACTTTTGTGTTCTTTTTATCGAGCAAACGGAAACGTACCTCTTTCAAATTGAGTACGATCTCGCACATGTCTTCAACAACACCGGGGATTGTCTCAAACTCATGCAATACATTGCCGATTTTCACACCAACAATGGCATGTCCGGGAATGGATGACAGAAGTACTCTGCGAAGAGCATTGCCAATCGTTACGCCATATCCCTCTTCTAAGGGTTGCAATACATAACGACCCTGATTTGCTATTTCAGTTTCTTCGATTTGTACCCGTTCGGGCATTTGCATTGATGTATTCATTCTCTATCTCATTCATGGGGCGACCCCGTGGGGTAGCCGGGTGAGAACAATCGTTAACTATCTCTGTGATTCCACAGTGCACAATGCCTGCATCAAGCAGGCATCATGATTCTCCGAAGATGCTGTCAGGATCTTTTAGACTCTTCTGCGCTTTGGCGGTCTGCAACCGTTATGAGGCAATGGTGTCTTGTCGAGTATATTCAAAATCTCGAGTCCTGCCTGTGCAAGTGCACGAATTGCCGCTTCACGACCGGAGCCGGGTCCACGAACAATCACTTCCACTTTACGTAAGCCCATTTCATGAGCTTCTTTAGCTGCACGCTCTGCAGAAACCTGTGATGCATAGGGTGTATTCTTTTTGGAACCACGGAAGCCATTACGACCTGCAGATGACCAAGTGAGAACATTCCCATAGGTGTCAGTGATTGTTACGATCACATTGTTGAATGTGGCACGGATGAGTGCTTTACCGTGTATGTCACTGACGGTTTTTTTCTTAACGCGCTTTTTAATTGCCGCCATAATAATCGGAATAGTAGGTTAATAATGCTATTATTTCTTAGCTGCCTTCTTCTTACCGGCAACTGTTTTACGACGACCTTTTCTCGTTCTTGAATTGGTGCGTGTACGTTGACCGCGAGCAGGCAAACCACGACGATGACGCAATCCGCGATAGCATCCGATGTCCATCAAACGTTTGATGTTCAATTGGATTTCTGAACGCAATTGACCTTCAACTTTATATTCGGCAATTGCTGCACGAATGCTTGCAATTTCTTCATCAGTCCAAGTCAATACACGCTTCTCAAAAGGAATTCCTGCCTTTGTGAGAATCTGAGCGGATGACTTCTTGCCCACGCCGAAGATATATGTGAGGCCGACGATGCCTCTCTTATTTTTGGGTAGATCGATACCGGCTATACGAGCCATTGTATTCTCCTAAAATTATCCTTGTCTTTGCTTAAAGCGTGGATTTTTCTTGTTGATGATATACACTTTACCTCTGCGGACAACTATTTTGTCCTCGGGGCTGCGTTTTTTTACTGATGCTTGTACTTTCATGACATCACTTATTTATAACGATATACAATTCTTCCTTTTGCAAGGTCATATGGAGACAATTCAACTGTGACTTTATCTCCTTGAAGGATCTTGATGAAATTCATGCGCATCTTTCCGGAAATGTGACAGAGCACTTTGTGTCCATTCTCCAATTTCACGATAAACTGTGTATTGGGGAGTGTCTCGTCAATCACACCGTCTATCCTGATAAGATCTTGTTTCGACATAAATATTCAATCCATTAAGGTTAAAATCACCGGCCCATCATCTTCAATGAGCACAGTATGCTCAAAGTGTGCCGATGGTTTTTTGTCTGCCGTTACAACCGTCCAGCCATCGCTGAGCGTTCGCACATTATATGTTCCTAAATTGACCATTGGTTCAATTGCAATTGCTTGTCCTTTACGCAGTTTCTCATTTGGATAATAACTGCGTTGCAAAAGCGGAGGAACAAAATTCGGTATGGCAGGGTCTTCATGCAAATGAGTTCCAATGCCATGTCCGACCAATTGCCGGACCACCGAATAACCATGTTTTTCAACGTGCGTTTGAACTGCTCGGGCTAAATCATAGACCTTATTATTGCTTTTTGCTTGCCGGACGCCAAGATTGAGCGACTCTTTCGTCGCATCCAGCAAATCCTGTACTGACTTGTCGATGGTGCCAACGGGAAATGTATAAGCGCTATCGCCAAACCATCCATTGTATTCTACACCGCAGTCAATCGAAACAATATCTCCTTCTTGTAAGATGCGGGCACCGGGAACACCGTGCACCACTTCTTCATTCACCGAGATACAAAGGGAATGTTTGAATTCCAAATTGCCAACGACATACCCTTTGAAAGCGGGTTTGCCATTACTCGAGAGAATATTGTCCTCTGCTATATTATCAAGTTCGATGGTTGTTATGCCGGGCTGTATCCTGCTTCCAACCATCATGATCGTTTCGGCAACGATCCTGCATGCTTTTTCAATATCATGATTCGGACCGGGTATATGTACCGCGGCTGACTCCATGATTGTTAAAATCCACCTTGTCCCGCATTGGCGCGACCGCGAATTTTTCCGCTCTTCATGAATCCGTCATAATGACGCATGAGAAGATAGGATTCAATTTGTTGCAAAGTATCAAGCGCGACACCAACCATGATCAACAAACTTGTGCCACCAAAGAATGATGCAAATGCCGGTTGAACGCGCAATACATTGGAAACAAAAGTCGGCATGATTGCAATGAGTGCAAGAAATATTGCACCGGGCAATGTAATGCGTGTCAAGATATTTTCAATATATTCTGCTGTTGGAGCTCCTGGACGAATACCTGGTATAAATCCGCCTTGCTTCTTCATATTATCTGCAACGTCTTTCGGATTAAAAGCCACAGCAGTATAGAAATATGTGAAGAATACAATCAATAAGGAGAATGATAAAGCATATACCCAGGATTGCTCGCTGAATAATTGCTGCGAAAGCCACTGCAATGTTGTATTGTCCGGGAAGAAACTCAAAATAGTTGATGGCACGAACAAAATTGATTGCGCAAAAATAATTGGCATAACACCAGATGTGTTCACGCGCAATGGAATGTATTGTGTTGTTCCACCATAGACTTTTCTACCAACTACTCGCTTCGCATATTGAATCGGAATTCTTCTTGCGCCTTGTGTTACCAATACCACTCCGGCAATGATGAACACGAGAACTGCAAAAATCACGAGATGTACGAACAATTGAGGAGTTGATGTAATATATGCGAATTCAGAAAGCAATGCATCAGGCAAACGCGCTATGATACCAATGAAAATGATGAGAGAAATTCCATTTCCCAAACCACGTTCAGTGATCTGCTCGCCAAGCCACATCAAAAACACTGTTCCTGCTGTAAGAAGCACAATCGAAGAAATGGTGAATATTCCCACCATGTCCGGTGCTACTACAGGAGCAGAAGTTGTGCCCGGATTCAAAATTTTAATGGTCACACCCCATCCTTGCAATGCTGCGATCAACACTGTGAGATAACGTGTGAACTGATTGATCTTTCTTCTACCATCTTCACCTTCACGCTGAAGACGTTGAATTTCTGGCATCACGATTCCTGCCAATTGCAAGATGATTGATGCAGAAATATAGGGCATGATTCCGAGAGCGAAAATGGCGGCATTTGACAATGCACCACCCACAAACAAATCATATAATCCGAACAATGTATTCGAATCACCGCCCTTCGTTGATTGCAGAGCAACAACATCCACACCGGGAAGAGGAATATATGAACCGATTCTCACCGCAAGCAAAATCAATGCAGTGAAAATGATTCTATCCTTTAACTCTTCAATGCGGAAAACATTGACCAATGTTTGAAAGAACTTATTCATCGATTACAGCGGTGCCTCCGGCTTGTTCGATCTTTCCTTTCGCTGATTCAGTAAATTTTGCCGCAGTGACATTCAATTTGGCGGTAAGATCACCATTGCCAAGAATTTTCACCGGAATTCTCGAAGAGCGTACAACGCCGAGATTGCGTAGGATTTCGATATTGACAGTGTCGCCAGCATGAATCTTGTTATTATCAACAAGCTCTTGCAAACGTGCAACATTGATTTCTTGATATTCAATACGGAATGGATTCTTGAATCCAAATTTTGGAAGACGACGGCTCAAAGGCATTTGACCGCCCTCGAAATTTCTCTTCTGCTTAAAACCTGAACGAGAAGAATGACCTTTGTGTCCACGTGTTGATGTCCCACCATGGCCGGATCCCGCGCCTCTACCGATACGCTTGATGCCTTTTACTGAACCTTTGCTGGGGCTGATATTTCCAATATGCTTCATAATAGGATATTCTCCGTCTTTCAGATTGTCTCAACTTTCACAAGATGGCTGACCACATTGATCATGCCTGCGATTTGAGGATTGAGCGTATGTACAACTGAGAAGTTGGGTCGGCCCAAGCCAAGCGCATGTATGGTGTCTTTCTGATTCTGCTTGCACTTGATGATGCTGCGAACCTGTGTGATTTTTACTTTTGAACCTGCTTTCGTCATGTGAATCACTCCTTAACCTTGCAGCAATTTCTGTAATGAGATGCCTCTGCGATTTGCTGCAGATTGCGCATCCTCAAGCATGGACAATGCACGTACCGTTGCTTTTACGGTATTATGCGGATTTGAAGAACCCATGCTCTTCGTCAAAACATCCTGCACACCGGCAAGTTCGAGCACAGCACGAACGCCACCACCTGCGATAACGCCTGTACCTGCTGTTGCCGGCTTGATGAGCACGGATGCTGCACCAAACTTTGCAAGAACTTCATGGGGGATCGTGGTATTTTGCAATTGCACTTTCACGATATTGTTCTTGGCTGCATTTGTTGCTTTGCTTACGGCATCCACAACTTCGCCTGCTTTACCAAGACCATAACCCACATGACCATTGCCGTCACCAACAACGACCAATGCTGTGAAATTGAAACGACGACCACCTTTCACCACTTTCGCGGTACGGCCGACATATACCAACTTATCTTTCAGATCAAGTTCTGACACTCTTACTTTGCTCACGGCATCCTCTATAGATTAGAATTGCAGACCACCTTCGCGGGCGGCATCGGCAAGTGCTTTAACTCTTCCATGGTACAAATGACCATTACGATCAAATGCCACGCTTGAAATATTTGCTTCTTTGGCGCGCTTTGCAAGAAGTTCGCCGATATATTGGCTCTTCGCAACTTTGGTTGCAACAGATGCCAATGCTTCACGCACATCTTTTTCGACTGAAGAAACAGAAACGAGTGTAACTCCTTTTGTGTCATCAATGATTTGTGCAGTGATATGCTTGATGCTTTTATTCACGCTCAGGCGCAGACGCTCGGGATTACCAAATATACGCTTGCGAATATGCTGCTTTCTGCGTTGCTGGCGTTTCTTTTTAGATTGTTCTAAGTTCATCTCTATTGTCTCTTGAGAATCTGTCGATCAATTATTATTTACCTGCGGACTTACCGGCCTTACGACGGATATATTCACCTTCATAACGAACACCTTTTCCTTTATATGGCTCAGGTGGACGGATGCTGCGAATCTTGGCCGCAACTTCACCAACATCGTGCTTGCTGATTCCCTTCACCTGCACGGATGTAGGTGTTGGCGTCGCAAATTCAATGCCATCCGGTGGGATAAAAAGAATTGGATGAGAATATCCAAGCGTCAAGAGCAATTTCTTTCCGCGCATTTCAGCTTTGAAACCCACACCTTCGATGGTGAGATTTCTATGAAATCCATTGGATACGCCTTCAATTGCATTGAATGCGAGTGCGCGAGAAAGACCATGCAATGCACGCACATGTTTATCATCATTCGCTCTTTGGAAAGAGAGCGTTCCATTATCATTGTTGAATGTTATGCCGTCCGCAATCGGTACAATTTGTGTGCCTTTGGGGCCTTTGACAGTAAGAATACCATCAGTGAATGACAATTGTACATTGTTTGGAACGGTGATTGGTTTTTTGCCAACTCGTGACACGGTAATACTCCTTCAGTGCAGGATTAGCGTACTGTGCAAATAATTTCACCGCCTACATTGTAAGCGCGTGCCTGTTTGTCTGTCATCAATCCCTTTGATGTTGAGATGATGGCTATGCCCAAGCCATTGCTGACGCGGGGTAATTTTTCAACAGGTGAATAAATTCTTCTTCCGGACTTGCTGACTCGCTGAATGTCCTGGATGACCGGCTTGCCTTCATAGTATTTGAGACCGACCTTGATGAATTTCTGGCCATTCTCTTCCATGAGGAACACATCACCGACGAAACCTTGATCACGAAGAATCTCGGCAATCGCATGCTTCATTTTTGAAGCAGGTGCTGTGACATGTTTGTGGCGTGCCTGACCCGCATTGCGAATGCGGGTGATAAAGTCTGCTATGGTATCTGTTACCGGCATAATAGTATATCGTAAAGTTTATTTACCAACTCGATTTGCGAATACCCGGAATTTTTCCTTCCAGGGCCAATTGGCGGAAGACATTTCGGCAAACACCGAATTTTTTATAGACTGCTTTTCCGCGACCTGTTACTGAACAACGACTGCGAACGCGAGTTGTTGAACTATTGCGTGGCAATTTTTGCAATGCTTCAAAATCACCTGCCGCTTTCAATTCTTCACGCTTTGCCGCATACTTTGCCACAAGGCGCTTTCTTTTTTCATTTCGTGCTACGATACTTGTCTTTGCCATGTATTAACCTTTGCGAAAAGGAAAACCAAATTCTTTGAGAAGCGCAGAAGCTTCTTCATCGGTTTTGGATGTTGTGACGAAAGTGATGTCCATACCGGCAATCTTCGTTACCTTGTCAACATCGATTTCAGGAAAAATGATTTGTTCCTTGATGCCGAGTGTAAGATTACCGCGACCATCGAATCCATTATCGGAAAATCCTCTGAAGTCACGAATGCGAGGAGATGCGATATTGATGAATCTATCCAAGAATTCATACATTCTCGCGCCACGCAATGTGATGTGGCAGCCAATCGGCATACCTTGACGAAGACGGAAATTCGCAATAGCTTTCTTCGCTTTACTTATCGCCGGACGCTGCCCAGTAATAAGCTCAAGCTCATTAACCGCAGATTGCAAAATCTTTGGATCCGCAACCGCCGCTCCAACTCCCATGTTGATACATATCTTGCTGATCTTTGGAACCTGCATCACTGATTTGTATTCAAATTTCGCCTTCATCGTTGGTATAACCTGCTCTTTGTAAAAAGCATAAAGGCGTGGTGCGGGCACCGGTCCTGAATATTCCTCGAGGCGTGCGCCTTCGGGTTTCAAGTCAAATTTTTTCGATTGTTGTTGGGCTTTTGCCATGATTATTCTCTATCCAAGTCTTAAGGCATTTTAATTTCTTTACCGGATTTAACGGCAAGACGCTTCACTTGAGCTCTTCCATTTCCGTCAACCGTGCGATCCAAACGAATGCGTGTCGGTTGCTTCGTTTCTGGGTCGATCAACATTGCATTTGAATATGCAATGGGCAATTCACGCTCGATTCTTCCACCCTCGGGATATGCCTGGCTCTTGCGCATGTGGCGCTTGTGCACATTCACACCCTCAACGAGGAGTCGACCTTTCTTTGCATCAACTTCGATAACACGGCCTTCTTTGCCTTTGTCATCTCCGGAAATGATTTTAACCATATCATTTTTCTTGATTGCCATCTTCATGATGTTCGATCCTTATAATACCTCTGGTGCCAGAGAAACGATTTTCATGAAACCACTATCACGCAATTCGCGTGCCACAGGTCCGAAAATACGCGTGCCTCTCGGCTCACCTTGATTGTTCAGAATGACAGCAGCATTCTCATCGAAGCGAATGAATGATCCGTCTCTGCGCTTGATCTCTTTTTTGGTGCGAACGACGACTGCCTTGCAGACTTCGCCTTTTTTTACACCGGCATTAGGAAGCGCACTCTTGACGGATACGACAATGATGTCGCCAACGCCGGCATAACGGCGTGCATGCCCACCAAGGATACGGATGCAACGTACGCGCTTGGCGCCCGAATTATCCGCTGCAATAAGATTTGATTCTTCTTGTATCATCTCATACTTCCTGAATTACTTCGCACGATCGACAATTTCTACGAGCATCCAACGCTTTCGGGCACTCAAAGGACGGCTTTCAATGACACGCACGGTATCACCAATGCGACACTCATTCGTTTCATCATGAGCCATGACCTTTTTTGTCTGCTTATAATATTTTTTATACAGTGGATGAGCAACCTGACGCTCAATCGCCACAACAATGCTTTTGTTCATGGCGGCACTGATTACTTTGCCTAGGCGGACTTTTTTTCCGCTCGTAGAAGGCGCTTGCTCTGTTGCTTTAGTAGCCATAGTATTCAATTCTTAATAGTGCGTAGTGTGTCAAACAGTGACATTCCGCTCGCGCAATACCATTTTGATACGCGCAATATCTTTGCGTAAAGTTCTAATCTGTGATGTGTTCTCAAGTTGGCTCATCGCCTTCTCAAAATTTCTCAAGACCAATGCTTCCTCTGTGGAATTCAACATCTCCATTAATTCTTCCGTGGAGACCGAGCGGATTTCTGACGCTTTTTGCTTTTTCATTACTCTGTTGCATCCAAGCGAGTTACAAATTTTACTTTGATAGGCAATTTGTGTGAAGCCAAACGCGCAGCTTCAACTGCCTTCTCTCTAGGTACACCGTCGATCTCAAAGAGAATACGACCGGGTTTTACAACCGCTACCCAGAATTCAGGATTACCTTTACCGGAACCCATTCGAACCTCTGCAGGTTTCTTCGTCACCGGCTTGTCAGGGAAAATGCGAATCCACACTTTACCGTCACGACGGAGATAACGATTGATGGCAATACGCGCAGATTCAATCTGACGATTTGTAATCCATGCCGGTTCCATCGCCTTGATGCCAAAGGTTCCAAATGCAACCTGTGATCCGCGATAGGCCTTGCCACGCATTCTGCCACGTTGGGTTTTTCTATGTTTTACTCTTTTAGGAATCAGCATTGTGCTATATCCTTCTCTTAATCTTTTGTTATAAGCTTACCAATTATTTCGCCGCGACAAATCCATGTCTTGACGCCAATCAAACCATAAACCGTTGAAGCAGTTGCTGTGCCATAATCGATGTCTGCACGTAATGTGTGCAATGGAACGCGACCTTCTTTATACTGTTCAGTACGAGACATGTCTGCACCACCCAATCGACCGGAACACATCACACGAATTCCTTCTGCTCCCATTCTCATCGCTGCACCAACGGATTGCTTCATTGCCTTACGGAATGAAACTCTTCCCTCAAGCTGCTGAGCTATGTTCTCGGCAACCAATTGTGCATCAACTTCAGGACGCTTGATTTCATGAATGAGGATTTTTACATCCTTCTTTGAAATCTGTTTCAACTCTTCTTCCAACAACGTGATGTCTTTACCGGATTTACCGATGATCACGCCGGGACGAGATGTGTGCAATGTGATGCGCAATTGCTTTGCAGTGCGCTCGATCACTATGCGTGCTACACCTGCTTTACGCTTACTGCTCTTGATATAAGAACGGACCATCAAGTCTTCAGACAATTTGTCGGCCACATTCTTTTCATCAAACCAGTTGGCATCCCAATGGCGAACTATGCCTAAACGGAGACCTATCGGATTTGTCTTCTGACCCAAAGTTTCACTCCAATTATATTACTGAGCAACTGAGACTTCAATCGTTAAATGATGCGAGCGCTTGCGAATTCTATAAGCCCTACCCATCGGAGCAGGAGAAATGCGCTTCGCCGTGGGGCCTTGATTGACATAGGCCGCACTTACAAACAACTTTCCTTCATCGACACGCTCATTGGCTGCGGTGGCCTTCTCCATTACATTCGCTATCGCAGAACGAAGAACCATTTCCGCATCCTTCGATGCCGATTTTGGAGAGAATTTCAACGTCGCCAATGCTTGCGCCGCCGATTTTCCTCGTATCAAATCTATCACCAATCGCATTTTGCGAGGTGAAGAGCGTAAATACCGCTTTGTTGCACGAGCATTGAGCATAATTATATAACCTTATTCAGCTACGGATTATCGTTTTCCGGACTTTTGGTCCTTTCTGTTTCCTGCATGACCTTTGAATGTTCTCGTCGGAGAAAATTCACCAAGCTTGTGACCAACCATGTTTTCTGTCACATATACAGGAATAAATTTATTTCCATTATGAACCGCAAATGTATGTCCTACAAAGTCCGGTGCAATCGTTGAAGCACGTGACCAAGTCTTGATGACAGTCTTCTTGCCTGATTCATTCAATGCATCCACCTTCTTCATGAGTTTATAGTAGATGAATGCGCCTTTTTTCAGTGAGCGAGCCATAATGTCCTAATTACTTTCTTTTACGAACAATAAGATCGGTTGACTTCTTCTTTTTCTTGCGAGTCTTCAAGCCTTTTGCTAATTGACCCCAAGGTGAACGTGGATGCTGACGTCCACCGCCGGACTTCGAGCGACCTTCACCACCACCCATCGGGTGATCGATCGGATTCATTGCCATACCGCGTGTTTGTGGGCGAACACCCAACCAACGCATACGTCCGGCCTTTCCATAAAGAATATTCTCATGATCGGAATTTCCAACAACACCAAGTGTTGCCATACAAGACTGAAGAACTTTTCTGATTTCACCGGAAGGCAATTTTACTTGAGCCATGCCACCGTCAAAACCTACAAGCTGAGCACCGGTACCGGCACTGCGAACCATCTGTCCACCTTTTCCGGGCTTCATTTCAATATTGTGAATGAACATACCCACAGGAATTTTTTCCATCGGTAATGCATTGCCATCTTGAAGATCTGCATTGGGACCGGACATGAGTTTTTGTCCAACCTTCAATTTATTGGGAGCCAAAATATATGCAAGCTCTCCATCTTCATATCGCAATAATGCAATGCGGCATGTGCGATTCGGATCATATTGAATGCTCATGACTTCAGCTGCTACGCCATGCTTTCTACGCTTGAAATCAATGATGCGATATTTCTGCTTATGCCCGCCACCTCTGTGTCTGGAGGTGATGCGACCGGTATTGTTTCGTCCACCACTCTTCTTCTTTGGAGCAAGAAGTGATTTTTCGGGTTTCGCTCCCGGAGTAAGTTCAGAAAATGAACTCACTGAGTAGAAGCGTGTACCGGGCGTAATCGGTTTGAGAATTCTTAAAGCCATTGTCTATCTCGAAATTAATCTTCAGTATTACCTTCACCACCAACAAGGTCTATGCTATATCCGGGTGCCAATGTCACATATGCCTTCTTACGAAGAGGTGTTGCACCACGCATCAATCCACGTTTGGTGAAACGTGTTTTATTCTTGCCTTTCACATTCACTGTGCGAACAGAAGAAACCTTCACATCGTAAAGACGCTCTATGGCAACCTTGATCTGGATTTTATTCGCATCTGTCGTCACTTCAAAAGCATATTGCTGCTTTTCCGCGAGCATCGCCGCTTTCTCTGTGAGCATCGGGCGTTTAATTACTGTAATCATCGTTCTTTTGCCTAATTACTTCAGCATTAAAAAGTTTGTACCAGATCCTGCAAGGCTTCCTTGCAAAGGATGATATTCTTGTGATTCAAAATGTCATATGTTGATGCAACTACCGCAGGCAATGTTTTTACACCGGGAATATTTCTCGCTGACATCACAATATTCACATCTGAATCTTTCAACATGATGAGGGATTTCTGTCCATTGATATTCAATGCCTTCAGTACACCAACCATGTTTTTGGTTTTGATTTCATCAAATCCAAGTCCTTCTACAACAAGAAGATTTTCTTCACGAACACGCAATGACAAAGCCGATTTACGTGCCAATTTCTTCATCTGTGCAGGAAGATATTGCTTATAGAGATGAGGTCTGGGACCGTGAATGGTTCCACCACCAACCCATACGGGTGAACGGCTTGAACCTGCTCTCGCAGTACCACGTCCTTTTTGTTTCCATGGCTTCTTGCCACCACCTCGAACCTCGGATCTCACCTTGGTTTTAGCAGTACCTTGTCTTTGATTCGCCAAGTATGCCTTGACCGCAAGGTACATTGCATGCTCACTTGGCTCCACATTGAAAACCTCTTCAGGCAATTCCACCTGACCGGTCACAGATCCGTTTTTTCCGTATACATTTACGAGCATTGTTCTATACCTTACAGCTTCACAATTTCAACTATGGAATTAATAGCACCGGGGATGCTTCCTTTTATCACAAGCAAATTCTGCTCCGGCATGATGTCCAACACTTCGAGATTTCGGATGCTGATTCTTGTGCCACCCATACGGCCCGCCATGCGCATACCCTTGAAAACTCTCGAAGGATATGAAGATGAACCAATGGATCCTGGAGCACGCTCACGATCCGATTGTCCGTGAGATGTCATACCAACACCACCAAAGTGATGCCTTTTCATAACACCCTGGAAACCACGGCCTTTGGAGGTTCCGGAAACCTTCACCACGTCTCCAATCTTCAAGATACTGTCCACTGTAACAGTATCACCAGGTGCGACTGTTACATTGTCCAATCTGAACTCTTTGATATGGCGCTTCGGTGCCAAGCCGGCCTTTTTAAAATGACCGACAAGTGGCTGGGATACCTTGCGCTCTGCTATGTCTCCATAGCCGAGCTGAACGGCAGAGTATCCGTCTTTATCTATGGTGCGGACTTGCACTACGGCGCAAGGTCCGGCTTCGATGACTGTACAGGGCACATATTCACCGTTCTCGCTGAATATGCTCGTCATGCCCAATTTTCGACCTAATAGCATCTTGTCTTTACTCCTTAGACCTTTACCTCGACATCAACACCTGCTGGAAGCTCCAAACGCATCAACGCGTCAATCGTGCGTTGCGTCGAGCTGAAGATATCTATCAGACGCTTATGAACTCGCGCTTCAAACTGCTCGCGCGATTTTTTATCAACGTGTGGCGAGCGCAGAACCGTGTACACGGTCTTTTCCGTTGGTAACGGAATTGGACCGGATACTACCGCTCCTGTTTGCTTGATGGTGCGAACAATACGCTCGGACGATTTATCAATTAGGTTGTGGTCGTACGATTTTAATTTGATACGAATCCTTTGGGTTGCCACGCTCACGTACCTTCAAAAAAATGAGAGACAAAAAGAGGTAGGGACAAGATTCTCATCCCTACCTCACGGTACATTTATTCAATGATCTTTGTTACAACACCCGCGCCTACTGTACGGCCACCTTCGCGAATAGCGAAACGAAGACCTTCTTCCATAGCAACCGGTGTGATGAGTTCTACTATAAGATTGTCAAGATTGTCACCAGGCATAACCATCTCTGTTCCTGAAGGAAGAGATGCAACACCAGTCACATCAGTTGTACGGAAGTAAAACTGAGGACGATATCCGTTGAAGAACGGAGTATGACGACCACCTTCATCTTTTGTCAATACATAAACCTGTGCATTGAACTTGTGGTGAGGTGTGATGGAACCTGTTTTCGCAAGAACCATGCCACGCTCAATCTCTGCTTTGTCAACACCACGAAGCAAGAGACCAACATTGTCACCCGCAACTCCTTGATCAAGAAGCTTGCGGAACATTTCAATACCGGTAACTGTGGTTTTCTTCTGAAGACCAAAACCAACCAATTCAACTTCCTCGTTCACATTGACGATACCACGCTCAACACGACCTGTGGCAACTGTACCACGACCAGTGATTGAGAACACATCTTCAACGGGCATAAGGAATGGTTTGTCTGTATCACGAACAGGTGTTGGAATGTAATTATCAACAGCGTCCATGAGGTCATAGATAGGCTTCAAGCGTGCATCATCTACAGGAACATCATCGGAAGTACCTGCATCAAGACCTTGAAGTGCTGAACCTTTGATGATTGGAATATCATCGCCTGGGAATTCATACTTGGAGAGGAGTTCACGAACTTCGAGTTCAACGAGATCCAACAATTCAGGATCTGCTATATCAACTTTGTTCATGAATACTACGATACGAGGAACGCCAACTTGACGTGCGAGAAGAATGTGCTCGCGTGTCTGAGGCATAGGCCCGTCTGTACCTGCAACCACAAGGATTGCGCCGTCCATCTGAGCAGCACCTGTGATCATGTTCTTCACATAATCCGCGTGACCCGGACAGTCAACGTGTGCATAGTGACGGTTTGCTGTTTCATACTCCACGTGAGCGGTATTAATGGTGATTCCACGTGCCTTCTCTTCGGGAGCATTGTCAATTGAATCATACGAACGCTTTGCAGACAGACCGGACTTAGCCAATGCCATCGTAATCGCTGCAGTGAGCGTTGTTTTGCCATGGTCAACGTGGCCAATAGTGCCGATATTGACATGCGGCTTCGACCTTTCAAATTTCTCTTTTGCCATAGTGCACCTAATCGTGATAACTATATGTTTTGAAAAAATTGCTGTCGCTATGCTGTTTAATACTGCTTCAGCGTCGTAGGCTCGTAGTGTGAGAAGATCATTGTATATGATCCTCTGCCTTGTGTCATGGAACGAAGCTTGGTTACATAACCAAACATCTCACTCAATGGTACAGCGGCTCTCACGCCCTGCGAGCTACCCTTTTGCGTAATCTCTTCAATCTTGCCTCTTCTGGAATTCAAATCGGCAATCACTTCGCCAACATATTCCATAGGAGCTATTGCTTCTACCGCAAATACAGGTTCCAA
>VGWD01000015.1 GCA_016873735.1 Ignavibacteria bacterium | reverse complement strand
CGAACAGAGAAGTTAAGCCCTGTTGAGCTGATGGTACTGCATGCGTAGGTGTGTGGGAGAGTAGGTAGTTGCCGGGTCATCTTCTTCTAAAAAGCCTCAATCTATGCGATTGGGGCTTTTTGCGTTTTATACTGTCAAGAATTCCTATTTTACAGAATATCAATACATGCAACTAATCAATGATATACGTTATACTTTTAACTTCCATTTTGTTTTCTGTTGCCAAAGCCCAAGATGATCAACTATCACTCGGATTCCGCTTGCAACATTCCATACACATGTACAATGAACATGGAATTACTATTGACTATACTCCAAAGAAACTCTTGAATGATCAACTCTCTTTTGGAGCAACTTATGTGTCTACCAGATTTGGATCTGCTATTAACTCAAATGCCATATTACAAGATAATATCCTATTTCATTCCACATATGTATTCTCATCATCCTCGCTATCTCCACTCATTAGATTGAATGCCGGATATTGCTTCGCTGATTATGAGTCTTCTCTCTTTGATGACATCGATCCAACTATGCCCCTACTCTCAATCGAAACAGGCGTGAGATATGCATTCGATGTTCCATTGAACATACAAGCAGGTCTTGGTTATAATCTCATCACCAGTGATGGCTCCTCAGGCATTGGCACAGTCTATCCGCTCTTTGTACAGTGTACACTTTTGTGGAGCTTCTCATTATGAAATATCTCATTCTGATTGCAACTGTCTTTTTTATTGGATGCGGTGGAGAACCCAATATCACTGATGCAGACTTAGATGGAAATGTTCTCTTCGACCCTTCACTCTATTCTCCTGAACAGTTCTTGATTTCAAGATCTAAACCCAATCCAACCGAAGAAGAGAAGCAAAAACCCGTGATCATTTTCGCTCATGGATATACCGCCACAACATTTGAATGGAATGAATTCAAACGCTATGCGGACTCCACGAAAGCAGATGTGTTGGTATCGCAAGTACTCCTCGGTGGACATGGCAGAACATATCAAGACTTCAAGAATTCTTCTTGGCGGGATTGGCAAGCAAGTATTATTGATGAATATCAACAACTTGTGCAAGCAGGTTATAGAAATATCTCCTTTGCGGGTTCTTCAACCGGTGGACCCTTGATCGTGAATCTCTTCGCTCAATCATTCTTCAAGAATTCGATTCAGCCAAAGCATGTATTTCTCATTGATCCAATCATTGTTCCCTCCAATAAAAGTCTTTCGATGATCGGTATAGTTGGTCCAATGCTTGGATATATTGAGTCCGGAGAAATGACAGCAGAGGAAAGAAAACATTGGTATAAATTCAGACCTCAAGAAACACTTCAAGAATTACAAGATATCATTACGATCACAAGAAGAAATCTTGAATCCGGTATTCGTTTTCCAAATTCAACGCATGTATCAATCTATAAAAGTCTTTATGATGATGTTGTTGACAGAGTAAGCGCCGTCATGCTGTATAATGGAATCGAAACAAAAAGTCCTGATATGAAAAAAGTATTGCTTCCTCATTCAGGTATTCATGTCATCACCAGACTCGAAGGCAGAGCGAATGTCACCGAGCAAGACCGCATCCTTCAAAAGAATGTATTCGATGAAATGATTCAAGATCTGAAGTCTAAGCGATGAAAAAACAAGTGGTTGTGGGAATACTCATGAATGCCAAGAAACAGGTATTTATCGCGCAAAGATCAGCAGAGGGCACATATCCTTTAAAATGGGAATTTCCGGGCGGGAAAGTTGAGAGTGATGAAACCTTCGAAGAGGCCCTCAAAAGAGAATTGTATGAAGAATTGGGATGCGAAATCCATCCTCCATTTGAACTCTTTCATAGCAATGATATCATCTATGATGATGGTGGGTCTTTTTCAGTACGATTCTATTTCGTACGATGCGAACTTCCAACAATTGAATCAACGTTGTGGGAAGAAATGAAGTATGAGCATATTCACAATCTGCATCTCTATGACATGCTTGAGGGAAATAGGGAAGTCGTGAGATTACTCCAGGAGCATTATTCATAACGAAGTGCTTCGATTGGATCCAAACTCGCAGCTTTCCATGCTGGATAACTTCCAAATGCGAGTCCCATCAGGGTGCAAATCACGATGCTGAATATCACCCAATTGATCGGAATTGCTGCCTCTGTGCTTATAAGTGAGCCGAGTCCTTGACCCGCCAGAACACCGAAAAAGATACCGATCAATCCACCTAATTGACACAAAGTGATTGCTTCAATGATGAATTGAAACAAAATCCATGATCTCTTTGCGCCAATCGCTTTACGAATGCCGATTTCCTTGGTGCGTTCCTTCACCGAAACAAGCATGATATTCATGATGCCCACACCAGCAGCAAGAAGGGAAATCAATCCCGAACCCAAACCAAACACTTGAAGATAATTCGAGAAAGATGCGAATTGACTGCTCACGGATTCATTCGTTTCCACTTCGAATGTATTATCCTCCCATGGCTTGAGATTACGCAATGAACGCATTACGCCGATTGATTCATCCACTGCTTGAGCCAATTGTTCTTTGGAATATGCTTTTGTCGTGATTTCAATCGAACTCGTCCATTCATCACTGTGATATCTGGAGAATACAGTGAGTGGAATCACTGCTTGCGCATCTAAACTGCGACCAAACATCGAACCTTGTGTTTTCAATGTTCCAATCACTTGAAATTTCTGATTCTTTAATGTGATGTATTGTCCGAGTGGATTCTCTCCATTGAATAATTGCACCACCAAATCATTTCCGATAATGACAACAGGAATGGATGATGTCACTTCTGTCAAACCAAATGCTCGGCCGGTTTCAATCACAAAATTCTTGACAATGAAAAAGTTCTCATCAGCTCCTATCAATGTCACTTTTGGATCAGTGGAGAAATTCCCTCTTTTTGCGGTATATCCATCGGTTTCATTGTGCAGTGACACCAAAGAAATTCCTTCCATTTGATACTTGAATTCCTTCGCTTGCTGATAGGTGATGTCTTTTCGATTCCTATACTTGCGCCAAGAATTCCCAATTTGAATGCTTGATGTGCGTTTGATCATGAATGTGTTTTGTCCCATCGCCACCAATTGCGAATTGAAAGATCCTTCCAATGTATTCACGGCAGTTCCTGCACCGATAATCGCAAAAATGCCGATGGATATGCTGAGCAAAGTCAAAACCGTTCTCAACGTATTGGCTCTGATGGATTGCAATGCTTGTATGATGCTTTCAAGAATATTCATGTTGTTTTATGATTCATAACGAAGAGCTTCCACTGGGTCAAGCGCGGAAGCACGCATTGCCGGAACAATACCTGCAAGAATGCCGACGATGATTGATACGATTGCGGCAATCAAAATAAGTTGTGGGGGAACATATGGCGTGAGAAAATCAGCTTCCGGTACAAGGTGCACAGCCACTGCAATAACCACTGAACAAAATGTGAATGCAATCAGAGCGCCAACCAAACACAGCGAAGCCGACTCCACCAAAAATTGCGTGAGAATGGAGGAACTCTTTGCCCCCAAACTTTTTCGGATGCCGATTTCTTTTGTTCTTTCAGTCACAGACACAAACATGATATTCATGATGCCGATGATACCAACTATAAAAGAAAGTAATGTGAGGCCAATGCCAATGCCCCAAGTTGCTAGGCGCAATGTTTCCACTTGTTCTTTGAAAGTCTCTGTTTCATTGATGGAAAAATCTTCTTCTTCACCTGGTGGTACATTTCGTATAGATCGCATCAAGCCGGTTGACTCAGCGCGCACTTCATCGAGTTTTTCTGCAGAGCCGGCTTTGACGGCAACGGATATACTGCGTCCCGTCATGCCATAAATACCGAAAAATGTGGAGATTGGAATGATCACTTGATTGTCCACAAAATCCATCATCATTGTACCGCGTTTGATGATAACACCGATGATTTCAAATGTTCTGCCACCTATTTTGATTGTTCGACCAATTGCATCGCCTTCAGGGAAGAGTGCTTTGGCAACTCCATAGCCGAGTACAGTGACATTCGTGCTATATTCATCTTCGAATTGTGAGAAAAAACGTCCGTATAAAATTGTTCCTGCCGGTAATTGCGAATAGGAATAGGGAACGCCAATAACGGAAATACCAGTGATTGTGCGACCTCTTTCTTTGACAGTTGTACCCCATTTATGTGCCTCAGGCAAACTTACTTCGGCTGTTTTCATTGAATTACAAAATTCCATTGCTTGTTGATAGGTGATATTTTTTCTCTGCATGGTCTTGCGCCAATTTTGTCCGCCTGACCAACTCCATTTATCAATATACATCACATCGGTTCCGAGAAGATTCACGGTTGATTCCAATGCGGTATCGAGTCCATTCAAAAACCAGCCCATGAGAATCACGAATGTGATACCAATCACAACGCCAAGTGTCGTAAGGAATGAACGCAATTTATTTGCCTGCAAACCTTCGAATGCAATGCGAATTGATTCCTGTATTTCACCGATGCGTATCATGGCAGTTCAAATTTGGTGACAGGATTCGGATTGATGGTGTCTGATTCCACCTTGCCATCGCGAATACGAATGATTCTGCGAGCATGTCGAGCAATGTCTTCTTCATGCGTAACGAGAATGACCGTATTACCCTTCGACCATAAATCCTGAAATAATTTCATGATTTCAATGCCGGTTTTCGTATCAAGATTTCCCGTTGGTTCATCCGCCAAAATGATGGATGGTTTTGTGACGAGTGCTCTGGCAGCCGCAACTCTTTGTCTTTGCCCGCCGGACAATTCATTAGGGCGATGCAGCATTCTGTCACCCAAACCAACATCTTCCAATGCCTTGATTGCACGCTCTTTACGTTCTTCGGAGGATACACCGGAATAAATAAGAGGAAGCTCAATATTTTTAAGCGCTGTTGCTCGGGGCAATAGATTAAATGTTTGAAAGACAAAGCCGATTTCTTTATTGCGGATTTCCGCCAAATCATCATCAGTCATTTCATTCACATCCAAACCTTTGAATGTATAGACTCCCGAACTTGGTGTGTCCAAACAACCAAGAATATTCATGAGTGTGGATTTGCCGGAGCCGGATGGTCCCATAAGCGCAACATATTCATTGGGGTGAATATCAAGCGATACATCGCGGAGAGCATGGACTGTTTCGCCACCCATCTCATAAGTGCGTGCGATATGTTCGATATGAATCAATGGAGTGCTCATCACTTTCCACCGGATTCTGGCGATGTTCCATTGTCCAAGCGAATCATGCTTCCATTCATGAGCAATTTATTGACTGCTTGAAAACTACCACTTATGATTTCCTGACCAAGTTTCAATCCTTTGCTGATTTCAATGAAGCCACGATCACTAAGACCGGTTTCAACGCTCACCATTTTCGCGGAATTTCCATCTTTGATGAATACAACTGATGGTGGACGCTTGGTCATAGTCTTCTTGGTTGATTTATCTTCGGTGATGCTGCCGGATTCTTCTTCAGCTTTTTCAGCATTCATGCGAACAGTAACAGCTTGAAGCGGAACGGAGAGCACATCATAATGTGTCTCGGTGTCGATTTCTACCGAACAGCTCATACCAGGACGCAATTGTTTGTTCTTATCGATGATACGAATCTTCACTTGAAAATTCGTGACCTCTTCCTGCGTACCGGCAGCGGCTGTTTTCGCTGAATGTCCGATTTCATAAACATAACCAAGCAATTCCACATCGGGCATTGCATCCACGCGAATTCTGGCTGTATCACCGATTTTTATGAAGACAATATCATTCTCATCAACATCAACCCAAGCATTCATTACATTTAGGTCGGCTATGCGCATCATTTCCGTGCCTTGCATTTGCGCGGTACCCACCACTTTCTCACCTGCTTCAACGGAAAGATTCGTGACCGTTCCGCTCATTGGCGCATAGATTGTTGTACGCGAAGCTTGTGAGCGCATTTGTTTCAAAGCAGAAAAAGATCTTGAATATTCCGAACCTGAAGCTTTATAGCGAGAGATGGCTTGATCCATGGCTGACTTTGCTCTATCCAATTCTTCCTTTGAAGCAAATTGTTTTGCAAAAAGATCATTGATGCGTTTATAATCCGCATTCGCTCTATCCATCTCGGCGCGTGCTCCGTCAATTGCAATTTTACTTGCATCGGCTGATGCAGAAAATTGCTCCAATTGGGAAGACACGATATCGGGTTGAATGCGAACAAGCAATTGTCCTTTTGTTACTGAGTCTCCGTCGCGAAAACCAAGAGAGATGATCTCTCCCGAAGCTTCCGAAGAAATCTTCACTTCTGTTTCAGGACGAATTTTCCCAATTGCACTCACTCTTTGTGTAATAGTGCGCTTTGCGACTTTGTCGATAGTTACCGGAATTGTTTCATCTTTGGGTATGAACAAAAAATACCCAAGAATGAGTACGAATATTCCTAGTCCGATGAGTGTGAGATTTCTGGCTTTGTGTGATTTCTTTGCCATACGATTCAAATGTCGAATAATGGATAATTAGAGATCGCCCATGGCGAAGCGAATCTGATATTGTGCATCAACATAATTGTATACGGCATTGATGCGATTGATTTTTGATGTAACCAATTGAGTGTTTGCAGTTTGAAATTCGAGGATGCTTGATGTACCTACATCAAAACGTTCTTTTGCACTTTGATAATTCAATTCCGCTGATTTCAATGAGCGATCCGTGATCTCCAATTGCTTTTCTGCCGCACCAAGATTAAGAAGTCCTGTTTGCAATTGTGTTCTGATGGTTTGCTCCAAGCGTTTGTACTCTATTTCGGATTGTTGCAATTGTACTCTGGAATTCTCGAGTTGTTGTTGAACCCTGAATGCATCGAAGATCGGCACATCGATGGAAAAGCCAACAAATGTCCGAGAGAATAAACTGAAATCAGTTAACTGAGAATTGAACCAACTCCAACCGCCGGAAGCTCCTATTGTTGGATAATACCCGCTTTTTGATGCTTCAACTGATGATTTAGCTGCTGTAATACGATGCATTGCGGCTGAGATGTCATTCCTTTTTTTTAGTGCTGAGAGGACGGCATCTTCGAGTGAGGTGAATTGAATTCTGAATTGTTGAATTGTTTCTTTCTGAATTTCTGATGGAATGCTTTTTCCATCGAATGCTGCCTTCATATCCGGTGATAATCCCATGGAGGCCAAGAGTTCGGCTTTGGATAGAGCAACTTGATTTTCTGCTTGAATCAGATCCAATTCTCTTTGTCCATTATCAGCTTCTTGGGCATAGATTGGTGCGATTGCTGAAACACCGGCTTCATATCGAGCTGTGACACGTGAAAGTTCTGCTTGACCAAGTTTGAGATTTTCTTTTCTGATGTCAACAATTTGCATTGATCTCAAAACCGCGATATATCGTTGATAAATTGCAAGAGCTATTTGCTGCTTGGTCTGTTTGACATTTTCTTTGATTGCATGCAATGAACTATTTGTTGCATCAATCCTTGATTCCCGGCCAAAGCCGTCAAAAACGGTGACATTTGCTAAAGAAGAAAGTGAAAATTGATCTGCTGGTGCTCTAAAGCCACCAATATTGAATTGGCCTCCACCCAGTTCATTCAAACGACGGGAATATCCGGCATTGGCAGTAATGGCAGGAAGATATCCGCCAAATGCAGCTTTCTTATCCGCCTCTGCCCCTTGAATACTTGATTGAGCAATGAGAATGTCCAGATTGGTGGAATCTGCTATTGCCAAACATTCTTGCAAAGTGAATAATCTTATGGAGCCGGTAGAAGTCTGATCAATTCTTTGTGAATATGCACTCGATGTAATCAGTACGATCGCAATTGGGGAAATGAGGGATATCAAACGTTTCATGAAGAATTGTTATGTCTGTAAATGAATGCAGGTCTATTACGACCAAGCTGTCAATTTGTTACGAACTATTATTTCTTTCTGTTCTTTTTTGCCGATTTCTTTGACTTTGTGGATTCCATCATATCGGTAACGGTGAAGATTCCTCTTGATGAGACCATTTTTTTTAATGTGATATAGGTTGTTACATAATGCTTTGCTTTTTGCTCCATGGCACCTTTAGTGGTATTGAGATTCATCGTGGTTTTATTCTCATTTGTTCCAAAAAAGTGAACCGGAACATGCAGGTCCGTGGATATTGCCATTCGCGAATAACCTGCAATCACTCCTGTGGTTCTCAAGGTCTGGCCTGAAGATGTTTGAGTTTGATATGTTCCTTGTCCGCTCAATGTTGATTCAAAACGCGAACAATTGATTTGCAAAGTATCATATTTGGCTCTTGCTCTCATTGAAGACAAAAACTTTATCATTGGGGCAGGTATGCCGAATTCAGGTGTATCTATTGTGTCTTCAACAATCCAGCCACTATTGATGAGATGATATCCTTCACCAAGAAATTGCAGCATGATTGGTTGAAATACGCTACCAGGCGAAAGAAGGGAATGAATGGAATCAGGACTGCTGAAGCCATGACGTTTGCCTGTGGAATCGATAATGAATGAGATCTTTTTATTGAGCCACTCATGTGATCTTCGATCAATGATTTGCGAAATCCCGCTATACTCAGCAATTGTAATATCGATGAGTCTTTGTGAAAGATGCATGTATCCTTTCTTGTCGACAGAGTCGCATGAGAGAAGAAAGCGCTCAGTTCTGTCACGCAATAGTGCAGGTTGCTTATCAATCAAAATACTGTCGCGTGAAATTGCTTCATACAATAAAGTATCTCTGCTAAGAAAGCGATATATATATCTGGAACTGTCTTTTGCATTGACTTTATCTGGAAACTGTTGCGCATATGATGAGATCACATGCAACAAAAAGGTAAGGCAAAAAAAACATAAACGATTGATCATGATCAAGGTCTCTTGCCTGGGATAGATTGTTGTGACTTATTTGGCATTGTCATTGAACGCAATCGTGAATACATAGTTTCCATCGTCATTTGAACGGGTACAAGTATTTGTTCCTGCCCTGTTGCTGCCATACGTAATTCATATTCCATCAGCAATGTTGCATTAATGGGTAGCCCAGTCTCCAAATCGATGGCATATGTTCCTTTGGCAGATCCTTCGCCATCAATTGTCATATTGATTCCTTGCTGTTCAATGGTTCCGGAAAAGCCAAGTGCATTGGAGCCACATTCAATAAAAGCATTCCTAATCCCATTCACCAATGAAGTGCGAATCACTTTGCAATCCAATTCTGTGTGCAATACAATATTGGATTTGCCATCTTGGGTTTGTGTCCCGATCGTGTCAGACTTTTGAATATTCCAAGTAGTACCGATTCTTACGGGATCTTTGGGAAACTCCAACAAAAAGTATCGTGCGCCTTGGGTGAGCGATTGCATTAATTGTTCTGATCTTCCGGGAATATTCGCATTCTGTTCGCTTCCTATGCGTTTGATAACATTGCCTTTGGTGGATACAACTTCTTTGACTGAAGGCACGAGAGGTCCTTGAGATGTGAACGTGGTATCCGGAATTCCTGCTATCGATAGTCCGCTCAATGTTACAGTGCCAGGCATATACGAATACGTATATTCAATATGCGTATCTTTTTTTGTGCTTAACTGCATTTCGGTGCTGGCAGTCGTTCTGGCATTGAATTCAATTATCTCTCCCAATGATTGTGATACCATGCTCTTCACTGAATAAGCATAACTCATGGGATTATTCACTGCATGACGAAGAACGATCATCGAATCATTCTTTTGTTGAGCAGAACTTATTCCATGCATAAATGGAATGAGCAAAGCCAGTGAAATCCAAAGATATGTTGACAATACTGTACTCATGAATCGAAGAAAGAGTTTGTTTCTTGGTATTCGCGAAGATCCTGCCGCCTCATTCCCCACGAAAGTTTTTTGCTATCTTTGTCATACTTGAACGAAACATTAATTCATGCAAATTTACCACTATTCGCTGATCAAAGGCGCATGGCTTCGCAAAGACTTACATTCATAGACATCTTACGTGGCATAGCATGCATTTGGATGATAGAAACGCATGCAGTCAATGCCTTCCTGGATGCCGCTTATAAGAATAATCCCTTGTTTTCGATATTGCAGATAAGCAATGGCTTTGTTGCTGTGGCGTTCATTTTCTGTGCCGGGGCGGGGTTCAGACTGGCATTGGATGCAAAAATCAATGATTATATATCCTATGGAAAACCCCTTTGGAGTTATGTTCGGAGATTATTGTTCATTCTTGCCATTGGGTATTCATTGCAGCCTCCGCGCTTTTCATTTGTAAAAATGCTCAATTTCACTCCCGAGCAATGGGTGACTTTTCTTGATTGCAATGTTCTTCAATTGATTGTTGCTTCATCATTTATTGCATTGGCGGGATTGTTGCTTGTAAGGTCGCTTTCCAACATGGTGATTTTTGCATGGTGTACATTCTTATCGATAAGCATGTTCACACCTTTTGTATGGAGTATAGATCCGGCAACAATTGCTGAAATTCCCACTTTTTTCAGAATGTATGTCACAACATATCCACAGGCTTCATTCCCCTTGTTTCCTTGGTCGGTCTATTATTTTGCTGGTTATATCATTACGCATTATTTCATGATTGCCGATTCAAGAAGGCAGAGAGCTTTGCAATATCTCCTGATAGGGCCGCTATTGATGGGTATAGTCTATGCATCTTCGAGAATTCCTTGGTCATATTATGATGCAAGTTTGAACTGGTGGCTGGTATCCCCGATGCATATGCTATTCCGGATAGCTGGTGTTCTTACATTATTTGCTGCTTTGTATCTAGTGCAAGATCATTTGAAAGGCCCTATTTCCAGAATGCTGTCGCTCAGTGGAAAAGAATCATTGGTCATTTATGTGGGGCAGGGAATCATCATCTATGGAGCACCAATTTCCGGTGAGGTATTGCTCGCAATGTTGCCTGTTTATGTGAATCCCTGGCACATTTTCATATTGACACTTTCGGTGGCCGGTGTGGTATATGGATATGCTTATGCTTGGAATACGTATAAGAAGTATTTGCCTAAGCATGCTGAATGGTCACTGAGAGTAAGCATGTTCATTTATGTGATTTCTTTTCTCTTCAAGAAGCATTAATCCAGCCAAGACGGAGCGCTGACTACTGTTCCTTGGGGATATTGTTCATCCGTCAAGGAATACGAGAATTCCTTTTTTCTCATACCATAAGCTCCAATCTTTCCATCTTTTCTGATGGCAATGAATCCAATCTGTAAGGATGAATATGATTCAGGATGCTTTTTCACTATCCTCTTCACAGCTTCTTTGCAAGCTGCTTCGGGCTCCATTCCTGACCTCATCAATTCCACAATCAAGAAACTGCCTACCACTCGAATGATGGCTTCGCCAACTCCAGTTGCTGTGGCTGCCCCAATTTCATTATCAACATATAATCCGGGGCCGATCAATGGAGAGTCACCGACTCTGCCGGGTAATTTATATGAAAGCCCGCTTGTTGTGCATGCTCCGGAAAGATTGCCTTTGGAATCCAAAGCAAGCATGCCTATTGTATCATGATTCTCCGGAGTTGGGGGTGGAACTGCTTTTGATTGTTTCCACTCATTCCATCTTCGTAAAGCATCTTCAGTAACAATATTCTCACGCATAAAGCCTTTATCTTCAGCAAATTGCAGAGCTCCAGAGCCAACAAGCATAACATGAGGGGTATGTTCCATGATTGCTCTAGCCACGGAAATGGGATGTTTGATATGCTCTAAGCATGCCACTGAACCGCACATTCCTCTATGGTCCATTATGCAAGCATCCAAAGTGAGCCGGCCGTCTCGGTCCAAGCTCCCATTATATCCCACGGACGTGACTGAGGGATCCGCTTCTGTGACCCTTACACCTTCTTCCACGGCATCCAATGCCGAACCGTTTTGCATTAATATTTTCATGGCTCTATCATTAGCCGATATTCCGAATGGCCAAGTGGATAGTACCCTTATTCCGGAATCGGAATCTGAATTGGACATGCTGTTTTTTTGAGTTTCATTCTTTGTCGACTGAGTTGCGGCTTTGGCGATGAATCCCGAAATTGCCAAGCCAAGTATCGACCTTCTGGTCATTCTCATGGAGCACCGAGAGATAGAGGAAAAATTATGGGGGTAAACTACGAAAAAACACTATTTTTGTCGACCAATATTTATGATCAAATTTTTCTCAGGACATAATCATGACAAATGAAGAATTTCTCCAAAAACTTGATGCAATCATCAATGAGCGTCACATGCTCCAGCATCCTTTTTATCAAATGTGGAACACGGGCGATTTGACAATTCAAATGTTACGTGAATATGCCCTTGAATATTATCAACAAGTGCATCATTTCCCGACATATGTCAGTGCCACACATTCCAAGTGCGATGACATGGAAGTGCGCCAAATGCTACTTGAAAACTTGATTGAAGAGGAGCATGGCCCAAACAATCACCCTGAACTCTGGCGTAGATTCGGTGATGCTCTCGGTATCAGCAGAGAAGAAATGATGTCTCGCAAATATCTCCCGCATACAAAGCAATCCGTCAAAATTCTTAAAGAACTTGCCGGAAAAGATAATCCGGCTGAAGGCCTTGCTGCTTTGTATGCTTATGAATCACAAATTCCTGAAATCTGCACAACCAAGATTGAAGGCTTGAAGAACAAATATAATTTGGACTGTGAAGATGCGCTTGTGTTCTTTGAGGTGCATGAAGATGCCGATATTATTCACAGACAAGTCACTCGGGATGCACTTGTTCGTCTTTGCACAACAGATGATCAAAAAATCATAGCACTTGATGCTGCAAGAGAAGCAGCAGATGCTTTGAATCTTCTTCTTGATGGTGTGTATGAAACATATTGTGTTGACAAGCAAGCTGCTTGATCAATAAAGACTTCGGTCAGATCCGCTTGAATTCTGTGAATCAAGCGGATTTTTTTATGTTGAAAAACTGTGAAAAACTTTTCATTCAACCTGCTTTGAACTTTGATTGATGGTATTCCGTGGTTGGTCAAGTGTTCGCTCTTTCGTATTTTTAGGCACTTTTTAAGCGAGAATTTCCGTATGTGCAGATTTGTCGCATATCTGGGGAGTCCGGTTTTAGCGGACGACCTGCTCTATAAGCCGAGGTATTCGCTGATTTCCGCACAGAGCGTGAATGCCGGAGAGATGAGTGCGCAAGTCAATGGCGATGGATTTGGTATAGGATGGTATGCCCCGGGTTTGGACCCTGAGCCATGCGTTTTCCGAAGTATAAAGCCGGCCTGGAGCGATCAGAATCTTCGAAATCTGGCAAGAAAAATACATGCACCATCGATCTTTGCACATATTCGGGCTGCTTCGCCCGGCATGCCGGTTGAGGAATACAATTCTCATCCATTCACATGCGGTCGTTTGATGTTCATGCACAATGGTGTGATTGGCGGTTTCAAGGAAATACGCAGATCCCTTTTGAGAAGTTTGAATGACACCTCATATGATGCAATTTCAGGTTCAACGGATTCAGAGCATTTGTTTGGTTTGATATTGAATCATATAGATGACCCATATGCGGACATTACAAGCGAACAATTGATGAATGCTATGGAATCGGCTTTGCAAGACCTAAGCAAGATATTGCTTGAATCTTCGATAAAGCAACATTCTTATATCAATGCATGTCTGACAGATGGTGATAGTTTGATTGCGGTTCGCTACACTACAAATCATAGCGTGCAACCAGCTTCAATGTACTATATGTATGGCACCGAATATCATTGTAGAGAGGAATCTTGCATGATGGAGCCGAGCACAGGCAAACCACATGCAATTGTCGTTGCTTCTGAACCATTCACATCCAAACGATCTGAATGGATGAAAGTAGAGCGAAATTCAATGTTGACTGTTGATGAGAACATGCGTATTCATTTCAGAAATATTGATTTGCCAATCGAGCATCTTATTTCTGAATCGTGACTTTATTAACTTTGATTACAATTAACATAAAGTGTTTATATGGCTGAGTTGATTTACCTCGTTCCTCTCCTTCCGCTCATTGGATTTTTCATCATTGGTTTCTTCGGCAAGCATATCCGCAATGAGCAACTCATTGGTGGAATAGCCAGTGCTGCTGTAGGGGGTGCATTTTTGGTGGCCGTTGGAATTTTCCTGCAATTGACAGGCGAAGCCCCGGAGGCAAGAACGCATGTCATCCGACTATTCCCATGGATTCATACCGGGGCATTGTCCATTGATATTGCCTATCAAGTAGATCAGTTATCAATCCTTTATACACTCATTATAACCGGTATCGGTACGCTCATTCACATTTATTCAATTGGTTATATGCATGGAGACAAAAGCTTTCCACGCTTCTTCGCCTATTTGAATTTGTTTGTATTCATGATGTTGAATCTTGTTCTTGCAAACAATTTTGTTTTGACATTTCTTGGCTGGGAAGGAGTGGGGCTTTGTTCATATCTTCTGATCGGATTTTGGTATGATAGAACATTCGAGGGGTCACATATCGTTTGGACCGGTGATGCAGCAAAGAAAGCATTCATCGTAAATCGCATAGGCGACTTTGGCGTACTCATTGCGATGTTTCTCATCTTTTGGCGTTTTGGATCATTGGATTATGCAACCGTGGACATGATGGCTGCAACACAGGGCGTTGATGCCGGCCTTATCACTGCAATCACATTATTACTCTTCTTGGGATGTACCGGAAAATCAGCTCAAATTCCACTTGGCGTTTGGCTTCCTGATGCGATGGCAGGCCCGACACCCGTTTCGGCTTTGATTCATGCTGCAACCATGGTTACCGCAGGCATATTTCTCATCGCAAGAAATTCCACATTGTTTGCAATGTCTCATACAACCATGGCAGTGATTACCGGTATTGGAATAACCACTGCCTTAATAGCGGCCACAGTTGGCATTGTTCAAAATGATATCAAAAAAGTACTTGCATATTCTACGGTGAGTCAGCTTGGTTTCATGTTTGTCGCATTGGGTGTTGGAGCTTATACTGCAGCCGTGTTTCATGTAATGACACATGCTTTTTTCAAGGCATTGTTATTCTTGGGTTCAGGGTCAGTTATTCATGGTATGCATGAAGAGCAAGACATTCAGAAAATGGGTGGATTGAAAAAGTATATGCCACAAACATATTTCACATTTCTCCTTGGCACCATTGCTATTGCAGGTATTTTTCCATTCTCCGGTTTCTTCTCCAAAGATGAAATACTCTGGTATGCTTTTTTGAATGGAAGTCCTATTCTTTGGGGTGCAGGAGTGCTTGCAGCATTGTGTACCGCATTTTACATGTTCCGTTTGCTTTATCTGACTTTTCATGGTGAAGAACGCTTTGATCACCATCATGTCCATCCGCATGAGTCGCCAGCAACCATGACAATTCCATTGTGGATTCTTGCAATTCTATCTGTTCTCGGTGGTTTCCTTGGTATACCCAAGGCATTGTCTTTCGGTGCAGATATCAATATTCTTGAGCATTGGCTTCATCCGATTTTTCACAATGCACATGAGATTCTTGCCAAGAGCCATGGTGAACATGCACACTCACTAATTCTTGAATGGGGTTTGATGGCCGGATCTTTAGGAGTTGCAATCATTGGTATTTTGATTGCTACTTCTTTGTATAAAAAGTCATCCTCAAAACCTGATGAACTTGCTTCCAAAAACAAAGGGTTATATGCATTGTTATGGAATAAATATTGGGTAGATGAGATTTATCATGCGATTATTGTTCGCCCTACTTATACCATGTCGCTTGAAGCATTATGGAAAATATTTGATGTAAAAGTGATTGACGGTGTCGTTAATGGAAGTGCTCGATCAATTGCTGTATGGGCTGAATCACTTCGAAAAATTCAAACCGGTATTGCGCAAAATTATGCGCTTCTCATGTTATTGGGAATAGTTTGTATCATATTATGGATGACAATCGCATGATGAATGCCAATCAACCCTCTGCGCAGGGAACAAGTCTCTTGAAATCGATGAGTGAGCGTACATTGTCACTTACGATTTATTCTATTTCAATCATCGTTGTAATACTCGTGGCATTTTTATTGTATGTACCACAGGCTGTTACAATTGAGGGATTGAATGTGATGGTTTTGCCCAAGTTGAATGCATATATCAATTCTGCCTGTACCATACTGTTGACACTTGGATACTACTTCATTCGCAATAAGCGTATAGCAGCTCATCGAATGATGATGATAAGTGCTTTCGGACTATCCATACTTTTCTTGCTGTCATATGTGACATATCATTCGCAGGCACCTTCCACCACATTCGGTGGTGAAGGTATGATTCGCTTCATGTATTCCACGATTTTGATCACACACATTGTATTGGCAGCAATTATTGTTCCTTTGGCATTATTCACATTGCTAAGGGCATGGCGGTCCGAGTTCCCATTACATAAGAAAATAGCTCGTTGGACATTGCCCATTTGGTTATATGTCACAATTACCGGAGTTATCGTATATCTGATGATTTCTCCTTATTACACAATGGGGCAATAAGATCAATTGTTTGATCTTATCACTTCTTCATTTGTATTCACAACTTTTGTCAGTTCTTTAGAGTAAAGCATGCCACATACTGATTCTGCAGGATTGCTTTTTTTGCCATTATTCCTGCCACTATTGGGATTTCTCTCGATACTTTTCATTGATAGAGTTCAAGAGAAGGCGATAAAATATGTCACGTTGATTTTTTCAATGCTGACATTCTTTGCCTCACTTCCTTTGTGGTTTGCGTTCAATGATGGATTGGATGGTTTCCAATTTTATTCCAATATTCCTTGGATCCCTTCCATTGATGCAGGATTTAGAATTGGATTGGATGGAATGTCTTTATTGCTTGTTGTCCTAACCACATTCATCATGCCCATCAGTATATTGGCATCCTTCGAACCAATAGGCAAAAGACTCAAAGAGTATTATGCCATGATGTTATTATTGGAATTCGGCATGCTTGGTGTATTTGTCTCTCTTGACACAATGTTGTTTTATGTGTTTTGGGAGCTGATTCTTATTCCAATGTATTTCTTGATTGGTATTTGGGGTGGTAAGGACAGAATCTATGCTGCAGTGAAATTCTTTTTGTACACATTGGTTGGTTCATTGCTAATGCTCATCGCGATTGTGTGGATGGGATTATATGCAAAATGGACACCAGGCGGACATTTCACCACAGATTTCTTGATATTAAAACAATTGGCACCAGGCATTCAGGTTGATATACAGATTTGGTTGTTCTTGGCATTTGCCTTGTCTTTTTGTATCAAAGTCCCATTGTTTCCTTTTCACACATGGCTTCCGGATGCGCACGTACAGGCGCCTACAGCAGGATCAGTCATTCTGGCCGGTGTATTGCTTAAGATGGGCACCTATGGCCTTATCAGATTCAATCTTGAATTATTTCCACAAGCCCTGTATGAATTTGCACATCCCATTGCTTGGTTGTCAGTCATCGGTGTAATATATGGTGCATTGGTTGCAATGGTCCAAACGGACATCAAAAAACTCGTTGCATACTCATCGGTGAGTCACTTGGGTTTTGTTGTATTGGGAATTGTGTCTGTAACACCTGAAGGTTTGCAAGGTGCAATCATTCAAATGGTCAATCATGGATTGTCAACAGGCATGTTATTCCTTTGTGTCGGTGTGCTATATGAGCGCCGTCACACTAGAGAGATTGCAGATTTTGGAGGTATCACCAAAGTGATGCCCAAGTTTGCAGCAATGTTCACCATCGCGATGATGGCATCAGTCGGTCTGCCCGGATTAAATGGCTTCATTGGTGAATACCTCACCTTGTTTGGCTCATTTCAGTCAAAGTTTTTGAATAATCCTTGGTATAGCATATTTAGTGCATCAGGAGTGATATTTGCAGCGGTTTATTTATTGTGGATGTTCCAAAGAGTGATGTTTGGCACGAATGATAATCCCAAAAATCATGGTTTGACTGATCTCACAAGAAGCGAGTATTGGCAATTGGTACCGCTTGTCATTTTCATTGTATGGATTGGCGTTTTTCCAAAGACATTTCTTTCAAAAACCGAATTATATGCGCAGACATTGGTTGGGTCAATAGAAAAAACTGTCCTTGGCACATCTGCATATCCCAAGATTAAAGCACAGAAGATTCAAGAGCATGTCAATCACAAATCCGGTCATTGATCAAGTATCACCAAGGAAGCAACTCATGGCAAATCTTTTAAAGAAAATATTTGAAAGACCGTATGATTGGAAAAAGAACGGTCATGACACCACGGATCAATGGAAATTTATTCGCACCGGAGACACTGTTGAATTTGCAATGACCGTCACCGAAGATGTTGAATATACCGTGGAGGCATTATATCCTGAGACGCAAGAAGCGATGATCAAAAGGAAGACTTCCGATGGTTCGAATGGCGAAACATATCGCGTCGGTGTTGTTATGCTTAGACCGATCAAGTCCTGATCAACATGTTCATTACACGAGAAATAACCAAGGAATAGAGGAATGATTCAAGATTTACTGTTGACCGCACCGTTCACATTCTTGTCTGCGATGGCCATCATCGCGATGGTTGTGGATGCCTTGATCAAGAATAGTGCTCGTATAACATTCTTGTTCAGCGTGATCACATTAATCGTATCCGGCATATTGGCCATTGCTACATTTGGTCAGCATGGCATCGGATTCAATGGCATGGTCACCGGTGGTGGATTTGCATCATATTTCGATCTATTGTTTTCACTCGGCGGGCTACTCACCATATTTGCGGCACGTTCCTATTTGCAAAGAGAGGGAATTGAGCATGATGAATTCTATTCTCTTGTATTGTTCGCCATCGGTGGTATGATGTTGATCGGACATTCCAATAATCTTTTGAGTTTGTTCATTGGTATTGAGATAATGTCAGTTGTATTTTATGTGCTTTCGGGTTATATGCGTAGTTCCATTGCATCGGTGGAATCTTCATTGAAATACTTCCTTCTTGGTGCATTTTCAACAGGATTCTTGGTCTATGGTATGGCCTTGATTTATGGTGCCACAGGCAGTATGGATTATAATCACATAGCTATGAATATCACTCGTGGGTCTTTGCCACTAGAATCATTATTACCCATTGGTATCGCATTGATGGTCATTGGATTAAGTTTTAAGGCTGCGGCTTTTCCATTTCATCAATGGGCTCCTGATGTCTATCAAGGAGCGCCAACGATTGTCACCGCATTTATGAGTACTGCTGGGAAAGCAGCTGCATTTGCTGCATTCATGCCCATGATCATGGTGCTCATGCCTGCTGCGACCGCCAAATTGCAAATGACATTCGCGGTATTGTCTGCCGCAACAATGTTGATAGGAAATATCAGTGCACTTGCACAAACAAATATTAAACGCATGTTGGCATTTTCATCTGTTGCACATGCAGGATATCTCATGATGGGCTTGGTAGCAGGATCGCAGTCCGGGTATAGTGGCATCATGTTCTACCTTACTTCTTACATGTTCATGCAAATCGGTTCATTCATTATTGTTGGATTGCTTGAGCGTCGTGGAGAAGAGCATTTGGAAATTGCTGATTATGCAGGGCTCAGCAAGAAACATCCTGTATTGGCAGCATTCATGGCTATCTTCATGTTCTCATTGGCAGGAATTCCTCCATTTGCAGGATTCTTTGGTAAGTATTATCTCTTTACAGCCGCAATTGATGCCGGTTATTTATGGCTCACCATCATTGCGGTTCTCTCATCGATCATATCAGTGTATTTCTATATCGGACTCATAGTGAAAATGTATTTTAATGAGTCTGAAAAAGACATGCCCGATACTGAGATCGGACTGTCCGGAATGTCTCTTGTAATTACAATTGCAGGCGTAATCATTCTTGGTATCATGCCATCCGGCATCTTATCGATTGCAAATGCAATCTTTGGACATTCATCACATTGATTTCAACACTCGGAATAGAAGATTATGATGCATATAGCTGAACGCATTTCCCGTTTGGGCACAGAAACAGCATTTGAAGTGCTGGTTCGTGCTCGAGCTTTGGAAGCACAAGGGAAAAGCATAGTACATTTGGAAATTGGCGAACCTGATTTTGATACTCCACAAAACATCATCGATGCAGCAAAAAAAGCTCTTGATGATGGTTTCACCCATTATGGTCCTTCTGCCGGTCTACCGGAAGCACGTCAGGCCGTTACCGATTATATCAAGCGCACGCGTGGAACAGAATATACACCCAATGAGATCGTGATCACTCCCGGTGCAAAGCCCATTTTGTTTTATGGGATGATGGCTGTGATTGATAAAGGTGATGAAGTCATTTATCCAAATCCCGGTTTCCCGATTTATGAATCTGTGATCAATTTCCTTGAAGCGATTCCTGTTCCATTGCCATTAAAAGAAGAGAAGGAATTTCGATTCGACATCTCGGATTTGGAAGCTCGCATCACACCCAAAACGAGAATGGTGATTATCAATACACCTCAAAATCCAACGGGTGGAATTCTCACAAAAGAAGATTTGCAACGCATAGCAGAACTTGCCGTACAGCATGGTTTTATTGTTTTGAGCGATGAGATTTATTCTCAAATCACCTATGATGGATTTGTGCATGAAACAATCACTCAATTCCCGGGAATGAAAGAGAAAACGATTCTTCTTGATGGATTTTCCAAGACATTTGCAATGACCGGTTGGCGAATGGGATATGGATGCATGCCTGAGCACATTGCTCAAGTTGTGGCCAAGTTGCAAACTAATTGCACAAGTTGCACTGCGAGTTATAATCAAATCGCAGGTATTGAGGCATTGTCAGAAAGAACAGATGCCAAAGCCGCTGAATTTGTGGCTGAATTCAAACGTAGAAGAGATGTCATCGTTGAATCTTTGAATGCAATGCCGGGAGTTCGTTGTCATTCACCAAAAGGCGCTTTCTATGTATATCCAAACATTGAAGGTACGGGAATGACTTCTCAGGAATTCGCTGATTTTTCTCTTTATGAAGCCGGTGTTGCTTGTCTTAGCGGCACTGCATTTGGGAGCAATGGTGAAGGATTTGTAAGATTCTCCTATGCAAATTCCGTTGAAAACATTGAAGAAGCCATGCGGAGACTTACTCAGGCACTGGCCAAACGAAGCTAATCATGTTTATGAAAGTAAGGCGTCCACAAGACGCCTTTTTTGTCTATGAATCAAGCAAATACCCCACAGGAATCTCCATTTTTATTGCTCAATGAAGAAAGAGCAGGAAAGATCATGGCATGTATTTCCAGAAGACAACCGACTCTGACGATTGTGCTTGAAAATGTTCATGATTCTCATAATGTGTCGGCTGTTTTGCGATCATGTGATGCAGTTGGTGTTCTTGACGTGCATTTGGTCTATCATTCCGGACAATCTTTTCCGGAATTGGGAGAGAAAAGTTCAGCCAGCGCAAGAAAATGGGTACTGACACATAAGCATCATAGTATTGAATCGTGTTATGCATTCCTGAGGTCTCAAGGCAAGACGATACTTACCACCGCAATGGGAAATGAAGCTCGCTCATTGTATAGCGTGGATTTCACCGGTCCAATTGCGATTGTCTTCGGCAATGAGCATGCGGGTGTTTCTGATGAAGCAATTGCGAAAGCAGATGGGAATGTGCTTATTCCCCAAGTTGGGATGATTCAAAGTTTAAATATATCTGTGGCCTGTGCTGTAACCTTATATGAGGCCTTTCGTCAAAGGATGCAGCATGGAATGTATGATTCCCCTCAAATGGATCAACACATGCTGGACGAATATCTTAATATTTTTGCACTAAAGTAAGGAGTGACTCCATGGAAAGTGTCGAGTACACAATTGCGAATCCCGTCAAACGCTTATTGGCATATATCATTGATTCAATGTTCATTTCTATTGCCTCCATCATTGTATTGTTTGCAATTGGGCAAGGATCTGCATTGACAGCGATTGTTGAGTCTTCAGGTGATGATATTGAGAATATGCTTAAAAATCTTGTGCCGATCATTCAAATTCTTACAGGTATACAACTTGCACTTGGCGTATTATACTTTGGGGTGTACCAGGCCATTTCCAATGGTGCTACTTTAGGTAAAAAATTATTGCATATCAGAATTGTATCAATTGATGGAAGTGAATTCTCCGTACTCAATGCCATTTTGAGATATATTGTCAATGCAATCTCCATGCAATTGTGTTTTCTATTGGGTTTGGTGATGTTCTTTACCTCATATAAACAAGCACTTCATGACTTGCTCGTAAAAACCACAGTGGTTGATGAGTGATTCGGTGAAGAACATGTCAAGAACATCTAGAATCCTGGTGATAATCACGGCTTTTTGCATGTCTATCATTGTTTTGGGGTTGGTGCTATATGAATATCCTCCAGAAAGATATATGTATTTGCCGTGCTTGTTTCACTTAACAACAGGACTGCATTGTCCCGGATGTGGATCTACAAGAGCTGTTTCATCGATCTTACATGGCGATGTAGCACTGGCATTAAAAAATAATCTTCTGATCATCTTATGGGGTCCATATCTCATATATAGGGGGATTCAGTCAGTTCGGTCTTGGATTGATCAGGAGCCCAAACATATTTGGGAACCACCAAAACGTTCAATCTTGGTGTTCTTGATTCTCACGCTCATATATACCATACTAAGAAATCTCCCCATTCAAGCCCTAAACGCCTTGTTTGCTCCATCCGGGAGTTAACAGTCGGAACAATTCATGAGGATTTGGACAAGGTGTTCAAGCCCTTTCTTGTCTTCATCATCGAACCTTGCTATAATCGGGCTGTCAATATCCAATACTCCAATCAATGTCTTTCCTTTGATTAAAGGAATAACGATCTCTGATCGGGAATCCACATCGCATGCAATATGCCCCGGAAAGTTATTCACATCTTCTACAATGAAGGTGGATTGACTCTCAGCCGAGGTACCGCATACTCCCTTTCCGATAGCGATACGCACGCAAGCCGGCTTGCCTTGAAAGGGTGCAAGAAGTAATTCTTCGTTCTTTATCAGGTAAAAACCACACCAATTGATGTCATTAAGGCTAAAAAAGAGCAAAGATGCCATATTGGACATATTCGGTAGAAATTCCCGTTCATCTCCTATGAGCGCAGTTAGAGATTTTGCTAACTGCATATAAATCATGGTTTTAGGAAGATCGTTGTTTTGAGGATTTACTGTAAACATTTGATTTGTATAGAATTATGAACAGAAATTAAGAGTAATTTAATTGGCAAAGTTCCAAAATTTTCTGAACTTGCACATATGCTTAAGGAAGTGATGTTCTGCTTTTAGCATAAAGAGCAGTTTGTTCACCACTTATGAACATCATTTTCCACAGCATTAATTGGGTGCTCATCTGACTCTGGGGGGAGGCAGCTTGAGATTATTCATTATAAGAAGGAGGCCCCTATGCACAAACAAACATTGCACATGCATAGACAATTCCTCTCGATCAGCCACAACAATTCAATGTCGTTTCTGATTGTTTTTTTCGTAATGGCAGCAATGTTCTTTGTCAATTCAGCAGAAGCTCGTAAGTCCAAGAAAGGTTATGGACCTGTCGTGCACGATTCAGTGCGCTACAGTGGCTTCCATGCAAAGATCCCAAGACAATTTGGTCCCGGATCTTGGTATGGCAAAGAATTTCACAATCGTAGAACTGCTAGTGGTCAAACATTTGACATGTATGGTTACACAGCCGCACATCGTACATTGCCACTTGGTTCAATCGCAAAAGTGACCAGCCAAGTCACAGGAAAATCAGTACTTGTATGCATCAATGACAGAGGCCCTTATGTATATCCTCGCATCATTGATTTGTCATACACAGCTGCAGGTCAAATCGGCAAGCATTTGAACAAATTGTCCGTTGAGTATTTTACTCCGGAGCATTTGTCACTTCTAGGCCCTTTGACATTCAATACAGCAAAGTATTTCGGGTTCACTGCAGATCATCAGCCTTTGATCGTACCCTTGTATGCCTGCACGAATCTTGAGGTGTTCACAGATTTTACATCTGCTGTAAAACGCCATCAGACTCGACAAAGCATGGAACAAAAAACAGGGAATCAAGCTGTTTTGATGATTGTCCCCGATGTGCCTTCCGGCAAAACAAAAAAGCCGCGTATGCCGAAATACACATATCTCGTCAGTTCAGTAAGCCCTGAGCTCGCTCAATCGCTCATGCTTCCTGCTGACAATTAATAAAAATAGCATCATGCTTCAAACCCCACCAATTCGGTGGGGTTTTTTGTTATGCGTTCTTCAATTGCAGGCATGACATCGTTTTTGTATTTTGCACGTTCAATTCAGCTTCACAAACATGGAATTCATCGCCATGAGACTCATGAAACAACACATTCTCCTTGGTTTACTCCTTGGTTCTTTGATCATCCAAAGTTTTCAGTGCGCATCGCCTGATTTCACGGGTGGAAAATTGGCATATAATCAAAAAGACTATTCCAAGGCTCTGGCAGCTTTACAAAAGGAAGTTGTCAAGAATCCCGGCAATGCCGAAGCATGGTATTTGCTAGCTGATTGCCATTATCGACTCAATGATCTCCCAAAAGCTGTTCAAAATTCATTGGAAGCATCAAAAAGATCGGATAAAGAACCAATGAAAACAAAAGTAGCAGATCAACTTTTCTTTCTATGGGCAGAGATTTACAATAAAGGTACGAATGCGTACAATGAATTTCTTAGTAAAGACAAGTCCGGCGATGTGTCTGAAATGACATCACTATTGGATTTGGCAATTTCATTGAAACCTGAAAATACGGAGCCCCTTGCATTGCTTGGGAATATTTATGAGCTCAAAGGAGATACAACAAAAGCCATTGCTACATATCAACAATATGTACGCCAATTGTCTCCATATATCGAGTTCATGAAGAAGAATGGTATGTCCATCGGTATGTCTCGCGAAGAAGTTTTGAGAATTTTGGGCAAGCCGATCATGTCAAGAGCTTTTCCGGACAATAATGGTGATTCATTGCTCATTGATAAAATGCTCGTGAACAATGAAGAAATATTCCTCTCATCATTCAAAAAAGAGGGAGGGAAGGCAATCTTGGAAGGGTTGAGAACCCAATTACCCAAAAGCTGGCTCAGCCAAGAAAGGGAACGCTTCTATTCCATGAATATTCGCCCTTTTGTCAATCTTGCATATCTGTATTATGGTTCGAAATCATTGGATAAAGCAGTTGAAATCATCGAATTCACTTTATCTGTAAATCCAACTGATGATGACTTGGCGAGTTTGAAAATTCAGATATATGACGAGCAAGGAAAATCAGATGAAGTCTTGAAATCTCTGGAAGTGGCCGCAAGTAAAAATCCGAACAATAAATTATACCTTGAACAGTATGCTCGTGTTTTGGCTCGACAAAAACAATATGATAAAGCCATCGCCAATTATGAAAAAGCACTGGCAATAGATCCAAATTTTGAAAATGCCATTTTTAATATCGGTGCTTGTTATGTAAATAAGGCAGTTGAAATCATCGATGAAGAAAATAAAAAGATTGATGCGAATTCCAAGTATAAACCCGATGAAACGCGATATTTTCCATTATTGAACAAAGCTGCGGATTATTTCTCTCAATATAGAAGCAATGCCGCAAACAAGGATAATCTTGGTGTTTTGCAACAGTTGTCTGATATCTTTCTCATCACTCGTCAGAATGATAAATTCAAAAAATTGATCATTGATCTCGAAGCAGCTGAACCGGCGAATCTCACGAATGGTTCTTATTATGAGTACATGGGCAAAGTTTATGCCAAGCAAGGTATGAAAGACAAAGCTGACAAAGCATTTCAAATGGCTGACTTGTTGAAGAAAAATAAATAACATATTCTCTTATGGAGCTACATTTCATGGCTGAAAAAGAACAGGAACCACAACACATTAATATTGAATTGGGCGAGAAAGAGGCAGAAGGAATTTATTCCAATCTTGCAATCATTCGACATTCACCTGCAGAGTTCGTTATTGACTTCACGCGGATTCTTCCTGATGTTCCCAGAGCACGAGTGCATGCACGGATCATCATGACGCCACAGCATGCAAAAATGTTGCTCCATGCTTTAACGGATAATATCATTCGTTATGAAACCGAACATGGTGAAATTCAAATGGATGGTCAAGTTGCCATTGATGCAAAACAAGTCCACTGATCAATTAGACTTCAACCGAGCCACACAATTCTGTGTGGCTTTTTTTATATGGATCTAGATGTGAAAAAGACGCGCATAATTTTGATTCTTCATTCTCACATGCCATATGTGCTGAATCATGGAACATGGCCACATGGTGATATATGGCTTCATGAAGTTGTATTGGAATCGTATATCCCGATTCTCAATATGATCAATGCACTCGATGAAAAGGGTTTGAAAGCACGCATAATGATAAGTTGTTCACCCATATTGAGTGAACAATTGCTTCACCCTCGCTTCCCTGATTCTCTTGCTTCATATGCTTGTCGGCAGATAAAACAGGCAGAACATGATCTGGAGAAATTCATGAACATTGAAGATGCACGTTGGAGTATTCCCATGGGGAATTTCTGGAAAGCCTGGTATCAACATCGGCTATCTGATTTCAGGGAGGTATTTCATGAATCGATTCCGAGTGCATTGGCAAAAGCCAGGGAACGACAATTGATTGACATGATGCCGACATCATTGACTCATGCATATTTACCGTTGTTGAGTGAAGGGCGTTCCATTCATATGCAAATCAATGCTGCATTGGTTCATCAGGGATGCATCTTTGGGCAAAGACCTGCTTATATGTGGCTTCCGGAATGTGGTTATCGACCGGCAATAAAAGATGAGAAGAACGCCTTAAAGATTGGTCTGGAAGAATATTTGATACATAACGGAATTCAAGCAACCATCATTGATCAATCAACGGATGTGATATATGAGAATGCATTACTTTTTAATGTCCCCGAGCGATTAAGACCAATGAGCATGATACGGATGCTATCATCCATTAATACATCACAGTCACTTTCGCTTTTCATTCGTCATCAAGAATTATGTTCACGTATCTGGTCTGAACAACAAGGATATCCCACTCATCCTGAATATCTAGACTTCCATAAGAAGGAATATAATTCATCACTGCGATATTGGAAAGTTACAGATGTAAAGACGGGTCCTGAAAACAAAGAACCATATTCACCACATATTGGAAACAAACAAGCAAAGCAACATGCTTTAGAATTTGTTCAAGAACTTGAAGAGTATGCAAAGGAATATCAGGGAATGAAAGATGATGCCGGGATGATTTGTCTAGCATTCGATACGGAATTATTCGGTCATTGGTGGTTTGAAGGCCCGCATTTTTTACAGAGTATGATTGAATATGTTGCTGACTCAACGTTGCTGGAGATGGCTACAATATCTGAGTGTATGGAAGAGCAAGAGAATATAGCCAAAGTTTCATGCGCATCAGGATCATGGGGTGAAGGAGGCACTGATCAAACATGGAAGAATGATACAACGCATATGCTGTGGAATCATATCCATAAAGCAGAACAAACATTGCAAACTATCTTACAATCGGGAACCGTATCAAGCCCGGATAAATCTCGAATCCTAAATCAAGCATTGCGAGAATTAATGCTAATGCAGGCCTCTGATTGGCCATGGCTCATAAGCAAAAACACGGCTTCGGATTATGCGGAACATAGATTTCTTGAACATCATACATTTTTTGAAGCATTGATTGGAATATATGTTCAGATGGGAGAGAGAGAACAATGTACATGGGATGAATATCATAAGCTTGCAAGCATCGAAAACAAAGATGATATTCTACGGGAAATAACCATTCAAGATTGGTTGACTTATTCCGCATGATAACGGCGAATGCCTGCTGTATATGTTGCCAATACTTGCGTATGTAAGATATCATCTACTGGGCATGAAGCAATATCTGTATTCAAAATAGTCAAGTCTGCATCAAATTTCAATTCAATGGATCCTCGACGATATTCCATCCCTGCAGCTTCATGTGCCCAAGAGGTATAACTGCTGATTGCCTCTTCCTGAGAAATAATCTCTTCAGGCATCCATGCAGAATTATCCTGGAATGGAATCCTTCTGCAATAAGCATCAATTCCGACAAGTGGATTTGCTGATTCAATTGGGAAATCAGAACTACCGGCGGGATGTAAACCACGTTTTATCAAGGATTTCCACGGATATGCTATGCTTGCTCTTCTCCCCAAACGTGTTTTTGCCATCGGTGCATCACTGATGCAGTGGACTGATTGTGTAATAGCTTTGATGGCATACTCATTCATGCGAATAATATCTTCCATTTTGATGATCTGTGTATGTTCTATGCGTAAAATAACATCGGCGTCTGCTATGCCATCTTTGCGCAATCGCTTATATGCATTGATCACTATGCGATTTGCCATATCTCCAATGGCATGAGTGGCAATGGAAAAGCCTTCCTCAATTCCACGCTTTGCTTTTTGAAACAACGTCTCTTCATCCATTAGCATCAGCCCATTATGATCAGCATCTGCATAGGGCTCAATCATAGCTGCTCCTCTTGATCCGAGAGCGCCATCGACAAAGAATTTCAAGCCTGCGACACGTACGAATTCACCGCCGGCAGGCAAACATCCATGTTCGATCCATTGATCCTGCTGAGCTTTAACAAATGATTGAATCCGAATGGGTAATAATCCATTTTCAGCAAGCTCTAGGTAAATGGGTAAGAGCGAAGGATGAACATCCATATCATGGACTTCGGTCAAACCTAATGATGAGCAATGTTTTGCTGCTGTCAAGATATTGTTGATTTGCATGTCTTTGGCCAACTCTGGGATGAGATGCGCCACTATATCCATTGCATTATCAATCAAAATGCCCGTTGCTTTTCCATGTTCTCGAATGATGGTGCCGCCTTCAGGATCCGGTGTTGAGTCCGTGATGCCTGCACATTCCATGGCTTTTGAATTGACCCAGGCAGCATGACCATCGGCTCTCCTCAAATACACGGGTGTGTCGGGGAATATAGCATCCAAATCTCCGGCATGAGGATACACTGCTTCTTTCCATAACTCTTGATTCCAACCCATGCCATAGAGCCAGTCGCCTCGCAATCCAATATGATGTTTGCAATGATTTATTGTTTCTTCTTTTGAATGCAGATCATATAATCGAAGTCCATTAAGCAATTCGCCCAGAGCATGAAAGTGGCAATGGGCATCAACTAAGCCGGGTAGGACATATGCGCCGGGATATGTGTGTATTCCTTGTTCGGAAATGATGGTGACACCATCAGACATAGGTTCTATGCCGATGATTCTGCCACGCTCAATTGTTATGATTGCTTGTATTGGTTTCATGATATCCATCAAAAAAAAACCGGTCATGATTGGGCAAAGCCCTGCATAACCGGTTGTCCATGTTCACTGAAATTAATTTCTTCTTCTGCTCGGATCGATTTCATCAAGATATGCAACCTTTGCAACTAATTGCTCTTCTGTTTCAACATTGTTCGCATCAGGCAAACAGCAATCAACAGGGCAAACAGCAGCACATTGGGGCTCATCATGAAATGTCTTGCACTCGGTACACTTGTCAGGCACTATATAATAGAAATCCGGTTTCCAGAATTCACCTTTGAAGTTGCCGGGGGATGTTGAATCTTCATATTGTTTGTCTCCCAATGTCCAAACGGTACCGCCTTCATAAATGGCATTATTGGGGCATTCGGGCTCACAAGCACCGCAGTTGATGCAATCATCGGCATTTATGTAAATAGCCATCTTTTTTCCTCTTTTTCTATACTAGTTAAAATGGAACATCTTCATAATCACCGCCTGCTGCAGGAGGTTCTTGGCCATAATTTGGTTGTTGTGGTGCAGAAGAACCACCGGCTTGACGGTCGATTCTCCATGCATTGATATTTGTGATATACACTTGGCGACCATCTTTTGTATTCACCAATTTTCCTCGTAAATCAAATGATACTTTCACTTGGTCTCCTTTATTCATGGAATCAAGTAAATCGCATTTGTCTTGAACGGCTTGCATTTTTATGTATTCATTATACATGCCGCTTGTTGTTTCGACCACAAATTCTCTTTTTTTGAATGTGTCTGTGATCTGTTGCGTGTCGAAGATTTCAAATAATCTTCCTTGCAATTCATAAGCCATTAGGGACCTTACTGTTTAACGTTTATCTATGATGATCAAAAATTTTGAATTCCAGAATTTTGCAGGATCTATGATTGCCATGCCACCTGCAACTCGTTCCAATAATCGAGGATTATGTGAGGAAACGATTTGATATTTTTCAGGAATCGGCAATGTGCGAACGGAACGTGCATCAATTTTGATAAAATCCTGCTCATTCAAGTTTTTTCCGGGTACAAAGGTTCCGCCAATTCCAAGAAAACCTTTTCCTTCTTCGGCTATGATTCCACGTTCTTCCAGGTCTCGTGTTTTGCCGATGATATAATAGTAGGTGCTTCTTTCCATCTCGATGCGTTCCTTTTCGGAAGACATCACATTCACTTGTTCTTTGAATTGATCTCTGCTTTCGGTGATAATGCCCGCATCGGCTTTCAATTGAGCGATTTCATTGTCCCTTGACAACACCTGCTCGCGCATGGTAGATACATTGCGCTCCAATTCGGAAATTTTTCTTGTTAGGGCATCGGCATTACTTTGCATTTGACGGATTTTCGCGCTACTTGCTTTGATGATTGCTTGAGATGCGGTCAAAGAATCAGACAATCGTCTGATTCTTCCAAGGATTCTCTCGCGGTCGGCACCCGAAGAAGTTTTTATTTCTTCCATCGCTGCATAAATATCATTGATGAAACTTGATGTTTCCATCAATTCGGTCATGAGTCTGTCCTTTTCCAAAGATAAGGCCTCGAGTTCAGCATTATCGGCAATCAATTGTTCCATTGATTTACCATTAATGGTCACGGGTTCATCCACTTTATCCTTGCAGGATGACAGCACGAAGAACATGATCAAGCAGGCAAAAGATAGGAGGACGCCACCTGAGAGATGTTTTGCCAAAGAATGTCTCGAATACATGAGTAATCCAATGAATGGAGATGGTTGATAAAACAGCATGCAATTTACGGATTTAGGGCGAATGTGCTATACAGAGGTTCCCCCAAATGAACGCTTAGGCACGAAACACCGACAGGGGGTCATTCAAGAGGGCTTCAAGCCCTTTGACATCCTTTGCACCGGCTGTTGCCATATGAGGTTTTCCGCCACCTCCGCCACCCAGTTTTTTTGCAATGATGCCAACTAATTGCCCTGCAGACCTTTCCTTTGCAATATCATCGGTTGCAATGCAGACGAGCGAGATTTTTTCATCTTGCACTGAAGCTATAAGTCCCAACCCTTGTTGTTTGAGGGCATTTCTTAGAGAATCGCCCAATTGCTTTGCTTCGTCCATAGATAATCTGTCTGCTCTAAATGTTGCAAAGCGGATGGTTGTATCCGGGATAGTGACAGCATTATTGATGATTGTTTCCAATTGAGAGGAGAGATCGCCAACCTTTAGACCTGAGAGTTCTTTTTCCAATGTTCTAACTGTATCCATCGCTGTTTGAATGGCGATGTCTTTACTTGCTAAATCGTTTTGGAGCTTACGAATATAGTGTTCGATCCCAAATGAGGATATTGCTTCAATTCTACGAATTCCGGAAGCCACTGAGCTTTCGCTGATGATTTGCACATACCCAATGTCTGCAGTGTTTACTACGTGAGTGCCACCACAGAATTCTGAGGAGAAAGATTCATCGATTGTCACAACCCGAACGGAATCGCCGTATTTGTCTCCAAAGAACATTTTTACATGAGGTACTTTCCGCGCTTCTTCGATGGGTAATTCCTGCGTAATCACAGGAATGCGTTCGCGAATTTTTTCATTGATGATTGTTTGGATGTCGGCAAGTTCTTCAGGGCTTACTTTTTGAATATGTGAAAAATCAAAACGTAATGCATCCGGTCCGACAAAAGATCCTGATTGCTGAACATGTGTTCCAAGCACTCTTCTTAGTGCCTCATGCAAAAGATGAGTTGCTGAATGATTTTTCTGTATGTCCCAGCGACGATCATGGTTGACTGCTAAATGAGCTATTTTACCTATTGCATCAGAAATGGGTTTGTCAAGAACGTGAATGAATGCGGAACCGGATTTACGGACATCTTCAACATGATAACTGATATTCTCGATGGTGACGATTCCTGTGTCTGAGACTTGTCCGCCCATCTCCGCATAGAATGGTGTCGCATCGGTTATGAGAGATGTCTTTTCAGCAAATTCAATATTTGCTTCAAGCGTCAATGTTTCCCAACCTTTGAATATTGATTGCACATCATGTTGAATGGATGCAACTTCCTGAACTATTTGCTTACGAGCACTTCTTGATCTTGATCTTTGCTCATTCATCAAAGTGGTGAATCCTTCCATATCAACAGAAAGACCTCTCTCTCTTGCAAGCAATTCAGTTAGATCAGCCGGAAATCCGAATGAATCATAAAGCAAAAATGCATCTGCTCCTGAAATGATTGTGCGCGCATTCTTTTCCATTGCGGATTGTATTTCTTCAAAGCGTTCCAAGCCACGATCAAGTGTTTGAAGGAAGCTTTCTTCTTCGGCTTTGATTACCCGTTTGATATGATCGATATTGAGCGGAACTTCGGGGAATACATCGCCCATGGTTTCAGATAAGACATCTGTCAATTGATACATCATCGGCGAACGGAATCCAAGATTACGTGCATATCGGCAAGCACGACGAAGAATGCGTCTAAGAACATAACCGCGTCCTTCATTTCCGGGCATTGCTCCATCGGCAATCGAGAATACTAATGTTCTGATATGATCGGCAATCACTCGCATTGCAATGCCGGTTTTATTGTCGAGATCTCCGGAGTATTGCTTTTTGCTCAATTGTTCCAATGCTTTGATGATGGGAGTGAATACGTCGGTGTCATAATTGGAATGAACTTGCTGCATCACCGCGCAAATGCGTTCGAATCCCATGCCCGTATCCACATGTTTTTGGGCCAGGTCTTCCAATGTCCCATCACTTTTACGATTATATTGTATGAATACAAGATTCCAAATCTCAATCACCTCCGGAACACCTGTATTGACGAGCGGTCCGCCAGAAAGATCGGGTGTTCGATCGAAATGCAGCTCCGAACAAGGTCCGCAAGGACCTGTATCACCCATTTCCCAGAAATTATCTTTCTCATCGCAACGATGAATATGCGTTTCAGGGAGATATGTTTTCCATAATTCAAATGCTTCATCATCAGTGCGAAACACGGTTGCATGAATGCGCTCTTTGGGTAATATCCAGATATCGGTGAGAAGCTCCCAAGCAAATGCAATCGCTTCTTTTTTATAATAATCCCCGAAGCTCCAATTACCGAGCATTTCGAATAATGTATGATGATAGGTGTCATACCCCACTTCTTCAAGGTCATTGTGTTTTCCGGAAACACGAATGCATTTTTGAGTATCTGCGCAACGGGTGAATTCTCTTTTTCCTTGACCAAGAAATACATCTTTGAATTGATTCATCCCTGCATTTGTAAATAGCAATGTAGGGTCTCCATGAGGTATGACCGGCGCACTCGGTAGGATTGTATGGCCTTTGGAGGCGAAGAATTCAAGGAATGATGAGCGTATTTCGCGTGAAGTCATGACAAATGAACAGGAAATTGTGAATGGCTCAAAAATACGTTTTTTTTATGAGTTCTCATTTGAATGGGAACTGCTCAAAGGCGTTGGATTGGTGTCTTGATCAATATTTGCACGAAGCGGGACCGTAAACGATGTGCATTGAAATATTCCGATATCCCATGAAATGGCATGCAGACTTGGTTTTCATCTTCAGCTGTGATAAGGTAGCGATAATAGAATGGACCAATTTCCAGTGCTTCAGATTGTTGTATGCGAAGGTGCAGGGTCTTATGGTCAATTGTGCCATGTATTTCAATGGACCGCGCTATTGTCATGAGAGATAATGTCAATGCACGTTTTTTTTCCTCAATGGAGCAGGATTGTAATCGCTGCAATCCCAATTGTTTGTCAGCAATGAATGCAATGCTGAAAACATCATGCCGTGAACAGGCCGGATAATGATAATAAATCAGTGTTTGTTGTTCATCAAGCGGTACTCTGCCCCAATACCAATCATCATAGTCGGCATCAAGTGCATCATCACCCGAATTGCAGTCGTGATATCCATGTCCCGAAAATTGCATTGTCTCGACAATGTCTTGATATTGCCTCAATAAAAGTTCACCCTCGAAACCACATATGGGTGCAATCAATCTCCAGCAATGATTTCCTTCGCCAATTTGTTCATTCGTATCATCCATGATTATTGGCTTGCATGTGAATGACGCTTTCAATGATTGAGCGCAATCTTCAAAATACGTATCAATGGTAATTGTGTATTCGCCGTTTTGTGAACGCTTCATACTGACATCGCCCATCTTTATGCTCAAGGCATCCTGTTCATATTGAATGCAATTGTCTTTGGTATGATGCACAAAGCCTGCAATTTTATTTCCTTTGCGATATACTGATACGGCATACCCACCATATTCTTCTGCCTGTGCATCCGGAAGTGCTTCAAGCCAATAGGGAGACATCGGCATGCCATCAAACAGAATGATAGTCACGGCGAGTTCTCTAACTTCATCCACTGCATCAAAATACCACCATTCATAAGTGCCGGGGGCTTTGGTCCGCAAGGGAATATCGCCTTGCATCCCCAATTGAATCTTCATCATGAATATGGATTCCTTCCATAAAAGGTGGGTGGATGTTCTACACTTTGTATTGATTGTTCAAGGATTGGAAGAACAATAGTAATCATGGTTCCTTTCCCGGGTGTGCTTTCAGCTCTGATGGTGCCACGATGAGCTTCAATGATCCATTTCACGATTGAAAGTCCAAGTCCATTACCTTGTATATCTTGAGACCTTGCTTGATCAGCACGATAAAATCTATCAAAAATATGAGGTAGATGTTCTTTGGCTATTCCGATGCCTGTATCACTGACACGTAAAATCGCTCGATCTCCTTCGCGAACCATGCGCATGAGAATATCGCCACCAGCGGGAGTGTATTTTATCGCATTGTCTACGATATTCAGTAATGCCTGATGAAGTCTCAGGGAATCTCCGTCTATCAATATGCCCGGCTCAATCATGCTGCCAACCGATATTGATCGTTCTTCGGCTAGAATCATGGCATCTTCGGCAAGATCATCAAGCATTGAGCTTAGATTCACGGTTGCATGTTCAATGCTGACTTGACCTGTTTCTGCCCTTGACAAGTCCAATAATGTACGTACCACCTTTGAAAGTCTCCCAACTTCTTCCAAAGCGCTGATGAGCAAAGATTGATATTCTTCCGGTGATTTATCGCTTCGAAGCGCAACTTCCAATTCACCGGTGAGAATAGCCAAAGGAGTCCTTAACTCATGAGAAACATCCGCTGTGAATTGCTTTATTTGATTGAATGAATACTCCAAACGAGCAATCATTTCATTCAAGGTATGAGTCAATCGTGCAACTTCATCATTGGTTTTGGGTTCAGGCAAGCGATTGCTCAAATTACTTGCAGTAATCTCTCTGGCAGAGCGTGATAAATCATCAATGGGTTTGAGAGATATTCGTGCGAGGATGAAACCACCAAGTGTGGAGACAAATAAGACAATTGGAAATCCAATCAAAAGGGCATTGAATAATTCATAAAGAGTGGAATCAATTTCTTCAAGTGAATAACCAACAGTGATATAAGCCTTTGCTGTCCTTTTTCTATAGAGACGAAGATTTTGTTGTTGCCCTTTGAATGCATTGATCGTCGAGATAAATGAAATTCCTGAAGATGCTTCTGCTTGATCAAGCAATGGGAGTGCATTTGTGTCCAGATTTTCAGATCGCCACACGATTTGACCATTAAGATCGGCGATCTGGATATAATAATTCTTTGGATTAAACAATATATGCTCATATACTGCAGACCAAACCGGGTCTTCATAAATTTCGGATGAATCAGATCGGGACATTCGCATGGTATCTGCGATGCTGGTGGGATTTCTGAAAAAAGCGAATGAATCCGTGATTTCTTGTTGATTTCTTCTGGATTTTTTTCTCCTTTGCGTCGCAGGCCTCAATGGCTGCATCGTCTCTTTCTGTTTTTTTCTGATGATGAAGTCAAGCGATGTTGCTACCCTTTCCAATGAAGCATCAAGATTCTGATATAAATCCTTGGAGACTGTCAGATATGCAGCGATACCAAAGACAAGCAATGTCAATGTTACAATCGCGCTATACCAGAAAACCAATCTAAAGCGTAAAGAGATACTTTTCATATGTCATGTTCAATGTATGGCCTTGCAATCTATGAAAATTCATCGTGAGCTCTTTCCTCCGGAGCTCATTTCAGGATGAATCCGGTTTCAAGAGCCCAAAATAGCAAGTCCATTTCCACCATGGGGATCTCCACCTGTTCGCAATATCGAAGCCATGCCTGCTCAATCTTGATATATGCAGATCTATTGGTCGGATTTTTTTTGGCCGAGCGAATGCCACATGCAAGCAAGTGTTTGAGGATATGTCTGTCCAGAATAGTAGGACCGAAAATGCCGATGTTTCTCATGAAATGTGCGGATTCTTTCATGCCAAAACCCCGAATTGCATCTGTGAGAAGGTTACGCAATTGCAAAGGTGTATGGGCATGTTGTTTGATAAGTTCTCGAATGGAAGGGAATTGTTCTTTCAAGGCATATACATTTTTTGTTTTCTGATTATGAAAACGGATATAGTGTTGTGGATTTCGAAGAAGAGGCAAAATATCTGCATCATCGAATTCAAAGTTTAGATCGATCAGTTGTTTTACAACCAAGTCCGCATGAACAGCTTTGGATTGTGGTGTCAGTATGCAATAGCATGCCTCATAGAACCAATCTTGTTCGGGTATTGCCTTGAAATCTTCCAAGCGTTGAATGATGTCTGCTTTCATTCTTTGATAGGCCGAATCATAAAACTCTGGAAATTGCCTTGGTTTCTTTTCCATCATTTACATAATCGTGAATTGATTTTGTAATTTGCATGCGAATATTGTGAATTTCTTCATGTGTGATGTCGGTCATCACGATTCTTGTTCTTCTCCCATGCCAACAGCTCTCTTCATCGACTCCATGGGCCTGGTATTCAGGGCCTATCATGCAATGTCCAAAAGTGGCTTCAAAGCTCCCAATGGCGAACCTACAGGTGCTGTATTTGGATTTGCAAATATGATCACCTCATTGCTTGATCGAGAAAAACCTGATTTCATAGCTGCTGCATTCGATACATCTGCGCCAACGTTTCGGCATGATCGCTATGATGGTTATAAAGCACATCGAGATGAATTTCCGGAAGAATTGATTCCGCAAATGCCTCGCATAAAAGATTTTCTCAAGCATATTGGAATTCCGGTTCTTGAATTGCCCGGATTTGAAGCCGATGACATCATTGGCACTCTGGCTAAGCAAGCAGGAGCATTGGGATATGATGTGCGCTGTCTTACTTCTGATAAGGATTATTTTCAATTAGTGGATGACCGTATCTGTATTCTGCGACCCGGAAAAGATGCGAATGCTTATGATGAATATAGAAGGGATCAAGTCAAAGAAAAAATGGGAGTGTACCCGGAGCAAATCATTGATCTCTTGGCTTTGATAGGGGATGCATCCGATAATATTCCGGGTGTCAAAGGCATTGGAGAAAAAACAGCTCAGCCATTGATCGAAAAATATGGCACTGTCGATAATCTCTATGAAGCAATAGATGAGATTGAGCGAGAAACCGTGAAGAGAAAGCTGATTGACGGAAAAGATTCAGCCATGCTTTCAAAAGAATTGGTAACCATACATACGGAAGTCCCGCTTCCTTTGTCCTTGCAGGAATGCATTCCAATGCAACCAAATCCGACAGAAATAGATGCTTTATTTTCATTGTTGCAATTCAACACATTGCGCAGAAAATGGGCAGAACGCACTTCCGGCCAAATCAATGCAATAGATCGTAGCGAAACAAATCCACATTATGCGAATGTAACCAATCGTGAGCATGATTATCAGTTGATAACAGATGAATTGTCATTTAAGCTCATGATGCATGAATTGAAAGCAGCAAAGGGCATATGTTTTGATTTGGAAACGACATCACTTGATACAATGAATTGTTCAATTGTCGGATTTGCATTAAGTGCGAAACCCAGCAGAGCTTTTTTCATCATTACAAATGATGATGACATTGCACAATCTTTATTTGGCGATTCATTGTTTGATATTCCAGCTGAATCCACCGATACATCACATCCTCATGCTGGTTATTTGAATGCCCGCGATGTTGCGAAGGCATTGAAACCACTCTTGGAAGATTCTGCAATTGAAAAAATCGCTCAGCATGGCAAATTTGATGCATTGATATTGAAGAGATATGGAATTACAGTACACCCATTGTCCTTCGATCCAATGCTTGCCAGCTATGTTCTCAATCCTGATACACCGCATGGCATGGATGCTTTGTCAAAGACTTGGCTTCAATATGAACCTATTCCGATCAGTGCTTTGATTGGTGAAAAGAAACAAGGATCAATGCGTGATGTGGAACCAATGAAATTAATGGAGTATGCCGCAGAAGATGCCGATATCACACTTGAACTTGCACATTGCTTGCAACATCAATTGGAACAATCAGGGCAACTTGGATTTGCACAGACCGTTGAATTCCCGCTCAGTGAGGTGCTCGTTGAAATGGAGTACAATGGCGTTTCAATAGATTTACAGGCATTGAGTTCGATCTCTGTTCACATTCGTGAAGAAGTGACAAAACTTAAAGAGAAAATATATGAAGCGGCGGGTACAGATGCATTCAATATAGATTCTCCAAAACAAGTTGGGGAAATATTGTTTGATAGACTTGCTTTGCCTTCCCCCAAAAAAACAAAAACAGGATATAGCACGGATGTTTCCGTACTTTCCGAATTATCTGAAGAATATCCAATCGCAGGATATATACTTGAGCACAGACAATTACAAAAACTGCAATCAACATATGTGGAATCATTGCCTAAAATGGTCAATGCAAAAACGGGAAGAATTCACACCACATACAATCAAACCATTGCCGGCACAGGACGTTTATCTTCCACAGAACCAAATCTTCAGAATATTCCCATTCGAACAGCATTGGGAAGAGAAATCAGAAAAGCATTTGTTCCTAAGCCCGGAAATATTTTGCTCTCCGCCGATTATTCTCAGATTGAACTTCGTGTGATGGCGCATGTTTGCAGTGATCAGACTTTGACTCATGCATTTATCAATGGTCATGACATTCATGCGGCAACTGCAGCTGCACTCTTTGGTATATCATTGGAAGATGTTGATTCCGATAAAAGAAGAATCGCCAAAACCGTGAATTTCGGGATCATGTATGGCCAAGGAAGTTTTGGGCTTGCCAAACAATTGGGAATTTCCAGAACGGAAGCAAAAGAGATCATTGATCAGTATTTTCTACGCTATCCGAATATCAAACTTTATATCGATCAAACAATAGAAAAAGCCAAAAAACAAGGATATGTGGAAACGCTTTTGGGAAGAAGAAGATATTTCCCTTCATTGGAAAGTAATAATCAGGCAATTAGGCAAGGTGCGGAAAGAGCTGCAATCAATATGCCGATTCAGGGTACTGCTGCAGACATGATGAAACTTGCGATGATCAATGTACATGGTAGGATGAAGAAAGAGCAATTGAAATCGCTCATGATTCTCCAGATTCACGATGAACTTGTCTTTGATGCAATCAAGGATGAAGTTGACTATTTGCGAACTTTGGTAAAAGAGGAAATGGAATCTGCGATGCCATTGGGAGAAATACCCATATTGGTCGAGACCGGCATTGGCAATAATTGGGAAGAAGCTCATTGATCAGATTCTGATGCCATACCAAACGATGTTTGGATAGATCTTAATGCATGGCATTGGAAATTTGATCGTGTTGAGAATGCGTTTTAGCGCAAGACCCCATGAATCATCAAAAGGAAGTGCCTCAGCATTGAAATCGAGTGAAAGATAGAATTCATGATTACCACTTCCATAGCGATCAATATTTTTTACTGAATGTCCCACGGCAATATTCACATAGCGTGACCATTCATGCTGATTATCAGGAAATACACCCGCGATATTGAAACTGAGCCAATGATAGGTGGCCTGATAATCATTGAAAGTATTCCCTCCGTGATCATTGAAGTCATTGCCGGGCAAAAAGGAGAATTTGAAACGCATTATATCCAATGAAGGAACATATTCTTGAGCAATGGGAAGGGCGGCACCAATAATGTTTGCAATGAAATCACCTCTGCTAAATCCAAGATATGGTGCCCCGGCCGAAAATCCATCATGATATTCCACAACAGATTGGTGAAAAAGCGAAAGTCCGCTTCCAATCCACGTAGCTGTCCTTTTTTCATATCCACATTGCATGAATAAGCCGGATAATGTCCTTGCCGTAGTATATGCAAATGCAGTATGACCCAATTTATCGGCAAGTAATGCATCATCATATTCCGTCTTCCAATCCATCACATAAAAAGGGGAAGACTCGCTCCAATATTCATTTGCTTGCTTAGAAAATGAGATACCCATGAACAATGCAGATGCCCCCCATGGAATCAAGGAATATGAAGATGTGTCACTCGTAGATGCGCTGTCGGAACTAGGAATCACCTCTGTCGAATGAAGAGTTATATGCAAGATGACCATAAGTATCAATGGAATGAACATGCGGGATGATGAAGTCATTTATCTAAATTGCAGCAGAATGATAGGAATAAGTACATGATTCATGTAGAATCACTCACAAAGATCTTTCGAACCCATAAAAAAGAAGCAGGATTGGTGGGCTCGATCAAGTCTTTGTTCAATAGACAATATACTGAATTCATCGCCGCGGATGCAGTGACATTCTCCATTCCGGAAGGTGCATTGGTTGGGATGCTTGGTGCAAATGGTGCAGGAAAAACAACCACATTGAAAATGCTTTCAGGATTATTATACCCGACATCCGGCACAGCTACTGTGATGGGCTTTGTGCCATGGCAAAGAGACAATGAGTTTCGTAGGAATTTCTCGTTGGTGATGGGGCAAAGAAATCAACTGTGGTGGGATTTGCCGGCTGCTGATACATTTCTATTGAACAAAAAAATGTATCGGATTTCCGATACTGATTATAAGAAACGATTGAACATCATGTCCGAACACCTCGGCATAGCCGATAAACTGCATGTCCAAGTTCGCAAACTCAGTTTGGGAGAACGCATGAAATGCGAACTCATCGGAGCATTATTGCATTATCCCAAAGTGGTGTTTCTGGATGAACCAACTATCGGCTTGGACATAGTCGCTCAACATGCATTAAGGGAATTCATAGCAGAATTCAATAAAGAGCATGGAACCACCATCATTTTGACAAGTCATTATATGGATGATATCGAAGCCCTTTGCGAGAGAGTCATCCTTATGGATGAAGGAAGCATTCAATTCGATGGGGGATTGAGTGTATTGGTTGACCGTTTCTCACATGAAAAAGTCGTGACCATTTTCCTTGATGAAATGCCGGATGTAGAAACCTTGAAAGATATGGAACATATTGCCGAAATCGGTGAAGATCGCATAATCTTCAAAGTTCCAAAACATGAGATTGCAGGCATCACAACGAAGTGTCTTGGCAAATTTTCCGTTCGTGACATCACAATTTCAGACATGCCTGTTGAAGAGGTGATCAGAGAAATATTTTCAGGGAAAACTGTTGGAATTCCGGAAGCATAAATGAGCTGTCAGGTGGACAAAATTCTGTTGGTCAAAGGGCTGACTTTGGCTATTTTGCAACATTCCCGTCCAAATAGTTCAATAAAGAGCATGTCTGGAAAGGGAGAATCACTTTCCTTGAATTCTTGACAAATGGTGTAGCCATGTCCTCATACAAATTTTTCATTCTTTTGCTTCTGTGTCCCGTTCTTCTGCTTGCCCAAGGAAGTCCCAAAAGGCTTGTATTGATTGAAGAATTCACAAGCGCCACATGCAAGCCATGTGTCGATGCAGACAAAGTACTAAAGGTTGTCGCAAAATTGGATAGTGGTATCATCGCACTGAAATATCACTTGAATATACCCTCACCCGGTGATCCTTTCTATAAAGCTAATCCAACCCAAAATGATGCAAGGGGTTCACTCTATGCCATACCGGCATTGCCTGCCTCCCGCGTGAATGGATATCGTTCGGTTGATCCGCGAGACTCACTCGGTATGTGGAATGCTGCAAGGCTGGATCAACAAATGCCATATCCAATCAGCATGACCATCAAGCAGGAAGTTGTGTCGGGCAATGAGATGAAAGTCACAGTGGATGTTAAATCTGATATAGAGCTGAAAGATTATATCCTTCACACAGCGGTGTACACCGAATTGGTTAAGCTTCCAAATATCGTCACCACATTAACCGGTTCCAATGGCCAAACTGAATTTGCATCATCCATGATGACCATGCTACCTAATGAGCAAGGAAGCGCATGGAATCAATTGCCAAATGAACAGAAAACTATTTCATTCACTTATTCCAAAGGAAACGGTGAACTATGGAATAGTGATGTGAATGTCATCGCTTTTCTCCAAAACCCCAGAACCCTGGAGATTATTCAAGCTGCCACGAGTGTTTCGAATAAGCCCGGTACGATGATTTCAACCACCTTGAGTTTTCCTCCTTCCATTGCACCTGTTTTTGAAGCACTTCCTCCACAAGTAGCGATATCTTTGAAAGCCGTCATTGGGAATGCATCGGGTTCAGCGATTACGTATAAAGATGTTGCCATCAACAAGTCGGAACGTACGCCTTCTGATTGGAAGCTGACCATCACTGGGAATCAGTCAACATTTACTTTGAATCCCGGCGAAAAGAAAGAAATCGGCATCGAACTACAAAGATCTGCAGAGCCTGGAATAGGCGAGGTACTATTGAGTTTCTCAGAAACAAGTGGCAAGCAATACAATGCCATTCCGATTACCATTGTATCGAAAGAATCCGAGGCATTTTTGGTGATGGACAATGCCAGTGGAAATGTAGGGCCATTTGTGGATGCCGTTGCATCACCCGGAGTGAAAAAGTACATTGCTATGAATACCACTGAATTCATGCAGAATATCGAAAAGTTTACTGCGCTTAAACGATTTATCTGGCATTGTGCAGATAGTGGCAGAATTGTGAAGGCTGAATCGGATTTTATGCTTTCACTTGCTGACAAGGGAGTTTCTTTCTTGGTAGCGGGTCAGTTTATTACCAATAATATGTTTTTTGATAAAACGCCCCTTTTTGATACACTTGGTTTAACCTATGCAGGGTATACAATACGCAATGCACAGTATGCATTGAACGGAGTTCAAGGCGATACAATATCAAATGGTCTATCATTGGCTTGCGCGCCCAGGAGCTATGCGTTTTATCCATTAAAGCTTAAAGACAAATCGAATTTGTCTGTAACACCTATATTAAAATTATCGACAAGTGTCACCGGTGACACAATCGGTGGTGTGAGAGTACAGAGAATCAAAAACAGAATAGTATATCTAGGTTTACATCCATTTGCCATCACAGATAGCGCTCAACGAAGAATATTGATTGATCGATCATTGGCTTGGTTGGAAAATTTCACTTTTGTTCCAAAACCTGCTCTGACCTCTTCGACAATGATGATTGATTTTGGTACCGTTGCTTCCACGAGCGGCAATACTAAAGTTTGTACGCTTTCAAATCCGGGTAATGTCGAGACGCTGATTTCTTCAATTGCAATCAGCGGACCGGATGCTTCATCTTTTACGTTTCAACCTTCAAATGTGACGAAAGTTCCTGCCGGTGGTTCTGTGAATATAACAATTGGATTTTCACCAAGTGATGCCGGAATGAAAAATGCGGAACTTCGCATTATATCAAGTCAGCAGGGGATTGATCCTATCACAGTGCAATTGAAAGGAACATATGTTCCAAGTTCCATCGATGAAGCGGTTGCGTCAAAGATTTATGTTCGGATTGATGATAGAATCATCATAACAACTCCTTTTGAATCTGGTTTTAAGGCATCCATCCTAGATATAACCGGTAGAATGCTTCTATCCGGAACAATATCATGTTCAGAGTATTCTATTGAAAAGCCAGCTTCGGGAATGTATGTACTGGAGATAATCCCTATTTCAAACATGAATGATGTTTATCATTACATTCTTCCAATACGACAATAATATTTTGCATTCAGAATTATCATCATATCCCATGAAAACAACCTTGCATTTTCTCTCAATGGTGCTTATCTCCATTGCTACATGTTTTCTTCCAAAAGAAATTATTGCAGAACGAGGTGACTCCATAACCGTGAATGTGTTCAATAAATATTTGTGGACATGGTATGGTAGTCAAAATCGATGGGGAGTGTTTCCATCAAAGGATAAAAGACATGAACGCATATTCATGAATTTTAAATTGACATGTCCTAAAGGTGGTTGTGGTGAATGGGACTACACAATGAGAATTTATGCGCGAACTAAGACGGGCAAGATTGATTCCAGTCTTGTTGAAGCGCCATTGTTCACAAAAGCGGGAGCAGTATCCGACTCATTGCGCATCTCCATGAAACAGACATTCAAAACAAAATTCAATGCTTCAACAAAAAAAACGGATACAGTTCAAAATGCACCATTTCAGATATACTTTTATAGAAGTGAACAAGAGCCATTTACCCTAACAGATTCAATGCCGGCTTATGAAGCTGCATATTGGAATTATGCATATAGTTCAACGGGAGCAAAAGTAGATTCTTCATTTGTTGCCGGTGACACAACGCTGTTGAAGGGAACCAGAAAAGCATATAAACCATTCGAGATTATCAATGAAACTGAAATTGGTCGTTTCATAACTCCTTATGGAAAATGGCACAATGAAAACTGGAATTATACCTGGATCTATGATGTGACTGATTATGCACATATACTTCGAGACTCAACAGAGATAAAAGTCTTTTATGATGGATGGTCTCAAGGTTCATTATTCGATTTGGATTTTACATTCATAGAAGGAATCCCTGCTAGGGAAACCTATGCGCATAAAGTGTTCTGGTCCGGTAATCCAACCTATGGAGATCCCAATAACCCCATTGAGAATTTCCTCAAGACGCAATCCATTCCTCGTTTGCATCCCCAAGATCATGTAACCTTACGTTTGATGACAACCGGTCATGGTTTCGGCGGAAGTGACAATGCAGCTGAATTTTCACAGAAGACGCATAAAATATTGGTCAATGGGGAAGAAATGTTCGAACAATATTTGTGGAGAGGCGACTGCGGTCAAAATCCAATTTATCCTCAAGCAGGTACTTGGTATTATAATCGCGCAGGCTGGTGTCCCGGTGATATAGTGCAATATTGGGATTATCATATGACCCGATTTCTAAAAAGCGCAGACAGCATTCGCATCGGCTATGAAATGGAACCATATGAGAACATGAATTTAGGACAGAGAGCCAGTTATATCATTGAAGGGCAGATATTGTATTCAAAGGCCAATTATTTGAACAATGCTTCTCTTGAAGCAATAAAAATGCCCAATAATGCATATCGTTTTCGAAGAATGAATCCTGTCTGCTCAGGACAGAAGCCTGTGATTATTGTGAAAAATCAAGGTACGGCAACTTTGGGTGCTCTTCGTATTCGATATAATATCGATAATGGTGAAGACAAGTATTTTCAGTGGTCAGGAAATATTCCTTTTATGGAAGAAGCTGAGATCGAGTTACCTGCACTCAATTTCCCAAGCGGTGATCATACATTCACTGTTCAAGTATTTGAACCCAATGGAAGATTGGATGAATCAGATATCGGGGATACGAAGACAGTGTCATTTACCAATCCCAAGCAAACGACAGCCGGGAAGATTGCTTTGTTTTTAAAAACGGATGTTGTCTCAGGAATCCCCAATGGTATTCGTTATGAAGTCCAGGATTCAGAAGGATATGTCATTAAAGAGCGAGGAAATTTTCAAGATGGAGCTTCCATTCGGGATACATTCGATCTTGAAGATGGATGCTATAAATTCATTATATATGATGAATCACTCGGGGATGGCTTATATCCTATTTTCCAAGGTTCAACGCGTGGATTTTACTCATTGCGCGAAGCAGGTGGTTCCACGGTCATATTCAATTCTCAAGCTGCGAATTATGGTCAACCGGCTGCTATTTATGCAAGTTTTGGTGATAGGGAAATTATACCTTTCATCATCAATAGAAAGGCAGCTTCTGTTAATGAATTCACGCCAATCTCTCAAACTCCTGAGATTAAGGTGATGCCTAATCCAACTCGTGCAGGCATTTCCACATTACAAGTCACAGGATTGCCTCTTGATGTACCTGCCACTTTGCAAATTATCTCATCGATTGGCGAGGTCATTCATCAAGAACAAGTATCTACCACTGATTTAGAGACCATTCCTTTGCAATTGAAAGGACAATTTTCGGGTGCTTATTTTATTCGCATAACATTTGAAGGGAAGTCTTTACATTCGTTGTTCATGCATTCAGCAGACTAATTACAATTTTGTTTATTTACTTTTATGGATATTCATGAATATCTCCATTTCTCAATCATCATTGAAAAGTCAAAAAGCTGATATTCTTATCACTTTTTGTTTTGAAGATGATTCCTTGTTGAAGGCCGGTAAGAAGCGCTTGGCCGAATTGTTTCCCGCAACTGCAGCAGTTGTAAATAGCGATGATTTCAAAGGTTCTTTGCGTTCAACAATGGTTCTGTACACAGGTGCAAAAGGCGCAAGTAAAATCATTGTAGCAGGTCTTGGCAAAAAAGAAACGTGCACCATCGAAACACTACGTCGCGCCGCCTCTGCCGCATCGAAAAGAGCAGCTTCTTATGGGGTGCAGAATATTGCACTTGAAGGAGTAACTGCACACGGTATTTCAGTTGAAGACGGATGTCTTGCATTATTGGAAGGAGCAATGCTTTCCAATTATAAATTTGATAAGTATATCACGGCTGCTAAGAACAAGAAGAAGATATCTACCATCACATTGTTTTCAGATTCAAAGCAATTGGTCAATGCAGGAAAATCTGTATTGAATATGGCACGATCAATTTATGATGGAGTCACATTGGCTAGAAATCTGGCTCAGGCACCCAATAATGAAATTTATCCTGAAACGCTTGCAAAATCTGCAATAGCAGCTGCAAAAGGCACGGGTGTCAAGGTTACGATTCTCGATAAGAAAAAGATTCAGTCCTTGAAGATGGGTGGATTGCTTGCCGTAAATCAAGGAAGCGTTAGACCTCCCGTTTTTATTATCATGGAATATAAAGGCGGTAAGGCAAATGACAAACCATTTGTATTTGTTGGTAAAGGTATCACGTTTGATACAGGTGGAATCAGCATCAAACCTGCAGCCGGCATGTCTGACATGAAAGGTGACATGCATGGTGCAGCAACTGTGATTGGTGGTATCATAGCAATTGCCAAAGCAAAACTGCCGGTGAATGTTGTTTCTTTGGTTCCATCAACAGAAAATATGCCGAGTGGCTCGGCTCTGGTGCCCGGAGATATAGTCACATTCATGAATGGCAAAACAGCGGAGATTGACAATACGGATGCCGAAGGAAGATTGATCCTGGCAGATGCTCTTACTTATGCGTCAAAATTCAAACCCAAAGCAGTTATTGACTTTGCAACATTAACCGGGGCATGTGTTGTTGCATTGGGAACGATAACAAGCGGTCTTATGGGTACCAATTCTCATTTGTTGGAACAAATCAAAAAAGCAGCATCCCGAACCAATGAATATGTTTGTGAATTGCCACTACATGAAGAATATGAAGACTTAATCAAGAGTGACTTTGCAGATGTGAAGAATTCAGGTGGCAGATGGGCTGGTGCAATCACCGCCGGTTTATTCATGAAACATTTTATAGGTGATTATCCATGGGCACATATGGATATTGCCGGTACGGGTATGTCTTCAAGTGAGCGCGACTATTGGCCAAAGGGTGGTACCGGAATCGGAGTTCGCATGCTGGTAGATTTGGTGAATCACTATAAGGCATAAGCCCCAAAGAACTACATTTTAAAATGCCCATCCGTTCATTCGGATGGGCATTGTTTTTTCTGTTTGGGCAAAAAAAAAGTCCGTCAAAAAAGACGGACTTATAAAAATCCCAATACAATGTTAGAGAGAGAAGCGAAGATCGGCACCAATTTGCAATGCACTAACACTGGAATTGTTTGAAGTGCTGATTTTGGTTAATCCAAAATTGTAATATATCGCAGGAACAAACAGTAGGTTACCCGCAAGGATTTCATACTGAACACCAGCTTTCAAAGCCAACCTGAATGGATTTGGATCGATGATGTCTCCCTCGTACAATCTGATTGATGTCTTTGTATCATCTACATATCGTGGTTTATAGCCATTCAATCCAACAATAGGATCAGTTGGTTCTTGCTTAAGAATCAAACTTCCCGGCTCGGTTTCTTTAACGAATTGAACAGGATTGTTTGGATCGAATTGCAATTCATAGCGTTGCTCTTGTGTTCCACCCATTGGAATGCCGAATTGAGGTCCGATTGTAACACCAAGCATTGTACCGGGTAGATTGAAGCGATACATCACTTCGAAATTCAACAAAGAGTACTTGAATACTGATGTATGCAAGATCTGAGAGTAAACCACATTTTGTGAACCAACTGGTCTTGAAGGATAATTATCACCCTCTAATTGAAAGGCAGCAGGTTGATAATCATACACAACTCTGGCGATGATAGAAGAATTGGCATTCTTTGGATCTCCGAGGAGATATTCCGCTGAAAATCCGAAATAGTAGCCATTTTCTGTACCAGCTTCAAATGTCGGACAATTAGCATCGGCCGCAATTGATGAAAATCCTCCTGAATGTGAGGATTTGTTATAGCCGGCTACAGGACCAACCAAAAGGGGTGACTTCTTTGCTTGCGGTTTACGAGGGTCAGCCGCTTGTGAATAAGCTTCAGAAGAAAAGAAAAAAGTGAGAGCCGCAAGGGCAAAGAACAGTCGCAATAGATGCATGAGTTTCACCTTTTCGCCAGTAAAAAGTATGTATTATGTACAGATTGAGGGTGTGTTGTGTTGTAATTGGGGAATAAACTCTGATCAATAGACTGCAATCAGGTTTCTTACATCAAAAGTACTTTACTTTTCAGAGAGCATACACTTGCACAACAACAGGTCAAATTTAATAGAAAACTTGGCATTAGACAAGAAAAAATATAGGTTTTTCGATGTTTCGGGCATAATGTGGATAACCTTGTATTCTTTTAATCTTTCGTAATGAGGAAAGGCCTTGAGTTTTGACTGTTAAATGACTGAAAAATAAGGGTATAAGCACCACTTGGCAGATCCTCCGTTCTGAATGGAATAATATTATGTCCGGCGGATCCCTTGCCTTGGATGAACTTTACGGATTCTCCCAGTATATTTCTAATGTCGAGAGTAAACTCGGACTCTTCATGCAAAAGAAATGACACCTTGCCCTCATACTGTATGGGTTGGGGGTAAATCCCCAATAATCCTTGTCCTTTGAGATCGCTAGTGACACCTCGAATGTCTCGCGCGCAAAAATCAGTCATTTCCAATGATATGATTGCCGTATCACCATTTATGCAATCGGATTGCATATTGTGAATATGCAATGTTATGTCTCCGGGAGTATCGGTCAAGAATGTACGAAATTCCAAAGAAGTTTGCCAAAAGCCACTACCTTGAATCGTTGATTGTGTTTGTGCGGTCAGCAAGGTTGTTCCATTATTGCTTGTTATTTGCATTGGAATACGAACTTGACCGGATGTAGAATTCAGAATTAGATCGGTATTGGATATCATGCAATCAAGTGTAACTGATGAATAGTTCAAAGTGATTCGGGGCTCGAACAATTGCGATGTCTTTTTGGAAAAATCTAATGTGCCTTGAAGCAATACCGTAATTGTGCTGCCGGGCAAATATTCCATCATATTATTCATTGCCGGAGCAAATCGAACATGATTTGACTTCACATAGATGGGAATTGCTTCTTTCAATTGCAATGAATCTCGTAGAAATGAAGTGAAATCTATGAAGTCAGTACCGGACTCTTGTGATTCAATCAAAGCAGTGAATGTGACCTCACCGCCTTTCATCTTCACAGTCGAATCATCTATATGCTGAATAATCACATTAGAAATGGAAAAACGAGAAGTAACTGTGAGCGAATCCAACATAATGTCTTTGTTTCCTTCATTGATGATCTTGCCGGTGATTACCCTTTTTTCACAAACATACATTGTGTCTATAGCTTGAACTTCTAATCGTAAAGCGATGGTATCAAGGGGTAGTGCATTACCAGATATGATTGATCTGGTTATTGATTTCTGCCCATAAGGTGCTGCATTTGAAACTATTTCTACTTCAATAGCATGTGAACCCGATCTTTTGGGAACAAATCTGATTGGTAATTGAAGGGTTGTATGTGGTAGATATGTTGTTCCAACCAT
>VGWD01000014.1 GCA_016873735.1 Ignavibacteria bacterium | reverse complement strand
GTAAAATATTCACCTGAAAGAACATCGCCAATGCATCAGGTTGAACAAAAGGTAAGTCAATCAATCTATTTGCCGGAAAGACCAACATGTATCCGCAAAGTAAAATGATCCATGCCCAATTCATTCGCCTTTTGCGAGTTTCTTCCGACATTGCCCCTAGTTCATTTCTTTTCATGGCAAATACATGCACCGTACCGGATACAATCAAAAAAATCGGTGCTGTAAGTCCACGCATGAATTGCCAAACATTCCAGGGAAACTCATCGAGATGCATCAATTGAGGTTGAACCAAAGCATCGATGGTATGACCTTGCATCATCATGAGCATTGCCATCAAGCGCGCCAAGTCAAGCGCGAATAATCGATGTTTTTTATTGGGGATGCTAGTCGACATGCAATGATAAAATGTAGTTCGATCAATGTAAGGTTTTTTTATAAAAAAGCCCCGAAGATTCGGGGCTGTGCTTTAGGCATGTTGACCATGACATTGTTTATATTTCTTACCGCTTCCACATGGACAAGGATCATTGCGACCAACTTTCGGATCGCTATTTCTAACAGTATGTCCGGGATTGGATGATTCACGATCTTGGGATTCATGACCATAATCATCGATTTCAGGTTTGATTGCTCTCATGCCAGCGGTCGTGGAAGTTCTTTTGTTTGATTGCCCCATGAAGCTCAAGGATGGTGAATTCATGACATTCACATTCTTATGGTTCAATGCGCCTTCTTGAGGACGTATTGGCTGAGCATTGGGGGCATGTACCGGTTGAGGATAAAATCTGAAAACGGCTGTTATCGTTTCTTTTTGAATCTCCACAAAAAGATTTTGGAAAGCATTCAATGCTTCGCCTTTGTATTCCAATAATGGATCTTTTTGTCCATAAGCACGAAGATGAATTCCTTCCTTCAATTCATCCATTACTCCAAGATGTTCACGCCATTTGTCATCAATTGCTCGAAGGAAGGCAAAGCGTTCAAGACCCGCCATGAATTCGGTGCCGAATTGTTGTTCCTTTCTTTCGAGAAACTCTTTGGCGACAGTCACAATGCAATCAATGCAATCATCGGCCTTCATGGTGCGAAAATCCTGTTCGGAGATTTCGACTTCGCAAAGCATATGTGTACGAACCTGATCTTTCAATCCTTCGATATGTTGCTCTTCATGATATTGATCATACCAATAACCCGCCAATTGCTCCATGAACTCAGTGACTTCGCCTTTCATTCTTTCGCCTTGAATCACAACGCGTCTCATTGAATAAATGGCTTCTCTTTGTTGATTCATCACATTGTCATATTCAATCAAGCGCTTACGTATGGCAAAATTGTTTTCTTCCACTTTCTTTTGTGCTTTCTCAACGGATTTTGTGACCATGCCGGCTTGGATCGGTTCGCCTTCAGGAACTTTGAATGTTTGCATGACCGAGGCTATTCGTTCACCACCAAAAAGGCGCATGAGATTATCTTCAAGCGACAGGAAGAATTGTGATGAACCGGGATCTCCCTGGCGACCGGCACGACCTCTCAGCTGTCTATCAATGCGGCGAGCATCATGTCTTTCAGTACCAATGATTGCCAAACCACCATTCGCTCTCACATCTGCATCAAGTTTGATGTCGGTACCACGTCCGGCCATATTTGTAGCAATTGTCACTTTTCCTTTCTTTCCCGCTTCTGCCACAATTTCCGCTTCATGCTGATGCTGTTTCGCATTCAATACTCGATGATCTACATTGAGTCTCTTCAGCATTTTCGAGAGCAATTCGGAAACTTCAACACTTGTAGTTCCAACAAGAACCGCTCTGCCATCTTTCACGAGTTTCTGAATTTCATCTATGACAGCATTGAACTTTTCTTTTTTGGTTCTGAAAATCAAATCATCGAGATCTTTTCTTACAACTTCTCGATTTGTAGGAATTACGACTACGTCGAGATTGTAAATCTTGTCGAATTCACCGGCTTCGGTTTCGGCAGTACCTGTCATACCGGCTAGTTTTCTGTACAGACGGAAATAATTTTGAAGGGTGATTGTTGCATAAGTTTGCGTATCTGCTTCAACGGTTACTCCTTCTTTTGCTTCGATTGCTTGATGAAGTCCATCAGAATATCTTCGTCCATCAAGGATACGTCCCGTGAATTCATCAACGATTTTGATTTTACCGCCATCAACTACATATTCCACATCGCGATCATATAGAGAATATGCTCTTAATAACTGATGCACGGTGTGAATGATATCGCTTCTCATCGAATAGCGTCTGATCAATTCATCTTTTTGTGATTGTTTTTCATCGGCGGTCAATCCCGCGGTTCCTTCCACCATGCTTAGCTCGCCCGTGATATCAGGAATCACGAACATTTCTGGATCTTCTCCAACTTTTGTGAGGAGTTCTCGACCTTTTTCCGTTATGTCTATTTGATGATTTTTTTCATCGATTGTATAGAATATCTCTTCATCAATTATGGACATTTTAGTCCCTTGTTCGCGGAGATATTCAAGTTCCGTATCGCGCATGAGTTTTTGATATTCCGGCTCTTGCAATAGTTTTGACAACTTTTTCTGTTTTGGCATCCCGCGATAAGCACGAAGCAGATTGATGCCAGCTTGGATTTTGCTTTCTTTGTCCTGAGATTGAAGAAGTTTTTCGGCATCATTCACAATTTTGTTGATCAATCTGTTTTGCGCATCCACGAGTCTGCGCACGCGTGGATTGAGTTGGTCATATTGTTGATCATTTGAGTGGCTGACAGGCCCTGAGATGATAAGCGGAGTTCTAGCTTCATCGATCAATACGGAATCAACCTCATCCACGATTGCAAAGAAGTGGGGTCTTTGCACCATGTCTTCAGCTTCACTCACCATATTGTCTCGAAGATAATCGAAGCCGAATTCATTGTTTGTTCCATAAGTGATATCAGCAGAGTATTCGGCATGACGTTGATGGGGTTGCATATTCGACTGAATGCATCCAATTCTTATATCAAGAAAATCAAAAACCGGCTTCATCCACTCACTATCACGTTTTGCGAGATAGTCATTGACTGTGACAAGGTGGACACCCTTTCCGGACAATGCATTGAGATACATAGGGGAAACAGCAACCAAAGTCTTACCTTCACCTGTGGCCATCTCGGAGATTTTTCCTTGATGAATAACAATTCCGCCGATGAGCTGAACATCATATGGAATCATAGCCCATACATGATGCTGACCAACAACATCATAAGAGTGTGTTCTTTCTGTAAGTCTTCTACATGTTTCTTTTACAACGGCGAACGCCTCAGGAAGAATTTCATCCAATGTATCTTGAATGATGGCGAACTCTTCGGAGCCGATTTCTTTTATTCTATCATGAATGGACAAGCTTTCATCATGATTCAAATCTTGACTTGCCAATTGTTCGCGCAATCCGCTCAACTCTTCTTGCAAAGGTGCGGTACGTGATTGAATTAGAGCTTTGAATTCATGTGTCTTTGAACGGAGCTGCTCATCGGTAAGACTTGAAAGGCGAGCAAATTCTTCATTGATTTGTAATACAAGCGGTTTGAGGGATTGAACATCCTTATCGTGCTTGGTTCCACCGAATATTTTCTTGAGAACTGAAATCATGGGCTGAGAGTCCAGATACTATGAATGATCCTGAATGTCATGCAACATTCATCGAAGGCCAAAATTAGCCTATTTTCTTGATTTTTAGGGAATCTAGACGTATCAAAGTGTGGAGTATTTCCTCATTTGCACAATTCATGACTCTGCATCAAGTATGAACTTCGGTATATTTGTCATAACTAATCAGAAGGTCATCAATGAAGATAGCCATAACAGGTGGGGCGGGTTTCATTGCCTCCCATATTGGGGATGCTTATGTGTCTCTTGGACATGAGGTTTTCATCATAGACAATCTATCCACCGGGAAACTTGAAAATATACCTTCTCAAGCCACATTCATTGAGATGGATGTGAATGATCCAGCATTGCCGGAATTATTCATGGATGAGAAATTTGACATCGTGAATCATCATGCTGCTCAAATGGATGTTAGGGTGTCTGTTCAAGACCCTTCTTTTGATGCACGCATCAATATTCTCGGCGGGCTTAATGTGTATGAATCCGCATTCAAAAGTGGTGTTAAAAAGATCATTTTTGCCTCAAGCGGTGGAACTGTTTATGGTGATCAAGAATATTTCCCTGCAGATGAACATCATCCAACCAAACCGATATCCCCTTATGGAATTGCCAAACTTTCCAATGAGCAATACCTCTACTATTATGCACATGTGCATGGTTTGCCATTTGCGGCATTTCGTTATGCGAATGTCTATGGGCCAAGGCAGAATCCTCATGGTGAGGCAGGAGTGATCGCAATTTTTACGCAAAAATTACTGCGTGGTGAGCAGCCGATCATCAATGGTGATGGATTGCAGACAAGAGATTATGTCTATGTGGGTGATGTTGTGCAAGCAAATGTCCTTGCACTTCAACCTCAAATGATTGGCGCATACAACATTGGTACGGCAATCGAAACTGATGTGAATACATTGTTCAGACATTTGAGAGATCTTACCGGATCACAATGCGAAGAACAACATGCACCTGCTAAACAAGGTGAACAGCTGAGAAGCGTATTGTCACATGAGCGCATTCACGCTGCATTTGGTTGGACCCCTCGCATGAGTTTGATTGAAGGGCTCTCGAAAACAGTGGATTCTTTCAAGTCTTGAATCATGCATTTGAAGCATAATACTGTCCTAGCAATTACCGGTCCGACCGCTTCGGGTAAAACCGCTCTTTCTCTGGCAATAGCCTCCGAACCCGGTATTGAAGCTGAAATCATCAGTGCTGATTCTCGGCAAATTTATAGAGGCCTTGATATTGGAACTGCAAAACCGTCCAAGGTGGAATTGTCAGCTATTCCGCATCATTTCATAGACATTCTTGAGCCGGATGAATCCTATAATGCCGGGAAATTTGCCAAAGATGCTCAAGACATCATCACTTCATTGCTCCAAAGAAATATCTTGCCAATCATTGTGGGTGGTTCCGGACTGTATGTTCAAGCTTTATGCGAAGGATTTTTTGATATGCCAGCTGAAATGGAACAGTCATTCATGGATGCCAGGGAAGCCGTACAACAAGCATATCAAGATATGGGGAAAGATGCATTGTTTGAAGAATTGAGACTTGTGGATCCTCAATCATGTAGAGATTATCCCGATAAAAATCCTCGGCGAGTGATGCGGGCTTTGGAGTTTCATAAAGCAACCGATAAGCGTTTTTCTGAAGAAAAATCAGCAATGATGAAGCACCCCTCTTTCAATACCATCTATATTATGATCGATCATGAACGATCAGAGCTTTATGCTCGGATCAATAAACGATGTGAAGAAATGTGGGAAGGGATGGTCAATGAAACAAGGACCCTGCTCCAAAAAGGGCTTTCACAATCGGCCCAATCCCTGGCCACGGTGGGATATGCACAAGTAATTGCATTTATTAATGGGGATATAGACGAAAATATTGCCATAGAAGAGATGAAGCAGGCAACAAGACATTATGCAAAAAGGCAGATTACATGGTCGAAAAGGGTGGACGGGATGATACTTCTACAGGGTGATAATGCAGAAATGACGCAAAAAACCCTCCAACTGATCAATGCAGATGCCTGAATTACTTGGTGTTTAGCACAAAATACCCTAATTTGCCAAGCTCAAAACACTTGCATCGTTCACTTCTTATTTATTTTGACATCCCTGCTATGTGGATGGCTTTTAAATTGATCACATGCGAATATCGTGAACGGCCGATCAATTTTTTGTTCCGCATCATAGTATGAAAGGAATTTATGTCTGATTTGACCTCAAACAACGAAGGAAAGCGACCCTCGCTCGCGGATTTGCTCAATGGCGATTTCAATGTGCCCATGATGGATGATAGCACATTTGACACCTTATTCCAGAAGAGTTTTTCTGCAGTGCAAGAAGACCAAATGGTGAAGGGCAATGTTATTCAAGTGACCAAAGACAACATTTATGTTGACATAGGATTTAAGTCACTCGGTGTTATTCCCAGAGCTGAGTTTGGTACAGCCGACATCTTCAAAGCCGGTGATGAAATTGATGTGTTCATCGAAAAGATAGAGGACGTCAATGGTCGTATGCTCTTATCTCGTCGCCGTGCCGACTTCATGAAAACATGGGAAGAAATTCTCAAGTTGAATGAAACCCAGCAAATAGTTCAGGTACGTATACTTCGTCGCATCAAAGGTGGAATGGTTGTCGATTTACTTGGCATTGAAGCATTTTTGCCCGGTTCTCAAATCGATGTTCGTCCCGTGCGTGATTTCGATGCATGGGTTGGAAAGATGATCGATGTTCGTGTTGTGAAGGTAAATCATCCAAGTGAAAATGTTGTCGTATCACATAAAGTGTTGCTTGAAGAACAATTGGCAGATCAGCGTACAAAGATTCTTGGAACGCTTGAGAAAGGCTTGGTTCTTCAAGGTGCTGTCAAAGCAATTTCCGATTTTGGTGTATTCGTCGATCTCGGTGGAGTTGATGGTCTTGTGCACATCACGGATCTTTCATGGGGCCGCGTGACCCATCCTTCAGAGATAGTTACACTTGACCAAATGGTTAAAGTAGTTATTCTTGATTTTGATGGTGAAAAGCGTCGTATTTCTCTCGGCATGAAGCAATTGACTTCACATCCATGGGATACAATTGGCGAGAAATATGAGCCCGGCACCAAGGTCCAAGGTAAAGTTGTTTCCTTGACTGACTATGGTGCATTTATTGAAATCGAAAAAGGAATAGAAGGTTTGATTCATATCAGCGAGATGAGCTGGACGCAACATGTGAAGCATCCATCACAGATGGTTTCCATGGGACAGGTCATCGATGCGATTGTATTGAACATCGATAAAAACGATAAGAAACTTGCTCTCGGCATGAAGCAACTCGAGCCGGATCCATGGGCAGATTTACTTGCGAAATATCCTGTTGATTCAGTTCATAAAGGTGTCGTCCGCAATTTGACAAACTTTGGTCTCTTTGTTGAGCTCGAGCCTGGTGTTGATGGACTTGTACACATCAGTGATTTGTCATGGACCAAGAAAATCCGTCATCCGGGCGAATTTGTCAAGAAAGGCGATGCGCTTGATGTCGTGGTACTCAGCATCGATTCACAGAATCGCAGAATTGCACTCGGTCACAAACAAATCACGGAAAATCCTTGGGAATTCTTCGCTGAGCGCTATGCTGTCGGTGCAGACTCCGAAGGAAAAATTGAGCGCATCATTGAGAAAGGTGTCATCGTTGAATTGCCTGAAGGCGTTGATGGTTTCGTTCCTGTATCTCAATTGTCATTCGCACCCGTTCGCAATATTTCGGAGTTCTTCCACACAGGTGACACGCTTCCACTCAAAGTTGTTGAATTCGACCGTGAGTCCAAGAAGATTGTTCTTTCCGCAGTGGAATATCTTCGTGATAAAGATCAAGCAATCATCGATGCATACAATGCAAAACATCCCGTTACGAATGCGGACAAGTATACACAAAACATCGAAGCTGTAGATTTGTCAACTCTTGCTGAAGACATCGAATCAGTATTTGAGGAAACTACCCCAAAGATTGACGATCAAGAATAATCGCAGTTCCGGATAATTGTTTCAGAGGCATCTCATGATTGATTGGGATGCCTTTGTTACATACGCTATTCTCATAATGGAGCAATGAAGTGTTAACAAGCACATTCAAAGACATATTAGGTACGATACCAATTATCGCATCGGGATCCATTGCGATGGAATTATCATTGCGCGACAAATCCGATATTCCTGCTGATATATGGAATCTCAAAGATCCGGTCACGATTGAATCAATATATCGAGAATTTGTTGATGCAGGCGCAACCCTGTTGCTCACGAATACATTGAAATCAAATCGTCTTGCATTGGATGCATATTCTCTTAGCGACAAAGTGTATGAAATCAATAGGAAAGCGGTATGGATTGCTCGCACCGCTGCATTGGGGAAAGCATTGGTGGCTGGAGTCATTGGCCCGACAGGACATTTTTTTTCACCCATTGGTGATCTTACACAAGAAGAAGCGCATCAAGTATTTGCTGAACAAGCAATGGCTTTGCTCGACAGCGGTGCTGACATCATCATGTTGTCATCATTCATAGACATTGAAGAATTGATCATTGCAATCGATGCAGTAAGAGCATTGAATACTGATATTCCAATCATTGCACTTAAATCTTTTCCGGAAGACGGCACAGTATTGGCCACTTCATATCCGGCTGATATTGCTTCACGTTTGCAAGAGAAAACATTGATAGCATTGGGGAGCAATGGTATTGTCGGACCTCAGCGCATGACCGACATATTGCGTGCTCTTTCCGGCGCAACCATTCCATTATGCATCCTTCCTGATATTGCAATTCCTACATTGTTTCATGGCAGACCTAATTATAATGCCGAGCCCGAGTATGTTGCGAGTGTGGCCGTAAAACTCGTTCGTCAAGGTGCATGCATCATCGGTGCCGATGGAGGTGCAACTGTAGAACATATACGTGCGATTGCAAAAGCAGTGAGCAATGAAATTCCCGGAAGTGAAAAAATTGACCCAAAACCAAGCAAGACAATAGATGTTCATCCTTTGGAAAGTGACAAGAAAAGTCAATTTGCTCAGAACATAGAATCAAAATTCCTCACCACTGTGGAAGTAGAAATTCCACGCGGATTGGATATGTCTTCCGTATTGGAGGCTTCACGGTTTTTAAATGATAATGGCATTGATGCAGTGAATGTATTCGATGGAGCACGTGCAAGAGTCAGAATCAATCCCATTACTGCCTCACACATGATCATGCAGGAAACAGGCATGGAATGCATCACGCATATGGCTTGCAGAGATCGTAATATGGTTGGATTGCAAAGTGATTTGATTGGTGCATATTCTTTGGGTGTGAGAAATATTCTCGCCGTGACCGGTGATCCCACAACAATCGGAGATTATCCATTTGCAACATCTGTGTATGATGTTGATTCAATTGGTTTATGTAGGGCATTGAATCACATGAATCAAGGCAGGGACTTGCTCGGCAATGCACTTGGAAGAGCAACTCAATTTACGATTGCTTGTGCAGTGAATCCATGTGCTGATGACATGGAAACAGAATTGAATCGACTGCGCAAAAAAGTCGAGGAGGGCGCATCCATTGCATTCACTCAACCTGTATTCGACATGGATACATTATCACTTTTTCTTGATAACATCAAGTTGCTCAATATTTCCATCATGCTTGGCATCATTCCGCTCAGAAGTGCTCGTCATGCAGATTTCTTGCATTATGAAGTACCCGGCATGATTGTTCCTTCATGGGTTCGCAAAGCTATGCACAATGCAGGTAATTCTGCCGGAGAAATCGGGTTGAATATTGCGACAGAATTATTGTCGCAAGCTAAAGAACATGTGCAAGGTGTATATATCATGCCACCTGCAAAGCGTTATGACATGGCGATTGATATGTGTAAACGGAGTGGAATTTTATAAATTATCGTATCGAATCATCATAAAATCAATGGAATACATGATATGCCTTTTCATCATCTATATGAACAACATCAAGCTACATTGAATGCTGCGATTGAAGCAAATCGTACAAGAGTGTTTCATGCGCATTGGCCCGAGCCACCAAGTGGAAAGATCTATGGCGAGACCGCTCAGGAAGATGGACTCAATGCGTTCAAAGCTTCATTGAATGGACCTTTTGCATTGCCAAATCAACATGGGTCAAATGGAACAATAGGCGGAGAACATTCTCCATATGGTTTTCCATTGAACATAGATTATCCCGGTTATACTGCAGACACATTGATTACCAATGCACAACAGGCATTGACTCAATGGAAAAATCTTTCATTGCAGGAACGTGCAGGAATACTGATCGAATGTTTGGAAAGAGCCTCAAAGCATTTCTTCGCGATTGGTTTTTCCACCATGCATACGACAGGACAGGGATTCATCATGGCTTTTCAAGCATCGGGTCCGCATGCATTCGATCGAGCATTGGAAGCAATCGCATCCGGTTATATGGCATTGAACACGTTTGCCGAATCCGCTCAGTGGACAAAACCTATGGGTAAAATGCAGGTTGATTTAACAAAGGAATATCATATCAGACCCAAAGGAATCAATCTTACAATTGGTTGTTCTACATTTCCTATCTGGAATTCATTCCCGGGTATGTTCGCATCATTGATAACAGGAAATGTGACCATAGCAAAATCTCATCCTTCGGCTATTCTGCCAATTGCCCTTTGCATACAATCTTTTCAGGACACGCTTGCCTCGCTGGGTATAAATCCACATGTCATTCAAATCGCAGTGGATTCAAAAGAAGCTCCCATAACAGTTTCACTTGCCGAAAGACCTGAAATCACAACGATTGATTATACGGGATCATCATCATTCGGAAATCATCTGGAGTCTTTGACAGCCGGAACAAACAAAGAGTTATTTACTGAAAAGGCCGGTGTGAATTGCGCATTGATTGGTGAAGTAGCGCAACTTGATGCTGTTTTGGACAATATCGCATTCAGTCTTTCATTGTATAGCGGTCAAATGTGCACCACAACACAGAATATCTATATTCCGAAAAATGGCGTTTCAACTCCGGATGGAATCATATCATTTGATGATCTTTGCATGAAACTCAAAGAAAAGGTTGATACTCTTGTCTATAATGAGAAAATGGGCCCCGGAACGCTTGGAGCATTGCATTCGCCGGCAGTAAAGGAGCGGGTGGAAAAAGCCAGGAATTCAGGTTTGACAATTATAAGAGATTCAGAACCGGTTGCACAACATGGATTTGATCAAGCTTTGTCATGCTCACCATTGATATTGAAAGCAGATTCCGTAGATCAATCAATTATCAATGAAGAATGGTTTGGTCCGATCAGTTTTTTGATTCCGGTTGATGATATAACAATGGGTATACAAGCAATGAAGCAATCCATCATCAAACATGGAGCTTTAACGGCATTGGTTCATCTACAACAAGAACATCTTATTGAAGAAGCAATAGAACAATTAATCGATGCCGGCGTGAACATATCATGCAATCTTGTAGGACCAATTTGGGTAAATCAATCGGCAGGATTCAGTGATTTTCACGGAACAGGAGCTAATCCCGCAGGCAATGCATCATTTGCAGATCTTTCATTTGTATCCATGCGATACAATATAATAGGCATGCGCAGACCATGAACAATGAAGGCCATCCCGAGGATGGCCTTCATTTCTTTCATAAACTTACTTCTTCTCACTGGTCGTTTTTGCCTGGAGAAATAGCAAGAGATAATCTCTTCCCCCGGCTTTTGAATCAGTACCGCTCATATTGAATCCACCGAATGGATGTACACCTACAAGAGCACCTGTACATTTACGATTGAGGTACAAGTTTCCACAATGGAATTCCGCTCTTGCACGATTCAATTTCTTTTTGTCATTCGTATACACAGCACCGGTCAAACCATACATGGTATTATTTGCGATTGATAATGCATTATCAAAATTCTTTGCTTTGATAACCGCCAGAACCGGACCAAAAATTTCTTCTTGTGAAATGCGAGCATCAGGTTTAATATCAGTAAACACAGTCGGCTTGATATAATATCCATTCAATCCTTCGGCTTTTCCTCCACCACAAAGAAGTTTGCCCTCTTTCTTACCAATCTCGATATAATTCAAGATGGATTTCTCTGCTTTTTGGGACACCACCGGACCCATCGCATGATCTTCTTTTGCATCGCCTTGTTTGATTGCTTCAACAGCAACTTTCAATTTCGAAACAAATTCTTTATAGATGCTTTGATGAACGATAACGCGAGAGCATGCCGAGCATTTTTGTCCTTGGAAACCAAATGCTGCCTGCACAGTTCCTTTCACTGCATCATCAATATCACAATCATCATCAATGATCATGCTGTCCTTACCACCCATTTCGGCGACAATGCGTTTGATCCATATTTGCCCGGGAACTGTTTTTGCAGCAAGTTCATTGATATGTAAACCAACTTCCATTGATCCCGTGAATGATATGAAGCGCGTCTTTGGATGTGAAACCAGATAGTCGCCGGCCTCTGCACCTGAAGCAACGAGATAATTCAACACACCTTTTGGCAATCCCACAGAACGCATGATATCAGCAAAAAGCCAACCCATCATCGGTGATTCGGATGATGGTTTCAATACCACCGTGTTTCCAGTAGCGATAGCCGCGCTTGCAGTACCCACCAAAATAGCAAAAGGGAAATTCCAGGGGGGAATCACAATTCCCACTCCAAGTGGAATATATGTCAATTGATTTTTTTCACCTTTGATCGGTGTGATTGGCTGTTTGCCTGAATAGCGCAAAGCTTCACGACCATAGAATTCAAGGAAGTCTATGGCTTCACAGGTATCGGCATCTGCTTCGAGATAATTTTTGCCGACTTCGGATATCATCCATGCATTGATTTCAAGTCTTCTTTTGCGAATCACATTTGCAGCTTTGAACAGAAATGCGGCTCTTTCTTTTGCCGGAACAAATCTCCATGTTTCAAATGCTTTCAATGCTGCCTGCATCGCTTTTTCCGCATCACCCTTCCCGGATTTTTGAAAAACTCCGATTTGCTCATCGGTATTTGATGGATTGATTGAAATTGTTTTTGCATCGGTGTACACCACTTTCCCATTGATGAAATTCGGATATTCATTTCCGAATTGAGCTCTTACGGCTTCAAGAGTTTTTTTCTGTTTTTTTGCAATTTTCTGATTTGTAAAGTTGAGGAATACCTCATTCGTGAATTCTTTCATATGCCTTATTTGATATGTTGAATTAAAGTATGGTTTTCAAGAGGAGTTGTATTTGAAATGTCAATAGACCAATGCCGGCAAGGATGCATATCCAATTGATGAGTAATGCAATGTGATATCCTTTGGAACCAGGAATCAATGAGTATATTTCAAACAAATGCAGTGAATCACCTATATCTTCTTTTGTTATCTGTGAAATATCCTTGTTGAGTTCCTTGGATTTTCTGACGATGCAGTCAAGACGTTTATATTCTCTCCTGAAATCCAATCCCCAAAGAGTCAGTAACACCACATATACTTGATACTGTTTTAATCTGAATACCTGATGCCCTTGAAAAGGAATGATTGATTCCGGTAAATATAAAATAAACCACAGGCAGCCGGCACAGGCAAACAGTAAAGATGTAATTCTTTTCAGTCGATTCCTTTGTGGTTCATATAATGACCTGATCGATTCCGAAAACAGGGGAGTAGTTTTCATAATGAGATATGCTAAGTTTGCATGGCCTTGTTTGGCAATGCACAAAAATACGGTTGTTTGATGACTTCGCGGACTGAATTTCCGGGATCAATTGATGTTTTTCAACAACTTTATACATCATTTTATTCACATGTTCTTGAATTTGGAGTGTTCATGCAAGATTCACTTGGTACCGCTCAAGCCACAATATTGCCCTATCAAGGCAACATGCCCACTATCGGCAGAAATGTCTTGATTTGTGATGGAGTGCGCATCATTGGTAATGTGACAATCGGGGATGATTCCAATATCTGGTTCAATGCAGTATTGAGAGGGGATGTATTTCCCATCAAAATCGGGAAGAGAACCAATATTCAGGATGGATCGATTTTGCATGTGACAACCGACCTGTTTGCATTGAATATAGGAGATGATGTGACTGTCGGACATAATGCGATATTGCATGGAGCCACAATCGGCAATCGTTGTTTGATAGGCATGGGCGCGATTGTGCTTGATGCTGCGAAGATTGGTGATGAAGCAATTGTAGCGGCGGGATCCGTGGTCAAACCGGGAATGGTGGTTCCCGCAGGCATGATGGTAGCCGGCATACCAGCCAACATCATTCGAGAAGTCAAGCCAGAAGAAAAGCAAGGGTTCATCGACAGCGCGGAGCATTACAGGGAAATCTCGGTGCACTATCGATCCCTGTATGGTCAATCATGATAGTTCCACAAAACCAATCTTCTTATATACTTTTCTGACTGATTTGAATGCTTGCCTTCTTGCTTTTTCCGTACCGGTTTTCAATAGTGCAGACAATTCATCGGGACGTGATCGTAATTCTTCAAAACGTGTGCGAATAGGGGAAATGAGCTCTGCGACAGATTCAGCCACCGCTTCTTTGAATGGGGCATAACCTTTTCCATTGAATTCATCGGAAATTTCCTGCAAAGTATTACCTGTTGCAACATGATGCAACATCATCAAATTTGAAATCCCGGGTCTGCTTTCCGTGTCAAAGATGATATCCGTACCTGAATCCGTGACCGCCCTTTTGATTTTATTGCGAATCACCGCATCTGAGTCTTGCAGGAAGATGCATGAATTTTGATTCGGATCAGACTTCGACATTTTCTTTCTGGGCTCTTGTAAGCTCATGATTCGAGCACCTTCTTTTGCAATGAATGGCTCCGGAATAGCAAATGTAGGGGAATACAAATGATTGAATCGCTCGGCAAGATTTCTTGTGAGTTCAATATGTTGTTTTTGATCTTCGCCCACAGGAACCAAGTCTGCTTGATAGAGCAAAATATCAGCGGCCATCAAAACGGGATATGAGAATAATCCCACATTCACATTTTCGCTATGCTGTTGGGATTTGTCTTTGAATTGCGTCATGCGTTGAGCTTCCCCGAAACCCGTGAAGCAATTCAGTACCCAAGCGAGTTGCGCATGTTCCGGTACATGTGATTGTATGAACAGGGTAGATTTTTCGGTATTGATTCCACATGCAGCATACATTGCCACCACATCCATGGAGCGTCTTCTCAAGTCGGCTGGGACTTGGCGTGTTGTGATTGCATGCATATCCGCAACCATGAAAAAACACTCATAATCATCTTGCAATTGAACCCAATTTTTCATTGCCCCGGCATAATGCCCGATGGTCAGATCGCCACTTGCTTGAATTCCACTCAAGATGATTTTCTTTGTCTGATTGTCAGTATTCATGGTCTCACTATCAAAAATATATGGCAAATATAGGCTTTCGAGCCAATTTTCTCCTTTTGAAGTCAGCAGAAAATGGTAAAGTGGAATGAAAATTGCAACCATCCCTGTATGAATATCAATGAATGCATTGCAAAGCCCGATTCCCCGATACGAAGTTATTGGGAGTATATGGCATTCCAGCATGTGGATATATGCATCGTAGGAGCGGGCATCATTGGTCTTTCGACGGCACTTGAGTGTCGCAAGCGATTTCCGAATGCATCCATAACGATTCTAGAAAAAGCACCTCATGGACATGGTGCCACTACGAGAAATGCGGGTCTTGCATGTTTTGGTAGCGCAACTGAACTATTGCATGACATTGATGTTTTCGGTAGTGATCATGCATTGAATATTGCAAATGAACGATTTCTTGGATTAACTTCATTATTGAAACGATGTGCACCCGATGCAATCAAATATGAACCATTGGGTGGGGCGGAACTCATCAGAGAACGTGAATTACAATATCTTCATCGCATCGATGAAGTTAATGCATTTGCAGAGAATATCACCGGTGATCCGCAGACATATCGTATTGTTTCTGCTCAAGAACAGCAAGGATTAGGATTTTCACAAGCCGTTCAAGCCGTGATAGTGAATACATATGAAGGTCAATTGCATAGTGGCTATTTGCATGCCACTTTGGAATCTCTTGCAAGAGCGGAAGATATCCGTATTGAACATGGAAGTGATGTGCTTCATGTGAATGATATTGATGAACATGGAACATTGCTTGTTTCAAGTCAACATGGTGAATATACATTGCATGCCCAAACCATCATTCTTTGCACGAATGCAATGATGTCGAAATTGGCTCCGGAACTCGATATCAAGCCGGGAAGAGGGCAGGTGATCGTTACTTCCCCAATCCCGGATCTCCCTTTTCAAGGTGCTTTTCACATTGATGAGGGATTTTATTATTTCAGGTCTTTGGGTGACAGAGTATTGCTTGGAGGTGGAAGAAATTTGGATTTCGAAGGTGAAGAAACGTTTGAGTTCGGTCATTCCGGCATCATCATGGAAGCGCTGGAAACAATGCTTCATGAAATCATTCTTCCAAAGAAAGAATTTTGCATTGACTATGCATGGTCTGGACTGATGGGATTCACACCGGATAAAAAACCACGTGTGTCTTCGCTTTCAAATCATGTGTATTGTGCATTCGGATGTAATGGAATGGGTATTGCACTGGCATCGAGAATTGCTGAACGCATTGCATCATTGCTTGAGGACTCATGATGCAGACCGTCTTCGCAGCATATCTCACATTGATTCTTCTTGGAGTAATCTGGAGATTCATACCGAATCTACCTTCTGCTTCAACGATGAGAAATGCAATCAGTGCATTGGTGATTCATATACTCCTGCCATTGCTTACTATATCTGTCATTGCCAAAGCACCATTGCATGCTGTATTGTGGCAGATTCCTCTGACGGGAATGATTGTTACAATTGGATGTTTGCTGCTTGCTTTTTTATGGTATCGCATTGGCCGATCAACGATCTTCAAAACCATGAATGATCAAACAATGGGAAGCATCATCATCGGTGCGGCCTGGTGTAATGCCACCTATCTTGGATTACCCCTCATAACGGGTGTATTCGGAGATTCGATGGCATTTCTGCCCGTGATGTATGATGTTCTTGCACTTACACCATTGTTATGGACTCTCGGTGTAGTTGTTGCAGGTTATGCCCGAGGTGATTCAGGTACAACAATGGAGCGCATGCTGCATGCTGCAAAAAGGATAATCACATTGCCACCAATCTATGCGGTAGTGATAGGATTGATATTGAGATCAAATGATATTGCATTGCCTGGATTTGTCTTGCAGGTTTCCGATATAGCCGGAAAAGCCGTGCCTCCCATCATGATGATTTCAGTAGGGATGGCCCTTACATTGCCAACATTGACTTCAGTGTTCATATTGATTCCGGCGATAATGATTCGACTATTCGCAGCACCGGCAATGGCCTTTGGATGCGTCATGTTGTTTTCGATTGATCAACAGATTGGCAATGCTTTGATCATGGAATCAGGTATGCCGACGATGGTTCTCACGGTGGCATTGATAGACATGTATGGACTTGATTCTGAAATACTCTCACATTTGATAGCTTTAACCACGATTTGTTCATTCATCACATTGCAGTTACAATCATTTGCATGAAAAAACTCATCTTGATATTCTTTGCCATCCTGAGCATAACTGCGGGAGCAATCGCATTCAAGTTTTCCGATCAAGATTTATTCTTGAGGATCACGAATGCATTGGAGTTGTTTGGATCGGTATTCCGTGAAGTGACATTGCATTATGTTGACCCGGTTGACCCAATGAGTTTTGTGAATGATGGCACCAAAGCAATGCTTTCTTCACTTGACCCATATTCCGAAATACTCGATGATAGCGGGGAAGATGACATGGAATTATTGTCAACCAATATCTATACCGGATTCGGAATGGTGATCGGTGTGATTGATGATATGCTGACGATCATGGAAGTATATCCCGGATATTCCGCAGAAAAGAATGGTCTGAAACCCGGCGATCGCATTTGTTATGTGGACACATTGTCTGTATTGCATGACACAACCAATATCATTCGTTCTTTCAGCCGTGGAAATGTTGGTGGTAGTGTGAAGGTGGCTCTTCTTCGTCCCGGAAAATCAGATACTATTCGTGTGACATTAACGCGTGAGATCATTCGTGTGAAATCTCTCGGAATCACCGGCATGGTGAATGACAGCATAGGGTATATCAGTATTGAACGTTTTTCTACGGGAACAAAAGATGAAGTAAAAAGATCGCTCGCACTCTTTCGAAGAGAACATCCGGCATTTTCAGGTTTGATTTTGGATCTCCGTGGAAATCCCGGTGGATTGCTGGAATCTGCAGTTGATATTTGTGATTTGTTTGTTCCCATGAAATCAACAATCGTGGTCACAAAAGGTAGAAGCAGCGAAGAAGAGCGCGTCTATCTCTCACAGTATAATCCACAAGAGCCCGATATTCCACTTGCAATTCTCATCGATGGAGAAAGTGCCAGCGCAAGTGAAGTTATGGCAGGTGCAATACAGGATTTGGATAGAGGAATTATTCTCGGTTCAAGATCTTTCGGTAAAGGACTGGTACAAACCGTAATGTCATTACCGGGAAACAAATCATTGAAATTGACAACGGCGAGATATTATACTCCTTCAGGACGTTGTATTCAGAAACTTCCAACATATGCAGAGAACATCGACATAGAAGGAAGAGAAGTACAATTCAAAACAGTCGGTGGAAGACCCGTAACGTCAAGACATGGCATCGCTCCGGATACGATATTGGAATCACCCTATAATTCTCAATTGTTGACAATGCTTGATGAAGAACAATTGCTCTTCCGATTTGTCAGTGAATACTGTGCAAACATCGACACACTGTCGAAAGACTGGAAAGCAAGCGATAAAGAACTCAAAAAATTGCAGCAATGGCTCGGAAAACAAGATGACTTACCCTTACCTGAACCATATGCACTTTTGGAAAAATCCGACAGCATTGCCCAAAAAAACGGTTATTCATCAGCATATGCAAAGCAATTAAGAAATCTTCGGAATTCATCCAAAAAGGACATGTTGAAAGGTTTGAATGCAATGAAGCCCCATATTCTTCGAACATTGACATTGCTCATGCAGGCAAGATATCGTGATGCAAAGGAAATGATTCCACTACTTTTCAATAATGACTATTTAGTTCAAAAAACTGCCATGATTTTACGAAGTAAGCAATATAAAACATTGCTTTCTCCACGATGATTCAACAGAAATGCGATGTTTTGCAGAAAAGTTATGCCCACTTTTCATAGTTTGGCAAGGCGATTGCTTTATCTAAACAAAAGACATTTTTAATCAGGTATGACTCATGAAAACATTTTCTTACTTCTTTGCTTTATTGCTCGTCGTTTTGGGGTTTAGCAGTGAATTACGTGGACAATTCACTCCGGATAGATTTACCAATCGTCCTCTCACATTAATGAATGATGCAACATCAGTTGGTTGGAATCCCGCTTTGCTCGGAATGAATGGTGAAACCGATGTTGTGCTCGTTATTCCATATGATAGAACATGGCAATCAACTCGTTTGGTTGGTGGCTTCTTTTCTTCCCAGGGAATTGGTTTGGGATATACATCCATGAGAAATGAACGTATGCCTGAATTCTCATTTGTACCATGGAGTTTCTATGGTGGTTTGGGTATCAAAGTTCCCGGTTATAATGTGTGGACAGGCGCTTCATTCAGATATTCAGAATTTGGTGGTAGAACTGTTCGTTATAGCGGATCCGTGATTTATAATCCTTATAACAGACTTTATCTTTCTGCAGGCATTTCCAATTTGAATTCAGTGAACACAAAAGACATTGTCTATGAATTGTCAACTACCTATACACCCTGGGATTGGCTTTCAATGTATGGTAGATTGCGCTATTGTGCAGATGCACCATTACATTTTGAAGAAAATCATTCTTCGGAATTCGGAATCAGTGCAGCGATCAATCGTAGAAGAATCATAACATCATTCTCCGTCAATCCGGTTGCTCGTGAAGCACGTTTCGGACTCGAAGTTGCATTCGATGTATTCTCTCTCGGACTACTCAATGATGGATCTACACTAAACAATTCAGGCGGAAGATTCACCGGTGGCAATATCCTGCTGCGAGTCAATCATGATGATGTATTTGCATATGATCACTATCGCTATCCACGACCAATATGTAGAACACAAGCATGTGGCGTTCGTGGTTGCGAAGGTGAACGTTGTGGAGATGCTCGCTGCCCTGCTTATCGTTGCATTAAAGTTGACTGTCCGGGTAGAGCGTGCTCACGCAGCACATGCAATGGCCTGACATGTCCATATGGAAAGCCCGGCGGACATATCACACCTAGACACGGTGGTGATGTAATCATCCCTGGTGGCCCACGCCACAAGCATGATGGACATGGTGCTTGCCCAAATTGTAAACCCGAAACACATGAAGGTAAAGGTCATGATGGTCACGGACAGGATTTCGATAAACATCCAATGAATGATGGTGGGCATAATCACCCCGTAGGCTGTCGATATTGTGGTTGCAAAATTCCGTGCCACGAAGTAATGAATTATGATGGCGGCGTATTGAATCAGCAGAATAAAGTCATGCAGAAACAGGCTGAGAATCCTGATACTTCAACTCCTGAATCAACCTCGACAGGTGCACAAAAAGTAAAACCCCAAGAGGCACCTGCACCTGCGCCAAAAGAGTCAGAAACGGAAGATGAAGATTCATGGCTTGATGATGAAGAAACTGAACAGCCAACTCCTAAAAAATCGATGCCGGAAGAAACCGATGAAGATCCTCCATTTGAAGAAGCAGAAGAACCATTGTCTGATAACTTGGCAAGTAGTTCAAATTCTAGCAAAGGTGGCAATCAATCGACCGGAAAAACATATAAGCTTCGCAAAGTATTTTTCGATTATGACAAATGGGATGTAAAAGAAGAAAGCAAGGAAGAACTTGATGTACTTTATTCCTATTTGGATAAAAATCCGAATGTCTGTGTCCGCTTGAATGCACATACAGACAGTGATGGAACGAATGATTATAATTTGAATCTCTCTCAAAAAAGAGCTCAATCAGTCATGGATTTTTTGGTTGATAAGGGTATAGATCCAATTCGATTGTCAGCACAAGGTTTTGGTGAAGAATTACCGGTTTCAAGTAATGATACGCCTGCGGGCAGGGAGCAAAACAGAAGGGTGGAGTTTACACAAATTGGTTGCTGAGTGGGCCAATCATAGATCTCATGAACACATGTTTAAGAAAAACGATTGATTGAATTAATATTCACATCAAGCGTTTATCTTGTTAATATTCAGTGATATTTCTTTGGTAAATCCGGGCGGTGTATGAAGAAACCAGTGCTACTTCTTTTATTTGTATTGGGTATTTCACATTCGGTTTTTGGGCAGGGTTCATTCATACCGGAGCGCTTTACCAATCGACCTCTCACATTGTTCAATGATGCAACTTCGGTTGGTTGGAATCCTGCTTTATTGGGACTTGTTCCCGACTCCGATTTGGTGCTTGTGCTTCCTTATACTCGGAACTTTGAATATAATGGACAAGTCGGAGGGTTCTATTCACAAGATGGGATCGGATTGGGAATCACCTCGCAAAAAAACACTCAATTGCCCTCCAATCCATATACCCCTTTTAGTTTCTATGGTGGATATGGATTCCCCATCATCGAAAACAATACATGGCTTGGTGCCTCTTTGCGCTATTCCGACTTTGGAACGAGCGTCATTCGATTCAATGGATCCTTGATTCATAAACCCATTGATGATCTACTCATATCTGCCGGAATGACAAATTTCAATTCTGTGAATTCTGCAGATTTGTTATATAGTTTTTCATTGGTCTATTCAGTGTTTGATTGGCTTTCCGTACTGGGAAAATTACAATTCACATCTGATTCCACCTTGTTTGGTGGAGAGCATCATTCAATGGAATTCGGTCTTTGTGCAGGGGCTAGAAACAATGTATTCACTACCTCATTTATGGTAAATCCCGTATTGCGTGAAGCAAGATTGGGTATAGAATTTTCTTTTGGTGCAATTTCACTTGGCTTCCTCAATGACGCTTCAACAGTCAATACTCAATCAGGAAGATTCAATGGCGGAAATCTTTTGCTAAGATATCAATCCGATGGTGCAGAACCTGATCATGATGGTATATCGGAAATACCTGATGGATTGCATGTTCATCATAAAACTGACACAGTTGAAATCATTCATACAGAACTCGAGGTTGGAAGTCATGATTGCGGATTTTGTCCTCATGATTGTGTTCATGTGATCTGTATTTTTTGCCAGGGAATTACCTGCATTCATTGCACGGTATGTCCAAAATGTCCTGATTGTAAACCGGGAACGGTACCTGTCACACCACCGGTAGCGCAACCTGACACACCACCGGTAGCACCCCCTGTCACGCCACCGGTAGCACCCCCTGTCACGCCACCGGTAGATCCGCCTGTCATGCCACCTACATTCATTATTGAGGGATGTGAATATCCATATAATGAATGTCAACCCTATAATGATTGTCCCCCCAAGGTTGATGAAATCATTAAGTTCTTGATGAACTTTCCGGATACATGCATCACCATCATTACACATACTGACAGCATAGGGAAAGATGAAGATAATCTCAGGCTTTCTGAATGCAGAGCAGAATCGATCAAGGAGATATTGATTGATGCAGGAATTGAAGAGTGGCGTATAAGCACAGTAGGGAGGGGTGAGTGGTATCCACTCACTTCGAATTCCACCCCGGAGGGCAGGCAAAGAAATCGAAGAGTGGAATATCAGTTCAAACCATGTTCATGGGATGAAGTGTATGAGTGATATTCATTTCTTCAAAGGTTGATCAACATTCACATCGAGATCAATGAGTGTGTACATTGTGTGATTGCCATCTACTCCCTGAAAATGAGTAAATTGCATCCGATTAATGTAGAGACATTTCATGGCAAAAACACTCATCACCGCGGCATTGCCGTATGTAAACAGTTATATCCATCTCGGACATTTGGCAGGTGCATATCTACCTGCTGACATGTATGCTAGATTTCTCCGTCTCACCGGAAGGGAAGTGTTATTTGTCTGTGGATCCGATGAACATGGCGTTGCAATAACCATCAGTGCGGAAAAAGAGAAGACCACCCCTCAAGGAATCATCGACAAATATCATCCCATGAATGAACAGGCATTTGCCGGTTTTGGGATGAGTTTCGACATTTACTCTCGCACTTCTCTTCCAACACATCATGAAACAGCCAAAGAATTTTTCAAAGATTGGTTGAAAAAAGGATTGCTCATTGAAAAAGAAGAGCCACAATTTTTTGATGAGTCTGCTAATATGTTTCTTCCCGATAGATATGTGGAGGGAATATGTCCGAATTGCAAGAAAGACGGTGCCCGTGGTGATCAATGTGACAGTTGTGGAGCCACCTATGAACAAACCGCATTGATTTCTCCGAAGAGTGTCATCAGCGGAAAAACACCGATCGTGAAATCCACAAAGCATTGGTATTTCAAGATGGGAGATTTTCAGCGACAATTGGAAGATTATATTGAATCTCATTCCGGGGATTGGAAGGACAATGTTTTGCAACAAAGTCGTTCATGGCTAAAGCAAGGCCTGAATGACAGGGCAGCAACTCGCGACATGAAATGGGGAATTCAAGTTCCTGTTGATGGTGCTGATGGAAAAGTTATTTATGTGTGGTTCGAAGCAGTATTGGGATATATCTCAGCTACCAAGCATTGGGCTCAAAATAATGGCCTTGATGAACATGCATGGAAGGATTGGTGGTCTGAACCAAAAGGCGAAGACAGAAATTATGTCGCCTTCCTTGGCAAAGACAATATCGTTTTTCATACATTGATTTTTCCTATGCTCCTCATGTCCAAAGGTGACATGATTCTTCCGCAATATGTTCCGGCAAATGAATTCCTGAATTTTGAAGGAAAGAAGTTCTCCAAATCAAACAATTGGGGAATTTTCCTTCGAGACTATCAACAGGATTTTCCGGGCGAAAGCAATGCGGATATCCTTCGTTATGCACTTGCAACAAATCTTCCTGAAACCAAAGACAGTGATTTCACTTGGAAAGATTTTCAGGCGAAGACCAATAATGAACTTGCTGCAATTCCTGGGAATTTCATCAATCGGGTCACGCAATTCCTGACAAAGAATTTTGATTCGAAGGTTCCAACACTGTCCGGAACATATCAACATCTTACGGAAGATTGGAAAAAACTCATGCACTTTTTTGATCAACAAGCATGGTCTTCAAAAGATGAAATGATTGCTTCAATTCCGTCTGAATTCAAACAGCAATTCAATGATCATGATTGTTTGATGCTTGCCTCTCTTCACTGGGGCATGACTATCACAGCACAGCATTATCATTCCTTTAGATTGCGCGATGCAGTGATGGAAACAATGAACATAGCTCGTTCTGCAAATAAATATTTCAATGATGCAGAGCCATGGAAATCAATCAAATCACATCACGATGAATGTGAAAAGACCATGTTCATATGCTCTCAAGTGCTGCATGCATTGTCAATCGTATTTGCACCAATCATACCCCATTCTGCAAGAAAGATTGCGGAGTCCTGCGGTAAAGAAGCATATATTGGCGATCATAATACCATTGGCTTGAATGCTTGGCAATGGATCGCTCAACCTGTATTGTCTGAAGGACAATATATACAGCAACCACCAATATTATTTTCAAAATTGGAAGATGCAGTGATAGAAGAAAAGATAGTATCCATGGAACAAGAATCACTTCCGGAGGAAGAATTGATATCGATTGAAGACTTCAAAAAAGTAAAATTGCGCACAGCAAAAATCATTGAAGCTGAAGCAGTTCCCAAAAGTGAAAAATTGGTAAAGCTCAAAGTAGATTTGGGTAATGAACAAAGACAGATCCTTGCTGGAATAGCGAAGCATTATACACCTGAAGCACTCATAGGAAAGACAATTGTCATTGTTGCCAATTTGAAGCCTGCAAAACTCATGGGCATGGAATCGCAAGGAATGTTATTAGCTGCAAATGCTGAAGATGGTTCGCTTGGATTGGTGATTCCCGAAATTGATGCTATTGGATCAGAAGTACGTTGAGGAAAAGATGAAAGCACAAGTTGAATGGAAAGGTGGAATGTTATTGGAAGGGAAGAATGCTGAAGGCATGTCAACCTATTTCGACTCACATCATGCGGAAAAATGCTATGGTACTCCCATGGAAATCATGTTGCAAGCAATGGCTTCATGTTCCATCATGGATATTATCAGCATATTGGAGAAAAAAAGAAAAACCATCATCGCTTTGCATGTTGAAGTTGATTCCGATAGAGCTGAGAGTCACCCAAAAATCTTCACAGCAGTGCGATTGACCTATACACTCATCAGCCCTGATGCTGAAATCAAGGATCTAGAACGATCAGTTGAGTTATCTCAACATTCATATTGTAGTGCTTCGGCAATGTTTCAAAAGGCAGGCTGTGCAGTTAGTTGGACATGCATAGTCAAGGCGTCTTGACATTCCCCAATAGTTTTAGCCGCTCCATTCTGGCTTGTTCATGCTGCATGAGCCACTCATCTTCGCATAGAATCTCATAAGCCGAAGCAAAAAACGGAGCTGAATGATCCACTTGACCTTTTGCCAATAAACATTCAGCAATTTCCTCTGAAAGATATCCATCATTTGGAAGATTGCGCTCTTTTCTCTCTTCTGCAATCACATACAATTCCCTTAGTGCTTCATCGGGTCTATCGAGAAGTCGCAGCATTTTTGCCATTGACCAATGAGCAATCAATGCTTCTTCATAACGATGTCTTTCCCGATACCATACTTCATCATTCAGGAAACATTGCAGTGCCTCATCATAGCGTTGAAGACCATGCAATGTCCAACCAATATTGTTATATAGAGCACCAAGCCAACTTTTTGCTTTCATGTCTTGAGATTGCTCAGCGTGTTTCATCGCTTTGAAATTCCAATCAAGAGATTCATCGCCATTTTTTACAATTCCCAACATATGGGCTGCATCAATGGCATAAAAATCACAATGATTGGTGATTGCATCATTCCATGCAGACAAGAAATCTTCCGCACCCCTATCTTCAATGTTCAATGCATTCAATAATCTGCCCTTTTCAAGGTGATATCGAATGCGAGGGACTATTTGCTGAGATGCATCCAGTGATTCAATAAGTGAATGAGCTGTTTGTAAATAAACCTCGCTTCCATCCTTATCTCTCAATAGGCTTCTGCAACGAGCCAGTTGAGTAAACAATTGCGGTAACAATGTTCTATCATCATGAACATTCAGCAATTTCTCATATTCATTGAACACAAGTTCAGTGGCCAATGGATCTTGATATCTCCATTCACGATCGAATTCATGTGGTGCGAAATTCATATACGCAATCCTGTATCAGCATCAAAGAGACAAATATGTTTGTGATCCAATCGAATATGTATTCGCATATCGGGTTTATAGTCCTCGGATACGGGGATGCGCATTGATTTTCTGGTTCCACCGGACATCATGTGCAGTATCATCTCATGACCATGATATTCTTGTTGTTCAATCATTGTCTCCCATAAAGGATCTTCCTCATGTAAAGACTGTGGGGAGCAATGTTCCGGTCTGATACCCAAGATGATATGTTGGGGAAGAGTTGATTTGCCTGAGATTAACATTGATGGCAATGTAAAACGCGCACCATCATGTTCTTCAATAAAGATCATGTGATCTTGCTCCATGATGATAGTGCCTTTGAAAAAATTCATTGTTGGACTACCAAGAAAACCTGCCACAAATCCATTTGCCGGTGATTCATAGATTTCTTTGGGCTTGCCTATTTGCATCAATGTGCCTTTATTCAGGACAGCGATGCGGTCTCCCATTGTCATCGCTTCAGCTTGATCATGAGTGACATATATGCCGGTGATTCCCAGTCGCTTTTGCAGTTTGACTATTTCAGCGCGCATATGTACGCGTAATTGAGCATCGAGATTGGACAAGGGTTCATCGAATAAAAAGACGCGAGGCGTTCGAATGATGGCTCTCCCGAGAGCAACGCGTTGTCTTTGTCCGCCTGACAACTGTTTTGGTTTACGATCCAATAATGATTCAAGTCCAACCAGGGTGGAAACCTCATTGACCTTATCTTGAATTTCTTTTTTTTGAACTTTACGAAGGGTCAGAGGAAAAGCCAGATTCTCTGCGACAGTCAAATGAGGATATAAAGCATAATTCTGAAATACCATGCCGATATCTCGTGATTTTGCAGGCATATCATTTACTTTTTGATCATCGAATAGCAATTCACCATCAGTGATTTCTTCCAGACCTGCAATCATGCGTAATACAGTGCTTTTACCACAACCTGATGGGCCTACAAGCACAAGCAACTCTCCCGGCTCAACGGATAATGACAAATCGGCAATGATTTGTATGCCTGATTCATATTCCTTGACAATATTATTGAGTATTACTTGAGTCATGACATTTTCTCGTTTATTGGATTCATCGTAACTGTAATGCTGAAAGATGAGCATATACACCTTGTTGAGCAATCAATTCATCATGGGTTCCGTATTCAATGATTGTTCCTTTGGAGAACACTGCAATTGCATCACAATCTTTTATGGTTGAAAGTCGATGTGCAATGATGATCGTGGTTCTTGATCCCATCAATCGTTCCAATGCTTCGCTGATCAGATGTTCAGAAGAAGAATCAAGAGAACTTGTTGCTTCATCCAAAATCAAAATAGGAGGATTTTTCAAAATGGCACGTGCAATTGCAATTCTTTGTCTTTGTCCACCGGAAAGAGTGATGCCTCTTTCTCCCACGATTGTCTGATATCCTTCAGGAAATCGTTCGATGAATTCTTTTGCATTAGCCAATTCAGCGGCATGTTCCACTTCTTCCATGACGGCATTGATATTGCCATAACGAATGTTTTCTGCGATGGTACCACCAAATAAGACGATGTCTTGTGGCACAATGCCAATAGATGCGCGAATGCATGCCAGTCCGAGCTCGGAGGCAGGAATTCCATCAAACAAAATCATTCCCTCTGTCGGCTGATAAAACTGTTGAATAAGTGAAGCCGTTGTGCTTTTTCCCGCACCGCTTTCACCGACAAATGCAACTCTTTGTCCTGATGCAATCTCCAGATTGATTGACTGTAAAGCCGTGATGTCCGTACGTGAAGGATATCGAAATGCCACATTCTTCAAAGTAACTGAATGCAATGGTCTGAACATTGCTGTATCTTGGACTTCGATCATGTCTTCTACTTGAGTATCCAATATTTCTTTCAATCTGAAAGAAGCTCCAAGCGCTTTTTGAATTTGCCCGAGCAATTCAGCAAAGCTACCCATTGCTCCCCCGACAAACATTGCATAAATCAAGAAAGTGGCAAATGTGCCAATCGTAATGTCTCCTTGTTGCACGAGCATTCCTCCATACCATATGACCCCTGCAATGCCTCCAAAGAAGGCAAAAAGAATGAAGGAAACGAAAGCCGATCGCAATCGAGCAGTGCGAATTGCCAAGCCAATCACATGTGAAAGCGCACCCCGATAACGTTCTTTTTCATAGTGCTCATTTGTAAAGGATTTTACACTTGCGATTGCCTGCAATGTTTCTTCTATGATAGTTGCAGAAATTGCCAATGCATCCTGAGTTTTCATGCTTTGTTTGCGTATGAATCTGCCAAACAATACTGCAATCAACACAAGCACCGGCAAAGAGAGCAAAACAGGAAGAGCCAGATTCAAGCCTGCCGTGAGGATGAAAGCTATGCCACCTATCAGAAAAATTGTTTGTCTTAGCAATTCAAGTATCGTGAATGCGAATGTTTCCTGAATCTGAGACAGATCGGATGAAAGTCGAGATGATAATTCTCCCACACGCCGTTCCGCAAAGAAATGCATGGGCAGTCGTATGATATGATTGAATGCTTTGGTGCGCAATTCGGCCAGTGAAGTTTCCGTGATGCGAGTTATCGTCATCGAAGCAAAAAAACGTATCGTGCTTTGCAATGCAATCAGGATCAGCAAACCGATGGCGAGCATTCCCGGGGATGGCGCAATGCCGAATACGGAGAATGATGTTTCGGGATGAATAAAACCATCCAACATTGTCCCTATCATGGCGGGGAACAAGAGTCCTATCGATGCAGTGAACAACATCGTGACCAATGCCACCAGGCCTTTCAGGGCATGGGGTTTGTAAAATGACAAGAGGAATCTGATTTGAGCGCCTGCTTCGCCTCGCTCCAAGCGTTGATTTGGTTCAGTTTTCATACAAAGTTTACATATCTCCGGGATTGCATGTCAAAGAGATTCCATCATGTATGTCGGTGAATCCGTAAGGAATTCCCATTTTTGTGCAATCGGATACAAAATTACGATGAAATCACACCTCTGCATTCACGATTCTGCCATTTCTTTTCAATGTGGCTCATAATCAGTGATATTGAAAGAGGATTATTGGTATTGAAGGAGGATTGAATGTCTGCTTTTTATGAAGTATCCATGCATGTGGACTCATCCATTGCCGAAGAATGGGTGGAATGGATGAGAACCGAGCATATACCCGAAGTGATGCAAACGGGTGTATTTCAATCATGCCAATTCCTCAGAGTGATAGAACCCGCAATGGAAGGTCATGATTCATTCAGGATTACCTATGAAGCGAAGAATCTATCTGCGATTCAGGAATATCGCATTGCTCTTTCACCTGCACTCCGAGAGAAACATGATGCCCGATATGGTGATCTCGCAAAAGGAAATAGACGCGAAATGATCACTGAATTTACCTTACGATTACAGGAGCAAGCATGATGGATGGAATGCATTGTTATTCATTGCCCGATGCAGAGCATTTACAAGTTCTTGCACTTGAATCCGGACCGGTGGCCACAAATGGGTATATGCTGCTCGATATGTCAAAGGGATGTGCTATAGTCATCGATGCGCCACATGAAAGTATACACGTGTTTTCTACTTTTGCTGCTGAGAAGGGAGTGAACATTGAAGCTTTGTGGCTCACACACTCACATTGGGATCATACAGCTGATGCTGAACTTTGCGCCGAAAAGCATTGGGAAATTTTGGTCCATCCGCTGGATGCATATAGATTGCTTGATCAACAAGCCCATACCGTATGGCCATTACCTTTCAAGCTGGAAAATGTGAATCCAACGGGTATGATCAATCATGGAGATATACTTACTTGCGGAGATTGGACTTGCCAAGTGATTCACACTCCCGGACATACGGAAGGAGGAGTCTGTTTCGTGGATCATGAGCATTCATGTGCTTTCGTGGGAGACACATTATTTGCGGGAAGTATAGGAAGAACGGATTTGCCCGGCGGAGATACCGAAACATTATTGAGTTCTATAGCACAATACCTTTTGCCATTGCCGGAAGAAACAGTGGTATTTCCCGGCCATGGGCCTTTGACAACCATAGGCGAAGAACAACTCAACAATCCATTTTTGCAGTGAATAATCATCGAGAATAATAATGATGAACAACTATTCATATATCAGTAATAGACTACTCACCATCCTTTCCATAATTTGCATCTTGTTGTTGTCGGGATGCTATTCTTTCACCGGCGGATCCATACCGGATCATCTCAAGACGATTAGTCTTTCTGCGGTGCAAGACAATAGCGGTTTTGGAAATCCTCGATTCAGAGATGTGCTGACGAGGCGATTGCTTGACAAATTCCGTAATGACAATACCCTTGTGCTTGTGGATGCCAACGGCGATGCGCAATTACAATCGACAATTGTCAGAATTGAAGATGTTGTTGTGTCTGTCAGCCCTGGTGAAGTTGAAAGAGAGAGAAGAATCACCGTTTCTGTCGAGACAGAATACACAGATATTGTCAAGCGAAAGCAAGTCTGGAAAAGAACATTCTCCAACTTTCAAGTCTATCTCATAAGTCAGGGGCAACAAGCAAGAGAAGATGCGGTTATCGCAGCTCTGCAGCAAATTGGCGAAGATATTCTTCTTGCCGTGGTATCGGGATGGTAATCCCGTATCGGGCAACCATTCACTCACTCTAATTCCAAACAAATACCATGGAAGTTGCAATACTCATTGTGTACTTTATCTCATTAAGCATCCTTTTTGCATTCGGTCTTCACGGTCTTGTGATGATATACTACTATCACAAAACCAGAGCATATGCAACTCCTAATATTGAAACTCCTACAGAATTACCATTGGTCACCGTACAATTGCCTGTTTTCAATGAGGTCTATGTCATAGAACGCCTTGTGAATGCAGTGTGCGAAATGGAATATCCCAAAGACAAATTGGAAATACAACTTCTTGATGATTCGACTGATGAAACTGTTGAAGTATCACGTCGATTGGTTGCCGAATGGGCAGCACGTGGTTTCGACATCAAGCATATTCATCGCATAGATCGTACCGGCTATAAGGCGGGTGCTTTGAAAAGCGGGCTAGAAAAAGCCAGGGGTGAATTTGTTGCTATTTTCGATGCCGATTTCGTTCCCAAGAAAGACTTCTTGATGAAAACCGTTCCGCATTTTCGCAATGAAGGCGTTGGAATGGTGCAAACACGTTGGGAACATTTGAATGAAGATTATTCTTATTTGACAAGAGCTCAGGCATTGGCTCTGGATGGTCATTTCGTGATTGAACAGCAAGTGCGCAATAAAGCAGGATTCTTTATAAATTTCAATGGTACGGCCGGAATTTGGAGGAAGTCTTGTATCGAAGATGCGGGAAATTGGCATGCAGACACATTGGCAGAAGATTTGGATCTTAGCTATCGCGCTCAACTTCGCGGTTGGAAATTCGTGTTCTTGAATGATGTCACATCACCTGCTGAATTGCCTGCAGACATCAATGGATTGAAAACCCAGCAATTCCGTTGGACCAAAGGCGCGGTTGAAACAGCAAAGAAATTATTGCCGATGGTTTGGAGCTCCTCGCTTCCACTTAAAGTGAAATTGGAATGTACCGTGCATCTCACGAGCAATATCGTATTTCCATTTATTCTCTTGACCGCATTTTTGAATGTTCCTTTGGTGGTGATCAAAAATACCGTTGAAGGTTATGATTCAATTTTCACGATGATGGGAATCTTCGTGCTTGCCTCTGTGAGCACATTCATGTTTTACATGTATGCACAAAGAGCGATACATTTGGACTGGCGTAGAAGACTTATGTTATTCCCGGTTTTCATGGCAGGAAGCATGGGTTTTGCAGTTAATAATACCAGAGCGGTGTTTGAAGCATTGACCGGTAAGAAAACAGCATTTCTACGCACTCCGAAATATAAAATCGTTGGCGCTGATGGCGAGTGGAAAAAGAAAAAATATGTTCAGAAGAAAATTGGTGGAGCGGTATTGGTTGAATTGTTCTTCACGATCTATTTCATCATTGGTATTTCCATTTCATTGTTTTATCTGGAAATAGCGGCCATTCCTTTCCAATTGCTCTTTTTGGCAGGATTTGGAACAGTTGGTGCATTATCCTTGCGTCATGCCCTTGAGAGTTAATATTCCATTCAGCATTGACTCTGAAATTCAGTAATTTTGAAGGTGTTCGAATGAAAACGGACACCTTTTTTATTAAGGAACAATCATGAAACTCATCACTTTTCAACCGGCTCCGAATATTGAACGTTTGGGCATGTTCTGCAATCATCTTGTATATGATCTTGCTGTCATGCGCGCAAATGTGAAGTCTGATGCCGGATTCACTTTGCCATATCTTCCTTCCGATATCCTTTCTTTCCTCCGCTTGGGGGATGCAGCGATGCATGATGCAAAATTGCTCGAAACTATGACGGGTGATATAATGCATCTTGGCATTCCTGAACAAATCGTAACATTGCTTTCACCTGTACCGCATCCAACATCGATGCGTGATGGATATGCTTTCAGACAGCATGTTGAAGCAGCTCGCCGGAATAGAGGTCTCGACATGATTCCTGAATTTGATGAGATTCCAATTTTTTATTTCACAAATCATCAAGCGGTATTTGGTCCTGGGCCGATCACCGTTCGCCCGATGCATTTGGAGCAATTGGATTTTGAATTGGAAGTAGCAATCGTCATCGGAAAGAAAGGTACAGACATTCCTGCTTCGAAAGCCGATGAGTATATCGCAGGATTCATGGTGATGAATGATTGGAGTGCACGTGCCATGCAAATGCATGAAATGAAACTTAATCTTGGACCGGCAAAAGGAAAAGACTTTGCAACCACATTAGGCCCATGGCTCGTGACTAAAGAGGAACTCGCCTCCAAGAAAATAGATACTCCAAATGGTGCTACATATGATTTGCAAATGACATGCACTTTGAATGGTGAGCCCGTATCTCTTGGAAATGTCAAAGACATGTCATGGACTTTTGCACAAATCATCGAGCGCGCAAGTTATGGAGTCACACTCCATCCGGGTGATGTCATCGGTTCAGGTACTTGTGGAACCGGATGTTTCCTTGAATTGAATGGAAGCAAAGTGTATGATCCACCATTGTGGGTGAAAGAGGGCGATACTGTGGTGTGTACAATTGATGCGCTTGGTGCATTGTCCAATACAATTGAGGTACAACGCTGATGCCACGCATACTCATAACAGGCGGTGCAGGTTTTTTGGGCTCACATCTCTGTGACAAATTCATCGGAAAAGGATATGATGTGATTTGCATGGATAATCTCATCACAGGTTCCACTGACAATATAGCTCACCTTATAGGAAATGAACATTTTCGTTTCATTCATCATGATGTCACTGAATATATGTACATCGATGGTGAACTTGATGCAATCCTTCATTTTGCGTCTCCGGCATCACCCGTGGATTATCTTCGCTATCCCATCCAAACTTTGAAGGTTGGTTCTTTGGGAACTCATAAAGCACTCGGATTGGCAAAAGCAAAAAAAGCACGCTTTCTTCTTGCCAGTACAAGCGAAGTCTATGGTGATCCACTTACACATCCTCAGGAAGAATCATATTGGGGGAATGTGAATCCCGTTGGAATTCGTGGTGTGTATGATGAGGCAAAGCGCTTTGCCGAAGCAATGACTATGGCTTATCATAGATATCACGGACTCGAAACACGCATCGTTCGGATTTTCAATACATATGGTCCGCGCATGCGCATTGAAGACGGAAGAGCCATTCCCGCATTCATGTCGCAAGCATTGCGTGGTGAAGACTTGACAGTCTTTGGTGATGGTTCACAAACTCGCTCTGTGTGTTATGTTGATGATTTGGTTGAAGGTATTTATCGATTACTACTTTCTGATGAATCAGACCCCGTGAATATTGGGAATCCGGATGAATTATCGATGCTGGACCTTGCAAAAGAAATATTGGAAATTTCAGGATCCATGTCCAAAATATCCTATAAAGATTTGCCCCAGGATGATCCCAGAGTACGTCAACCTGATATCACCAGAGCACGTGCAATATTGAAATGGGAGCCAAGTGTTCAGAGGCGCGAGGGCTTGGTAAAGACATTGGACTATTTTAAAGATGCTCTTGGAAAACAGTCATGATATCCGATTTATTCACTCGTGTTGAACAGGTTATTGATCAAGAGATCAAACCGGGCATCGAACGTGATGGTGGTTCAATAAAACTTGTCTCGATTGATGAACAAGGAAGAGTCCATGTGCGTTTGCAAGGAGCATGCTCGAAATGCAGTGCATCATCGATCACATTACATGGTGGAATAGAACGCATACTTCGCAAACGTTTTCCCGAAATTACTTCTGCTCATTTGGCGGATGACTGAATCGATTCCATTTAGCATTCTCTATCACGATGAATATTGCATTGCCATTGCAAAAAGCCCCGGCATTCATGTTCATCATTCTGCTTTGTCTCCAAATGAACAATCCTGCATGCCTTTGCTACGTGATATGCTGGGAACATTTGTATATCCCATACATCGCATTGATAGAGCAACAAGCGGGATCGTACTGTTTGCCTTGAATCAAGAATCGCATTTCGCATTGAATGTTTGCATGCGGGAAGGTAGCATAAAAAAGCGCTATCATGTTATTGTAAGGGGATGGATGGAATCATGTATTTGAGATTCACCTATTGCCATCGATGATAAACTAAGAGAAGCGGAAACTCATTTTTTCATGAGAGCACACAAAGAAGTGGAGTATCCTTCAAGTCAATTTGATACGACGAGGATTTCATTGATGGAGGTGGATTTGAAAACAGGGAGGCGGCATCAAATCAGAAAGCATTGTGCACATACACGACATCCCATCGCAGGTGATGTTCGATACGGAGACGGAGCATTCAATCGTTTGTTCAGAGAGCATTTTGGATTGCATCGTTTATTGCTTTTTGCAACATCTCTTCAATTCACGCATCCCATCACGCAAGAAGAAGTGCTTATTACCTATGACCCAATCCGGGATGATACATCCTTACAGACTTTTTTCGAACGGTATCAATTGATTATTTCTCAATGATTGTACCCGACCGGAAAAATGAAGTCCATGAACTGATGAGTTTATGGGTGAGCTTTTTCTCCTTGACGGCCCTGAAATTTCCATAAATGGTAGATTTTCCCATCACCAGATGCCACAATTGCGATTCGGGTTTTTTGTGATTGGTGGTCATTGGTGCTTCAAGAGCAATGATCATCCAAGGATTTGGACCGTTCTTTTGTTGAGCAATGATGCGCATTGTTGCTTTAGGTGCTCTTGCTGTAAACTCATTCTTTATCGATGCTGAAAACGAATGCAATGTCGTTCCCGGTTCAAATCCTCGAAGGGTCAACATTGCTCCATATTCCGTCCATGTATCAGGACTTTCATGTTCTTTCAGAAACTCTATCAAACGGAAGGTTGAGTCTTCCATGGATGACTGCATCTTCCATCCTTCTTCCACAGGCCATGTCAAAACATATCCTTCGGTAGAATCCCAACTATTTCCACAATGTTTGTGATAGAGATCAGCGCCTTCTTTATCTCCCATGTTCATTGCATGCATGAAGTCATTGCATGCCGTGACTGTATATCCCAAATAGGATAAAATCTGTCCACGCATAGTCCGATTCGGTGGATAATCCTGATTTAATGCAATTGCCTTGTCCAGATGAGGTAAAGCCCCTGCATGATTGTTCTCATATAAATACGTAATCGCTATTGAATAATAGAGATCTAAATTCATTGGATCTTTTTCGAGATATTTCAGAAAATCAGATCGCGCCTCTTGTTGTTTCCCGACATTCATATAGCATGTGCCACGCCCGATGAGAACATCAAAGCGAGTGGAATCCAATTCCAAAGCATGCGTATAATCAGAAATGGCTCCATTCAAGTCTTGCATGCCTTGCTTCAGTGCTGCCGCGGAAATGAATTCCTTAGCAGTGGTTTGAGCCTTACTTTCACTCAATATGCAGATTGAAAGAAGTATACATAACACAATATTGATCATGGCTTTATTCCTATTGATACCACAAAATTACGGAGCATTGATGGAAAATCTATGGTGAAGGAGGTATATTTGTATGCACTTCTCAATGGCCTGCCGTGATTCTCTATGACTCACATATTCCATTGACCAATTATGCGCATCAGCTTGATGAAGAATTGGTGCCATTTGATGGTCGAAACCTGACGAAGAAAGATATACTCGCATCGGGAGCTCGTGCTTTGTTCATTCGCTCAGTCACGAAAATCGATCAATCACTGATTACAGGAACGCAATTGCGATTCATCGGAACTTGCACTGCCGGATATGAGCATGTAGATGTTCAATCACTGAGAAATAAAGGAATCGCATTTGCTCATGCTCCGGGATCGAATGCCATGCCTGTTGTGGAATATGTTCTTACTGCATTGCATGAATGGAAGAAAAAGACGAATGCACAGTTCCCAAATCTTACAATTGGCATCATCGGCATGGGGCAAATAGGAACAAGAGTTGCAATGATGTGTCAATTGCTCGGCATGCGCGTTCTTGCTTCAGATCCACCGCTTGAATCTTATGGAAAAAACGTCACAGAAGGAGTTGAATGGGTCAGTTTGAATATGCTCTTTATGCAGTCGAATTGCATTTCTGTTCATGCTGCCATGAATACTCATGATTTGTTCCCAACCCAAAATCTCATCAAGGAATATCATTGCTCTCTTATGAACTCATCAAGCTTGTTCATACATGCAGCAAGAGGTGGAATGGTTGATGAGCATGCACTTCTCAAGGCAATGAATGATTCCGATATTCATGTTGCCATTGATGTCTGGAAACAGGAGCCATCATGGAATAGAGAATTGGCCGGTCATCCTCGAACAATCATGGCTACACCTCATATTGCAGGGTATACGGAAGATGCAAGAAAAAGAGGAATTGACATGATTGTTCAAGCATATTGCAATCTCATGGATAAACAATTCACTTCTCAATCCAATGATATGAAGGGAACTTCAGTAGCTGATCCCAAAGCAGTGAATTTGATAAAAGAGCGAAGATTCGGAGAGCAAAAGATTCTATGGCTTCAGGGTAAACAGGGGAATGTATTTGATGAGGGGAGAAGGACATTCATGCATGATCTTGAAACATTGTCAGACATCATGTTGATGTGATCATAGTTGAATTCCCAAAAATTCCAGCGCGGAATCAGCTCGAACTTTTCTCTTTATATCATCTGAAATATCCATTGCCTCTATGAATGCCCCATGTTCCAAATCACCGAGAGGGAATGGATAATCGGTTCCATAACATATCCGATCAGGTCCTATGATATTCAACAAGTACTTGAATGCTTGTTCATCATGCGTGATTCCGTCAACCCAAAATGCACCTGCATAAGAACGAGGATCCTTGATGTGATGCACATCGCATAAATCCGGTCTGGCATGCCATCCATGTGAAATTCTTCCCATCGTGAAAGGGAATGATCCACCTGCATGAGCAAATAGGACACGCAGTTTGGGGAACTTGTCGAATACTCCGCCGAATATCATCGATGTGATTGCAAGTGTGGTCTCGGCAGGCATACCCACAAGCCATTCCTGAAAATACCGTTCCATGCGATCGGCTCCGGCCATTTCCCAAGGATGCACCATAATGCAAGCACTCATTGATTCGGCTGCCTCCCAAAATGGATGAAGTGCAGGATCATCAAGATTCAATCCATTGATATTGGAACCGATTTGCAAACCGGGCATATTGAGTGTGTTCTTGACATACTCCATTTCTTTGATTGCAAGTGGAATGTCCTGCATGGGTGCAGTTCCCAGACCAATGAATCGAGGATATTCTCTGCACACATCTGCAAGATGGTCATTCAAGAATCGCGACCAATCAGCGCCATGTTCAGGCTTTGCCCAATAATTGAACAGGACAGGAACGGTGCAAAGCGTCATATAATCAACCGAATGCTTGTCCATGTCTTTGAGAATCACTTCCGGATTCCAGCAATTCTCTTGAATCTCGCGAAAGAAATATCCATCATCGCGCATCATTTTTGCGGAACCTTCACGAAAATGATTAAGCTCGATAAATCCTCCATAACCATAACGCTCTTTCAATGAAGGCCAGGTCTTTGGAAGTATATGTGCATGTATGTCGAGTTTCATGATAGGTCGGTCAGGAAAATGAACGAGTTCCGGGTATGGATTCAATGAGTCTGCGTGTATACTCATTTTTTGGAGAAGCATAGATTTCTTGAGCTGTTCCCAATTCAATGATCTTTCCTGCATTCATCACAGCAATGCGATCGCTGATGAATTTCACGACACTCAAATCATGTGAAATGAAAATATAGGTCAAGTTGAATTCTTCTCTCAATGTTACGAGCAGGTTCAAAACCTGTGCTTGAACGGATACATCCAATGCAGAGACTGATTCATCGCAAATCAAAAATGACGGCTTCAATGCAAGCGCTCTAGCGATGCAAATACGTTGCCTTTGTCCGCCTGAAAACTCATGAGGATAATTTCCATAATGATGGGGCTCGAGATTTACTTTGTCCAGCAAGTAGTAGATATATTCCCTGCGCTGAGCATCATTGTCCATCACATTATGAACCTTAAGCACTTCCATGATGGCACTTCCTACGCTTAACCGAGGATTAAGAGAACTATACGGATCCTGGAAAATGATTTGAAAATCTTTACGAAGTGTCTTCAATGCATGTTTGGACAAACCGCGAATATCTTTCCCATCGAATTCAATAGATCCACCGGTGGGTTCCACAAGACACAAGATGGCTCTTCCGGTGGTAGTTTTTCCGCAACCGGATTCACCCACAAGACCCAATGTTTCACCGGGATATACATCAAAAGATATATCATCAACAGCTTTGACGAATCCTTTGGTTTGACCAAATACGCCACCAGAACGAATGGGAAAATGAACTTGTAAATCCCTGACAGAAAGAATTGGCTTCTGCGCAGACAATTCCGCATTGCGTTGTGATATTGCTTCGGATGAAATTACATTGCTTTCAATCACAGTATTAATGGTTTCATGCGCCAGAGCTTTCGGGGTGATGGTGCCATCGGCATGTTCATCCATGAAATCACGGACTGTTGGTAGAATGAGGAGTTTTTTGTCCATGCGTGGTCTGCAGGCCAATAATCCTTTGGTATAAGGATGTTGAGGGTTCTCGAAAATTTCTTGAACGCTTCCTTGTTCTACAATTTTGCCCTTATACATCACGATGATATCATCGGCTATAGCTTTTATCACTCCCAAATCATGTGTGATGAACATCATCCCCATATTATGCTTCTTTTGCAATTCATGCATCAAATCAAGAATAGTCGCCTGAACGGTTACATCCAATGCAGTGGTCGGTTCATCTGCAATGAGTAATGCAGGATTGCAAGACATCGCCATGGCAATCATGACGCGTTGTTTTTGCCCGCCGGACAATTGATGCGGATATTGATCCAGCATTGCCTCGGGTCTTGGCAATTGCACTTCCTTCATTAATTGCAATGCACGTTCACGAGCAATCTCCTTATTCACATGTTCGTGAAGCATGATTGCTTCCATGATTTGATCACCACATTTGAATACGGGATTGAGCGAAGTCATTGGCTCTTGAAAAATCATGGAAATGCGATTTCCACGATATGTCCTCATGCGCTCTTCCGGAAGAGTCAGCAATTCGGTTATTGTACCATCATCTTCATGAAAGAGAATGGACCCACCTGCAATTCTGCCCGGGGGATTCGGTATCAATCGCATCACTGAAAGAGAAGTGACGCTTTTTCCTGAACCTGATTCACCAACGATTCCGAGTGTTTTTCCACGTTCAACAGTAAAACTGATGGAGCGAACGGCCTGATGCACGCGATCATCACTGCGAAACTCGGTGATCAGATCTTTGACTTCCAAAAGAGTAGAATTCATAATGCTTGCAAATGGATGAACATATGGCGTAAAATACGACTTTTTTCGAGGGTGGAGAATGATTGAATGGCTGAATACTACATTGGGGAAAAATGATTGATGAATTCTCTATTTTGCAAGGGTATTCGTTAATTATCAAGGAATGATGAACATGAAAGAATTCATCCTCACAGATAAAGCTCCGGCACCAATAGGCCCATATTCCCAAGGAATCAAAGTGGGAAACCTGTATTTCTTTTCAGGGGTAATTCCTCTTTCAGCCGATGGTGCTTCGATCATTGGGTCCGATATAATTGAACAAACCAGACAAGTGATTGCAAATTGCAATGGATTACTCACATCCAGTGGTCTCTCAGCTTTGCATGTGGTGAAAACCACGGTTTTTCTAAAAAACATGAATGACTTTGCGGCAATGAATGCTGTTTATGCTGAATATTTCGGAGAATCAAAGCCTGCGAGAAGCACGGTTGAGGTAAGTCGTTTGCCAAAAGATGTCTTAATCGAGATCGAAATGATTGCTTCTGTTTGATAGTTTTCTTCCTTCGGCATCATATGCTTTCCCTTGCTGTGGGAGAATGATCTTCACATCCCCATCGAACATGTCCATGGCTTCCATGGCAATGGCTTCGCATGAAGAGGTTTCTCCGTGTATCAAGACAAGTGTTTTAGGTCGTATATCCCGAATCAATGTCAAGAGATCGCGTTTTCTGGCATGAGCACTCATTCGAATAGATGCGACTTTGCATTTGCGTTCAATGCGATGTCCGGAGAACAAAAACGGTATGCCGAGTTCGGAATTGCTCAGTGCATATCCTGGTGAATCTGGTTCCTGCCATCCATTGAATAAGATGCCGAAAGATGGTTTTTGCATCCATTGCATTGCAAGCTTATGACTCGTAGTCTGAGCATGCATCATACCGCTTGAGGCAATCACAATGGAAGGTGTGGAGAAGAAAGCTGCCCTCGAAAGATCCTCATATGGTATTGGATGCACGGCGATGTCGGAGATTTCAAAACCCGGATTCATGCGAGGGGATGTATAGCAGTATCGATCAAACACAGAAGAAATACTTTTGCTCATGCCACCCGAATATATAGGCAAATGTGGAATCATTCCCTTTCTTTGCATTTCATGAAGCATAATCAATGTTTCTTGCGTTTTTCCCAAAGCAAAACAAGGTATCAATATGCTTCCATTCGCATTCGACACATCATTGATGAATTGTGCGCATTCTTTCATGATGGTATCTTTTGTCGGATGTGATTCTTCGGATCCATTCGTACTTTCGCAAAACATTACATCCACATGATGTTTTGGAAATGATGCTTTTGGAATCAGCCATTGATCATGCAAACATGTATCACCCGTGTGAAACACCGACATTCCATTCCACTCCATAAGTACTCCTACCGAACCGGGAATATGACCCGCATCATGGAATGTACACTCGACTGCATGCTGAGAACGTTTTCCGAAGATTTCAAATGTTTCTTCATAACCATGTGTCTCGAATACTGTGCTGATATATTCTATGATTGACTTGTCATACAAAGAAATCGCATCATGCATTTCATTGGTTAATTCAATCTGAACTCGAATCAATGAAACGGTGTTTTTCAGCATCACAGATGCTATGTCTCTTGTGAGAGCTGTTGTGTGCATCGACAAATATGGATGCTGTTTAAGTAGAAATGGCATGCCACCGATATGATCGGTATGAGCATGGGTGATCAGCAGGGCATCGATGTCTTGATAAGCAAGTGCATCAATTTTCGGGAAAGCACGAATATCGCGTTCTTTGGGATGTAAACCGGCATCAATGATGATGCCTGTTCCGCCAAATGAAAGGTATAAGCAATTGGCACCAATTTCTTCAGCGCCTCCTAAAACCGTGAAGTGAAATGAACGACTCACTCCATCCATACCCTATGCCAAAGGGCAGCATTTAAAGCGGTATACAATGCCTTTGCATTCTTGCCACGATGTTGTTTGTGATCATTCAGCATCACGCGGAAATATGCATCATTGAATATGCCTGATGTAGTAAGAGGTGATTGCAGGATGGTGCTCATCGTATAATTATACCATGGACCCCTAATCCATTCTGCAACAGGTGCGGCAAATCCTTGCTTCTTTCGATATATGATTTCATGCGGAAGCAAAGCATCCACACCTTTTTTGAGTAAGTACTTTGACTCATTGTACGATTTTCTCTTAAGCTCCGGACGAATGCGCATTGTATATTCAACAAGACGATGGTCAAGAAAGGGAACTCTTGCCTCGAGAGAATGCGCCATCGTGATTTTATCGACGCGCATGAGCAATAACTCGGGAAGACGATGCAACAATTCATAATTGGCGATGCGTTGAGCATAATCTTCCGGATGTGCTTGAATCCCAGCAATTTCTTTATCCAATCGAAGAGGCATTTCACTTACTTCTTCGGCAAGATATTTGAATGAAGGGCCGAGAGCTTGACGCAAATGTGACGGAGTATAATCCACCGCTCCGCCCCAATACAAAGGATGTCCTTCAATTGCTCTGCGCATATAATCCAAAATAAGATATCTCTTTGATGCCATGAGAAATGGCTTCACTAATTCATAGATCATTTTTTGGATTTGCCGAGAATAGGAAAGAAATCGTTTCCATTCTTTTTCGTGAAATTTCAGATCTCTAATCATCCATGAATATCCGATGAATTGTTCATCGCTGCCTTCGCCCACTTGAATAACAGTCGTTCCTGACTCCCTTGTCAATTTGCTTAGAAAATTTAGCGGAATGCAAACGGGATCTCCATTCGGTTCATCCTCATGCCAAACTAATTGTTCTAGCACAGGCAATGCATCTTTGTGATCAATCAGGATTTCATGATGATTGGTATTGAATGTTCGGGCAATGAATCGTGCCTGATCCAATTCATTGTATTTCTGCAATTCCTTGAAGCCCACCGTGAACGTATCAACCGGCCGATCCATGAGCTCGGACATCAAAGCAACATTGGTGCTCGAGTCAATGCCACCGCTCAAGAAAACCCCAAAAGGCACATCACTCATCATGCGGTCTTTTACAGCTTGCCGTAGAAGACGCATGATTTCATTAACGGTTGCTGATTCATCATGATCCCAGTATTCCGCCCCTTGCTGAAGTGGTTGCCAATAATGATGAGTGGTGAAATCTTCATTGCGAAGAATGCCAAAATGTCCTGCAGGTAATTTATTTATGCCGGTGAACATCGTATCTGTATCACTCGACATCGAAAATGTGAGATAATTTGCAAATTCATGATGATTGATGGAGCGAGAAATCGAAGGATGTTTGAGAATGGATTTGATTTCCGATCCAAACATGAATCGACCATTCGCATGATGATAATACAGAGGTTTGATACCAATACGATCTCTTGCCACAAACAATGATTGATCATGTTCATCCCAAATCGCAATGCCCCACATGCCAACCATCTTCTCTAAAAAGGCCGGACCAAATTCCGCAAAGCCATAGAGAATTGTTTCTGTGTCGGAATGTGAATGATAGACATGCCCTTTAGACTCCAATTCCAATCTCAATTGCGCATGATTGTAAATTTCACCATTGAAAACAATCGTGAAGCGTCCATCAGGCGTAGACATCGGTTGATGCCCTGCCGGTGTTAAATCTATGATGGCCAATCTGCGAAATGCAAATCCGGCTTTTCGTGAAGGGGAAATCCATTGTCCTTCATCATCGGGACCGCGATGCTGTATCACATCACTCATGGATTTCAATAATTCATGATGAATCCCGGAGTCAGAAACCGCATATTCTACGATACCCGCAATTCCACACATATTCAATTGCTCACAAAAAATGAATTAGACTTTACCGGCTTTGGGAAACATTCCTGATTGAGATGCGATATTCAATAATATTCCCACAGCACAGGCCGAGAAAAACACAGCGGTTCCTCCATAGCTCAAAAAAGGCAATGGCAATCCGGTGGTTGGAAGTACTCCGCAATTGACACCGACATTCACAAATGCATATGCTGATATCGTGATGGTAATGCCGAAAGCAAGCATGCTTCCGAATCGATCGGGAGCAAATCTCGCTATCCGCAATCCTCTGAACAGGAATAATGCAAAGAGCGTCATCATCACCAATATGCCGAAGAAACCATATTCCTCACCAATGATGGATGAGATGAAATCGCTATAACTTTCAGGAAGAAATTTATCTCTTTGATTGCTTTGCCCGGGGCCGACTCCGAAGAGTCCTCCATTGGCAAAGGCAATCAATGCTTGTTTCAATTGATAATTGGAAGACCCATCATCACCAAGGCCTATATAGGACATGATGCGTTTCATCCGATAAGCGGCTGAAACACCATAAACGCCAAGAAGGGAAATACCGATTCCAAATATCGTAAGGAAATACTGCATTTTTACATTTCCCACAAATAGCATGCATAGCATGATGATGGAAATGACCATTGCCGATGAAAAATTCGGTTGCAATGCAATCAATCCAATCACCAGTCCGCCGGCTGCAAGAACCGGGAGAAGTCCTTTTTTGAAGTCATGCAGTTTATTGAAATTATCGGATAACCATGTGGACATGAAAATCACGAGCGCATATTTTGCATATTCAGATGGTTGTATGCTCAATCCGCCCAAGTCAATCCAACGAGCCGCCCCTTTGGTTTTTACGCCGACTGCCAAAACCAATAGTAATGCCCCAATTCCTATGATATACAATAATTTGGAATAATGTTTGTACCGATGATAGTCAATGCGAGCAAACAAGATGATGCACCCAAGCGAAATTCCCACACGGAAAATTTGCCCCATCACTATCCCTTCTGTAGATCCGAATTTTTGTGATGCAACATATGCACTTGCACTATATACGAAGGGGACTGAAAACAGCAATAATGCTGTTGCTATAAAAAATATCAACCAATCAATTTTACCGGGAATTTCCGTGGATTTCATTGAAGAGCCCTTTCAAGATCTTGAATCAAATCCTCGGGATCTTCAATACCGATGCTGAAACGAATGAGCAAATCATGAATCCCCATTGCAGAACGTTCTTCCGGAGTGAGAAGGGAATGAGATGTCTGTGCCGGAATCGTCATCGTGGATTCGACACCTCCCAAACTTGTCGCAACTGAAATCATGGATAATGATCTCAGAAAAGCATCTCGAAATGAGGTATCATTGCCGGCAAGTTCGAAAGACATCATTCCTCCGAATCCGGACATTTGTCTTGCCGCTATTTCATGACCCGGATGTGATGTCAATCCAGGATAATGCACTTTCGCAATCAAAGGATGTTTGCTCAACCATTGTGCGATTTCCATTGCATTGGAATTTTGTTGCCGCACTCTCAATACCATTGTTTTGATGCTTCGCTCGAGCAAGGACAAATCAACCGCATTGAGAGACATGCCATAGATTGAAGACAATGTTCTGCATCGTTCAATGAAATCTTTTTTACCGATCAAAGCCCCGGCCATAAGATCACTATGACCACCCATGTATTTTGTGGCACTATGCATGATGATATCACATCCCAGTTTCAGTGGCTGTTGATTTACCGGAGATGCAAATGTATTGTCAATCATCGTAAGAATGCGATTGTCCTTCGCCCATTGGCATATCGGTGAAATATCGATGATGTCAAGCAAAGGGTTTGCTGGCGTTTCCATATACACCAAAGTTGTGTCGCCAGTCATTTTCGCATCCAATTCTTCCGGCACCATGCGATCGATCAATGTCACCTGTATATCATGTTTATATCGCAGTATGTCAACAAATGCCCTTGTTCCACCATAGATATTGCTTTGCATCAGCACATGTTGTCCAGGTTGAACTGCCGCCAATATTCCTATTGTTATTGCAGACATGCCCGTGGCCAATACAAGCGCAGCTTCACCGCCCTCCAAAGCTGCAATCTTGGTTGCCACCGCTTCATGATTGGGTATCGTGAAATTTCTCGGATATGGCACAGATCCCGATTCATTCAAATACTCTATGGCGGTTGAAGGCTGCACAGGCGTATTCACGCCACCGAAATGATCACGTTGCGTGCCTGCATGGACAGCCTTTGAATTCATTCCGGAAGGAATCGACAGTTTGTTCGAATTCGACATATAAGCTCTGAATGAGAGTAAGATGATGCTGCTGACAAAGATACGGGAAAAAAAGCACTTTTTTGGGTTGCGGCTTAGCCGTAATTTGGCCAAAAAATCGAGAAATATTTACCGTTCTGCCTAATCTATGACCACAATCTTGGCATGCCTATTCTTTACCTTTTTCTTGATCTCTTGCTCTGATGAGCGCATAAAAAGAAAAGAAGTACCCTTGGATTCACAGCAACAATCGATGAAACATCCCTTAAAACAGAGAGATGACACATTGATGATGCCATTGGCAACGAACAATGCCTGGTTTTTTGACATAGCATATCAAGATATTGCAACAGGCACATTTCTGCAACCAAACGCAGAGTTTCCTTTCCCACAAGGGGATACATTATATGTTCATGGATCCACTATGTTGGATAGCAATCCTTGTTCACTGATACGAACATCTGCTTCACCAAATGGTGGTACTTGGTATACAGTGAGAGCCAAGGGAATATACAGCTGGCCTCAAGATCCGGATGATACGACCAAGATTCCTGTATTCAGTCTGACATATAAGTATCCTGCCGATAAAGGCGAAACCTATACTTCAAATGGAGTTAAAGTTGAAGTGCGAGACACCGCGGCGTTGATATCTGTGACTGCAGGTTCTTTTCCCTGTTATTATTATGTTTCATTTTCAAAGGCTCCCGGAAATGTGATGTTTGAGAATCATGTCTGGTTGTCAAAAGGAATTGGAATGGTGAAAAACGAGGCAATCATGCATCAAAAAGACATTGCCCCGGTGAGAAGAATCGTTACGCTTCGTCGATTTGTTCATGGCAATGAACAAAAGCAATAGCAACAGCTTTTGTAGCTTTGTATTCATTCAAACAATGGAAATTTCATGTCTTTACGATTATTGAGCATATTCTTTTTTTCAGCTTCTTTGTATACCCTTCATGCATCAACACATGATGAATTGATGCGCGCAATGCGTGACGAAGCAAAGAGGGCTCTGACTGAATTGCATGTTGAATCACTGCAAAAACCCTATTATGTCGAATATCTTTTGACAATCAAAAACACGGTATCAGTCAAGGCCACTCTGGGTGGTACGGTGAATACCAAAAAAGGAATGTCGGCAGTTCTGACAGTCGGTATCCGTGTTGGAAATCCCACCTTTGACAATACAAACTTTTTTGATGTTAGTCTTGGATTTTTTGGAAGCGGGGACGATGAAGAATCATTCAAGAATCGACGCATCCCGATTGAGCTTGATTATCCCACACTGCGAAGAGAATTATGGCTCGCAACTGATGCATGCTATAAACAATCAGCAGAATTGCTTGCAAAAAAGGAAGCTGCAATCAAGAATAGATTGCGTACCGATACCACGCATGATTTCAATCTGCTCGGGGCCGCGCAATTACGAGATATTCCCGAGCATGGAATATTCAATTTCGAAAAAGCAGAAATGTTGGTTCAGGAATTATCCTCGCATTTGAGAAATTCACGCACGATTTCTTCAAGCTCGGTTAGTATGGAGCATCTTCCCGAAACTTTGCTCTATGTCAATACCGAAGGTAGAGAATACATCAAAACAAAACATATGATTGGCATTGAAGTCATTGCTTCCGGGCAATGCCAAGATGGAATGCCCATTGCGGAAACCTATACCTCATATGCCCGTACTTATGCTGATCTTCCCGCCAAAGATTCACTGATAAAGGCGGTGAAAGCACTTGCAACTTCATTTGAAACGCTCTATTCTGCTCCAAGATTATCCGATCCATATTCAGGTCCGATCATCATGGAAGGTCAAGCTGCGCATGAAATCATTGCGCAAATCTTCGCTCCTCAATGCATTGTTCAAAGACCTCCGCTTACTGACAGAGGTGTGCAAGACAATGATAGATATACCGCTTTCCAGAATAAGATTGGCGGTAGGGTATTGCCTGAATTTCTTTCCATGATTGATAATCCGATTTTGCAAAAGTTTGATGAAACATCATTGGTCGGGCATTATTCAATCGATGATGAAGGAATCCCTGCTCAAATGGTGAATGTTGTTGAAAGAGGTTATTTGAAAACGCTACTATCAGGAAGAATTCCAACAAAACGCATTCGTTCAAGTAATGGACACTCTCGTAGTGGCGCACCTATTTATGGCATAATGCAAATGATGTGCTTGGACAAGAAAAAGGAAGTTGAAGCAAAAGCAATGAAATCCAAAATGATGTCTTTATGCAAAGCAAGAGAATTACCTTATGGCATCATCATACGCAAAGCATTGAATCAAAATATTTTGTACACCGTTTTATATGAACAAACATCCGGTGAATATCCCTTTGCTCAAGGTGATTCCAAAATGAGTGTATTGGAAGCATACAAGGTTTATCCCGATGGTAGAGAAGAACGTGTTCGCGGCGGTGAATTGGCGGGCATTAGTCCTGCATCATTCAAGGATATCATTCTTGTAGGAAAAAAGAGCAGAGCATATAATTTACTGGCGTCCTCTGTGGTTTCTTCATTCATGACAGGTGGAGCTCAATTTGTTTCAGCTTCAATCATCACGACGGACTTGATGTTTGAAGATCTTGAATTTAAGCCCATTGAAAGTGATTTTCCAAAACCACCCTTGATCGCCTCGCCAATAGAATAATAGTGAACTTTTTATGTGTGGGAGGAGTTATCCTCCCACTGTCATTTTTAATAGGTCGCATTAATCATGTCACAAGTTTCCCTTTCAACCATTTTATCCCCAAAAGGTTCTACTCTTCATTGCGCCAATTGGCAAATTGAAGCAGCATATAGAATGATTCAAAACAATCTGGATCCGGAAGTTGCTGAGCATCCCGAACAGCTTATTGTATATGGCGGATATGGAAAGGCCGCAAGAAATCCCGAATCCTTATATGCTATTTTGGACTCACTCCGTGCCATGAATCCTGATGAAACATTGCTTGTTCAGTCAGGTAAGCCCGTTGGGATTGTACCCACGCATGAACATGCACCAAGAGTGATCATTGCTAACTCCAATCTTGTTGGACAATGGGCCAATTGGGAAGAGTTTCGTCGATTGGATGAACTCGGACTCATGATGTATGGTCAAATGACAGCCGGTAGCTGGATCTATATCGGAACCCAAGGAATCGTGCAAGGAACATATGAGACATTCGCCGAATGTGCCAGACAGCATTTTGGTGGTGATTTGCACGGAAGATTCGTTCTTACCGCGGGATTGGGTGGAATGGGTGGCGCTCAACCACTTGCTGCTACATTCAATGGTGCTGTAGCATTGTGCATTGAAATAGATGAATCCCGTATCGACAAGCGAATTCATGATGGATACTGCGATGTGAAAATGCATGACTTGAACGAGGCCTTGACACTTGTACAAGAGTGCATTGAATCAAAAAAAGCATTGTCAATCGGACTACTTGGAAATGCAGCAGAAATACTTCCCGAACTTGTGAAAAGAAATATCAAACCAGATATCGTCACTGATCAAACAGCTGCTCATGATCCCTTGAATGGGTATTATCCTGCAGGTGTGTCCAAAGTGGAAGCAGATGTGCTGCGATCAACCGATCCTGTAACATATCTGGACAAAACTCATCATTCAATTGGCGAACATGTGAAAGCCATGCTGGCTTTTCAACAAATGGGATCTGTTGTTTTTGATTATGGAAATAATCTCAGAGGTGTGGCCAAAGACAAAGCCGGCGTGCAGAATGCATTTGATTTCCCAGGATTTGTTCCGGCTTACATCAGACAATTGTTCTGCGATGGCAATGGTCCATTCCGCTGGGTTGCGCTCTCCGGTGATCCGGATGATATTGCCATGACAGATAGAGCAATCATGGAATTATTCCCTGAACATCAAGGATTGCATCGATGGATCAAGAATGCACAATCAAGAATCGGATATCAAGGATTGCCTGCGAGAATCTGTTGGCTTAATTATGGTGAAAGAGCAAAAGCCGGCATCATGTTCAATAACCTGGTTCGCGAAGGAAAAGTGTCAGCACCAATAGTCATTGGAAGAGATCACCTCGATTGCGGTTCAGTGGCCTCTCCATATCGCGAAACAGAGGCAATGCTCGATGGATCCGATGCAATCGCAGATTGGGTCTATCTCAATTTTGCACTCAATACTCTTGGTGGCGCCACTTGGGTTTCATTGCATCATGGAGGTGGGGTCGGCATGGGACTATCACTCCATGCCGGAATGGTGATCGTTGCGGATGGTACCGATGCCGCCGAACAAAGACTTCAACGCGTCCTTACCTATGACCCACTTATGGGTATTTTACGTCATACAGATGCAGGGTACAAGCGGGCTCTGGGCAATTCGGAAAAGTTTGGCATAAAAATTCCTTTATACCCTATTGTTCGAGATTAAGGTATTGATTTAGCAAATTTGACATGAATTTCGGACAAAATGACAATGCAATGTCAAATTGTCAAAAAATGTGTCAGATTCTGCAAAAATGACAGATAAAGATTTTTCTCACTTATGAAAGGACTGAATGGTTCGATTAGCTACAACATTTCGTGATGACAATAGGTCAGCGAATTCATCCACTGCTTTTAAGGAGCATCATCATGCTGGAATTTAATCAAGGGTCTACATCAGACATGAATCCTACCGGGCCTGTGGCAGGGCCGGAGACACCAACTCCTCACATCATCTATGTTGATGATGAGCGATTTGGGGGTACTAAGGATGAAGTAGCTATTTCCACCACAGTTCTTGGAGGAGAGAAAATGGACTTGGTATTGCAAATCGAGGCTTTGTTCAAAGCTGATCGTAAGCGTTTTTTAAGTTTTATACGCCAGCGAGTTCGAACACAGGAAGATGCGGAAGACATTCTGCAAGAAGTGTTCACAAATGTTTTGGCTGCCGCTGAGCATGTTCAGAAGCCGATTGAGAATCTTGCTTCCTGGGTATTCACTGCTGTCAGAAACAAAATCATTGATTTCTATCGCAAGAAAAGAGCAGAGTCATTTTCAGACTTGGCAACTCCTCGCCAGATAGAAGAAGGGAATGATTCACTCGACTACTTACTCGGTGACATGTCCTATAATCCTGACGGAGATTTATTCCGTAAAACTATTTGGGATACCGTTCAGGATGCACTCAAGGAATTGCCAACAGAGCAGCGAGAAGTGTTTGAAAGAAATGAATTTCACGGAGTTTCATTCAGAGAAATGTCTGCAGAAAGCGGAGTGAATATCAATACGCTCCTCGCAAGAAAGCGCTATGCCGTCCTCCATCTTCGCGGACGCCTCCAGCATTTATATGAAGGCATGGACGACTAATCCAACACAAATAGAGTTGAAGCCCGATCGCTGAGATCGGGCTTTTTTGTTTTGCTTCTTTTTGATTTGCCAATCATATTCTCGAATTTTACCATATGATGATCAATAACAACAATCAATTGTTCTTATCAGTCCTGATCAACCTTGTGATGGTAGTCTCGACTGCATTCTCCAATGGTCCGAAGATTCTTATCGTAACCGCTCATCCGGATGATGAAACCGCATTTGCTGCTACAATATATAAAGTGACCCATGAATTGGATGGCATCGCTGATATCTTGATTGTTACCAATGGGGAAGGCGGATACAAATATTCAACACTCGCCGAAGAAGTTTATCATCAAGAATTGACGAATGAACAATCCGGAAGAATGGCGCTCCCTACAATTCGTAAAAAGGAAATGATGTCAGGAGGAGCATATATCGGATTACGTGATTATCATTTCATGGATGAACAGGATACAGGATATACCCTTTATGCTGATACTGTGTTGAATCTGGTATGGGATACATCAAGAGTCATTGCAAAAATCAAAGACCTTCAGACAAAACATGCATATGATTTCGTGTTCACGTTACTTCCGACAGAATCAACACATGGTCATCACAAAGCAGCCACAATACTTGCTTTGCGGGCAGTATCTTCAATACCTTTAGAACAAAGGCCGATCATTATTGGCTGTAGTGTACGTGATACCAGCGATCAAACATTGTTGTCATTTAATGGTCTAGCTTCATATCCACTGACTTCCATGCATCAATCCAAACCGATTGATTATTTCAATCGCTTGACATCATTTGGTTATCAAAATAAACTAAACTATTCAGTCATTGTAAATTGGTTGATCGCCGAGCATAAATCTCAAGGTGCAATGCAATTGGCAATGGGGAAAGGTCATTTGGAATATTTTTGGAATTATGCTTTAAATCCCGACAAGGCAGAACAAGCAATACGTGGATTTGCACAATTGCTACGCAATACTTCATTCAAAGGATATCGAAATGAAAAATAACATGATGATAGTCATGTGTTTATTGTGTGGGCAACTTTTGCATGCACAAGGAATTTGGACGCGTCTTCTTGATCAACCGGCATATGGACTTTCAATCAATCCGAAAAATCCAAATACTATGATAGTTGGTGGTTTGGGAAGAACGCTCTATAGATCGCATGATGCCGGAAGAACTTGGTCTGTTGACAGCATCGAATTCAGAAGCGGAAGTTCTCAATTGACCAATGTATTGATATCATCCAAAGACACAAATATTGTTCTCATCGGTGGTGTTTTCAATTCCATTCGGAGAAGTACAAATCAGGGAAGAGATTGGGAAACGGTTTTTGAAACAGAAAAGCCACAATTTCTTTCACCCGGTGAAACAATCATGGAAATGCCGAATGATGCCAATATCATATATGCCGGAGACAATGCTTCGAATAGAGTGTTTAGAAGCCGTGATTTGGGATTGACTTGGGATACCTTGGGAACTTTGAATGTGCCTTCCCTATGTACGATTGCTTTCCGTACTGACAGCTCGAATATCATGTATGCTGGTTGCAAAACCGGAATAATTGAGCGTTCCACCGACGCCGGAATTACTTGGAATCGTGTGACGATTCTGCGTAACTTTCAAGATGCCGAAATTCCCAAAATTGTGTTCAGCAAAAAAGACCCATTACTAGGATTTGCAATCATTGCATATTTTCTTCCGGGTAATATCCCAAATGGTGGAGTCTTCAAAACCACAGATGGTGGATATACTTGGAATGAACATTCATTGAGAGACACAAGTTTTTGGTCGATTTGTTTTGCAGACAACAAAGACAAAGATTATTTTTTTTTAGGTGGCTTTTCTGATGCAAATGATGTCATTCCCGGCCCTGGTCTCATTTTGAAAAAAGATTTGGCATCAAATTTCACGAGACTATTCGATAATGATATTCCTTGGTTTACAAATCCCGGTGGAATAAAACCACGAAGGAATGTTTGGATGATGCGATCTATTGCAACTTCGAATGAGATCATTCTGTATGCTGCTTCGGAAGCCGGTCTTTATAGATATGCAGAATCCTTTGTTAGTGTTGAAGAACATGAATC
>VGWD01000013.1 GCA_016873735.1 Ignavibacteria bacterium | reverse complement strand
ACATGGGCTCCAGCACTTGATTCAGGTAAAGTGTATAAGGCAGGACTTGGTATAGCCATCTCGAATGATTCAATCATCAATACCGGTGATCAAGATTCAACGGATGATGTATTGAAGTCAACGCAATTCAATGGTGATGTATCGGGTACATATAACTCGATAACGATCAAGAATGGTGCAGTGACATCGGCTAAACTTGCAGATGGTGCAGTGACAGCAGCCAAATTGAATCAGATGGGAGCAACGACGGATCAGATCCTGAAGTGGAATGGCACGACATGGGCGCCATCGAATTCAGGGATAGACTATTTTGAAACAGCAAGAACATCATCTATTCCTAATACTGTAATACCAGCACACAGCATAACACCATTTGGTGATGAAGGCAGTATAGATTTCATATTATCTCCTAAAGGTAGTGGTTCTATCTTGACTAATATTCCATCTAATAGCACAAATGAAAAACGAGGTTTAAAAGTGATTGACTTACAATTAAATAGAACTCAGGCTAATCAAGTTGCAAAGGGAGACTATAGTGTGATAAGTGGAGGACAATCAAATAGAATAGGAGTTTCCGGTAATTCCTCAGTTATATCTGGTGGATCAAATAATACAATTACAAATATGTTCTCTGCCATTTCTGGTGGTTATTATAACTATACATCCGGTTCATACAGTTTTATTGGAGGAGGTAGTAATGATACAACCTATGATGAATATTCTGTAGTTGTTGGTGGACAAGGAAATAGTGCTGGAAATAAATTCAACTTTATAGGCTCTGGTTATTACAATACGATTTCAGGTGATTATTCATTAATAGTTGGTGGCTTACAAAATGCTGTGACTAATGAGTATGCTATGATCGGAAGTGGTCGTCAAAATAAAGTAACTGGTAATTATGGTGTTGTTGTTGGTGGATGGAAGAATCATAATTATGGATTTGGATCTATGTTGGGTGGAGGTGTACATAACTTTATAAATCTATCTTATTCCTTTATTGGTGGTGGATATAAAGATACTGTTTATGCTAATTATGCGACAATATCTGGTGGATTTGAAAATATTATCATAGCCCAAGGTTATGGAGGATTTATTGGAGGTGGACTCTCGAATATGGTTTCTGACTCCACAGCTGTAGTAGGAGGTGGCGCAGGAAATCAAGCATTGGGCAAGCGCTCTACAATTAGCGGGGGTATTTTAAACAAAGCAAATAACTGGTATTCAACCGTATCCGGTGGCGCATTAAATTCTGCATTAGGTGAAGGAAGTGCCGTAATAGGTGGTGTTGAAATGGTTCTTGAAACAACTGCATCCAATTCATTTGGATTTAATGGAAATATCATAGACAATTCAACAAGTTTATATGCAAGGAGAATAAATATATCTCAACCAAGAACCGGTGTATTCAATAATGTTCATTTGTGGTTAACCAATAATGATGATACAGTGAGAACATTGAGATTTTATGAAAAATACAATACTGTTGGTGCATTCCCCAATGGTACAAACTATGTTGCTTTCAAAGCACCAAATTCAATTGCGACTGATGTAACATACACCTTGCCTTCCGCTGCTCCTGCTTCCAGTGGACAAGTACTTTCTTCTACCACAGCCGGGATATTGTCATGGGTTAATGCAGGTGGAAATGTGAATGATTATTTCGAATTCAATGATTTGAATCCCGGTGGTCAAAGTTCAATTCAAGCACATTTGGTAAGGCCTCTTGGTCCGGAAGATGACATAGATTTTGTAGCTAATCCCAAAGGCAAAGGTTCTTTCATGTTGGATTATCCTGATAATGCAGCAACAGGTGGAGCAAAGCGAGGGATTCATTCGGTTGATCTTCAACTTATTCGGAATACGCAACAACAAATTGTTCGATCCGATACATCTGTGATCTCCGGTGGTTTCGCTAATGAGATAGCAAACAATGCACACACTTCAGTGATTATTGGCGGTGCATTAAATACCGCATCAGCTTATCAATCCACAGTATTGGCCGGTAGGTCTAATACAGCTGCAGGACAATATTCACTTGTTGGTGGGCTTGGAAATACCGCTGGTTCATTTGGCGAAACTGTTTTTGGTATATATGCTACTGATGCAGGAGGAACGACATCCTCAGCAGTTTCTACCGATCGACTATTCGCTATTGGTAATGGTACTTCAGCAGTGAGATCAACTGCATTTTCAATTATGAAAAATGGAAATACGAATGTCTCCGGAACACTTGCTGTTAACAGTAATGTATCCATCGGTGGTGGTGCCACAACAAGTGAACTTCGCATCCACGAGGCATCCGGTACCGGTAGCAATTATGTCGGATTCAAATCGGGAAATGCCACTGCAGACATGATATATACATTGCCAACTTCTGCGCCAACTGCTGATGGTCAATTCATGGTTTCTAATACAAATGGTATCATGTCTTGGAATACTCCAATTGTAAAAGCACATAACATCAATGTTAATCCCGGTAATCTTGTAGAATATGGTGGTTCGGAATCAATTGTAATCACCGTTACAGGCGCTCAGGTTGGAGGTACTGTTCAAGTTTCACCACAAGAAGAAATGGAAGCCGGCATAATTATCGGCTATGCCAGAGTGACGGCAGCAGATACAGTTTCGGTCCGTTTTGTCAATACTACAAATGGCCCAATAAATCCAGCTGCAGTGAATGTAGATATCACAGTCATTCAGCCATGAAATTGATGTTGTATATATCAATCTTGCTCATGTTCATGAGTCTGGATGTCAATGCCCAAAAAACCATGCGTGGTGTTTGGGGAGCAGGTGGCACGACTGCTAACAGCGGAAGTTCTGTAATTCATGGAACTCTTAGCCAAACAGCAATAGGTAGAAGTTTTGAAAAATCAGGTGAAGTGCGAAGTGGATTTTGGTACACTATGCGTTCTTCACTGCCGAAAAATAATGTAGGCATTATCGTAGTATTGCCTGTATTCAGCGGTAAAGCAGGTCAAACTGTAGAAATGCCCATCATCATTGAGTCATCACAAAAACTACCATTCGGGACACTTTGGTCATTTACCGGTTCATTTACATATAATGCCACAGTACTAGAACCAATGGGTGGTCATGATTCATTTACAAGAGTCAATGATATAGGTACCATTCGCTTTTCAGGTACAAGTACTGATACGGCTGGTATCATTAAAAAAATAACATTCAGAGTCAAGCTTGGGAATGAAGCAATTTCAGCTGTAACATGGGATTCATTTGCTGTCAAAGAACACCCGAATGCTATAATCATCAAGAAAAATGGTCAATTTCAATTGGAAGACTTGTGTTTTATAGATGGTAAACCACGTCTCATAAGCACATTAAAACAGGGATTGGCCTTATCGGCATTTCCATTACCTGCAAAAGGTTTGCTTACCGTTGCTACAAGTATTGTCGAGCAAGGTGCAACGGAAATTCTCATGTATGCACCAGATGGAAAATTGATTGGATCCCTTCACGAAGGAACATTGAAGCCCGGTTATCATGAACTTAAGATAGATACCGAATTTATACCATCCGGTACATACTTTATCATTATGAAAACACCAAGCGATCTTCTCACCACTCCTTGTGTCATAGCAAAATGAATGTGCTGTGCTCACTGCTCATTTTTCTTTTTACCACGACTATGTTCGCGGCTGATACGACAGTCGTAAGACAACAAGTGCTATGGAAGGCGGGGTTTAGTGTATTCCCTTCATTATATCGACATCATGTGGATTTTTCTGCTTTACCCGGAGTGCCGTCCTGCGGCCCTGTATATTCTAATTCAGAAGGATTTCTCGGTTCACTCGGCTTGGATTTTACATATGATTATGAAACCATGCCTTTATCATTGCAATCCCGATTGGATTTCAAGGGAATACCGGGAACATTTTACGAAGCAGAAGAAATACTCATCGATGATCCTACTAAAAATCCGGCATTTACACTCGCAAGAATAGGATACAATCTATCAACCTACATCTATTCTCTAGGTCTGTCATTTCTTGCAAATTATAGAGTCGATGACGCATTTTCGATTGGTGGTGGACTGCGATTTGGTGGAATACTGTCAACAAGTTTTGATCAGTATGAGAAATTGGAAATACCAAGTAATGCTGTATTTACGGATAATCAAGCTCGAATAAGAAATGAGGATAGTGGGACAATACCCGAAATGTCGGTCATAGAAGGTGGAATAGTGATACACGCAAAATATGCATTGCCTTTGAATGCAAGTAATACGACACAACTGATCCCTGAAATTGCTTATGAATTTCCAATAACCGATCTTTTGACTTCGAATGAAACATGGCAGGTTCATACAATGCGATTCGGTGTTTCAATTGTATTTTCATATACCAAAGAAGAAACAGTGATCATACCGCTTGAAACAAAAGATCCGATTCTTCTACCAACGCTCACAATTACAAATCCAAATCGCAATCAAGTTCAGATGAAACAGAATCTGACTTCATTGATTCAGTCTCCCATCAAGGCATTATTATATGATACAAATGGACGTCCCGTGGAAAATGTTATCAATATTGAAAAAAAGGTTGCGAGAAATATGTTTTCAATCATCAATTATGTGTTCTTTGATTCGAGTTCCGCTGAAATTCCTTCGCGATATAAACAGTTGAATACTGAAGAGAGATCAATGTTTTCAATTGAAGACATAAGGACTGATTCTGCCATTAATCTCTATCATAATGTATTGAATATTCTAGGACAAAGACTTCAAAACAAACCGGAAGCAACAATCAATCTCACAGGAACCAATTCCAATAATGGAATTGAAGCAAATAATACGGCTCTGTCCAAAAAAAGGGGTGAAGCCATAAAGGATTATCTGGTAAAAACATGGAATATAAAGCCTGAACGCGTCAATGTTGAAGCAAGGAATCTTCCTGAACAACCCTCAAGAATAAATACGGGATATGGTGAGGAAGAAAATAGGCGAGTGGAAATATCATCGAATGATCCGGATATCTTTCTGCCGGTGAAATTCATCGATACTAGTTATAGGGTAATTCCCAATGATATTCGTATTAGCACTGATCGATTGAATAAGGAAAATATCAAACAATGGGAATTGAGAGCAATAACCGGAAATCAATCGGTAGTATTGAAAACAGGTGATTCGTACATGGAAGATACATTACGTACATTTGCCGAGAATATATCAGATGATTTATTGAATGCTGAAAATGTTGAGCTTAAAATTGTCGCAACAGATAAAAATGGTTCTGAAAAAGTGATCGGGGAAACCTCGATTCCTGTAAAACAAGTCATAGCAAACAAAAACAAAGTTGAAAAGTATAATCTGATTACATTTGGATATAACTCATCAGCTGTTGATGAAGCAAACAATTTCATTATCCAGGATGTAAAAAAGAATATTCTCATTACTTCAATTCTTACACTTACAGGTCATACGGATAGAACCGGAGCAGTCCAATATAATAGGTCACTTTCGCTTCGACGCGCGCAAGAAATATCGCGATATTTCACGGCAAATAAAATTGTGACGGAAGGACGCGGCTTCGATGATCTGCTATTCCCATTGCACTTGCCTGAAGGACGTTTCTATTCTCGAACAGTGCGCATTACCGTTGATACATTTCTTGATGATGAAAAAAAATAGGATATGAATCTCATATCCTATGTGTGTTTTAGAGATAAGGGGATATCAATTCATGGAGTTTGACAATCAATGACTCACTTCGGGTGAGTTTGCATTTTTTCTTTATTCGATATTTGTGACTTTCCAATGTTCGTGGTGATATCATCAATGTATCACAAATGTCTTTATTCCGCATTCGTAACACTATCATTCCACAGACTTTGCATTCAGTCTGAGATAATATGATGTCATGAGATCGCATTATCTTATTTATCGAAAAATCGCGAGATGAATCTGTTATTGCATCTATCTCCAGGGAATAAAGATATGATCTAAGATCTCTCTGCGAATGTTCGCCAAATAATTTACTCTTTAATATGCTTGCATTATTTTCTATTGTTGAATGAGATTTCCCTGATAAAATCATGATTTCTTTGTTTGTCAATCCTATGGAAAGCATGATGCTGAAATCAATGTCATTGGATGATAGCATGGGATGCCTTCTCAACAATTGCTTTCTTAGCTGAAGCTTTGGAATAAAATCTGTTTCCTTTAATCCAAAAATATATGTACTGCTTCTTTCTCTCGTTTCGGGTCGTAAATTCTGAATAAATGGAAGATCTCCTATCTTTCTGTTTCTATCTAATCTGTGGAGTTGCATACGTAGATACTTATTCTCTTCCATCCTTATCTCCAATGTTTGCTGCAATTGAAGAATCTCATTCTTCAGTTTTGTAATGATTGGATTCTCATTCCCGTCCTTTCCTGATTGAGAATTATTGCTTGAATTATTCTGTTGATTCATCATTATGAATCTCCTGATTAATTATATAAAATATGCCTCCTTCTAAGGCTTTATTGTCAATGCATGCCCTCTTTATACATGCCCCATTACATTCGTATTCCCCTTGCGTAATTACGGAATGATCCGAACATAAAAAACCAATTCTTTTACCTTCAGTGTTTTTTCATTGATTTTGAAGTGATACTCTATTCCCTTGAATCTCATAGGTTGCATGCAATGAGATTGTTTATGATTCATCAGGTGGATATCATGAAATTGACATTAATTCTGGTACTATGCTCACAGTTCTCCATAGCATATGCAGATACCACAATCACCTTTTCATTTCAGGCGCAATTACACAATTCAAGTGGAAATAAAACTCCGGACAGTGCATGGATTGTGTTTTCTCTGTACTCTCATCCTGATGCTTCAATCCCTTTATGGCAAGAAAGACATTTCATTTCCACCAGAGATGGATTGATCAATGCGATATTAGGAATTGAATCTCCATTATCACTTGATTTTTCAAAAGATCTTTGGTTGGGATTGGATATCAATGGAAAGGAACAATCACCACGAATTAAGATTGGGATGGTTCCCAAAGCTGTGCATGCCATAATTGCTGATTCATTGAGCGATACATTCACAGGTATGGTTAAGTCCATGAATGGAATATCAGGAACTGTGGTCTTATCACCATTAACACCCTTGCTTACAGAAATCTCCGGTGATTCCATTCGAATTGGCCTGGACTTCAATGCAATTTCTGTTCAAGGAGATTCGCTTATCTCAGTAAATACTAGTCCTCATGGTTATGAATTTTCCATTAGACAAGCCTCTATTGGAAATGAACATTTGAAGAATCAATCTATAACAAAAGAAAAATTACAATCAGGGGTAATTCCTGTCTCGTTGCCACCGGAAGGGGTAGCCGGTGGCGACTTGACAGGTAAGTTTCCAAATCCTGTTTTGAAGGATGGGATTATTGAAGAGTCGAATCTTTCGATTATACTTCGAAAGAAACTCGGCATTCTTGAAGATGAACATAATCATCTTGTAACATGTTCAATTCCTGTTGACACATTGCTGTATTTTGAAGAAAGTAGGTCATCTGCTATTCCGAATGCTCAAATTCCGGCACATATGTTCACTCCAAAAGGCAATGACTATGATATTGACATGATTCTTGCTCCAAAAGGTAGTGGCTCATTACTCGGTTCTTTGCCTGATAATGAATCAGGAGGTATGAAAAGAGGGATGTATGCAGTCGATTTTCAATTGTCGAGGAATGCACAGCATCAAGTATCCTCCGGAAATTATTCTTCATTGCTTGGTGGTATGAACAATGTTTCCTCGGGTGATCAATCATCAGTAGTCGGAGGTATGTTCAATGATGCACAAGGAACTGGTGCAGTGATTGTAGGTGGATATAATAATCAGGCAAGCGGAACCTATGGATTTACTGCAGGAGGCTATGGGAATACTGCAGTAGGTCATTCAACCGTTTCTTTAGGAATTTCAAATACGGCAGGAGTTGAAAGTTCAGCTGCAATTGCAGGAAAAAACAATTATGCAGGTGCTGTTGATGCAACCGTAATTGGGGGGTCTTTCACGCATGTCACTGCTCATTCCGGGAGTGCAATTGGTTCCATTGGTTCAACAATTCATGGGTCTCAAGGAATGATACTTGGAGGCAAAAACAATGTTGTGGCCGGAGCAGGGTCCATCATACTCGGTGGTACGGGCTTGACGCTCTCTCACTTGGCAGTAAATTCAATTGGTTCATTGGCACAAAATGGAACAGTTGTCAAACCCATGACAATCAATGCTCCAAATACATACATATTGGGGAATATGGATATTTGGCTAGCATCCAATGACAATCTTTCAAGGGGTATTTTCTTCTTTGAACCAGGGAATAGTACAGGCCATTATCCCGGGGGACATCATTACTCTATGATCCGCGCCGGAACGCAACAACAAAACATTAGCTATACACTACCATTGAATCCTCCCAATCAAAGTTCGCAAATGTTGATTTCCTCCACGTCGGGTCAAATGTCTTGGGGACATTCATTGGTCATGCATAAGAATGTATATGTTGATTGTCCTCCCTTGCAACCTGCAGGAGGTACCGCATATTGCGATCTTCGCATCCAAGGAGTACAAGTGGGAGGGGTGGCGCATATCTCTCCAAAAGCAGATTTGCCGCAGGGTATTAGTATAGCTTCAATCCGAATTCTTCAGTCACATATGATTCGCATTGCATTCATGAATGGAACAGGAAGGGTGATCGATCCGCCTCCCTTGATATCTGACATGATGATCGTACAATAACCTCATGCATGCTTCCCGCCATATGCTACATGAGAACCATTGGACTGAATCAGGGGAATCGGCCCGATATGCAAAAAGCTCGACATAAGTCGAGCTTCTGGGGCGAGTGACGGGGATTGAACCCGCGGCCAGCGGAGCCACAACCCGCTGCTCTACCACTGAGCTACACCCGCCATAACAAAGCCTATTTAAGGACAATGAGATTACAAATTTACAAGATTTACCGTGCGATGCAAAGAGAATTTCTTTAGGGGAATAAGCTGTCGCCTTTGTTTTCTGTTGAATGCATGGCAATATATTTCTTGACATCGAACTTGGATTTGCATCCATTCGCATTCATATATCGAATTTTTCCGAAAATAGGGCGTTCAAACCATGCTCGATCATGCACCCCGCCAATGCTCCATGCGATACCTGTATAACCATTGGGATCCCTTCCATCCAATTCATATGTATCATTCAAATAAATGGCGATGGCTTGAGCTTCTTCAGGGGTATGAGTCCACTCCAGAATTTTCTTCGCCCAATACATGCGCATATATCCATGCATTTTGCCTGTATTGATCATTTCCATTTGTGCGGCATTCCACAATGGATCATGTGTATTGGCTTGTTCAAACTGCTGTTGAGAGTAAAGATATGCTCTTTCATCGGATCTGTGAGCATTCAGAGATGTTTGAGCCCATGCATGAAAACCATTGAAATTATCATAATCTGAAGTGTACAAACAATAATTGTCAGCCAATTCTTTTCGAACAATCAATTCTTCAATATACCCATCTATCGACTCTTTGTCTTTTTTTGAAGATTGTATCTGTAAAGCAATCGTTTGAGCCGAGATATTCCCAAAATGCAACCATGGAGACATATCGGAAACATATCCTGCATTTGGATCATTCCGTTTATCATGATAATGATCAAGTTTCAGTTTGATGAAAGCGTCAAGATGATGCAAAGCAGATGAAGTCCCCGGGGTAAAAGTTGAAACAGTTTGAACATCTTTGCGAACCTTCACTTTTTTCAATACATCCTGCACATCAAAAACATCAGGTAATGTAGCTCTTGATTGTATGGGGGTAATGATAGGGAAAGATGTCATAAACTCGTGGAGCAGTCTATGAACTTTGGGTCTGAGAGTATGTGCTGCAAACTCGGTTTTTTGCGAAATATATCGTGCAGGTATGATATTATGAGCATCAACTTCATAAAAAGGGCAACTCAAAGTTGCTGCTGCATCCTGTTTCCACTTCAGTTTGATGTTCAATGGATCGAAATCAGTGAATACCGCTCCAGCATTAACAGTATTGGCAAAAGTAGTAATAGCTTTTGCAGGATCATTTTCAAGGAAGAGATGAAATGGTATGCTAAGCGAATGCGCAGTCTGTTGTGCTTCGGAAATTCCTTTGAGCATGAAGTCGAATTGCCTGATGGTTGCATCAAGAAATTGAGGGACCAATATGAAGGCAATGATCACATTCACATTTCTTTTTTGAGATTCATGCAAAGCAGAGAGCAATGCCCAATTGTCTTGAATCCGTTGCTCACGTGACATCCAATAAACGATGCATGAGCCATCGGTTTTGAATTGCAATGATTCTTCAACAGGAAGATAGGCACTTGTTGTAATCTCCCTTATTCGTCTAGTATCTATCATATAATCTTTCATCGCAATAACCTTCGCAAAAGTTTCGTGGCGGTTTTTTTGAAACCTTCAAGTGAATCATCAGAGAAACCGGCAGTAAGCGATTTCACTTTTTTTAAAAAGGATTGCGAAGTGATTTCATTCAATGTTAGGGTAAGTTCTCCACCATCCGAAGTTTTTTCAATATTTCCCGTTATGGCATAAGCAAAACCAACATCATAGAGAACCTTCAACTCCTCTTTGGTGGATTGTACATAATTCTCAACACCATAAATCTGCTTGATTGCATATACAGAGTCTCTTGTGTCCAAGTCAATCGGAATGACATGCTTCAATGAAGATGCCGCCTCGAAAAGTACCTGCAATGCATAAAAGGAGTTCACTTCATTGTCTTGGAAAATGGCCCATGAAGACTTTTGCTTATTAATATCGAATTTCATATTGAGAAATATCAATGGCTCTGCCGGAAAAACGATATAAGAACTGTCTTCTACATGAGCATACAAATTAGAGTCCCCGGTAATTGAACACATGGCTCTTTGCATCGCTTCAACAATTGTTGGATCATATACAATTGCATCCGAAGAATCTCGATAGCGCAACAGTGCAAGACCAACCCCCGAAACACTTTCTACATAATCTGTTCCTGTCTTTGCTTCGATATCCACTCTCAATAAATTACCCAATTGCCTCATGCGTATGAACATGATAACTTCGGCTTTTATTTCTTGTCCTACATTATACGCAGTCGGCTCCACATTCAAACTTTTGAATAAACCCGCAACTGAATCACGATCAGCAAAAGGTATATAGCGAAATCGATTCGTTGCACCCAAAGTTATGGCCATTGCGGCATCTGTTTTGGCAATCAATTGAAGAGGCATTTCGCTTCCGAGTACCACTTCTGCTATCATGATCGTGGGCTTAACGGAATCCTTTTTGGATGTGGATGTATTGGTCGAATCAATCTTGCCCCAAGAATATTCCGGCAAGATAGAAATGACAAAACAAGAAAACAATAGCAAAGCAATGCGATGATTCAACATGAATGATTCCTATGAAATATCCGGTTCAAGTTGTGCTTCGATGGATCTCCACATCTCTTGACAAGGGAATTTATTTTCGTATAAAGCTCTTCCAATCACAACTGAGTCGATTCCAAATGATCGTAATTCCTGAAGAGCCCATAATTGTTCAGGCCCGCCGATTCCGCCACCAACGGTGATTCGCATGGATGAATATTGTGCAATATTTTTCAGAATCTCAAGGTCGGGTCCATGCAATGTACCTTCCCATGAAGTATCGGCATACATGATGCGATTCATTCCGAGTGAATGCGCAAGATTGATTGTCTCCTTCACATCCAAGCCACTTTGCATGTCGGGCAAAGTAACACGATCTGAGCTTACCCTGATCGCAGCAACAACTCTGCTTGGGGTATATTGCTTTATCAATGCCTTTACTCCGGTTGGATCAGTCAGCATCACTTCATTGATGATCACTCTGTATAATCCTTGCTCCAACCAGTAAGAACAATGTTCAATGTCGGGAAATGATGACAACAATTGAATGGGTATGTCAGTGGCCTTGATCATCGAAGAAATCAAGGCATTATTGGCATCGGGATTATGTTCGAACATGGCATCAAAATCCGTTATATGCAATGACTTTGCATTTTCTCTTCTCCAGAGTTGTACCAAGCGCTCAGGATGATGTGAATATTCAGCATATAATGATTCTGTGCCTGGGGCACCTTCGATGCATCTCCTGCATGAACCATGATGAATATCAATCGACGGAATAATCAAAAGCATGAACAGAACTCCAATTCAATGTGTGCAAAATTATCAAGTTTCAGTCACTTATGATTGTCTGCCGCGATTATCTCAATGAATTCCACTATTTTACGACAATAATTGCTTCCATTTATTCGGATTCCGTCATGAATGCTGTACACATTCGCCCCATCGATTCCACCTCGGATATCAGAACTTTTATTGCCTGTCAAAAAGATTTTTACCCTGGTGACCCAAATTTTGTACCTCCGATCATGATGGATCGTCTGAAACTGCTGAATGTGAATAAAAATCCTTTTTTCAAACATTCACGAATGCAATTGTTTTTGGCCGAGAGAGATGGGAATACCGTTGGTAGAATAGCAGCCATCATCAATGATAATCATAATCTGACGCATCAAGACAAAGTTAGTTTTTTTGGTTTTTTTGAATGTGAGAACAATCAAGAAACAGCCAATGCACTGTTTGATTCGGCCAAGCAATGGCTAAGGGAACAAGGTATGGACGCAATGAGAGGGCCGGCAAATCCAAGTATGAATGATGAATGTGGGCTATTGATTGATGGCTTTGATTCTCCACCGGTCATTTTGATGACATATAATCCCAGATATTATGAAGCCCTCTATGAAGGATATGGTCTTGGCAAAGTGAAAGATCTTCATGCTTATATACTTGATCAAAACACATTTGTATCAGATAAAATGAGCAGACTCGTTGATGTGATCAGAAAAAGATCAGAAATCACGATAAGAGAAGTGAATTTCAAAGACAAGAAAGCTTTCCTCAAAGATGTTGATACATTGAAAGCTATATATAATTCTGCATGGCAACCTAACTGGGGTTTCGTCAAGTTTACAGATGAAGAATTCGATTTTCTTGCAGCTGACCTTAAACAAATCGCTAATCCTGCCTATACTCTCATCGCTGAAGTCAAAGGGAAAGTCGCGGGGTTCGCATTGGCTCTGCCTGATATCAATCAATGTCTGGTGCATAATAAATCAGGTTCTCTGCTCGGAGCTCTTTGGCACCTGTTCACAAAAAAATCATCAATAAATCTCCTGAGAATCATTGTTTTGGGTGTATTGCCGGAATTTCAAAAACATGGAGTGGATGCCGTATTATACCAAGAAATCGGCGCAAGAGGTTTGCCGAGAGGCATCAAATACGGGGAAGCATCATGGATTCTCGAAGATAATGAACCCATGAAAAAAGCTTTGACAACCACAATGCACGGCACTGTGTACAAAACATATCGAATGTATCAACTTCCAATTTGAATCAAGTATCATGGCCAAGAATACGAATGATGAGAATATCGCTCGTCTAAAGAAAAAACGATTGATGTGGGGTGGAATCATCTTTGCCATTTCATTGGGAGTGATTCTATTCACAAAATACGGAGTTATTCAAGGATGGCGTTTAGATGGAGAAAAAGCCAATATACAGTCCGAGATTCAAAGGCAGACATCAGTAAGGGATTCTTTGAAGCGAGTTATTCATAGACTTAATCATGATGATCGTGAGATTGAGCGTTTGGCTAGGGAGCGATATGGAATGATAAAGCCCGGTGAAGAAGTTCTTTTTGTGCCTCAATCGCAATGATTTGGGGATAATCCATGCCTATTCGCATGGCTCATATGCAGGGGAAATTTGTTATTTTTGTTGCTCACGATTATTCATTTTCCCACACTGCTAATTTATGAGTGTCCTCGTCAACAAGAATACCAAAGTCATTGTACAAGGAATCACCGGATCCGAGGGTACATTTCACACATCTCAAATGCTTGCTTATGGCACAAATGTCGTTGCCGGCGTCACACCGGGTAAAAACGGTTTGATGTATGAAGGTAAGGGTGATGACATGTTCAATCGTCCCGTTCCTGTTTACAATACTGTGAAAGAAGCCGTTGATGCAACCGGCGCAAATGCCAGCATCATTTTTGTTCCTGCAAGCATGGCCGCAGATGCTGCAATCGAGGCAATCGATGCCGGAATACCGCTCATCGTTTGCATCACAGAAGGGATTCCGGTTCGCGATATGATTTGCGTGAACACTGCTTTGAGCCAATCTTCCAGCAGAATGATCGGACCGAATTGTCCGGGCATCATCACTCCCGATGAGTGCAAGCTTGGCATCATGCCGGGTTTCATTCACAAAAAAGGTACAGTTGGTGTGGTTTCAAGAAGCGGAACTTTGACATATGAAGCAGTGAAACAATTGACTGATGTTGGTCTTGGCCAAACCACATGTATCGGAATTGGAGGAGATCCAATCATTGGTACACGTTTCATCGATGCAATCAAACTTTTCAATGAAGATACTGAAACCGAGGCAATCATCATGATTGGTGAAATAGGTGGAACTGCAGAAGAAGAAGCAGCCGCATATATAGCAGACAATGTAAAGAAACCCGTTATTGGTTTCATTGCAGGAAGAACAGCTCCTCCGGGCCGTAGAATGGGTCATGCAGGAGCAATAATTTCCGGTGGAAAAGGCACTGCTTCAGCCAAAGTTGATGCGATGCGTTCAGCAGGAATACTTGTTGCCGATTCACCGGCAGATATTGGTAAATCAGTCGTGAAAGCACTTTCAGCGAAAGCTTCATAAACAGCATATTTTTCACCTAAACACTATAGCTTAATCATGAAACAAAGAACACTTGCAATCATAAAGCCGGACGCAGTTCGCAATAATGTTATTGGCGAGATCATAGCACAAATCACGCAAGCCGGATTCAAAGTACTCGCATGTAAATTGACTCGTCTCACTGCAGCACAGGCAGGTAAATTTTATGAAGTGCATAAAGAACGTCCATTCTATGGAGAACTTTGTGATTTCATGTCATCAGGTGCCATCGTTCCGATCGCGCTTGAAAAAGACAATGCAGTTGAAGACTATCGTGCATTGATTGGTTCAACAGATCCAGCAGAAGCAGCTGAAGGAACAATTCGCAAACGTTTTGCCGGATCTAAAGCAGAAAATGCTGTGCATGGTTCGGACTCACCCGAAAATGCCGCATTGGAAATCGCATTCTTCTTCACTGAAAGCGAGATCGTTGCAAATAATGCATGATATTTGAACATGACAATCTTTAGCGGCGCACATTGTCACGGTGGAGCGTCGCTTTTTATTCTGCAAAGAACCTATGTCACGAGTACAGCCATATTCGACAATTGCAAAAGAGCTCTTGCATGACAATGGGTATTGGCGCTATAAGCATGACAGATATACATTGCCAGACGGTAAGAAGGAAAGTGACTATTTCTATGCAGATTCTCATGGTTCAACGATCATCATTCCGATTCTTGATGATAATAGTTTGATCATGGTGAAGCAATTTCGTTACCTGAATCAGAAAAAGAGCATGGAATTTCCCGGGGGCGGACTTCAAGCAGGTTTGAATCCTGAGGAGAATGCCCATAAGGAATTACTCGAAGAAACCGAAATGAAAGCCGCACAGCTTATCAATATTGGCTCCTTTAATCCATGTAATGGCATTACAAATGAGCTCTGCTCTGTGTATATTGCCAAATAGTTGACATTCATCGGGCATAATGCTGATGAAACAGATGACATTGAAATCGTAAATGTGAGCATGGATGAGTGCAATTCCTTGATTCAGACCGGCGAAATCTGGGATGGTATGACACTCGCTTCTTGGACATTTTTTCAAACAGTACAATCAAAGGACTTTTCACCATGAACTTGTTCCAATCAATTGCGACTATATGTTCCGTTCTTTGTTGCGCACTTGCATTACCACTTTTTGGTCAATCAGACACAAAAGGTCAAAAGGCACCCGAACTGAAATATGCACTTCGTGTTGATTTCAAAGAGAATGTCTATGCATCATATGTGATGGATGATAAAACCACCGTCAATCGCATGTACCGTGATAGCATCGGTAAGCAATATCAACGCAAAGTTCAATATCATTTCACGCAATCACCGGAGTCGCCAAAATCCGAAGGACTTCCATTGATCACGAATATCGATTCAATGAAATATGCCTTCATGGATGGTCCGACACAATTGCTATATGATTCACAAAATCCCAAAGCTGCGACAGTCAACACAGAATTTCCTGATGCGATTTCCAATATGGCTTTGCTTAATCATCAATTCGTATTGGTGTATTCTCCTCAAACCGAAGTTGTAAAAGTTCGTGGAGTTGACCAACCAGGCGACATAGATTGGCTGAGAGATTATATCATCAAAGAAGGAAAGGATGCACTCGACACAGCGCAACGATTCACATGGCTACATGCTTTGAAGGATGAACAAGCAGCCTGGATTGGAGATGTTTCCAAGGAATTGATTTCCGGAAAAATGGTGATTTCACCGGATTCCGTTTGGAAAAAATCAATTCGTCTGCGACTCGATGGCATCGATTTCATTGACACCGTGGAAGTACGAGTCACAGCATATTCTAAAGGAGAATATGTTCTTGAAGCAGTCTCAAAAGCACTCACACCCTTAACTTTGGATGATGCACGATTCTTCGGCGTACCCGCACCTGTTCCCATTCAAAGCGGTAGTGGTCAAGGTGTGATTACAATGGAAATGAATTCTTCTGGCTGGGTTAAGAAAGTAACATTAAAGTATAATGCAAAAGTGACTTCACAGTATAAACGTGAACAGTTTACGCAAGACATATCAACTGAAACAACATGGACTTTATTAGGACGTTACAAATGGAATTGATCAATGCTCGATTCAGGGGATCACTCATTGTATGTGGGTTGATGCTCTTCACTCTTCTCTCATGCACCAAAGAACAAGGTAAGGTCGATTCTAAAGACGGAGCCATTGCCTCATGGTCATTTGAAGCTGTTGAGAAATCACCCACGATCACCAATCATATCATCAATGGTTTTGCATATACACCCAAAGAAGGTGATACTTCACAGTATAAAGTCACGCAAATCAATAAGGTGAATAGGGGTAATTTATCGCTTGAACAAGAAATCACACAAACATATACCAAAGTGATCAAAAAGATCAATCCGGATGGGTCCATAGAGATGGACATTCGAATTGATAGCATGATAGTCAATGAAAAAGGTCCTAATCCTCAAAAAACCGGAGAAACCATTTCGCTTAAGTATAATTCAGGGAATGCCTCTGACAGAAAAAACAAGGAGTTTGTTCAATACAATAGTATCATTGGCGCACAAGTAATTGCAAATGTGAGTAAACTTGGTAAAGTAGAAGAAGTGCTCGGTTTGAATACCATCGTCAATCAAATGCTTGGTGCCAAGAAAGATTCCATACCGGAAAAATTGAAAGAGCAATTGATGCAGCAAGTGAAAGCGCAATTTTTTCAGTTGCCCATGCAACAGGAATATCAAACATTTCCCGACAAGGGAGATCTGAAAAAAGAAAGAACATGGACAAAGGTTGATGTGATTCCTGTTTCGGGAATCTTGACAGTCACAAATTCTGTGACCTATACCATGGGACCGGTTCATGAATTCAATAGCAGAAAAGTTGCAATTGTGAAAGCCGTGCTTACAGCAAAAACAGAAATACCGAAAGAACTCCCGAAATTCATTCAATTTTCATTAAACAAGTCAACATTTCAAGGTACGGGATCTTCAATTGTTGATGTTGTTACGGGAGAAACTATTTTGAAGAAAAACGATGTGCTCACAGAAATGGATGCAAGCATCAAAGATCGTCGAAATGGAGAAAAACAAGAAGTGAAACAACAAATCAAGACAATTGTCAATGTTGCATTGCTTCGCTAAACATGATTCACCAAATTCTTTAGCAATATCATGTCCACAAGAGTTGAAACCGATTCCATGGGACCCATCGAAGTTCCATCGCATATGTACTATGGCGCTCAAACAGCGCGATCACTCCATCACTTTGCCATTGGCATAGAAAGGATGCCCAGAGAGCTCATCAGAGCATTGGGAATTCTCAAAAAAGCTGCAGCAATTGTGAATTGTGAAGTTGGTATTCTTTCTCAAGAAAAAATAGAGTTCATTCTGCAAGCGGCAGATGAAGTGATCGAGGGTAAGTTGGATTCGCATTTTCCGCTTTCTGTTTGGCAAACGGGAAGTGGCACCCAAACCAACATGAATACCAATGAAGTGATTTCCAATCGTGCAATCGAATTGGCCGGAGGTGAAATGGGGTCCAAAAAGCCCATTCATCCCAATGATGATGTAAATAAATCACAAAGTTCAAATGATACATTTCCGACAGCAATGCATATAGCGGCGGTTGAACAAATAGTTCATGCATTGTTACCATCCGTTCAAGCTTTGATGGAAACATTTCAAGCAAAAGCAACTGAATTTTCCGGTTTGATAAAAAGTGGAAGAACGCATCTCATGGATGCAACTCCCATAACGCTTGGACAAGAATTTTCGGGCTATGTGCAACAATTGAACAATGATATAGGAAGGATAGAATTTGCGCTAGGTGGATTATATGAACTTGCACTTGGTGGTACAGCAGTTGGCACCGGACTAAATACTCATCCTGAATTTGCCGAAAGAGGGGCATCCACCATTGCCAAACTGACGGGATTGCCATTTGTTTCGGCACCTAATAAATTTGAATCCCTAGCTGCTCATGATGCATTGGTGTTCACGCACGGCGCATTGAAAACTCTTGCATGTTCACTCATGAAAATTGCAAATGATATTCGATGGATGGCTTCAGGCCCCCGATGTGGTTTAGGTGAATTATCCATTCCGGAAAATGAGCCCGGAAGTTCGATCATGCCCGGCAAGGTGAATCCAACTCAATCCGAAGCAATGACCATGATCGCCGTACAAGTCATCGGAAATGATGCAGCTGTGAGTGTAGGAGGTTCATCAGGAAATTTTGAATTGAATGTTTTCAAACCTGTCATTATTTACAATGTTCTACAAAGCATTCGTTTGCTTGCCGATGGCTGCACCATGTTCAATGACCATTGCGCCAAAGGCATTGAGGCAAATATCGAACGATTGGAATATTACAATCGCAATACACTCATGTTGGTCACTGCTCTTAATATGCATATCGGATATGACAATGCAGCAAAAATTGCAAAGCATGCGCATAAATCCGGTGGTACTTTGCGTGATGCGGCCATTGAGTTGAATCTGGTGACAGGTGAAGACTTTGATCGCTGGGTACGCCCTGAAGACATGCTCGGACCAAATATCTAACTCTATGAAACATGTTCAGGCCGATTTTTTTACCGGGGCTTCCGCTCCTGTTCATTTTCCGAAAAGCACATTGCCAGAGATTGCTTTCATTGGTCGCTCCAATGTTGGAAAGTCTTCATTGATCAATAGCATAGTGCGTAGAAAACAATTGGCATTGACAAGTTCCACGCCCGGCAAAACACAGCAAATCAATTTCTTTATCGTTGAGCAAGTATGGATGCTCGTTGATTTGCCCGGATTTGGCTATGCATCCGTTGGAAAATCCAAGAGGCAAGAATTTTCCTCATTGAATTATTCCTATTTGGAAGAACGCGAACAATTGCGGATGGTGTGCATGTTATTGGATAGCAGACATGATCCATCACAAATCGACATGGGTCTGATTGAATGGTTGGAGATGCATGGTATAAAGTATACACTGATTCTCACCAAATGTGATAAAATCAAACCCTCGATGGTTGAAGAAAGAAAAGAGCAAATCAAAGGGCTTGTTCAGTTTTGTTCACATTGCATTGATGTCCTTCCATATTCTTCCGAAACCGGCATGGGAAGGGAACAATTATGGGGAATCATCAAACGCGAGTCCACTTCTGATGATATTATCGGAAAACAAACATGAAATTCACTATGAACCATAAAGTATTCATGATCCTTTTCCTATGTGGAATACCGGCTTTGTTTGCGCAACAAGGTGGGTCGAATTATTCCATGTATGGCATTGGCGACATACGTCAATCCATGGGTGGATTTTATGATGGTTTGGGTGGAACGCAATATGCGGTTCCTTCTTATCATGCTGTAAACCTCGCCAATCCGGCAATGTGGGCAGAGTCCAAACTCACAAGATTGCAAATCGGATTTCGATTCACACAAACAGCAATTGAACAAGATCAATTGTCAGCTTCGCAGAATTTTGGGAAAATAGATGGCATTGCAGCTACATTTCAGGTCGACACATCAATGGGATTGACGATATCAGGTGGCATTCATCCTTTTTCTGTGGTCCAATATTCTGTGATGACTCCTGTAACTCCAGGTGTTACCGGAATCGCTGATCTTGCCGGTGGATCGATGAACTTTGGCTCAGGTGGCATAAGTGCTGCATTCATAGGCAGTTCATGGAGACCCGTCGAAGGCATTTCACTTGGATTCGCAGCAATGAGATTGTTTGGGAATGTCAATAGAGTGATTCGAACTGAATTGTATACTCAGCCATTCATTTCACAAAATGTAAAAACAGATCGATTTTTCGGATCCGGTATTAAACTTGGAGCTTCATTCCAACCCTTCAAAGGATTCACGCTCGGAATGGGCGCAGGTTTGTTTTCAGACCTTGAATATGAATCGGATATTCGTCAGTCTACCGCCACATCTTCTTCGGTGGCATTTGATACGGTATTTATGCAGTCCGGTATCACAACATTACCCGCTCAACTTGGTCTGGGGATTAGTTATAGTACCGGTAGATGGATGTTTGCAGGTGACGTTGAAATGCAGGATTTTTCTAATTTGGCAATTGCTCAAGGCAAATCAGCATTTAAGACCGGAAGAAAAATCTCATTTGCTGTTTCCAGACTGCGCTCTTATCAATTGGGTACTGATTATATTGACAAAATGCAATTGAATGTTGGTGGTGGCTGGCATCAACTCTATTACTCAGTGAATGGCATCGACATTGAAGAAGTCTTTGGTTCAGTCGGCATGCAATTGCCAATTGCCGGCTCTGCAATGATTGACATTGCTTTGCAAGGCGGAAAACGCGGATCATCAGATTTGGTTCAAGAAATGTTTTTGCGCTTCGGATTTTCAGTGAGTGCTGGCGAAGTGTGGTTCAGGCCATTCATTAGGGAATAATCGAATATCGGAGAAATCCATGAGAGAAATCACAACATTGGCAACATTGGAAGGTCGCTCGATCATTCGAGACATTTTCCGTGATTTACGATTCGAACGACAAATGAGCTCATTGTCGGCCACGATTCTCTTATGGAGAATTTGCACCAAAGAGCAAGATCTCAAACGATTCTCTTCGCTTGACATTCATGTAATGTATCCACTCGGAATCATCTCTGGGACATCACTCTGGCTTCAGGAAATCATCAATAGATTTTTCTATTCAACAATTAATTCATTCGTGTATTTCGGAGCTGCTATACTCCTTGTAACGGTGGGTATGAGAAGAATCTATGAATCCATTCCGGATTGGGTGATTGTAGTAAGTATTTCAATTGAAGCGATTCTTCTCTCAGTGATGTTTTTTATCATGTATTTCTCTCCGCTGGATGAGGAATCAACAAATGAACAAGGGGACATCGAGCGAAACAAAGAAGTGACATTATTACTCAGAGAAGTTGGCGAAATTTCCAGAGAATATGCTGCAATGGCCGTTAGATTGGAGCAAGTGACAGATACCATGAGGGAAATGAGCGCTCGACAGGAAGCTCTGATTTCAACAACGAGAGATTCTGTTCAAATTGCCTCGCAAGCCATTGCTCCCAATCCTGAATTGACTGCAATCATGCAGCAAACCGGAGAACAATTCAAACAATTCAATGCAATAGTGGCTTCACTCATGAATGCGGCACAAGAATTACGCAAAGAAGAAATTGAATTTGCAGTTCGAAGAGAATTGGAAAAAATCATTGCCGATACTGTGGCCAAAGGTTATGTGGAAAGAGGAAAATAATTCAGATAAAAAACGAAGGGGAGCCGAAATTTATTTTGTTCTCTATCTTTCAGCTCTCATTCTCCTCCTGCCAGGAAAGCAAGAGAAAAAGCAAAATAATGCTCTTGAGGCAATCACATCGCTGTTTCAACAATCCTTTTCTTTATTACCTGAAAAAAACACATTGCTTTGTAAAATGACAACCGATTCAACAGGGTTGCCTATTTTTCAAATGGATACCTCTAATATATTGCTCATCACCGGAAGTGTTCAAGATGTAGTGCTTGAATGCATTGTGGAAGATCAGGATTTGGGCGAAGTGGTGCAGGTTCAATCAAACCCTGGATCAAATTTTTCAATCAATTATGATTCCATGAAACAATTAGTGTTTTTTTCATGGCATCCGCCAAGTTCTATATTGTCATCACTAAGTGAATCAAAAAGTTATGCCGTGACAGTCAAGGCAAAAGCGAAACCACTTGTTACGGGGAATAATCCTGAATTGCAACAATTGATCAATTCAGCCGAACCAACATTGATGACTGAAGCAAAGTTTAATATCTCCATACTCACAGAGAAGATTGGAAATCAACCCGCGAAAATTGTCTATACTCCCACGGAACAGAATCTCGCTCGCCTGATCGATAAATTACAGGCAAGAAATCAATTTCAAATTCCGGAATCAATCAAGAGTATTCTTTCTTTCAATACCGGTAATTCCATCATAGATCCAAATGCCAATGTGATGGTCATCCCAATGGATAAGGAAGCACTCACTTTAAGCCCTGCATTACCGAAAATCGGATCACCGGCATTACAGAATTGGTCAAATCGCATCATTGTTCAAGGTATTTTCTCAACTGAAAATTATGAGGGAAAACCTAAAGTACTCATTGAGCAGCAATCCGATATTCCGGGAACGGCAAGCATAGAGGAGGTAAAATCCAGTGAATTGCTCATCAGTGGCATAGCACCCGGAAATGCTCCTATGAAGGTAAAAGTGATTGTGCAAAGAAGATCAGACAAACAAACTGTCATGACGGATTTCGAAGTAGTTCCAACTCTGTTTAGAGTTCCTGAATTTCCCTCTGAAATCAGAATTGGTGAGTCGATTGTTATCAAGCCGAACATTAATTCAATGACCGGAATGGATGCGTCTGCTGCAATCACAGATGAAAATGGACAAGTCCTCAAACAAAGTCTAGGTGGCGCTCCATTCACTTTTGATCTAACAAATGATCGTAATTCCAAATACATCTATCTCGAAAGACGAATCAATGGCAAGCTCTTTGGTGATAGGTATCGCATTGAAGTGATGAAGGATGCTCCACGAATTGCAGATAAAAAAGTTACTCAATATTACACTGACATAACAATTAGAACATGTGGAACAGTTGAAGGAAGGCCAAATCGATCGAAGTGTAAAATCAGAGATGCCTCAAATATGAAAGTTCAAGAGTTGTACTCTTCATTTACAAAAGCTAAAGATTCGGACTGTTATTTTCAGACATTTCGATGTGAGCCTAAAGATCCCGATAAGCCGTATTCTGGCACAGTTCTATTCATTGATAAATTTGGCTTGGCTACAGAAGAGCCCGAGCCAATAGGTGAGTGAGGCTTGAATATATGCAGGGGGAACGTTCTATGAGAAATGCCATAAATTCAGTATTTTCACCGTTGTAGAGAGTAATTACGAAAAGATTTAACAAGAAGGATGGATATGGATTTATTTCAGCGTTGTGTTGATTTTACCCGAGCAGATGAGGTAAAGCAATTGGGACTTTATCCGTATTTCAGAGAAATACAGGAAAATGAAGGACCTGTTGTCGCGATTGAAGGTCGCAAAATCATTATGGCGGGTTCCAATAATTATCTTGGTTTGACTGCCCATCCTCGCGTCAGGCAAGCCGCCATAGATGCCATCAATAAATATGGAACCGGTTGTTCCGGCTCCAGATATCTCACCGGTACAATAGATCTCCATATTCGCCTTGAAGCCGAATTGGCAAAATTCTTGGGTTATGAGTCCTGTCTACTATTCTCAACCGGTTATCAAACCGCCTTGGGTGTCATAAGTGGACTTGCCACCAAAGGTGATTATGTCATTTCAGACAAAGAAAATCATGCTTGCATCATCAATGGCGCAATGCTTGCCAAAGGTGGATTCGCGGAATTCGTTCGTTATAAACACAATGATGTCGAGGATCTTGAAAAAACACTTCAGCGCATCCCCGACAGTGCCGGTAAATTGATAGTGACAGATGGCGTGTTTTCCGTTTCAGGTGAAGTGGTTGAATTGCCCGGCATCATTGAAATGGCAGAAAAATATGGTGCGCGCGTTCTGGTTGATGATGCTCATGCAACAGGTGTAATTGGTGTTGGTGGGCGTGGTACGTCTTCATTGTACAATTTGACCGACAGAACAGACATGACCATGGGGACTTTCTCCAAAACTTTTGCTTCACTCGGTGGATTTGTCGCTGGGCCGGAGCGTGTCATAAATTATCTGAAACATCATTCACCCGCTTTAATCTTTAGTGCCAGTCCAACGCCGGCTTCCTGTGCCGCAGCATTGGTTGCTTTGGAAATCTTGCAAGAACAACCTGAATTGGTGGATAAATTGATTTCCAATGCTGATAAAATGCGCAAAGGTTTTGCCGATCTTGGTTTCAATGTCTATAATAGTCCAACAGGTATCGTCCCCATCATCGTCGGTGAAGTGGACACAGCATTGGTCTTCTGGAGAAAATTATATGATAAAGGCGTCTTCGTGAATGCATTCGTGCCACCCGGTGTTCCTCCGAATATGAGCATGATGCGAACAAGCTATATGGCAACACATGAAGATGAACATTTGGAAAAAATACTAGAAGTATTCGCTGAAGTCGGTAGAGAGTTGGGTTTGATTTCCTAATCATGAGTTGACAATGTTACAAGTTTTCATAGTGTTATGTTTGCTTCCACTGTTCACAGTATGTGCATTCGATGAACAGAAAGCAAATCCTGTCTTTGTGATTAGCGTCATTCAGGAGCAAACAAAGCTTGGAGATATTGTCATCGAGCTTTTTCCTGATAAAGCTCCATTGCATTGTGCAAATTTTGATAGTTTGGTTGCAATGAATTTTTTTGATGGAACAGCATTTCATCGTATCGATCCAACATTCATGATTCAAGGTGGTGATCCCAATAGTAAAGATCCCTCAAAAGGTCCTGAAACCTGGGGCTTCGGTCAGCCAAGCCAAAAGAAAATACCCGCCGAGTTCAATAATTATTCACATGTGCGTGGTACTGTCTCTGCCGCAAGAGGTGAAGACAAGAACAGCGCCGATTCACAATTTTTCATTTGTGTCAAAGATTCTGAATTTCTCGATGGAGAATATTCTGCATTTGGTACTGTGAAGAGTGGGATGGATATTGTGGATGCAATAGCGGAATCATCAAGAGATAGTGCAACTGAGCGACCACTCAAAAAAATTACCATGACAATCACTAAAAAATGATTGACCATTTCACCATTGGAGTTCCCATGAAAACCACAATGAATCTTATCAACCTGTCGTTGATGCTCATCACATTGAGTTTTGCGACGCAATTTGCAGGAGCACAGTCAGTCGTCATGACAAATCAAGAACCTAAAGTCACGCATGTCGTCATCATGAATACGAATCATGGTGCGGTCACATTAAGTCTCTATGGTGAAGACACACCCAAAACCGTCGAGAATTTTGTAGGATTGGCTGAGCAAAATTTTTATGATGGAATTTTGTTTCATCGTGTTGTTCCGGGATTCGTTATTCAGGCAGGTGATCCAAAAACAAAAGATGAAATTTTGAGGGCTCAATGGGGAACCGGCGGCGAAAGCATCTATGGTGGCGATTTTGTTGATGAATTGAATCCCAATGCCAAGAGTTTTCAAATCGGCTATGCCAAAGGCGTTCTTGCAATGGCTAATCGCGGACCGAATACCAATACAAGTCAATTCTTTATTTGTCTCGAAGACCTCGGACTTCCAAAGAATTACACCATGTATGGTAGAGTAACTGAAGGCATGGATATAGTAGCCAAAATCGCAGCAGTTCCATTAAATGGCAGCATACCGAAAGAACCCGTTATCATCACATCGATGAAAGTAAAAAAGAAATCCTGATCGCCATTTGTGATCATGTTCAACCTGCATGTTTGTTTAAGCATGCAGGTATTTTTTTTGTCAAACCGAAACAATGAGAATGTAAGAGCAATATGTCAACAGTAATATTCTATCAATGCCTTCTTCACATTGCTAATGACATGTCATCCGAGTGGAATGTCAATGTCCATAATATGTGTGTACACATTGATTTCACATTATGGAATAGTCATAAACCACATGTTTCTTCATTTGTGCATGCTTTGACTGATGAAATGATTGAGAAGGCTTCCCACAATCACCTCATTCAAAACATGATGAATGAGATAATGCAAAGCAAGTGCAATGATGCTTCAAAACAGCAAGCATATATGGCATATTTATCTCTTGAATATGGGATTTCTCAGATATTTCATCAATATGCAGGTGGACTTGGAATATTGGCCGGAGATCATCTAAAGTCAGCATCTGATTTATGTATACCAATTATTGGAGTTGGTTTATTGTATAGAGAGGGCAGTCCTCATCAACATATAGATGAATCGGGTGCTCAACAAGATTATTGGACCATGCTCAAGGGCGACCTTCCAATTTCATTGATAAAGGATAATGAAGGAAATCCTGCAACAATTACGGTTGATTTTCCGGAGGGTATTGCTCATGTTCAACTTCATGAGATATGCATAGGTGCTGTCAGATTGATACTATTGGATACATATCATGAAAAGAATGTGATTCATCCTATTCTTCAAAGTATTACCAATCGACTCTATTTTGGTGACAGAGCTCACCGTTTAAGGCAAGAAATACTTATTGGCATCGGTGGAATAAAAGCATTACATGCATTGGGTTATGAGTATTCCTATCTTCATGTGAATGAAGGGCATTGTGCTTTTGCCATTACACAAAGGATACACATGCACATGAAACAATTCGATTTGTCATTTCATGAGTCTTTGCAACAATTGTCTTCATCCATGTTATTTACCACTCATACGCCTGTTGATGCCGGCAATGAAGTGTTTTCACAAGATCTTATAAAGAAGTTGTGTATTCAACATCGACAAGATCTCGGATTGAGTGAATCCGAATTTTTAAGACTTGGTTCGGCTTATACTCCTGATGACGTTTTTTCACTTTCTGCCATGGCAATTACACTTGCAGGGTCAAGTAATGCAGTCAGCACTTTGCATGGATCCACTGCCGGAAACATGTGGAAACATCTTGAAGCCATGAAACAGTATAATGGGAAATCCATGGCATCAATAACAAATGGCATACATGTTCCATCGTGGGTTGGGCCTGAAATAGCAGCCATGTTAGACAAACATATTGGTCGTACATGGAGAACTCATTCACATGATGAACATGTATGGCAAGGTGTTCAAAACATTCCTCGATCACATATTCGAGCGTCGCATGAAAAGCAAAAAATATCGATGATAGAGTATCTTCAAACAAGAATGAGCGCTCATGTAGAAGAAGTGTTGACCAATATGAATGCACAAACATTTACCATAGGTTATGCTCGTCGATTTGCATCATATAAGCGTGCACTTTTGTTGTTTTCCGATGAACGAAGATTGCAATCAATCATCAATGATTCAGCATTCCCGGTCAAAATCATCGTTGCAGGTAAAGCGCATCCTGATGATACTGAAGCAAAAGAAGTGATCAAGAAAATACATGGGCATATCAAGGCATTACATCTTCAATCATCCATCTTTGTATTGGAGGATTATGACATTGCACTTGCAAAAGCCATGGTACAAGGTTGTGATCTTTGGTTGAATACGCCACGTAGGCCGATGGAAGCATGTGGAACATCAGGAATGAAAGCCGCAGTGAATGGTTGTTTGCATTGCAGCATATCTGATGGTTGGTGGGATGAAGGATATGCATCAAACAGAGGTTTCATGATTCCGGATGTTCATGAGGCATTAGATTATCATGAGCAGGACATCAAAGAAGCAGAGGCACTCTATGACCTATTGGAGCGATTTGTACTTCCGCTATATGCCGGAACAATCACCAATAATGAACTTTCATGGGAAGACATGATGGCGAATTCCATTGCTGAACTTGGTCCGCGCTTTTCGTCGGCAAGAATGGTACATGAATACAATCAGCGATATTATTCTTTGATTCTCAATCAATGATCCTTCATAAACTCGAAAAGTATGAGGATAAATGGTAATTTTGAAGGTATTTCAACATTCCTTTTAATGCGGCTGATCCATCAACGGAGTAGTATAGAATGACAAAAGCAGGTTATATAGCCATCATCGGCAAACCAAATGTTGGTAAATCAACGCTAATGAATGCCATCATCGGGGAAAAGTTATCCATTGTTACTGCAAAACCCCAAACCACAAGACGAAATGTATTGGGCATCTACACAAAAGACAATATTCAAATGGTGTTCATCGATACACCCGGCGTATTAAAGCCACGCTATGAATTGCATCGTTCAATGATGCACAATGTGGAGGAATCATTGAGTGGTGCAGATATCATCATCGTCATAGCAGATGTCACAAGACCAGAAACAGCGATGAAAGTACTCACGCCGCCATTTATAGATGCGATACAAAAGATCAATAAACCCTGCATTGCAATCATCAATAAAATGGATGCATTACTGGATAAAAAACAAGCTTTGCCTCTCATTGCTGCTTTGCATGAACTCGGTGTATTCAAGGAATTTTTACCGATTTCTGCAAAAGAATCGGACAATGTCCCTGAATTATTGAGAGTGCTCCAATCGTATTTGCCTGAAAGCCCCATGTATCATGACCCTGAATTATTGAGTACCATGCCTCAACGTTTTTTTGTTGCGGAGCTTATTCGGGAAACGATTTTTGAGTCACTCAAAGAAGAGTTGCCATATTCCACGGAGGTATCCATAGCTGAGTTTCATGAAAAAGGGAAAGGGAAATGGCATATTTTTGCAGATATCATAGTTGAAAAAGACTCACAAAAAGCCATAATGATCGGCGAAAAAGGGTCGATGATCAAGCATATAGGAAGCGAATCAAGGAAAAAAATTGAAGATCATCTGCAAATGCCTGTTTTTCTTGAATTGTTTGTTAAAGTAAGAGAAGATTGGCGGGACAAATCCACTTATTTGCGCTCTTTTGGCTATTAAACCGTATTTTTGCTATCCATTGGGCCATTGTGTCCGGCGCAAATCAACATCTTTCAGAACTTGAAGTCACGTTGTGACATCGGCATATATGTCTGCGAAATTCGTTTCAAATAAAGATGAGACCACCAGACTCTTCGAAAATCCAATTTTGGAGGCTCTGTCGCATGTTCATCCCATCACGCCATTCTTGGTGTTCATTCCCATAACATTGTTTTTGATTGCAATGTCATGGAAGATGTCGATGCTTGCAATCATTCTTTTATTGATTTTCGGCTTGGTGTTTTGGACGCTCTTTGAATATCTTCTCCATCGTTTTGTGTTTCATTATAAACCCAAAACTTCTTGGGGAAAACGATTCCATTATTTCACGCATGGCATTCATCATGATTATCCAAAGGACTCAACAAGGTTGGTGATGCCACTTGGTGTGAGTATTCCACTTGCAGGAGTATTGTATGTTCCATTTTATCTGTTCGCAGGTCAATGGGGTCATGCATTCTTCGCGGGATTTTTATTTGGTTATATGTGTTATGATGGTATGCATTTTGCGGTTCACCATCTCCAATGTAATGGAAGGATTGGGCGTTTCATGCAAGCATATCACATGAAACATCATTTTCACGATGATCATAATAGTTTTGGTGTTTCAAGTCCTTTATGGGACATGATATTTTCAACATTGCCAAAACAACATTCACAACATTGAATAACAGTTTTTCTTCACACAATGGATACAGGACGAATATGCCTGTCACAAAAGAAACACTTCTCGAGATTGCAAAAGGAATAAGTCCTCTTGCCGAACTTCATGAACATCATGGTGATTACACCATCAAAGTGCCTGTTGAACATTTGGTGGCTGTAAGCACTGCTTTGCGCGATGATCAACGATCATTGTTCAATCAATTGATTGATGCAACAGTGATTGATAGGGCCACCAGGAGTAATCGTTTTGAAGTGGTGTATTTTCTACTGTCTTTGCAGCATGCGTCGCGTGTACGCGTGAAAACAATTGTTCAGGAACAGCAACCGATATCCCCTTCACTTGTGGAAGTATGGGAATCGGCAAATTGGTATGAGCGTGAGGCATATGACATGTATGGCGTCATTTTCGAAGGGCATCCTGATTTGCGTCGTTTTTATTTGCCTGAAGATTTCGTGGATCCTGAAAGTGGAGAACCGCTTTATCCTTTACGTAAGGATTTTCCCGTCATGGGAATTCCAGGTTCCACACCGCTTCCTCCATTTCCTGAAAGAGGAATGAATAATTGAAGCAAGTGATGTTTCATCGTGCATTGCGGTTCAGCGGCATAATGTATATCATGATGCTTGCCGGTCTATCGGGCTGCCTTTTTGTGTGGGAAGAGGAAGAATTTTATCCTGCCATGGAATTGAGTCCCAAACCGGAAATCCCCATGTCATACAAAACCATAGAATCAATCGATGATGACATGATGGCATTTCTTCCGGAAGGTTGGTATCTCCTGAATCGAGAGATGTTTCCTTCCAAGGATGTATTCGCCATTGCTGTTGATTCCACAATGACATTGAGCGCTGTGTTTTCAAAGTTCTCAATCTCAGTAAAAGATTCAATTGCTTTGAAAGATGTGCAAGGAATGATGCGGCATGCTCTTCAGAGACATATTGCAAAATCGGGTGGAGCCGTTCAGCAAATTGGAAAAGGAAGACCACTTTCTTTTGGAAGAAGAACATTCGGATTTCTCTCTTTTGCCAAGCCGAATGCCATGGCAACAAAAGCACTGGTTTGGCGATCAAATGCAGGGAATCATTATGAATGCGCACTTGTTCCATGGGACATCACATCGCATCCTGTCCCGAGTGATTCAATGCAAACACGAATCATCCGTTCGATCGCTTCCATGATATTGTTTTGACATGCATACTTTTTCATCAGACATCGAAGCCCTGTTAACGCATCTTGACCAAAGAGGCGGTGGACTGCGTAAAAGATCGGATATCGGTCTATTGTTCGAACATGCTGCGGAGCAAGGTGCAGCAGACCTTATCAATAGTTTGGTTTTTCATGGAAAAGTGATTTGGTCAACCTATGGCTTATTGAAAAAACACTCGGAACAAACCGATGGCTATGCAAATCTTGAACGTGAGTTCATGCAAGCCATCAGTGATGTTCGCATACTCATTCATGATCATACAGCTTCATGGCAGGAGGATCATCGAATGAGATTTGAAGAAACCTATCTCGGTATGAATCAAGGAACGATCCGAAATATCGTTGACCTTGCACATGATTTCGCGGAAATAAAACATTTGCAACAAGATGCTCGCCATTCATCCGGGAATGACGATGCCAAGGACAATGCATAATCGTATGGAACAATTCAGAAATTTCTGCATCATCGCACATATAGATCACGGCAAATCAACTCTGGCTGATCGCCTGCTCGAGAAAACAGGTCGAGTAACCAGCAGGGAGATGGTCATGAATCAGATTCTTGATGATAATCCGCTTGAACAAGAGCGTGGTATCACCATTAAATTGCATGCCATTCAAATGGAGTATGCTGCAAAGAATGGATCATCATATACACTGAATCTGATTGATACTCCCGGTCATGTCGATTTTTCATATGAAGTCTCTCGATCACTCGCCGCCTGTGAAGGCGCACTTCTTGTTGTTGATGCCACACAAGGCGTGGAAGCGCAAACAATCAGCAATTTGTTTCTTGCAATTGAAGCCGGATTAGAAATCATTCCCGTCATCAATAAGATTGATTTGCCATCGGCTTCCACAACATTGGAATCGGTAAAGCAACAAATCATTGATTTGATAGGATGCAAAGAAGAAGACATGGTACTCGCTTCCGCAAAAGCAGGTATTGGAATTGAAGATATTCTGGAAGCAGTCGTTGATCGTATTCCACCACCGAAAGGTGATCCAAACAAGCCGCTCAGAGCATTGATTTATGATTCCGTCTATGATGCATATCGCGGTGTGATTGTCTATATCAGAGTCTTTGATGGAACATTAAGAGAGAAAGACAAAATTCTCTTCATGGCAGCCGGCCAAACATATGAAGTTGATGAAGCCGGTGTACTCTTCATGAAACGTCAAAGAACAGGCATACTCTCCGCTGGAGATGTCGGTTATATAACAGCAGCGATTCGTCGATTGCAGGATACAAAAGTAGGTGATACAATCACGCTTGCATCCAATCCTTGCACAGACATGATAGAAGGTTTTCGGGAAGTTAAACCAATGGTGTTCAGCGGAATTTATCCGGCTGATTCAGATGGATTTGAAGATTTGCGTGAAGCCCTCGGAAAATTATCGCTCAATGATTCTGCAATTGTCTATGAACCAGAATCATCCGTTGCTTTAGGTTTTGGTTTTCGATGCGGATTTCTTGGTCTGCTTCACATGGAAATCGTTCAGGAGCGTTTGGAGCGAGAATTTGGTCAAGTGATCGTTACAACCGTACCCAATGTGCGATATAAAGTAATCAAAACAAACAAAGAAGAGTTATGGGTTGATAATCCTGCACAGATGCCGCCTGTAGGAGCTATTTCAGAAATTCAAGAACCGTTCATTAAAGCACAAATCATATCACCAACTGATTATGTGGGTGCAATTCTGAAATTATGCATGGATAGAAGAGGCACAATGCTTGGTCAGCATTATCTTTCGCAAACCCGTGTAGACATGACATTCGAACTGCCTCTTGGTGAAGTGATTTTTGATTTCTATGATAAATTGAAATCTTCAACACGCGGTTATGCTTCTCTCGATTATGAATACTCTGAATATCGAGCCGGCGATTTGGTGAAATTGGACATTCTCTTAAATGGAGATCCTGTCGATGCATTATCTACCATTGTTCACAGACAAAAAGCTTATGAATGGGGCAGAAAATTATGTGCAAAATTGCGAGAATTGATCCCTAGACAAATGTTCGAAGTTGCAATTCAAGCAGCAATCGGTGCAAAGATCATTGCTCGAGACACAATAAGCGCCATGCGAAAAAATGTTCTTGCCAAATGTTATGGCGGTGATATTTCTCGTAAACGCAAATTGATAGAAAAGCAGAAAGAAGGGAAAAAACGCATGAAGCAGATTGGCAGGGTGGAAGTGCCACAAGAGGCATTCCTGGCCGTTCTCAGCATAGATGATTAGTGAAGAAAGCAGACTTCGGTCTGCTTTTTTTAATCCAATACAATCCTCACTTCGGCAGCCACCTGAAGATTATTGAAAGAAAAATCACTTCCAGGATAAGAGCTCAATCCCGTAAATGGAATGATATAAAGCATGGTTGGACCAAAAATCATGCGTTTTCCTGCTTTGAATTCCACGCCAAGTCCAACATGTCCTCCCAAAAACAATGAATTGGCTTGCGTCAATTCTCCGGATTGAACTGTTGCGATATTTCCATTTACCCTCGGATCGGAATTGTCAAGTGAGAATTCAACCGTTTCACCGGTGGGGAGCACAGCACTATTCTGAAGCAACTCTTTTGTATGAACAAGTGATGTTGATGCAAGATATCCGATATTGAATCCAAAACGCGTGAAAAGTCTGGTATCGAATGGAAACACTTTGATATATGGAAGAATGCCAATCATGGAGTTTGTGTATGCAGCATTGTGTCTGAAAGGAACTTCCATGGTTACCAATGCCCCGGATGAAGTTTGCTGATCTTTGAGTAGCTCCAATTCTTGATATCGTGAATCCATGGAAACATATCGATATTCACCTGCAATTCCCCAAACGACACGACTCATCAGTTCATTTTCAAATGTGATGCCGAAAGCCGAACTCATTCCTCCGCCTTGTTCAAATGAACAATTGCAAGCGTCGGTGATCAAAGTACCGGTTTGCATGATGCCCCCAAATCCCAAAGAAAAACCCAATTGTTTTGGTTTAGTCCAAAAAGAAGATTTTCTGGGATCGGAAACAACTGTTTGTGCTTCCAATTGAATGCATGAAGCAATCAATAGTATAGAAAAAACAAGACATTGAAGCATGATACACCCGAGAATTTCCTTGAAATTACTGATAATAACAGTCAAAAACTACATCCTGTTTCATCAATTTCTGAATTTCTTCGATTTCTTTGGAACTCAATGATCGAGCCTTCTGTTTTCGAATAATAATTACAAGTGCCATATGGCATAATTATCTACGCTTATTCTGAGAATATCATGTTTGAAGATTTGCCATCAGCGGAAAGATTGTCCACACAAGTAAAACAGACACAAGAAGAATTTCTTTATCAAGGTGCAAGAGGTGCAGCAATTCGCATACTCAGCAGATTTGAAAGAAGCGATTCCTATTTGGACAAATTGCTCGAACATGAATTGAGAACAGGCGGTTTGTCTCATCAAGACAAAGCTCTGCTTACCGAACTGGTCAATGGCGCTACCCGCTGGTTGTCAAAACTGGATTGGGTTCTCACTGGTTTCTATCATGGAGAATTTGATAAATGTATTACTCCTGTGAAAAATGCAATGAGAATTGCATTGTATCAAGTGATGTTCTTGAACAAAATTCCACCTGCTGCTGCAATAAATGAATCTGTTGAAATCATCAAAAGAATCAAGGGTGAAAAGTCAGCGGGAATAGTCAATGCCGTTTTGAGAAATATCACCAGAAACATAGACAATATCCGCTATCCAAATCAAAATGAAGACATGGTTTGGTATCTCTCAGTTGTATACTCGCATCCTAAATGGATGGTAAAACGTTGGATGGATCGTTGGGGTCCTGCATTCACGGAGGAAATTCTTAAATCAAATGTGAATAGACCATCCATAACGCTGCGAGTTAATGGCTTGCTTGCAGAGCGTTCTGAAGTTGAATCATGGTTTGAAGAGCAACAAATTCCTTTTACGACATCGAAACATCATGCATCATCTATACTGGTAAGTTCACTTCGTGATATCACGAATTCCGACATGTTTAAATCTGGAAAGATTGCCATTCAAGATGCAAGTGCATCAATGGCGGCTTTGCTTTCACAAGCAAAACCCGGAATGTCTGTGATTGATCTCTGTTCAGCTCCCGGCGGCAAAGCATTTTACGTTGCAGAGTTGATGAAGAATCAAGGGTCCATTATTGCCTTGGATAAATATGAAGCTAAGCTCCGATATTTGGTTGAAGGTGCGCAAAGACTTGGTATTTCAATCTTGGACGCGGAAGTAGGGGATGCTCGTTCATTTGAACATGAAGCAGTTGATCTTGTTCTTGCGGATGTACCGTGCACGGGTTTTGGCACTTTATCAAAAAAGCCGGATATCAAATGGAAAAGAGATGCAGATGATATTTCAAAACTGCTTCCATTGCAACGTGAAATCCTTGCCAATGCTGCAGGACTGGTGAAACCGGGTGGCACACTCATTTACAGCACATGCACTATCGAATCTGATGAAAATGAATCGAATATTGAGTGGTTTCTCAGTGAGCATCCAGATTTTACATTGGATCCGGCAGAACAATATCTTCCCTCGGATGTTTGCGAACAAGGATATATGAAGACCATTCCGGGAAAACATTCCACCGATGGTGCTTTTGCAGCTCGCTTGATAAGAAATGGTTGATTAGCGCGCTAACTTTCCATAAGGAAAATTAGGTGTTCGTTGAACCGATGCCTCAAATTCAATATATGTTCCTGATGCATCTTTTTGTATGATTTTAAGGTTTTTCTCTTTCACATGAAACAATACATGATTGTTTTGCTGTGTTTTTAATGCCAAAACAAATCCTCTATTAAATGTTTGAATATTGTCAGCGAGATTTTCCAATGGTGTAAATCCCTCACCAATCGGGGCCGAAAAATATACATCTTGCAATGAATCCACACCGGTATAAATAAAGGGGTCTGAAACTGCATTGAAGAATTGAGTAAATCTGACTTTTTTCCCTTTGTCTGCTCCACTCATGACAAACCCATTCACATCCGAAATCGAAGATGCGCCAGGTGTTGCCAAGCTATATCGTATTTGATTCGCTGTTGAATCAGCTTCGAGGCAAATATCCCATGAAGCGGCTCTATCCGGCGAATATGTTCGTTGCTCAAGCACATTGATGCCATTTTGTCTTCCGGGTCCTACATATAATCTTCCCGAATATCGAGTTGCTGTTGCCCAGCGTATTTCAGAAAATCGGCTTATGGTGTCCTGTGAACGTGATACTATTCTGAACACATACAATTTTCCATCTTGTAAATTTCTTACTTGTGCCGATGTAACCGATCCAATCTTCAGAACTTGCAAACTAGTCCCCAATTCATCATAGACCTGAACATCATAACCTATTACCGAAGTCCTGGAAGCTTTCCAAGAAAGCCCAATCACCGTAGAGCTCATCGCATTTGCCTTCAATTCCGTGGGTGGCTGTGGAATGCTGATGGAAGGACTATTTCCCATATCGCAGGAAGTCAATCCCAAAACGATAATTATGGCGAAAAATTGAAAAAAACGGGATACGATAGAGTATTTCATAGTGAGTTCCCAAAAGGTGTCATCGGCAATTTACAAACTCCGTTCAAGTCTCTCAAACTTATCATTTCATTCCATTATTCCGAGGGCTGCAACAGCATCAACATTATCACTTTCAAATTATCCCCAATACCCCCGGAATCAAGTCGTTTTTTTCTAATTTTGCATTCTCAAAATTGAGCATCCGCTTAGATGCGTATCGTGAATTCATCACATCTTGAGCATAGCATGAATATATTTGATTCATTGGTCGATTATGGGCATGAAGAAGTCCTATTTTACTCAGATCCTAAAACCGGTTTACGAGCTATAATTGGTGTTCACAGTACAGTGTTGGGCCCTGCTTTGGGCGGTACACGCATGTGGAATTATGAACATGACGGTGATGCACTTACCGATGTTTTGCGTTTGTCTAAAGGCATGACCTACAAAGCAGCAGTTGCAGGATTGAATCTCGGTGGTGGTAAAGGCGTAATCATCGGTGATGCTCGTACGCAGAAGTCTGAAGGGTTGTTTCGTGCATATGGTAAGGCGGTTGAATCATTGGGTGGAAGATATATCACCGCAGAAGATGTCAATACAAATGTCCGTGACATGTCATGGATCAGGACTGAAACCCAGTTTGTGACCGGTGTTGAAGGAATCGGTGGAAGCGGCGATCCTTCACCTTTCACTGCATATGGCGTGTATTGCGGCATCAAGGCAACCGCAAAGAAGCAATTGGGTAAGGATAGTGTATCAGGATTGCGCGTTGCGGTTCAGGGTGCGGGAAATGTCGCCGGACATGTCGTTTCTCATCTTGTGAAAGATGGAGCCACCGTTTATGTGACAGATATCTTCAAAGACAAGGCATTGTCATTGGCAAATGAAACCGGTGCTCAGTATGTAGAGCCGGATGCAATTCTTTCCATGGACTGCGACATACTTTCTCCAAATGCTCTTGGCGCTACTCTCAATGATGAAACCATACCGCAATTGAAATGCTCATTGGTTGCAGGTGGCGCAAACAATCAATTGGCTGATGAAAAAAAACATGGTGCAATGCTACAAGCCAGAGGAATTTTATATGCACCTGATTATGTGATCAATGCAGGTGGATTGATGAATGTTGCTTCAGAAGTGGATGGCTACAATAAAGAATCCGTTCTTCGCAAGAATGAAGGAATTTATGATACACTTCTTCGAATTTATGCAATGGCTGAAGAACGAAACATTCTCACGGTTGAAGCATCAAATGCTTTGGCTGAAGAACGCATCGCATCAGTTGCTCATGTGCATCGTACATATTCCCGAAAAACAGTCATCAATCGTTCACAATCTTCATCCGGTTCATGATGGGCATACCTAATGCTGATTCAGCTTCATTCCCATTGAGCAATGATAGACACATTGTTGGAACCAGAAGAAAAGCCAGAGAAAAAGTGATGCAATTGCTTGTGGCATGTTCCACTGGTGAAATTGCATGGGAAGAAATCTTCCCGCATATCGTTCAGAGAGATTTCAATTTCAATGATCAGGAAACAGAGCCGAAGAAACTTCTCACTCCGGATGAAATCTTGGAATTGGAATCCGATACAAGAATCAATTGGGATGATTCGGAATTGCAATTCATAAAAGATCTGACCACTCGAACGATGGAAGAAATGGAATATTCCGATGGATTGATCGAGAGATTTGCTCAAAACTGGGAATTGGATAGAATTGCACTCATAGATCGCATTTTACTACGGATGGCTGTCGCTGAGTTGATTCATTTTCCCGAGATACCCACAAAAGTGACAATCAATGAAATCATCGAATTGGCAAAAGGATATTCAACCGATAAAAGCAATGTTTTCATCAATGGCGTGCTTGATGCTGTTGTTGTTGGATTAACCACTTCCGAACGTCTGAAAAAATTCGGACGCGGACTTCATGAATAGACAGGAGAAAAGCAGATCATGAAAGCAATAATACCCGTTGCGGGAGTGGGAACACGGCTAAGGCCATTTACGTATACTTTGCCCAAAGTATTGCTTAATGTTGCCGGAAAACCGATTCTTGGACATATACTCGATGCATTGCAAGCACATTCAATTGATGAAGCAACAATCATCGTTGGTTATATGGGTGATCTCGTTGAGGAATATGTTCGTAAGCATCATGATTTGAATGTCAATTTCATTTATCAAGAAGAAAGGCTTGGTCTTGGGCATTCAATCTGGATTGCACGTGAACATATCACCGGTGATGAGCCATTGCTCATTATTTTGGGTGATACCATTTTTGATGTTGATTTGAGTCTTGCGATGAATTCCGGATTCTCAACACTAGGTGTGAAAAGTGTTGATGATCCGAGAAGATTCGGTGTCGTCGAAATGGAAAAAGGTTTCATTTCACGGTTGATTGAAAAACCCGAGAATCCAACATCCAATTTGGCATTGGTTGGTTTATACTTCATCAATAATCCTTCATTGCTTGTATCATGTTTGAATGATCTCATTGAAAAGAACATTCGCACCCGAGATGAATATCAACTCACAGATGCATTGCAAATGATGATTGACAAAGGTGAGAAGTTCAAGACCTTTTCCGTTGATGGTTGGTATGATTGCGGGAAACCCGAAACATTGCTATCGACAAATCGATATTTGTTGGATGGCATGGCAGTACCGAATTCCATTGATGGAACGGTAATCATTCCACCTGCATTCATTTCATCGACTGCCCATGTTGAGAGATCTGTAATAGGTCCATATGCAACCGTGGCGGCCGGTGCAAAAGTGGTTGACAGTGTTATAAAAGATTCCATCATTAGTGATGGAGCAACAGTTACCGCATCAATGCTTGAACAATCCATCATTGGAAATAATGCTAATGTCAAAGGCAAGTTTTCAAGATTGAATGTCGGTGATTCAAGCGAGATCGACAGAAGCTAACAATTCATTCATACATCCTTTGCAATATACATGGGTTATCTCTTTACATCTGAATCTGTGTCGGAAGGACATCCCGACAAAATATGTGATCAAGTCTCTGATGCCGTCCTCGACGCAGTCCTTGCCGAAGACCCCGATGGCAGAGTGGCATGTGAGTGCTTTGCAACCACAGGTATGATTGTTGTTGGTGGTGAAATCACAACAAATACATATATCGATCTTCCAAGACTTGTCAGAAATGTGATCCGAGACATTGGCTATACGAAAGCAGAATATAGATTCGATGCCGATTCCTGCGCCGTGATCAATGTGATCAATAAACAGTCCAATGATATCGCTCAAGGGGTTGATACGGGCGGGGCAGGGGATCAAGGAATGATGTTCGGATATGCATGCAAAGAAACTCCTGAATTCATGCCTGCTGCATTGATGTATTCACACAAACTTGTTGAAAAATTGGCTGATATACGAAAGCATCATCCAGAGCTTATGCCTTATCTCAGACCTGATTCTAAAGCTCAGGTCACAATTGCCTATGATGATGCCGGTGCTGTAACAGGTATCACGACCATCGTCATTTCAACCCAGCATGATGCAAATGTCTCACAGGAAACAATCGCTGCCGACATTAAAAAGCATGTCATCCCGGCTGTGATCCCATCGGCATTGATCGGACCCGAAACAGTGTTTCATATCAATCCTACCGGAAAATTTGAAATTGGTGGTCCGCATGGAGATACCGGCCTCACAGGAAGAAAAATCATTGTGGATACATATGGAGGCAAAGCCCCGCATGGTGGCGGAGCATTTAGTGGGAAAGATCCAACCAAAGTGGATCGTTCAGCTGCTTATGCTGCAAGACATCTGGCAAAGAACATCGTTGCTGCAGGACTTGCCGAACAATGTACAATACAGGTCTCATATGCAATTGGCGTCAAAGAACCGGTTTCCCTCTTGGTGGATACTCATGGTACAGGAACCATCGCATCCTCTGAATTGAGCACGTTCATCATGAAGAACATAGATCTTTCTCCAAAAGGCATCATTGAACGTTTGCAATTAAAGAGACCGATTTATAGAGCAACTGCTGCTTATGGTCATTTCGGAAGAAATGATTTCCCTTGGGAACAGTTGGATCTTGTTCCATTGTTTTTAACCCTTTCCGCATAATTTATTCACACATCATAGATGGAAAAAATGTCTGTAGAAACATTAACCTTACCGGAAAAGCATGAACAGGGCTCATTCAGTGAATTACCCGGTTCTTACTGTGTCCGTGATATCTCTCTTGCAGAAGAGGGAAGAAAATTGATTGATTGGGCGGAGGCAAATATGCCTGTGCTCATGCATCTTCGCAAGGAGTTCAGCAAAACAAAACCATTTGCAGGTTATCGTCTTGCGGGATGTTTGCATGTTACGAAAGAAACCGCTGTATTGATCGAAACATTCAAAGCGGCAGGTGCGGAAGTATATTGGTCCGGATGCAATCCATTGTCAACACATGATGCAGTCGCTGCAGCTTTGGCAGCTGCAGGTATTTCCATTTATGCATGGTATGGCAATCATGAAGATTTTTACTGGTGCATTGATCGGACATTGGACAATAGACCACATCTCACATTGGATGATGGATGTGATTTGATCAATACTGTCCATGAAAAGATGATTGACTATGCAAAAAATGATGTGATCGGTGGTACCGAAGAAACAACAACCGGCGTTCATCGATTGAGAGCACGCTCTGCTGATGGAAAATTATATTATCCTGTTTTTGCAGTGAATGATGCTGAAACTAAATGGGATTTTGATAATGTCTATGGAACAGGTCAATCTACCCTTGATGGCATCATTCGTTCAACAAGCGTGATGCTTGCAGGAAAGAATTTTGTAGTTGCTGGTCATGGTCATTGCGGCTCCGGAGTTGCAAAGAGAGCGGCGGGTATGGGATCCAATGTGATCATCACCGAAGTGAAAGCAACCGCTGCAATCAAAGCAGTTCTCGAAGGCTTTGAAGTGAAGACTATGGATGATGCCGCGAAAATCGGCGATATTTTCTGTACTGCAACAGGCATGAGAGACATCATTCGCACGCGTCATTTCGAGGTGATGAAAGATGGTGCTATCGTGTGCAATACAGGTCATTATGACTGTGAAATCAATATCAGCGAATTGGAAGAAATATCGGTAAGCAAGCGCACCATTCGTCAGAATTGTGAAGAATTCACTTTGAAAGATGGTCGTAGAATTTTCGTTTTGGCTGAAGGGCGTCTTGTAAATCTTGCCGCTGCCGAAGGACATCCATCGGAAGTTATGGATATGTCTTTTGCCAATCAATTCTTGTGTCATGTGAAGCTTGTAGAAACGCATAGTGCCGGTAATAAATTACCGGTTGAAGTTATGGATATCCCTGTTTCGCAAGATGAATATATCGCAGAACTCAAATTGAATACAATGGGTCTTTCAATGGATATTCTGACTCAGGAACAGATTGATTATGCAAACAATTACTTGGAAGGTACCTGATAAAACGGTACAGAATCAGTGAAGTATATGACAATGGAATGCATCAACAATGCATTCCATTGTTGTTTATGGAGTGTTTGAATGCCAATACTGCCTGTGCATTGGCATCATGATCCACCGTTTGCAAGGTTAAGCGATGAACCAATCCATTAGCTCTTTTTGAAACACCATACAAATAAGCATCATCATAATATCGAAGAACAATGTCGAAGCAAGAATGCAAGTCGCTTTTATGAAGGGCACTCAGAGCTTGTTGCATTTGCAAACCTCCCAGCCTTTTATGAAGACGTTCGATAGCCTCTGCAATCAGGATATGACTCTGTGTTCTATATTGCTCTACAAGCCAGTACAAACGTGCCTCCCGCGGAATATCAATAAATATGACAGGACTATCTCTAATTGTTTCATGAAGCGATAATGGTAGTACATTTCTTCCTATCATTCTGCTTTCATCTTCAATCCATATATGCTTTATTGATGATTCAGGATAAGACATCGCGAGCCTATTTTCAAATGATTCCTGTGATGTTTGATCCGGACATCCAATAGAGCCGAATGAGGAACCCCGATGATGCGCGATATTCTCCAAATCCAAAACAGTTTCTTGCATGCTTTGCAATGCTCTGAGGATTTCTGTTTTTCCGGAACCTGTAAAACCTCCAATGATATATGCCGGGAGCTTTGTGTTCAGCATATCCAATACGTGATTTCTGAAAGCTTTATAACCACCTTCCAATGTATATGCCTGATAGCCGTAAAAGTTCAGCAACCATGCCATCGCCTCGCTTCGCATTCCGCCGCGCCAACAATGCACAAGTAGCATCGATCCTTTCTGGATTCCATTTGCATTGAGCGATTCAAGATATGTATTCATTCTGGGTCCAAAAAAGTCGAAACCCTTTTCAATAGCTTTTTCCCTCGACACCTGTTTATACAGCGTTCCAATATCCGCACGCTCTTGATCGGTGAAGATGGGAAGATTAATCGCTCCCGGAATATGCGCATGTGCAAACTCAGAGGGTGTTCGAACATCCAGAATAGGGTGTTCCATGGATGAACGAAGAAATTCTTCGAGAGGAATTCGTATTTTTTTGGAACGATTCATGCCGAAAACTACTGCTTTTCTTCATGAGAATGAGCACTTTACTTCTGGCAACCATCCAATTTTTGGCTGAAAAGCGTGAAAATCCTTTTGTGCAAAACCCCAAAAGTCTCTATCTTTGTATTCTGTTTTCAAACAGCGGTCCCATCGACTAATGGTTAGGTCACCACCCTTTCAAGGTGGCAGTACGGGTTCGAATCCCGTTGGGATCACATAAAGGCATCGATTTCGATGCCTTTTTTTTGAATATATCTTTCATTGGCACTTCTATTGCTTGTAAATAATGAAGAATCGGAGTGAACAGCATGCAGCTTGTTGTGATGGGAAGTACCATTATGGAACGTATTTCGAAGGTTTTGTGCTTACTTAGCATGATGCCTGTATTGCTTTGTGCCGGATGTCGATCATCCGAACCAATGGCAGAGCCGGGGGAATTATCGGTTCCCGCAAAGAAATTGGCTGAGCGATCAGAATTTTTACGTAATCACCCCTCGCTCATGACTTCGCCATTTGCGGCTTTGATTGATCCATTGCTCGATGCGGGGATGGACACTTCTGTTCTGATTACATTTCTTACAGATCCCAAACTTCAATTTGAAGAATCATTGGTAAAAATCAATGTGACGGGATATAGAAAAAAAGTTGATTACTCTCATAATTATGCACCGAAAGCAATTACTTCATCGATAGCATTTCACAAGCAACATGAATCTGTGTTGAAAGATGCCGAAGCAAAGTATGGTGTTCCTTCAGAAGTAATTACTTCCATTCTGTGGGTTGAGACAAAGTTCGGGACATATACCGGCAAGCATTATGTGCCAAGTGTCTTTTTTACGATTGCATTGGCTGCAGAGCCGGAGAATATAGAGCGTAACAAGAAGGCATTACTTTCGGAAAATCCTCCTCCTGCTGTATCCGAATTGGATTCTTTGGATAAGCGCATCATTGCAAGAGCAAATAAAAAGGCAAAGTGGGCATTTGGTGAAATACTCGCACTCGATACATTGCGAAGAGTGTATCACAAAGATTATACCTCGCTCTATGGATCCACGGCAGGTGCATTCGGCTGGAGTCAATTTCTTCCATCAAGTTATATCCGCTGGTCTGTTGATGGAGACAATGATGGAGACAGAGATTTGTTTTCTCATCAGGATGCCATTCACAGCATTGCAAACTACTTAAAGACCAATGGCTGGGGACCTACACAGAAAGATCATGAAAAAGCGGTTTATCATTATAATAATAGCAATGATTATGTGAATGCCGTATTGACATTGGCTGGGAAAATCAAGGAAGGATTATAATCATGCAGCAGATGCAATCCATCGCAGATAGATGGAAGCGCATAGAACAAGAAGTGCATGATACGGCTTTGTCTTGTGGAAGAAATCCCCAGGACATAACAATTGTGGCTGTATCAAAAATGCATGCTCTCAGTTATGTTCAACAGGCCTATGATGCGGGAGCGCGAGTTTTCGGAGAAAATTATGCACAAGAATTCAGGGATAAAATTCAGGAAGCACAATCACTTGATTTTACTTCCGAATGGCATTTTATTGGAGCTTTGCAATCCAATAAAGTAAAATATGTTATCCCGCATGCAAAGCTCATCCATTCTTGCTCAACTGCATCGGTTGCTGATGAAATTCAAAGATTGTCAAAAAAACTTGATATAATCACTCATGTGCTAGTTCAAGTAAATACATCGGGTGAATCCTCAAAATCCGGCATAGAGCCAAATCAGATAGATGCATTCATGGAGCAACTTCATGGGTATGCCAATATCAAACCTCGCGGACTTATGACGATTCCAACTGCCACCGATGATAATGCGCAATTGTCAAAAGAATTCACATTATTGCGTACTATCCATGAAAACTTGAAACAAACATGTGAACATCCTAATGATTGGGATATACTGTCAATGGGTATGAGTGATGATTTTACGCTGGCAATAAGGGAGGGAGGCACACATGTTCGCATCGGGACTGCGATTTTCGGTGAAAGAACTCAATGAACTTGATTTGTGAGAGTTTCCCTTAACATTGCATAAGGAGAACCTTTTCTCAAGGCGGTAGGGCAACCTAAAATGATGCATTGTTTTTTAGCGCGCGTCAAAGCTACATTCAATTTTCTATCCATTATTTCTGCTTCTATCTCAGCAAGTGATTCTATACCCTTCATGTGAAATTCATTGTGAATCGCTAGTGATATAATGATAAGTTCTCGCTCGCTTCCTTGAAAACGCTCAACGGTATCTACGGTAATGAATTCTATAACATCAGATGGAATCTTGGATTGTATCAATGCATTCTGTGAGCGGAATGGAGAAATGATTCCAACACTTTTTGTTCTACCTTCTTGCAATGCCGTGCAAGCCAATGCCACTGCTTTATCCGCTTCCCATAGATGAAGCTTATAATGTTGTTCCGGTAATGAGTCAATCCAAGCCAAGCGTGGAAATTCCACCAAAGGAATATCGCCATGTTCATGTTGCCACGGATTCATGCTCTGCAATCGATTGCCATAGTGCATTGAGCTCACGATATTTGCAATGTCATCATGCATGCGTGCCTGAATCGTCAACATTCCATATGCATGGTGATCTCCGTTCTTCATGCAGAGTTTTAAGAGTCGTTCGAAAAGAGAAATACGAAAATCTATTAGGCAAATCTCATCAAAAAGGGGATTGTTGAGAATCGTCCAACGAATATCTTGCATAATCACGGCCGGTAATTGACGTTCATCTCCGATGAGAATGAATCGATCAGCATGCATGAGAATTCCAGATACTTGTGGTTCTAGCAATTGCGATGCTTCATCGATAATCATGGTCGTCGTTGAAAACCAATCATGGATTTCTGCATGAGTATGTAGAGTGGAAACAGTAGAAATAATGATGCGATTGGATTGTAAAGATTCGCGAACTTCTTCCAATCTCTTTGTTTCTGCCAGATGCTGAAGCGAATGTTGAAAAAACAATGTTCCATGTTTGCTTCCTAATCGAATGAAAGGAAACTTAAGAGCATCAACCACAGCGCAAAGTTCATCAACTGCTCTATTTGTGAATGCACATAGCATGATATGTTCTGCATCATCGTTCATGAGGCATTCAATCAGTGAGCGAATGATGGCTGATGTTTTGCCTGTTCCTGGCGGACCCTGCAATAAAAAGTAATCTTTTGTGGATAGGATCTTGCTGAGTAAGTCCTTTTGTGTTGAATGAAGAAAATCAGGAAATGTACCATGATAAGGTTGACCTACTCTTGGTCTTTGTATGCCGAGTATTCGATTCCTTTGTTCAGGTGTGGAGCGTATCACTTCTCCCAATGAACGTAATAGCCCGGTATGCAATGATTCAGTTCCACCATCCGATTCAATACACCACATGCAATCGGTATCTGTGAATTGCTCGATGCGTGCAACCTTATTCCGCAAACTAATTATGATTCCATCTTGATTGATGGATCTGATCGACGCTTTGTGAACATGTCCGAGAATTTGACCCGAAACAGACAGGGCAGCATGGGGATAGAGGAGCACTATGTCCCCGGATCTCAATGAAGATGTGCTTTGCGTCTGTTCAGTGAATTGTAAGTGCAAATGAAAAACCTCGAAATCAGACATGTCGATATCTAATTTCAAGTATCCAATTGCAAGGAGCTTTTGTTGTTTTTCTTGAATTGAATATTGCCATAATGAAGACAAACCTGTTGAAGTGCTCGACCCCATTCGAGCGCTGTGTTGTTCGCGCATGATAAATGACAATGTGGCAAGAATATACAGTTTCGAAATGTTGTCAAGCTGTTCAAAATGATTTTTGAACAGCATCACTTCATCCCGGGTGAAAGTAGTCATTTCAGGTAACTCTTCATCTCCAAATAATCGTAAGAATGATCCAAATTTTCGATGTATGATATCATGTTCCAATGTAACTATTGCATTACGAATACGCATTGCTTCACGTTTTGCAATGTGATTATTGAGAACATTTCTCATTGGATGCATCGGATCTTTGGGATATAATAATCTACTATCACCGGTTCTGCCCGGAAAAGCCGCATCGAGAAGAAGATTGTAACATGCAACTTGTATCACATGGCTTTTCCAAGCACCCATTGGTAATGATATTTCGCTGAAATGCACTGGCAATTCGGCAGAAGGAGCATTTCCGGATTTTAATTCGATAACTGTTTTTTCGAGTGGATCATCATATTCCATCAAGATGTCCAATCGACCAATCAAACCATATATGGGAGCAAGAAATGCAGCTTCGGTTGATATGATGGGTGCATCGAATGTATCAAGAATGGGCTCAAGGGCTTCTTGTAACTTCGAACACATCGCGATTAAATTCTCCATGTCTTCTTGATTTCGTATAGCATTCAATGCTTGCAAAGGCATGGATTGCAGTGTTGCATAGGCAATCGATTCAATGGTTGAATCATCACCCGCCAAAGCTTTATCCAGCCAAGTTCCAAGAATGATACCAACTAAGAGGGGAATCCCGGACTGTTTTTTGGAGAATTTCCTGATGAACATTGATCCAATTGAAACATGATCACCATTTGTGGTACATTCAGCAATGTCTGTGGCTGTATGAAGAAGATCAGGTTCCAGTATGCACAATGATTGATCGGTTGAATGATAGGAATATGATCCATTCATGATGCAGTTGTTTATATGCAGTATAGCTCCTTCCCAAACAGTTGTGAAACTTGCATGTTCATGAGCAATGCAAATCGTGATTTCATCTTGCTCATTATTTCTACAATGCAATTCGAGATGCTTATCATCTGTTTGCCAAGATTGAATGATGCCTTTAAGAAGCATTGATGATTGTGGTATCTCATCACTATGTTCAATCTTGATACAATGCGAATCTATGGACTGATCAGAAAGTATCATGAGAATCAATCTGCAAAGGATTCGTAATTCTTCGGCATATTGAGAAGCATGTGTTGAGTAGATAAGGGAAAAGAATCGCTTATATAGTGAAGTCGCTCTTGCATACTGAGGATATTTCTGTGTAAGAAATACCCATTCGGCATAATGTGAACTGAATAATTGCAATTCCGAACTCAATGCAAGGGTAATCACATCATGAAGAATATCCGCATATTCTTCTATATGCAATGAAACATACCCTTCTTGAAGAGAAGGCAAAGTATCGAGCAAGGAAGCAATATGTTGTGTATTTTCTTGATTGATCATTGAGCTGTGCCATGATTAGGCATGCAAACTAAACAGAAACTCGAGCTCATAAAAAAAGGTGTCTGAAATTCAGACACCTTTACGTGTTTTGTAGGATGAATTAGAAATTGACCGCTTCGCCCCATGCACCAGCAGCTGCTTCCATGACTGCTTCCGAGAGCGTTGGATGTGCATGAATGGTACGGAAGAGAGTTGGTCCTGTAGCTTCGAGTGAGCGAGCAAGGCCAAGTTCAGCAATCATTTCGGTTACATCGGGTCCGATCATGTGTGCACCTAACAATTCGCCATATTTTGCATCAAAAATCAACTTTACAAAACCGGCGGTCTTGCCAATGCCATGTGCCTTTCCGGAAGCTGTGAATGGGAATTTTCCGATTTTGAGTTCATATCCGGCTTCCTTTGCTTTTGCTTCAGTGAGGCCAACACTTGCAACTTGTGGATTGCAATATGTACAGCCGGGGATATTATTATAATCTACGCCATGGGTTTCATGTCCAGCAATGAATTCTGCGCAGACAATTGCTTCGGCTGATGCTTTGTGTGCAAGCCATGGTGGACCGGCAACATCACCTATAGCATATACGCCTTCAACATTTGTTCGAAGGAATTTGTCGACGACAATCCAACCTTTTTCCATCTTGACGCCAAGTTGCTCAAGTCCGATTCCCTCGATATTTGCCTGAACACCCACTGCATTCAAAGCACGATCGGCTGTAAGTTTTTCTTGTGCTCCGTCTTTCTTTTCAACAAGAAGTTCAACACCCTTCTTGGTGGGTTTTGCTGAAATCACTCTGGTTTCTGTTTGAATGTTGATTCCTGCTTTTTTGAAATTTCTTTCCAATTCCTTTGAGATATCGATGTCTTCAACAGGTATGATATTTGGCATCATCTCGACTATGGTGACATTTGCGCCATATGCATTATAAAAATATGCAAGTTCAACACCGATTGCACCTGCGCCAATCACGATCAAAGAGCCGGGTACATTTCTTTGAAAAATAGCATCTGTGGAAGTCCAAACATGCTTGTGATCTAATTCGATGAAAGGGAACATTCGCGTGCGAGCACCGGTAGCGATAATCACATTCTTGCAAGAGATCGTATCTGTGACGGCATTGGTTTGGGGATCACGCACTTCCACTTTTGAACGTGATATAACCGTTCCATGACCTTTAACTTGTTGTACTTTATTCTTTTTGAACAAGAAGCTCACACCATTGGACATACGATCAGCCACTTCACGACTTCTATCAATCGCGCGAGAAAAATCAACATTCATTTTTTCAATGTGAAAACCGAAATCCTCGGCATGTTTGAAAAAATTCATGTACTCTGCATTTTTCAACAATGATTTACTCGGAATGCAACCGACATTCAAGCATACACCGCCGAGCTTATCTTTTTCCACGCAAATCGTTTTGAGACCTAGCTGAGATGCACGGATTGCGGCCACATATCCGCCGGGACCGCTTCCAACGACTACGAGGTCGCATTCATGTTGTGCCATGGTGAATCCTATAATATAATCTGATGAGTTTCAATAAGAGTGATTGCAAATATATCGTTTTGAGCTCTATTTTTTAGCGAGCAATTCGGTAATGGTAGAACGGATTTTTTCGCCTTCAGCCAATGGATTGACATCTTTCAATACGATGGTGCCTTCTTTATCCAATATCCATACACTTGGAATTGATCCAACACCATATTGTATGGCAGCTGCATTATCCCAAAACTGACCATCTGCCACATGTGTCCATGCCATGTTTTGGTCTTTGACATACTTCTTCCAAACACTGATGTCTTTATCAAGAGAAATACCCAATAGGACAAAATCCTGTTTTTTGAAGCTATTCCAGATTGCCTTTGCTTCCGGTATGGATCGTACACATGGTGGACACCAGGTTGCCCAAAAATCAATCATCACAACTTTACCCTTCAGAGATGAAAGCGTGAGAGGATTTCCGTCTATGTCATTCATAGTGAATTCAGGAGCCTTGGAGCCGATATCCAATTGACTATTTGTTTGAGTAAACTGCTGTCCGGCATCGTCCTTTTGTTGATCCGGAATAGGAGTATCGGTTTTGGTATCGCCACATGAAATGAGAATTGCTGATGCAATCAATGGAATGCAAAATGTGATGAGGGACATAAGTGACTCAATTGTGAAAGTAAAGAGCGAAAACTACGGAATTGACATAAAAAAACCCTTCCGGTACGAGCCCGAAAGGGTATGTGGATAACTTTTTCAATCAGAGTGCGGCAGCTGCGGCCATCACTGCTTCATAATTGGGCTCAACTCCCGGATTAGCTGTTACTTCAGCATATCGGATGATGCCCTCGGCATCTATGAGAAATACAGCTCTCGCGCTTACATCCAGACCCTGTACATTTGCCAAATTCGGAAAGAGAACATCAAATGCCTTGGTCACTTCGCGATTCATGTCTGAAAGAATAGGAAAATTCAGGTCATTCTTCTTTGCAAATGCATCTGCACTGAACGGTAAATCAACACTGATTCCAAAGATTCGAGCATTGGAAGATTGCAATGTTCCAAGATTATCCCTAAAAGTGCACATTTCCTTTTCGCACACTCCGGTGAATGCAGCAGGGAAGAAAGCGAGAATCACGGTTTGTCCTTTGTAGGAGCTAAGTGTGTGCGGGGTCAGTGAATTGTCGACCAATGTGAAATCTGGAGCAGATTGCCCAATAGAGAGAGCCATACATTACCTCTATAAATTCTGTGAATGAGTATGAAAAGAGGTACAAAGATGAAAATTTCTGAGTTCTTTCAGAGCATCTTCGCCAATATATCTTTCCAACATTGAATTATCCCCCTTCATGATGTCAATCATTACCAAGCAATCTACTGCATCATTGAATATAGGATCGATACCAAAACCACAAAATTTACCACCAAGTTTCATGTATTGCCTGATGAGTATTGGAATTCCCTTTCCATCGGGCTCAATCTCCATGATAATGCTGTTCAATGTATCAATGTCGCCAAGTATGTCTGCTGAATTATTGATAAAATGCTGCATTTGTTTTGGCATTGATTGATTGAATTTGTTCTTCGGGTGAATATGTGCAGCCAACATTGTATCAAAACAATTTGTTCGAAGATAATGAACGATCAATTGTCTGGAAAAAGAAGTGTATTCATTGCTTATGCTCACAGAACCAAACAAGAATCGATATTACTTATGTTGAGCTATATATGTTCCGATACCTTTCCAAAGCAATTGCAATGGCAGAAAAGATCGTTGATGTTCTTTGCAGATGAATGCTCTACCCAATTCCAAACCTTTTGGAATGCTCTTCTTGAATCCTTGTGAGTATGTGAACAATGTTTGTGTATAGAGACCATTCTTGCCAAACACATCATGAATATGATCTGTTCTTGCTATACGATAACCACCTATGATTCCATAACCCTTTTTGAGAAGAATGAGGTGATCATATTCGGCATCAAATATGTCGAGATCCAATAATTTTCCTGTTCCCTCACCGATATCACGGAATGTCTGTTCCCTCAATCTGCCAATCTCTCGTAATATGCCGGGTGACTTTTTCGCATTGGTGAGATAGACTGTATAATCCCCTGATTCGGCAATCACATCATGGTCAGTGAATGAGTGTAATTCCTGTTCCAATGTGATTGAATCCGATGGAACTATCATCTCAGCCTTTGCAAATGAATTACGCGATTTAAGTTCTTGCTGATGCTTCAATAGATAGGTTCTTTGTCTGATATAACGAGTGCAATCAGACTCACTGATGAATGACTTTATCAATTGTTTTTGAATTGGTTTTCCAATGGTGATTGATATGGTTTTCTTTTCTTGACGAAGAAATTCATTGGGGAGCAGAGCTGTTCGAATGCGTGGATGAAGAAGTCCGAGTGCTTGAAACAATGTAGAATTATGCCCATGAATGAACATTGGTATGATTGTGGCATTTGTCATTTTTGCAATGCGAACGATATTCGAATTCCAATAAGGATCTTCGATTGCATTGATACCGGCTTGATAATGGGAGACTTCTCCTGCGGGGAAAATACCAAGAATGCCACCTTCTTTCACCCAATTGACGGCTTCCTTTAATCCTTTCAGATTTTGTTTTACTGCTTCATTTCCACCAAAGGGATTTACAAATATCATTGTATCATGAAATTCCGGGATGCGTTCCAATAGTGAATTTGCCATTATCCGAAAGTTATTTCTTTTTTGACCAAGCAGAGATCCGAGTATAACGCCTTCAATACCCCCAAGTGGATGATTTGCAACCACGATCACTCCGCCATCACTAGGAATATGTTCCAAACCTCTCACATCATAGTCACAGTTCATCACATTAAGGACGGTATCATAAAATGATTCTCCTGAATGAAATTGCTTCAAGGCTTCATGATATTTTCTTTTCAAATTGGTTAATCCGAGAACATGCTCTATTCCTTGCTCCATGATGCCGATAATGGAGGGGAATAGAACATGTGACAATCTGTTCAATGAAAGGGAAAAGGGGTTGGCCGCGATGTTTCTTTGCATGATATTCCTCTGTGATAATATGCTGTAATCAAATTTAATCACGAGAGAATTACGCATATGTTAACTTCTGCCTGTTTTGTTTCATGTATTCTTAACATAGGCGTATACATTCCAATGCATTTTCCCTAAATTACCAACCAATTATTGTGAATCGGGATATATTGATGAAAGTTTCAATAGCATACTTTGTAATTCATCTGACCTGCTTTTCATTTGTTACTCAAGCGCAGATTTCACGTCCGACCGAGTTTGTCGAACAATCATTTGATGTGATTGAATATGATGTATCGATGGACTTTATGGCTTCTCCTCAACCTCGTCTTGATAATGGACTATGTACTATACATGTTCTTTGGCAAGATGAACCAAAGGGTGTTTTTCCCATTCATTTGAGGGATCTTGATATAGATTCGATTATTGTCAATGGCACAAAAATTGAATTTGCGAGGAAAGGTATTCCAGAAGATGATACAATGCACTATGCGATAACGATACCGAAGAGATTTAAAAAAGGTGATACGATGCTGGTCAACGTGTATTATGGCGGCATCATGGGCAAAGAACCCCCACGTTCCGGATTTTCCTGGGGAGGAGTCTATTCCACCAAACGAATACTTTATGCTATCGGAGTAGGTTTTTTTGCTCAATATGTCGGAACCACCCAGCATTGGCTACCTTGTTATGATCATCCATCGGATAAAGCAAAACTCACAACAAGAATTAAAGTGTCAAAAGGTCTTACAGCTGTTTCCAATGGTGTTCTGCGGGATATTGACACATTGCAGGATGGCTTGAGATATACTTGGTCTTCATCTATTCCAATGGCAACTTATCTTATGACATTTGCGGTGGATTCTTTTCAGCGACATGTGATTGGTTCTGAAAAAAATACCATCTATGCCATAAGACAGGATAGTATGGCCACAGCGATTTCATTTTCTCAATTACCTCGCATGATTTCTGCGATGGAAAAACGATTCGGCTTATATCCTTTTGAATCGGTTGGATATGTTCTCACTCCAACCGGCTCTATGGAGCATCAAACAATGATAAGCATCGATGAGAATATTGTGAGAAAAAGAGATTCCCTGAATGCAACCATACTCCATGAACTATCTCATCAATGGTTTGGTGACAAAGTCACACCTTTGAATTATGGATATAGCTGGCTATCGGAATCATTTGCCACTTTTTGTGAATCATTGTGGGCAGAAGAAGTAAAAGGGCAATCCGGATATGTACAGGATATCGGAGCGAAGATCGCTGAATATCTTGGTACTACAGTTTCACGAGAAGGTGTGATGCCACTGGAGTTTTTTCCGCGTTCAAGTCCTTCATCAAATTTTCCAAGAACTATCTATGTGAAAGGCGCTGCAGTACTTGGAATGTTGAGGCAGCATATGGGAGACAGCTTGTTTTATAAGGCTATGCGTTCATATCTTGAACAACATCGTTATGGTAATGCAACAACCGAAGATATTAGAAAAGCATGCGAAGATGTGATTGGTAAAGATCTGCAATGGTTCTTTGATCAATGGGTGAAAAGAAAAGGTTGGCCAAGAATTCAAATCGATACTACCTCAAGCATCATCAATGGAATCCGTTCACTAAAAATGCGCATTAAACAAGTTCAACCTACTGATCATGGATTGTTTGAACAAGTTCCGGTGCAGATAGGATTTCGATTGAGTGATAATTCATTCACCTATAGAACCATCATGTTCTCAGGTCAGGAAACACTATTGACAATCGATTCCTTGCCCGACTATAGATCGATCAATGTTAATCAAGGCAATCAATTTAGATCCTTGGTACAATTGGCAAGAGTTACCAAAGCTGATGATGATATGCAATTTGACATACAATCATTGCATGTCTATCCTAATCCCGGAACGGATGTGATAACGATAGAATATCCTCTCATGTCCGGACTTGTCACGTGGACGATCACCGATATGCAAGGAGGAATCATACGTAAATGGAAAGATGTTTTGCATCAACAATCGCGATCTTTGACGGGATTGATGAAAATCGATGTATCAGACATACCAACAGGAGCTTATATAATCGCACTTACCAATGCAACAAGTAGTATCAGCACACAATGTACAATCACTCATTAATATTCATCATGAAATATTGTTCAATTCTTTTCATTCTTTTGTTACACCTTCCCAATCTGCATGCGCAATTTCCCCAAGCAATGAGCATTCATTTGGAAATGGGCATACCACTTGATGACAATGCATCGAATGATTATTTGATCATTCGCCCACAATATGCATTGAGTTATAATCAGCAACTGAATGTTGCAAATTGGATTTCTTGGAACTTGCATCGTGGCTGGTATGGTAGCGTTCCAAGATATTCAGGGAATTTTATTGCTGATACGAGTTTGCCAGCAGAATTTTACCGCGTAAAACATTCTGATTATACTAATTCAGGATATGACCGTGGACATATGGTGAGATCGGAGGAAAGAACAGCAACCGATGAGGATAATCGTTCCACATTCTTGCTCACGAATATCATGCCTCAAACGCCAACGCTGAACCAACAAACATGGCTTTCTTTGGAATTGGAATGCGAACGCATGTGTAAAAATGATAATAAAGAGTTGTTTGTTATTGCAGGCGGCGTATTCGGTCCCAATCCCAAACGCTTGAATACCGTTGTTTCCGTTCCTGATTCATGCTGGAAAATCATTGTGATTCTTGATAGCGGTCAACGTGTGAAAGATATTACATCCCAAACGCGAGTCATTGCCGTGATGATGAAAAATGGAACATATACTTCAGGCACAACGGACTGGAAACTCTATGCCACGACAGTTGATGCTATCGAACAATCTACCGGATATGACTTTTTGAGTGATGTTCCCAAGCCGATTCAGGCAATCATTGAATCAAAGAATTATGTTTCGGTTCGTGAATATGAACATAAACGTGGCTTGGAAATCTATCCCAACCCTTCCCAAGATCATGTGACTATAATATTTGAAGGTATGCCATATCAAACATATTCTATTGATATCCATGACTTATTAGGTCATTCTGTGAAATCGTTTCAATCGCAATCTACCTTGAATGCAGAAGGCTCTTCCACGTTTGATATCGATATTGAAGATATTCCCATAGGTGCTTATTCTATAGTGATACGATCACAGCATGAACTATTCGCAACACAATTTATGAAGCATTGATGATGAATATTACTGTATTGTTGTTTCTCATCCTGTTTGGAACATTTGGAATTCATGCGCAGTCCACGAGAAACACGAAAAGCATTCATGCTCCTTGGGGATTTCCAATGGATGCCAATCCCAAAGATGATCATCTCATAGAGCGAAAACAATATGTTTTGAGTTATAATGAGCATTTGAATGTAGCCAATTGGGTTGCATGGCAATTGAATGCAACATGGTATGGATCTACTCCAAGAAGATCAGGCAAATTCATTACAGACACATCATTACCCGAAAGTTTCACGCGTATAACACATGATGATTATACAAAATCCGGCTATGATCGTGGACATTTGGTGCGTTCAGAGGAGAGAACTGCAAATATCGAAGACAATACATCCACGTTTTTGATGTCGAATATTTTGCCACAAACACCAACGCTCAATCAACAAACATGGCTTTCTCTGGAATATGAATGCGAACGATTATGCAAATCGGAAGGGAAGGAATTATATGTGATAGCAGGCGGGTTGTTCTCAGGTATTCCTACTCGACTCAATGGCAAAGTTGCGATTCCGGATTCTTGTTGGAAGATCGTCTTGATTCTCGAGAAAGGTCAATCAATAAAGGATATATCCTCAAAAACTTCCATCATTGCAGTGATGATGCACAATGGACGATATGAAAAAACAAATAATGATTGGAATTTGTATACTACTTCAGTCGATGCCATTGAACGAAGTACAGGTTATGATTTCTTCAGAGATATGCCAGATCAAGTGGAGAATGCGCTCGAAGCAGTGATTCATAGATAGAAAAGACTTCTAAAAGTAGTATTTGTAAGTTCCACAATACAACTCCCTTTGATAAGTTTTTGATATTGTTAGAGTGTTTCTTGAACCTGTGAAGATGTGTTAAACTACATATTATTTCTGTCTGTGCCTATCTCATCACAAGTAGAAAGTGTAAAAAGTACCAGCAGAAAAAGTATGCGATGCATGATGTTCCCCTTATTCATGAAATGATAATTGATTGTTTCTTTTGTTGATATGTACATAAATAGCGAAGCACTGTAACGAATGATATCGGAGAATATTACAATGCCATGTGCAAGCATCATTTTTGGGGAAGCATGATTTCAGCAATCATGCAGCGAGCACTACCCCCACCGACCTTTTCAATCGTTGGTATATTGACTGAAACCGGTATGCATGATCGCTCAATCAATTGCATCTGTTGTTGATTTAGGGAAGCATAACCTGTATTGGAACCAATTAAACATGGATCACCTTTGGAATTGAATATGCTTAGCATATTTCCTGCAAATTGATGGACTTGCACGATTGATAGCTCTATCAAATGATCTGCGTGGATATGCATTGCATCGAGTACTGCTTTTTTATCAGAGGGGTGAATCATGTCCGAACATAATCCGGCTATTGAAGAATGTATATGCATCAGAACATTTGTATGATAAACCGGCAGTCCATGTTCATGAAAAGCTTTAAATGTTATCGGGGTATAATCAAGTAAAGAGCAACATTCTGAAAAGAGGATAGGATCTGTTCTTTCAGATAATGCAGCAAATGCAAAGCGGGAAGTATGATCAAACACAATGCTTCCGGTACCTTCCAAAAAGACATGCTCTTGTTCATGGATAGATAGATCATGTATCATGTTCAGAGTAAAGTGCGACTTTAAAATGTCAATGATGTCTGCTCTTCGCTCCAATCTTCTGTTCGGAGCCATCATTGGATAGAGCATCAATGTTCCATCTTCATGCGTACTAAACCAGTTATTTGGGAAAACAGCATCCGGAGTATGAGGATATTCCGTATCGTCGATGATTATTACTTCTATGTGATTTTTATGTAGTACTTCTACCATCGCATCAAATTCGCGTAATGCACTAATGGCAATTTCTTGCTCATTTGCCAAAGATTGAGATTGAAATGCATTCGAAGAAGCAGTTTCAGGATTGAAGCCGAATGCGGAAGGTCTTATCATCAGGAGGGCATGATTCATATCTGTAGATTGTTTTTGTCTCATCTCTATCCATGTTCCTTATATATTTGCGGTTCAATTTACATGATATCAGGGTTTTGATATCAGGGTTTTTCGATTTACGGAGGAGTTCATGAAAAGAATCGTACTCATTGTTTGTTCCATGTTCATTGCTTGCTTGTCTTTGCAAGCTCAAGTCCAAGATTTCAAGACAAAAAATTCGAGCAATCAAGCACAAAGAACACAAATGCTTGATCTCTTACGGGGTGAAATTCGAAAGTCTATTCGACAAGAAGTGGTATTTGTCGTGGATCATTTCAAAGTTGCAGGTGAATATGCTTGGTTTGAGGGTTCGGTGCAAAGAAAAGATGGAGGACAAATTACATTTCCGGAAGATGAACATGCGGATTGCTGCAAAGCCACATGTCTTTTCGTGAAACGAGGTTCAAATTGGTCAATCGCCGAATACGGAGCATTTGGAACTGATGTTTGGTGGGTAGGAATTGGAAATCGATTCCCGAGAGCTCCGAGATCTATTTTTCCAATCGGTGGTTTGCATTATGAATAAAAAAAGGCATCTTCATATTCTGAAGATGCCTTTGCTTTTGTTGTGGTTCGATTAGAATGTATAGCTGAATCTTCCTTGAACCATTCTTCCGATTGCCGCTGCACCAATGAATTGTTGCACGCGATGATCAAGAAGATTTGTAGCGGTAAGATTGAAACTCAAACCTTGAACTGCCTGAATAGCATAATTCAAATTCAAGTCGAGCATATGATATGCTTGCACATCACCGACATATACGCCGGAATTCATGCGGAATGCATCCACCCAGCGCCATTGCAAACCAACATTCAAACCTAAATCGGCATTGCGATGCATCACTGAGAGAGCAGATTTGTATTGCGGAGCATTGAGTGCGATTGTATCGGAACCTGCGCCTGCACCCAAATCAGCACCTGCAAACACATTCTGATTGATATAGGAGGCAGAACCTGAAATTGCAAATTCAGGAGACAATTCATAGGTGAATGCCGCATCACTACCATAATAGGAAAGTTCACCATAATTGCGATAAGCAAGAAGAATATCTCCTTTATGAGTTGTTTCATTTGGAGAAACTGTACCGAGTGGAACCTGAGCATAAGCACCACATACTTGATTTGCAACTGCATCTGCTTGTGCGTCAGGCATGCCGCTTTGCATCAAAGCGCCCTTCAGTTTTGGCTTCAAATATGCTACAACTTCGCTAGCATTCATGAAAACATTTGGAGTTACAACTTTCAATGGAGAAACGAAATCGGTTACGGTTGACTGATAGAAATCAAGAGAGAATCTTAACTTATCTGTCAATTTACCTTGATAACCCAATTCAATTGTTTGAGTATTTGTCTGACGTAACTTCTCAACATCGAGCACATCACCTGCTTGCATTGGTATAAATTGTCTTGTTGTTGGATTCAATG
>VGWD01000012.1 GCA_016873735.1 Ignavibacteria bacterium | reverse complement strand
GGATCATAACCCGCTTCATTCTTCTACCCGACTCTGTTGATTCTTCCTTTCTTGTCAACCATTCAGCATTGCCTCTCTGCGAAGCAATCTCGGCCGCCGTCGCAGCCGAATGGGAGTACAAATCTACGACTCTTCTCTATTACAACCAAACCCTTTATTGGGTTTTCTTGCAAAATTCATGGACTTTGATGCCGAATTCTTAATTTCGGTCAAGGCGGATCTAATCTAATTCCATAAAACATGAAGACTTCCATCATTTTTGGCATAGCCGTATTTTTCTTGATCTTGTGCAGCGCTTTTCAAGGGCAAGCCCAGGGTTATGTTTGGGAGCCGATCAAATCTCCTCAAGGGGTCAATACAATATATAATGAACTCAATCTTGTGAAAATTGGAGATCAATATCTCTTTTCCAGAATCATAAAGGGTAAACCAAAACAATTTGTCATTAATGACTTACATGGTGCAATTCCCTTCGCGTGGAATCCCGATACATTGAATGCATACAGCATCATCTATCCAATGAAGTCGCAACAACATGCTTCATTGTACTTCGCCATGCCGGCATCTGGAAATCAGCAGGCAATGCTCAGTATTTATGAATTTCGTGATGGAATATTGAAATCTCTGGATGCATTGCAAGGATTGGCTTATTCATCTCAACCTTTCATGGCCCCGGATGGAAAAACATTGTATTATGTTTCAAATAGAATGGATGGAAATGGCGGAACGGATATCTGGTATTTCAAAATCCAAGATGATCTTATGAAAGGTCCCTTCTCTTTAGGTAGAACAATCAATACTTCATTCAATGAAAAAAATCCATATCTCCCTCATCCGGACACATTATATTTTTCGAGCGATATGGATGGAGGAAAAGGCGGCTTTGATATTCTTCGCGCCATTCGTGAAAATGCTGAACAAGAAATTTGGAGCATCCCCGAACCTGTGGAAGAATTGAATAGTAAATGGAATGATGCTGACTTCATCATTCTGAATGATACCGCGGTAATTAGTAGAGACAATCCAAGTGGCGAAGGACAATCGGATCTGTATTGGTTCAAGAAACGTCCCATCTATCAATCAAAACCGGCACAATTGTATCTGTCAACCGGAAATGTGATTCAGATTCTACAAAACATTTATTCCATTCAAAATGCTCTTGCATTTCGTGCTTGCATATTTCCATCATCATTCGAATCAAGAGATGTCCATATGATATCGACACTCGGAGAACGCTTGACAGCAATGCCCGATGCAACCATCAGGATGTCCAAACATGAATTGACAAGTAGAATATTGCCTTTGCTCATGAAGAAAGGTGTTAAATCCGAACAAATCATACTCGATGATGATTCAACAGAATCATGCGTGATGATTACAGGAAATAAATCGGCTTTGTTTTCTCCAATCGATAATTTGAATATCATTTGTGATCCGGGCAGCATACCAATCAATGTGAATAGCATCCCCCAAGGAGCTGTTAAGCAGTGGACATTACATGTCAATGGAAAAGAGTTGCAGAAGGATTCGATTCTCCCTGCAAATATCGTCTATAGAACAATAGAACATATTGTTAAACCCGAAGATTCACTATTGATCATAGCTACTGCAATTGATAAAGAACATAATGTGATTTCAGACTCTATCGAGATTCGCATCAGACAAACAGTACAAAATCAAGCAGGTTCAAGCATCACAGGAATGATGCCTACTTTATGGCATTACAAAGATCAACAACAATGCTTATCATATCTGAAAGAATGTCTGTCATCCTTCGAAAACAAGCAAAACACGATTGAACTATTCATCACTGAATTCAATTCCTCGGCCGCAGAAGAAATGTATAAAGTGATATCCAATCATGATGATTTCAAACAGTGGAAATTCTTGCTCTCCTCCATGAAGCCGGACAGCGCGTTGACACCTTTGATTCGGCTGAGCATTTCTCATGTTCCCGGAGATCAGAAATCATACATGATTCCAATTCTTGTCCAGTGACACATGAGAAATCCACATCGTTTTGATTTTAAATTCTTTACGGTGCATCAATCAAGAAGTGCAATGAAGGTGTGCACGGATTCCTCTGCTTTCGGTGCATTTGCTGATATTCACAATGCGAGAACGATACTCGACATTGGAACCGGCACAGGTCTTCTTTCTCTGATGCTGGCACAAAAAGCCGAACATGAAGTGCATATCGATGCAATAGATATCGATGAGGAAACTCTATGCGATGCAAAACAGAATATCATGGCAACACCATGGGGACATTCCATCACTCTTCATCATGCAGATATACTCAACTGGAATCATGAAGCGGTATATGACATGATCATTTGCAATCCTCCCTTTCATGTTCGATCAACCATTCCTCATCTTCCAAAAGAAGCAATGGCCTTTCATGCAGAACTTGCATTACCATTCAAAGAATTGGTGCATGCAATCAAAAAGAAATCTCATGAATCAACGTATACGTGGATACTTCTCCCTCCAAAAGAAATGGAAGAATTCATTGATCATGCATATCATGCAGGATTTTATGTACAACAATCGATTTGTTTTCGCGATACCATGCAGCATCCCATCATTAGAAGAATGTGCGCATTTTCATTGATGCAACTCATTGATGCTGCAGAGGAATGTCACATCGCATATAGAGAGTATGTTGGCGGACCCCATACGGAAGAATTCAGTAAAAGATTATCTCCGTTTTACTTGTTTCTTTGAAGATTTTTTTGTGACCTGATTCAACCAAGCAATAATGTCATCAATGACTTCTTGCTCAATCGTCGTTTCAATCTTGGCATATTCTGCAACATCGCATGTATTGCAGCGCTGAAACAGATGATTCATCCCCTTATACTCTTTGACCGTCACCGAAGCATTGCCATTGGCATTCAAAACTGAATCTATTCTTCGAAGATTTTCACCTGATTCAACTTGCATGTCTTCCGAGCCATTGATTGCAAATACAGGGCATTTTACATTCCTCAAGTATTTGGCCGGTTCATAGCTTATGAAAAAACGTAACCATGGACTTTGCAATTGATTCAATTGTACTCTGAATTCCGGTGAATTTACCATGAACAGTTTCTGTTGTTCAACAGCCCATATTCCCAATGAATCGGTCAAAGCACGCCTCAATTGCAAAGAATCACGAGAATCTTTTATCATGGTAAGAATTGTCTTTTGCCTTCTTACTGCTTTTTCGACTTCATTCATAGGCATTGTGCTTGATGAGATTTTTCTTGTTTGCCACACCAACAAGTCCAATCCTGTTACGCCTATTCCTGCCATCGAACACATAAATGCAATATCCTTCGGATGGCTTGCGGCCAATATTTGAGCAATCAAGCCTCCCTCGCTATGACCAAGAATACCAATCTTTTTATTATCGATATCACGTTTCAACTTCATAGCTGCAATGCAAGCATAGATGTCATCAGCAAGGTCGAGTGATGTTGCTTTTGATAAATCACCTTCCGAGTTTCCTATACCTCTATCATCCATTCTCAAGACTGCATATCCGCGCCTTGTGAATGCATCGGCAAGTACAAAAAATGGTTTATGACTGAAAATTGTTTCATCTCTGTCTTGTGCTCCCGAACCGGTGATCAAGACAATCAACGGAAATGGACCCTCGCCAATTGGTTTTGTTAATGTTCCCGAAAGTTTCCCTGCTTTTCCAAGTACAACCACTTCTTCAATCATATATGGAAAAGGTTCTTCTGGGGTTTGGGGTCTTTTGGGTTGCTCAATGGTGATTTGTTGTTTTTTTAATGTCAGCGGATATATGCCACCATTTTGTTTCCAAGATCCTTGCAATGTCACTGTATCAATCTTCTTTCCTTCGAATAATCCCTTGATGGACTCTACATTGAATTTCACTGATTGCATTGTTTCAGTTATGGAAATCGGAATGTCTTTTGCTCCTTGCAGAGGTACATCCAATGAACCACTCATCATATATTCACCCTTTACGGTGAAAATCAATTGAATTGTTGCCCCTACTTGTAATTCACCAACCCATTGTCCACGAATATCAAATTGTGCTACCTGTGCATATGCAAAAGACATGCAGGACAATAGCAACAAAAAATACCGCATCATCGAACAATCCTGATTGTTTGATGGAGACTCTTGCCATTATTATGCAATGTGATCATATACATTCCTGCAGGCAACATAGAAACATTTTGCTGATAAACAAACATGGCATCACCTGAATGATGGATGGATTCTTTAAGGATCGGAATTCCCAATAGTGAATGAATTTCGATGTTGACCAATCCTTCAGATAAAACTCCGGTTATCATCATATTGTCCGTAGCAGGCTGAGGAACAATTGACAATTGATCAATCGAAGGTAATTCATCAATACTTGTAATGCTTGTTCGAAGTGGAGACACAATTGCATTCAATACTTTACCGTATAATTGATCGGGATTATAATCAAGGACAAATCCCTGAAGATTCAGTCTTTGAATATTCAACTCAGATGGAATCTTCACTGAATACGAACAAGAGTATGTCTTCCCAATTTGTGTATCAAATGATATGGAATCAACTGTTCCGATGGAGCTTGATGAATCAAGTATCATGCGAACCACATTCGTGTGTTTGAATCCTGCAATGCTGGAAGGGGCATTTCCCCAGATGGGAATAAGTGTATCGCCTGACATCCCATTTGATTGATCAAATTGTGCATTGCCGGAAACTGTATCCTCAAGTATCAATGCATTCACGCGAAAATCACCTGAAACTTCTGCTTGAAATGTAGAATAAAATGTGCAAGAAAGCATTCGTGTCGGATTGTGAAACACATGATAGACTCTCAAATCCATGGGCGTTGGAGTTGATCGAGCGATCTCAAGTGCATTCAGCACCGGTTGACCTTGTACAAAAGCAGAGTTTCTTGGAATCGACAGCATGACATTGCGAGACAATGATGGAAAATATGCTCTGTCTATCATGACGGATCCACGATTTGCTTCATAAGTCATGGCAATGGTATCGGATCTTCCAATATTCATGGGTCCTTCACCAATATGATATGCAATGGTATTGACGTCTTTTGCATTCTTGATTGCCGAATCTATGGCAGTAAAGGTCCTTGGGCAATCTCCACAAGAAGGCGATGTGAAGTGTTCGATCAAGACTGTTTTTTTAGGAGGATTTACCATATATGCTGTAGTGACTCTTGCCGTATCATTCACAGCATAATCATCGGGATTATTTCCATTGATGCTATCACACCAGATTGTCAGTGTATGTCTTTTTGATTTTTTGGGATTCCACAAAGCCGTGAAGCAGGATGCTTGTGATTCCGGTGGAATGATTGTGTTCAATACAGTATCTCGAGGTTTAAGTGTATCCTCGGCATATCGTAATTTAAAACTGCGAATGGTATCTGAACCATTGTTCAAAATGGTGACTGGGATCAGCATTCCGGATAATGATCCGGCGACTAAATCTCCAAGTCCTACTTTTGAAATCGAAAGATCATATTTGGGAATCGCATCTTTGGGACGAAATACATAATAGGCATTATCATCACCCTTAAAATCGGGTTCTAATCCAATCCTTGGGTTCAAGACTTTTGATCCTGTTCTGCCATTCAACATCACACCGACTGTATCATTCACTTGCAATCCGATTGATAATCCAATATTCAATATATCCGGACGCAAGCCATTTTGGGAAATGTCAAAAGTGAATGTTGAATGGTCAATCACATAAATGAAATTTGAAGATTCTTCCAACATTACAGACCAATTGCAAATGGATGCTTTGTTAGGTACTTCATGCAAATATGAAAAACCGGTAAAGGATATCCAGAATTGTCTATTGGGGGAGGTTCCAAATATGCGAGTGCGAATCATGGGAACTCTCGCACTTTGATTCAACATGAGAGATGCTTGATTTTGTTTGGAAAACAAACCAAGAAGATAAATCGCCGAATTTGGATAACCGATTTTTGGAAGAGTAATCGATGTGTCAGAAGGAAGATCCTGCACTGTTGTATCAAAGCAGATTATACCATTATTTGATATCTTCACAGACCTTTTTTGTTGTGTATTGAACCAAAAAGGAAAAGGGATTGATGTGGTGGAAACCCATTTTGGAATGGAATCCGAGGAATTATGAATGATTGTCCATCCTTGCCCGGGCATGGGATTCAGAATATCATCATTTCGATGAAAACCGTTTGGATTACCCGAGCCGGCTGGATAAGACAGAGGAATATATTGTGCATTGATGTTCGGCATGGAGAAACATAAAGCCGACAACAAAAGAAGAAAGAATGTCATGGAAGTCTGCAATTTGTGAATACACATATGCAAACTTAGATAAGTACGATCAGAGAGCCAAGCATCTATGAGGATAAAGTCTTGGCATTAAATCGGAAAAGTTCCAAAATGATCTTGTCTCTCACATTCATGTATCCTTTCCTTTCTTGGACTTTGTCAGCATATGTCATGTCAGGATCTTCAAATGGAAGATGAATGCGATATTTGACCTTTCCTGAAAACACAGGACATGATTCCTTGGCTCCATCACATACGGTGATCACATAATCCCATCTCTCTTTTTTGTATATCTCCACATTTACGGGAATATGATGGGAAATATCAATTCCAAGATCCTTCATCACATCAACTGCCATGGTTTTAACGCGCTTTGCAGGAGCTGTTCCTGCTGAGTACACATCCAAGTCTGCATTTAGATGTTGCAATATTCCATGAGCCATTTGACTTCGAGCGCTATTTCCTGTACAGAGTATGAGAATTTTCATGGTCACTTATGAATAGTTAATAAACAAAATGCCGATACAAGATAAACCTGTATCGACATTGTTCTGTGTGTGTGCATTAGCGAATGACGCTAATGGTTTCTGTGCGAACACCTTGATCTGTGATGATCTGCATGAAATACATTCCCGATGCGAGATCCTGTGTATCAATGATGAATTCATAGATACCCGGTTCTTGGCTTTGACCACTGATGAAATCAGTGTTTAATGTGCCGGACGCATTGTACAGGCGAATGCTTACAAGCGATGTCTGCGATACTTCATAACGAACTCTCACTCTGTCTGTAGCCGGATTTGGAGTGACTTCAATTGTCATTCCACCTTTTACGGAACCTTCATCAATCCTACTTGGATTCTGTGCTTTGTAATCTGTATTGACCGGATCATAATTTGCCCATGGCAAATCCCATCTTTGCAAGCCCATTGCTCCGCGATAGGTTACTTTTTCAAAATAGGCATCATCAATTGCAACAACTCCATTTTTCGTAAATGATGCTGTTCCAAGAAGTGGAGAACCTGTTTTTGGTGCAGGATTGAATGTCACATCCTCAGCAAATGCATTTTCGAGCATTGCTAAGTTCGGAGTTGAGCGATCGAGAACATTGCCAAATTCAGGTTTTGCAATCCATGTTGCATCAAGTCCTGCAGGAGGTGTTCCGCCGGCAAGATTCAAAGCAGTTCCTTTCACGCCGTACCAGCTATTATTTCTGATTTGCAATGAATCAGCTAAAGCTGCATTCATTGTTGGGACTTGAGCAATTTCAATACCACGTGGCCAACCCACGAATACGGAATTGAAAATTGATTGACGAGAATTTCTTCTGATTTGAGCAGCTGCACCAAAGCGTGAATTTGGAGAATTTGCTGTATCAGCCAAAGGACCAATTGCTGTTACATTCGAGAATATTGATGATGACAATGGTGAATTATATGTTGCTGTTGCATCATTGTCAGCTTCGAATGCTTGAGATGTTGATTGATCAGCTCTATTCTTGAAGCGCTGTACTATACCGAATTGTATGCGACCACTGAATCCATTGTCTGTATCAAAGTCATCATCTAATGTACCGGTTGCTATGAGATATTTACCATCTACCGATCCACCAAACCATTCAAATGCATCATCATTGGAATAGCTCACTTGGATACGCTCGAATGTTGTTCCGCGACCAACACCACCCAATGTGATACCATTCAATTCCTGATTTGGTTGAAGTGCGATACCACCAAATTCAACGCGAACATATTGCAATGAACCACTATTGTCATTATCATCTGTTCCACCATAATACCATTTGGTTTTATCATTCGCATTTGCAACGCCGCCTTCTTGTGCAGCTTCACCACCGGGGTTATTGATGCGTGCTTTTCCATAAATCAATAGTCCGCCCCAGTCACCGGCTCTACGTTCACCCGGAGGTGCAGAAGAAGTCATGACAATTGGTAAAGTAGCTGTTCCATTTGCAATGATTTTTGCCCCACGATTAATAACAAGAGCTGAATTTACTCCCACTGTATCGCCCACGATTATCGTACCTGCTTGTATTGTCAACGTTGCAGGTGAAACTACATGAACGAATCCTTTCAATCCATATATCTTCTGATTAGACAAGAAAAGGTTTGTTGTAATTGTACCGGTTATGGTAGAATCTATTCTTGTTGGATTTGGTCTTTCAATCACAATCGGATTTGTTGACACACCAAACCTTGTGGTATCCGAAATAAGAACCATTCTTACATAGCCCGTCAGAGTTTGTAGTGATGGAGCTCTGAATCCACCAATGAATCTTCCCCTTCTGAAAGTTGAGCTTGCATTGCTATCCGGAACATTTGTAGCTCCGGGGAGATCAGTCCATGGACCGGAAGGCGAAGTTCCAAATTGAAATCTGAATCTTTGTCCTAGAGTGGTTGTGGTTGTATCCCAAACCAAATCATAAGAACTGCCTGCACGATATGTTTCCAAAGCTGCACCGCCTGGACTTAGTATTCTAGGGTTTTGAGCCCAAAGTTGTGCCGACAATGCAAGGAATGCCAATAAGAGGGAAGCTATGTATTTCATGGCTCTCTGCTTGAATATGTGAATGATAATTATCTTTATTGCCATTTGTATGAAATGCTCAATGAGAAAGTACTTCCAAATACATTGGATTGCACGGTGCGATCACCTTGTTTCCAATACAATGTCTGATTCAGAAGATCACGAACAACAAATTTTACATCGAACATGGATGAAATTGTTTGCGAAATTGAAATGTCCACAAGATCTCTTGCTTCTTCAAACCAGTGAGGTGAAATTTCTTGGCTTTCAAGACCTGGAAAACGACCCAATTGCGCTACTGATACGATGCGACGTCCTGCTCTGTTATAAGCAAGATTGACAGATGTTCCTGTTTCAGGATTCATGTAATACAATGATGCATTGACCGAATAAGGTGATTGACCCCACATTGGTCTTGTCTCTTGTGAATTCCCTTGGCTGATTGTCAATGCAGAATTGATCAGCGTGATATTTGTACCAAACATGAAATTTGAGAACATGGAACCAAGGAATCCAAGACCTTTTCTGAATTCGAATTCCACACCATAGTTATTCGCAAATCCATTCTTGATGATATTGCCGAGAGAATCACGAACAGCTCCACCATTTTCCCATGTTCTATCGGGCTTACCACCTGTTTCACCACTCAATGTTTCTTCAATCGGATTTCTGAAATTCTTGTAAAATCCACTGACAGAGAATACTTCACCCGGGCCCATGAATGTTTCAAAACGCAAATCATAATTTTCTACTTGACTGCGATTGAGTTTTGTGTTTCCGCGAACATTCACAAGATCATTGAAGTTGTAAAATTCGAATGGAGCCAATTCACGGAATGTTGGACGAGTGAGTGTTTGTGAGGCTGATGCACGAATATTTGTTGTCTCATTCATTTTATAAATGAGATTCAGGGCCGGCAGATAATCAAATGTGTGATAATCAACATTTGCAACTTGCCCAATTGAGAAAAATCCATTGAGATTGATTGTATTGTCTTCTATGCGCAAACCGGTGATTACTCGGAATTTTTCAGATCCGATTTCAAAAGGAGCATCAATCATTGCATAACCGGCATATAAACTTTCAGTTCCGGAATAACCATCACTTGGTTTGGAGTCTTCGCGCACATATAATGTATCTCCCCTTTTGTCAAAGTTTTGTCCGGAAAACAGTTTGTCAGGAGAAGTTGCGAAGAAGTCTGTTCCCAATAATCCATTTCCATCATTTGATGCCAATGCAAAAGAGCGAGCAGAAAAACTTCTATCACGAATTTCGGTGAGCGCACCAGTCTTGATTTTCAACTCAGCAGTCACAGGGATGGTGAGATTGAATGAACCACCATTTACTTTGTCTGTCAAATTCGAGAAGAATCTTCCGGCAAGAGTACCATCACCCAATGGCTGAATATCCGCTATGAATGGCGCATCAGGAGAAGTTGATTGGCGTGAATAACGAAGTCTTCTGAAATCCGGCTCATCACGCTCGGATTGTGAATAACCATATCTCCAATCAAGGAGCATATTGTTGAGTGGCAATGTATGCTCACCGCTCACTTGTGTTGACAATAATTCTTTTTGTACGAATTGAGCACTGAATTGTCTGAAATCAATTCCCTGTGCTGAATCTGCGCCTTGCAAAAACAATGTCTCATCATCAATCGAACGATTGTACATGTTCTTGAAGCTGATGGAGTTTGTGGTACCAATCTTATATGCAAGATTCACCAAAGCTCCTATGCCTGCTGATCTGTTTGAAACTGACCCGCTACTCTTACGCTCATAAGATCCATCTGCAAGCAAAGTATTACGGTCTGTTGCGGATTTGATGGCATATGAATTTCCATGTGATACAGAAGCAATCACACCAAGCTCATTTCCACCAACTTCGAAAATATCCGTATAAGCAAGATTAACGCTTGTATTTGGATTTGCGGAACTTGAATCTCTTTGCCACGAATTGGACTTCAGGTCACGAGCAAATTGTTGAAGCTTATTTTGCGCATCTTCCTTTCCGGCATAAGCATCTCGAACCAATCTGTCTGTTTCTGACCTGTTTGCAGGAGCACTTGATGGAAGAGATCTCATTCCATCATCAAAACCCAACCAATCGGAAGAACTTCCGGGTGTGCTTAAGAATGCATTGTCGCGTAGTGTTGTATTGGTATTGAATGCACTTGAAATTGATGCCTTTAATGAAAAACCATCGGGAAAGTCAACTGTGTTCAATTGAACAAGGCCACCAACGAAGTTTCCCGGAAGATCGGGTGTGAATGATTTTGCGACATTTGCGCTTTGCAAAAATTCGGATGGAAACATATCGAAAGCAAATGAACGCTTATCAGGTTCTGTGGTTGCCAAACCTGCACCATTCAATGTGGTATTATTGTAGCGATCACTAACACCACGTACATAGACGAATTTATCTCCAACAAGCGTAACCCCTGAAACACGTTTCAATGCCTGTCCGGCATCGCCATCGGGAGTCTTGGAAATTTCTTCTTTTGAAATGCCATCACTTACTTGAGCCGCATTTTTTCTTTGTGCAAGAATCGTCGACTGCGCTTCATTTGAACGACGTGCTTCAATCACGACATCTTCCGTTTTTTTGGATTCGGGAGATAATGTGGCATTGATTGTGGTTGTTTGACCCGCGGTGACGATTACTGATCCAACCGTTTTTGAGGAAAAGCCAACAGAAGTGAAGATGATGGAATAAGTCCCGGGGGCTACTGCTTTGATGGTATATTTCCCCTTCACATCAGAAAAAGCACCTTTTTTGGTGTCTTTTAAACGTACAGTAACGCTTCTCATAGGTTCGCCTGTTTCGGCATCCTTTACAGTACCTGAGATGATGCCATCTTGAGAAAAAGCTGATGAGAACGCCCCGCCAAAACCTAGTAGAAGAGCGAAAACAATTGCTGAAAAACGATTTTGCATGAGAAATCTGTTCGAAAATGGTACAACACACACGAGAACAATGCAAAATTACCGGCATGATGTAACCTGTATGTTACGGCCATATTACCACTTGGTAATGTACGAGCACTTTTACCTAACTTTGTGGAAAATCCAGGAGCGAATATGTCTTTTGAACTCTTACAAACCCTCTGCAAAACACCCGGAATACCCGGTCGCGAACATCATTTCCGTGATTATGTCACTTCAATCCTCGCCCCACAGTCCGATGAACCTTTAAGAACCGATCCTATGGGTAATCTCTTTGCCATGAAAAAGGGAAAAGGCAATGCACCAAGATCCATCATGCTTGCAGCACACATGGATGAAATAGGTTTCATCGTACGATTCATCAATAAGGAAGGTTTTCTCTATGTGCAACCCCTTGGTGGCTTCGACCCACGAGTATTGATCGCTCATCGTGTGACGGTACATACCAAGTCCGGACAATTTCCGGGCGTATTCGGATTCAAACCCACTCATTTTACCACACCGGAAGAACGCAATAAGGTTGTTCCCCTCTCAGATTTATTCATTGATATCGGATTGCCCGAAGACAAGGTGAAGGAATTGGTGAAAATCGGAGACCCCGTCACCATGCAATGTGATTTGATGGAAATGGGAAATTTGTATTCAGGGAAAACACTTGATGACAGAGTCGGTATATATGTGATGCTTGAAGCATTCAGAAGATTCAAACACAGTGACGATCACATTCATGCAGTTGCAACCGTTCAAGAAGAAATTGGCGTTCGTGGCGCGAGAACCGCTTCATTCGGATTGCAACCCGATATAGGTATTGCATTGGACATCACCATTGCTGCAGATATTCCTGGCGTTGATGAAAAGGATCATTGCGTGAAAGTTGGAAAAGGTGTTGGAATCAAAGTGATGGATAGTTTATCCGTATCGCATTATGGACTTTATCAATTCTTCTGCGAACTCGCCGAGCGTTTTGAAATTCCGCATCAATATGAAGTACTCCCGAGCGGTGGCACCGATGCCGGTGCAATGCAAGTATCACGAGATGGCATTCCTGTAATCACACTTTCCATTCCATGTCGATATACGCATACGGTTGCCGAAGCAGTACACAAAGATGACATCGAAGCAACAATACGATTGCTCATTGCATTTCTTGAACATTCGCATGAATTCAGCATATAATACAAAAGGCTTCCAATGGAAGCCTTTTAGTTTTTGATGAAATTCATTCATCAAAAATTGATCTTCAATATTCCTGTCGTTGGATTGAATGTTGCAGGAAATTCTCTGAGCGTTTGTGATGGACCGCTTTCAACTACATTGCCAAAATTTTTCTCATCCACTGAATACTTGGCTTTCATAGGACATGTTTCACAAATGATCTCTTTGTTTTTGGGATTACCTAATGCAGGTGCAGGTGATTTCTTTTCGCAATTTTTGGGGCATCCAACTGCAATGCATCGATAGGTGTTTTCTTCGGTTTTAATGATAATGATTGGATCTCCATTATTGTTAGATCCATAAGTTCTTCTCACAAAACCATCAATATTTCCCAAGCCGGGTTCATCGGCAACCTTCAATTCAATCAAACCATCGCTTGGAGATGTTGAATCATTGGAACAACTAGATAGCGATAAATTCATGAATAGTCCTGCCGAAGCCAATGGAGCTATACCAAGAGCTTTTAACACAATTCTTCTTTGAGCATCCGTAAGTGGTTTCTTCTCTGACATTGATGTACCCATTGATAGTTTTAAAATGATATGTGAAGATATCAAGAATAGTATATAATTCCAACATAAATTTGCTTTATATGTGGCTGGTCAGACCACTGCTACAAAGAATGTCCGCATCGAGCCTCTGCCTTTGATCATTGTGGTACCCCTATCATGAATGGCAAGCGTACCAAAAGGTAGTGCATGTGTACTCGGGATTTCCATATCCGCTGATATATTGCAAATGGTTCTTATGAAGTCTTCACTGACATGAATTTGATCACGTTCACCTTGCGATTCCATTCTTGATGCCGTGTTTACGGAATCACCCCAAAGATCATATGTGTATTTATGTCCGCCAATCACACCTGCAATGACGGGTCCGCAATGTAGCCCGACCCTTATACGTATGGTATCCTGACCCGGAAAACGATACTTATTGGATGCCTCCATCACACGAAAGGCAAATTGAACCATTCGTATGGCATGATCTTCCCTGGCAGTTGGAATGCCGCAAGCTCCCATATAGGCATCACCCAATGTTTTTATCTTCTCTATGCCCAATTCGAGAGCAATTGAATCGAATTCTGTGAACAAATCATTCAATGTTCCAACAACTTCGGCCGGTTTCAGAAGCAATGCAGTTTCAGTGAAAGAAACAATATCAGCAAAGATGATACTCACATCATCATGCTGCTCTGCTATCATTGTCTCTCCGGAAACAATTCTATTTGCAATCTCAATCGGAAGGATATCATGAAGAATACGTTCTTTTTCTTCGAATCGAATCATCGCTTCTTTATTGTTACGCTCTATCTGTTCGATTTTGCGAATCAGCTCGAGTTCCACTGCTTGTTTCATTGCTTGCTCATTCAATACTTCTTTTTCCAAGCCATGAAAGAACTTGAAATGATGAAATGCTTCGGGCACTCGATCGAGTGTTTCATAGAGATGTGAAAGTGAAAGATGGGATCGATACTCTTCACGTTTTTGTCCTAATTCATTGTGTACGGAAAGAGCTTCCTTCAATAATTCCTCTGATATTGTTGTATTGTATTGTTCAAATGAAGGATTCCCATAAAGATCGCCCAATGCAGATTTCCATCCTGCTTCCTCAGCTTTGATTCCAAGTTCATTGGAGATTGATATTGCTTCAATAAAGTGATCAAAGGCTTGGGAATATTCTTCAATGATAACATAGAGCAGACCAAGATTTCCATATGCAGATGCAACTTCTGATCTTATCCCGATTTTTTTTGCCATGTCCATTTGAAGCGTGAAATAATGCAATGCATTCTTCACATCACCATTGGCTCTATAAATTTCACCGAGATTCTTTGCAATAATCATTTCTTGATCAGGATTATGATATTCTCGGAGCAATGCAAGTGCTTGTTCATTATACTTGAGTGCCTGATCAAAATCTCCAAGATCTTTATTGATTGTTGCAATATTGCCCAATTGACGAATGACGCCGATCACATTCTCTTGTTCTTCTTCGATTTTCAGTGCTTGTTGATAACATTCCAATGCTTTTTGGAAATCGGAAACCGACCCATAGACGACTCCCATATTGCCATAATACTTTGCCAAATTTTTTGTGATTCCCAATTGCTCATCGAGATTCATCGCTTTGGTATAAAATTCAAGTGCTTTGGTGTATTTTCCAAGATTGCTGTACACAACCCCCATATTGCCAAGCAAGTTTGCAATGTTGATTGCATTCCCCAAAGACTCTTCTCTTTTCAGTGCGAATTTATAGTGTATGAGTGCATTCTCATAATCGGATATGCTCACATATGTCATACCGATATTTGTTTCACAGCTTGCTATTCTTCTTTCATCGCCAAGTTGATTCGCTAGCTCAAGTCCTTGCTGATAATAACTAAGTGCCTCTTGAAACTCAGCCATATAATAATGCAGCACACCAAGATTCATCAGATATTTCGACATACCATCTGAGTCTTTGTCTTCAATGCATAATTCTAGTGCCAACTTGATGTATTCACGCGCTTTCTCAAACATGCCAACTTGCATGTGAAGCACGCCGGCATTACCATATATTTGGGAGATTAATGTTTTACTCCAAGAAGACCCATGTTCTTGCAGCATTTTCAATGCTATTGCAGAAAAGATTTCTCCCTTGTTTTTATTTCCCCTTCTCCAATAAGATTGAGATAAAAAAAGATGCATGGTCGCAAGAAATTCATGTGAATGCTGTGTGGTAGACTCTAGAATGTTTATGCACTCCTGTTCCAACTTATCATAATGACCCATATCCAGCATTGATTGCAATGCTTCGATTTCAGGATTGGCGGCACTATGTGATTGAGTTTTGATCATCAAAATGCGATGGTGATGCTATTAGCACTTTGATTATATGTCACTACAAATGTCTGAGCAGCAGTAGTACTTTGTCCACCTACATTTTGCGCAAAATTACCCTCGCTCAAGCCAAACATTGCTCCATGGTTTGGGCATATGGCCTTGGTTGAAGATGATATTCCAATGGTTCCTCCTGCATGCGGACAATATGTTGACATCGCTCTGAATTTGTCCTGAGTAGTACGTATCACAATAATAGGCCTATTTGCATTCATGTTCGCACCGAATGTTCTCGTGATATAACCTCCAACATTTTGCAATGTAGTTTCATTTGCAAGTTGCAATGTGACTTTTTCACCTGTCAATGGTGATGTTGCATCTTCGGAACATCCTGCCGAGCACATGCTCATGACTACTGCTCCTGACACAATTGGCAATACACCCATAGTACGTATGAATTGTCTGCGATTGATTCCTGATATTGTATTCTTACTCATAGTATTCTTACTCATAGTATTCTTAATACATTATTGTTTGATGATAGCTTGTGAATGTATCAATGTCCCTGATTCGTCCAAAAAAGAGATTATGTATACACCAGAAGCAAGTTCTTTCAATGAATATTCCTGAAGTGATTGGGTGATGGCCATGCTTGATAAAACCATTCCATTCATTGCAGAAAGAGTTAGTTTCCCTTTTCTGAAAGCATAAGAACCTAAATCAATCATCACTTTATCCTGGGTTGGATTTGGTTTGATCACAAATGGTTCTGATACATGTGCATCTTCCACGGGCAAAGCCACAGAACAATCAGCTCCTGCTGCGATACCTTCATTTGGTTTTTCATTGTATTGATACTCCAGAAGGGTACAACCGGTGGTGGATGAAACAGCGATGCGCATCCACCCATAATGAAATGCGTCAGCAACTTGAATTCTGAAGCCGACATATCCTGTTTTACCATCCAAAACCTGATGATCAGGACTATTCAAAACGATAGGTGCACCCCCTTGATTCCATACACTTTGAGGTCCAATGACTATGCCGGGTTTAAGAAACACAGCTTTTGAACTATTAGCGGATTCGGTAATGAAACCACGTCCATAGTTCTCAATCGCATAGACATTATTATTCTTCCACATACCATAAAATCGTGGATATGGACCTTGTAATTCAAATATATTCCAGATTGTGTCGGCACTTGCACGCACATAAGTGTCAACGCACGTTTTTTTCCAAGTATCTTTGAATTCAATGCGAATAAGCGTAGATAAATTCAAGATTGCCTTTGATGTACCTTCTGAAAATGCTTCTTCAAACAAGGTAAGTGGCAATGCATTTTTTGAATCATTTGATCCATGCCTCATTGCTTTCCCTGTAATGTTCAATGTTGCAAAACTTCCATCTTCAGAAACCATGATCTCTTCTTTCAATCCATTTGGCAATTCAATCGGAGAATAATGTTCACCTGAAACAAGTGTTTGTCCTTTCATTCCAAATCGCGCACCATTGCTTGCATGAATGATGATGGAGGCATTGGCAATGCTGCCATCATTGAGTGAGGATTCTTTGAGATGCTGTGTTGAATATGAAATATATGGTGAATCAAAGCATGTATCATTCGCTGTTGGTGAAAGCAAACCGGTCGACACAAGATTGTATGGAGACCAAAGCGTACTTCTGGCAGGATGTTTCATCGCTACATCCATTCGGGATACCTGATCAATGGTGAAATTCTTATAACATGTGGTATTATAATCCATATAATTCTCACCATTGATGATGCCATTGCAACGTGTGGCATCGCATCCCGCGGCTGCAATATCCGTTGGCGGTGTATCATCACACATATCGCCCTGGCCTGTACAAGAATTTCCTTCGAATGTATGGCGAAGATCAAGATAATGTCCGGCTTCATGGGTAAATGTTTGATTGAATTCCAGATAATTATATGATGATCCACCTTTGCCCAAATACACATAATTATACACCATTCGAGCTATGTCATTATCGCTCATCCATGTTGAAGGATACCAACAAACACCTGAATTATTAAATGTGTTATTTGCATATAAATCATGTTGCACATATACATTGAAATATTTGTAATTGTCCCAAGCATATGTTCTGATTTGATTTTCCCATTGGGGTCCGATATTGCCAAAACCGCCTTGGCGATCTGAATAGTACATCACACCATTTGTTGGCTGCCCGAAAGGATCTCTCTTGGCCAAGGCAAAACGTATATTGGAATAGGATTTGTCATTTGCAAATACAGCATTGACAGTTCCAAAATCAGCATCCGTTCCTGCAAATGTTCTATTCAAATCTTCAATTGCAAATTCCAATTGAGAAAGAGGAACGCCAGCAGCACCGTTCGGATGAAATACATGGAACACAACAGGAATGATTCTTCTGCATGTTGTATCAGGCATTTCTTTTGCATCAAGACCATGCTCTTGTGATTTTTTTCTATTAATCTTTGGTATCGGTCGATATGAAGGGTCTGTTTGCACTTGATGATGCAATGCTTCAATCTCCTTGGATAAACCATGATCATGAGATTTCAAACCACCCGGAATGGGTTCTTTCGGCAGACTTTGACCAAAAAGAAGTGTATTGAATAAGAGCAAGGCAATTGAAGTACATAGTAGCTTCATGGACATTTCCCGTATGTTGTTTGAACCATACCACAAATTAGAGAAATGAAGCGGAACCGAAAACTGAAAACATGGGTTTTCCTGCCATAATGAACACTCCCAATAGCATATTACCCCATGATGGAGAGGCCCTCCTATTTTCGCAATCACCACCCTTTTCCGATCCTCTTTGGTTTGATAGATTGCTGAATTCCCTAATCTGGACTCCAGATACAATTATCATGTTCGGAAAACTACGTGAAATGCGGCGCAAGAGTGCTTGGTATGGTGATCTTGAAGCTCATTATTCATATGGCGGAATCAAAAGAATACCATTGCCATGGACTCGAGAATTGCTTCAAATCAAACAATATTGTGAAGCAATCGCTGAGACTACCTTTAATTCTGTTCTTTGTAATCTGTATCATGATGGCAATGATGGGATGGGATGGCATGCGGACAATGAAAAGGAACTGGGTCCCGAGCCGATTATTGCTTCGGTTTCTTTTGGGGCTGAACGTCCATTCGCATTCAAGCATCGCATCACAAAACAACGTGTAGATATTCGGCTTGCACATAGCAGCATATTGATCATGAAGGGGAAATGTCAACAAACATGGTTGCATTCGCTTCCCAAAACTGTCAAAGTTGCACAACCACGCATTAATCTGACATTCAGAAACATCCTAATGTGAACAAGATCACCATGTTCAAATCAAGAGAATTCCATAGTTTGCAAAACCCCGAAACAACTAACAATTTTCACAGACATGAAAGAAAAAACAACAGTCATTTCTATCATGGGATTTCAGGAATCTCCGCCTGATAGTTCCTATCCCCTCTTCCTTTCCGGAGTGAGTGCAGGATTCCCTTCTCCGGCCGAAGATTATATCGATAAGCGTCTCTCTCTGGATGAATATTTGATTCAAAACAAAACTGCAACATTCTTCGTGCAAGTGAGTGGCACATCAATGGTGAATGCAGGCATATCCGATGGGTCATTGGTTGTGGTGGATAGATCACTCAAAGCTCAGTCCGGTGATATTGTCGTGGCAATTATCAATAATGAATTTCTCATTAAGAGAATTGAAATGCGTGGTTCCGAATGTTATCTTCATGCTGAAAATGAAAACTATGTAACCGTGCGACTCAATGAGAATTCAGGAGATTGCATTTGGGGAGTTGTAACATCTTGCATTCAAAAATTCCGATGAATCATGGCACTTGCTCTTGTTGATGGAAACAATTTCTATGTGAGCTGCGAGCGTGTTTTCCAACCTGCTTTGCGGGGGGTTCCCGTGATTGTTCTTTCCAATAATGATGGTTGTGCCATTGCTCGCTCCGATGAAGCAAAAGCACTCGGGATCAAAATGGGGGATCCTCTCTTTAAAATCATAGATATAGTCGAAGCCAATGATGTGCAAGTCTTTTCATCCAATTATGAACTCTATGGAGACATGAGTCATCGCGTGGTTGAAACACTCTCACTGTTCACGCCCAATCTTGAGGTTTATTCCATCGACGAATCTTTTCTGGATTTGAAACATATATCTACTTCAGACCAAACAGAATTCTGCAGAGAAATGAAAAATACGGTGATGCAATGGACAGGCATTCCTGTCGGCATCGGTGTTGGATCTACACGTACTTTATCAAAGATTGCCAATCGCATCGCAAAAAAACGAAAAGAATGTTCGGGAGTATTTGTCTTGCCGGAAGATCTTGATGAACAAGATCAATGGCTTGAGAATATTCCTGTGGAAGATGTATGGGGCGTTGGATATCGTACAGCTCCTCGATTAAAAGGCGCGGGAATCATCAATGCAAAAGATTTGAAATATGCACCGCAGGAATGGATCAAACAAGAATTCACGATTGTGGGATTGCGCATGGTTCATGAATTGAATGGCATTCCTTGCATCAGCATCGATGATCTTCCTCAGCAAAAGACAATCGTCTGTTCTCGCAGTTTTGGGGAATATGTCACTGACTTGCATGAACTCACGGAAGCTGTGGCACGCCATGCCGAAAGTGCATCAGTGAAATTGAGAGCACAAGGAACGGTATGTGGAGCGATTTCCATTTTTATTCGGACAAATTATTTCTCACCAAAATATCCGCAATACTCAAATTCAACAACGGTCAAATGTGAAATTCCTACGCAATACTCACCGGATCTTGTCCATGCAGCGATCGATGGCGTAAAGAGAATCTTCAAAGAAGGATTTCATTATAAAAAATGCGGAGTGATGCTGCATGATATTTGCCCGCAAGAAAGCGTACAGCAATCATTGTTCAGTGAACAAAACATCGTGCGAAATTCTGCTGTGATGGAAGCAGTGGATAGCATAAATCTAAGATTTGGAAGAAGAACGATTCGTAGTGGTGCAAGTGGGGGACCCGGTGGAAAACAGCGTCGATGGAATATGAAGAGAAATAAAAAATCACCGGCATTCACAACGCGTTGGAATGAATTGCCTCATTTGAATGTGGATCTTCCTCCAAATAAGATCTGATTCATTTTTTGCGGTGGCTGATGCGACTCAATCCATGAACGCATTTCCTGCTTTTTCACTTGATTAAGTCTTACCCAGCGTTCAGTTTCAGAAGCGGCATTGATTTGAGCCAAACTATTCGCATATGCTTCGCAATGACCAGATGCATGCAATCCATGAAATGTTGCGGCATATAAATCCGACCACAAAGGATGTCCCGTATCCAATACTGCATCAAGTGAATGGAAAAAAAACAGAGATGAACTGCGAATGAATTGTCACGCCCATCGGCTTTTCTTGATTTATTCAGCTTTTGATATAATGCAGAAAAAATGGAATCGCCGGGGAATAATCCAACATAGAGGGAATCAGAGGCGGGAGCAGTCAATAGAGCTATTCTTTCTTGCAGCATCTTTGCCAATTCCTGAGCATTGTTCATCTCAGAATCCAAATACAATACATATGAAAAACTTAACACCGCTTTGATATTATCACCCCTTGCTGCAGATACCTTGCCTAATAAAACATGGCTGTTCACATGCCCCGGACGCATCTGCAAAGACCTATACAATGCTTCTTCCGACTTTGATAAATTACCGATATCATAATATGCCAAAGCCAGATTATAATGCAATTGGTGAAGGCCTCTGAATTTGACCAATCCTTCTTGATATACCTGAATCGCTTCTTGTAGTTTCCCAGACATATTCAATGCAGATCCCAACATCAAATATGCACCCTGCTGTTGTTTGCTATCAAGCAATATCACTTTCCTACTATACTTAGCAGCTTCATCATACCGCTTCATGGCAAGAAGCGTATAAGCTATTTCATAGTGAACAATACCGGAAACACTGTCAAGTTTAAGTGCTTTGTTATAGTATTCAAGGGCTTGCTCATAATTTCCAACATCATGATGAGCATTGCCCTTGCGAAGTAATTCCACCAATTGCTTGCCTTCACTGGCGATAAGGCCCGGCATTGTAAAGATGAAGGTTAAGAATAGTACAATCTTCATGCATTCATTCCATCGTGGTGCAATGGCAAGGAGTGTACAATTGCAAAAAAGTTGCAATTCAGTACTCCAAACATATATGAGTAATGAAATGTGGAAAACCTTACAAGAATTACAAGATGAATGAATATTATTGCAATCGAAAAATCCTGAAGGCCCCCTTAAAGACCAGAATGAAGATTATACAGCCGATACATAGATCGGGAATTATGGAAGACATTACAATAGTGAGCAAACCTGCGATTATAACTCCGGCATTTACAAGAACATCAGTTGAAGTGAATATCATGCTGGCTCGCATATGGGGCTCCATGCTTTGCTGTTTTCGCAGGATTCCCAAACTCAGTAGATTACCCGCTATTGCAATCACAGAAATACCAATCATAAGTGTATAATCAGGTATTTCGGCCCCAAAAATCGTTCTTCTTACACATTCATAAAGACCCAAAACCCCCAAACCCAATTGAATGACACCACTAAGAACGGCAATGCGCGATTTCATAAGCATTGAACCTGCAATCACCAGAAGCGATAATCCATAGACGAATGCATCGGCTAGCATGTCCAAACTATCTGCGAATAGACCAATTGAGCCTGAAACATAACCCATAATTGCTTCCAATAGAAAACAACATGCATTAATCAGCAATACAGCTATCAATGCCGACTTTTGTTGTTTGTGCTCTTCAATTATTCCAATATGCTCTTCAGTATGCACATGCCGAGCTCCAAGATTCAAAGCAATAATGGCTTTCATGATGGAGTCAATGTCCTCATCATGAACTAAATGAAGCATTCTACCGGAAAAATCAACTTGTAGAGAATGAATGCTCCGAAAACTCTGCAATGCCATGCGAACCATTGCCTCTTCAGACGGACAATCCATCGCTTCGACATATATTTTGGTTGAAAGACTCATGAAACAATATCTAAGAAGTGAACGGCGAAAATAGGATATTTTCACTTGACATTCAATGAGGCATGATTCCCTTCTCTTCCTTGAATCAAAATGCGTAATTTTACCGCATACTGTTGAGCAAGATACATGTCAGAAAAAGATCATACCGGACAATCCAGATATCGCTTCCCGGCTTTGGAAGCCATATTGGATATTAGCATTGCAGCTGAATTTCTACGACAGCAAGTTGATAAGACATGCTCTCCATTAGGGATCAATGGCGGACAATACGCTATCCTTCGTCTTCTTAAACGAGCATATCCCGATGGAATGTCAAGAACAGAAATCGTCAAAAATCTCATCGAAAAAACCACCGATGTCACTCGTCAAATTGATGGTTTGGAGCAGAAAGGTTTGGCTGAACGAATTCGCATTCAGGAAGACAGAAGACTCTCACTTGCTCGTATAACCCAGGCGGGTATGGAAGTCATGGAACAAGTTGATCCTTTATTCATGGCCATGCTTGCTGAGATTAGCAATAGCATAAATGAAGATGAGTGCCGCGAAGTATCCACACTTTGCAAAAAAATATATACACCAAAATGATAGAGTCATTACGGTTTCTTGTTTCTCCACTTCTCATGAAATAAACACTATGAACAGAGGTCCGATTTCACAATTCATCGAAAGCAATTTTCTTCATTTCAATGCCGCGGCATTGGTTGATGCGGCAAAAGGATATGAACTCCACTTGGCCGAAGGCGGAAAAATGATGATTACCCTGGCCGGTGCAATGAGCACGGCTGAATTGGGAAAAACACTTGCTGAAATGATTCGCCAAGATAAAGTTCACATCATCTCTTGCACTGGGGCAAATCTCGAAGAAGATATCATGAATTTGGTTGCGCATTCCCACTATAAGCGGGTTCCGCATTATCGCGATCTTTCACCACAGGATGAATGGGATTTATTGGAACATCATTATAATCGAGTAACAGATACATGCATTCCGGAAGAAGAAGCATTCCGCAGATTACAAAAACATTTACATCGCGTATGGCATGATGCCGACTCACAAGGAAAGCGTTTCTTTCCACATGAATTCATGTATCAAATGTTGCTCTCTGGTGTGCTTAAACAATATTATGAGGTTGATCCAAAGAATTCATGGATGCTTGCGGCTGCAGAAAAAAATCTACCAATCATTGTTCCCGGCTGGGAAGACTCCACAATGGGAAATATTTTTGCATCCTATTGCATAAAAGGTGAATTCAAAAGCACTACGATGAAATCGGGTATTGACTATATGATGTGGCTTTCAGATTGGTATGTACAACATTCAACAGGCAAAGGTATTGGCTTCTTCCAAATCGGTGGTGGTATTGCAGGAGATTTCCCGATATGCGTGGTACCAATGTTGTATCAAGACATGGAGATGGAAGATATTCCCTTTTGGAGCTATTTCTGTCAGATCTCAGATTCGACAACCAGTTATGGCTCTTACTCCGGTGCAGTACCAAATGAGAAAATCACATGGGGTAAATTAGGCATTGAAACCCCAAAATTCATTGTTGAGTCGGATGCAACAATCGTTGCTCCCTTGATATTTGCTTGGCTTTTGAAGATGTAATCAGTTTCTTGCAGCATGAAAAGAAGAGTATTGATATTGGCCATTCTATTGATGGTCCATGGTGGGGTTTATTGATATGGACAATCAATTGGTCAAGGCTTGGTTGACTCACTGGAACAAGTTACCACGCAAATGAATGATGCAAAGAAATTGCAGGGATGGACATATTCGGGAATCACGAATATTTCATTCAGTCAAGTTGGACTTCTCAATTTGACTGCCGGTGGAAATAGCTCTATTTCCATCATTGGTCTGGGCATGTACAAAGCAATCGGCGATTTTCCCTTGACTTCCACATTCATGGCTCCTGCATTCTTGACAACAGCTTTGGGTATGGAATTAAAACCAATAAAGGGTCTATCGATACTTATTGCTCCTTTAACAGGAAGAACCACTATTGTGGCAAATCAATTGCTTTCTGAACAAGGTGCTTTCAATGTGGTTAAAGGACATACCATTTAGGCATTCCTGGGCTCACTTCTGAATGCTCAATTTGCAAATGAAATCTTTGAGAATATCACTCTGAATTCTCGTCTGAATATCTTCTCGCCATTTCGGTCACCTACATTGATGGTCATTAGCATGGAAAATCTGATGACGATGAAAGTGAATAGTTTTATAAAAGTTATATTATCTTTGGATGCTTTCTATGATCATCGAATCGTAATCAAAAGATCCGATGGAACAAGTGGTCCATCCACTCAACTTAAGAATACCTTCGGCGTAGGTTTCGGATATACATTCTAACATGCATGATTCACCAAAACATATTGCAGATATTCTGAATGATCTCATCAAAGAACAAAGATGGGAACATAGCATCGCCTCAAACAAAATCCCACTTCTATGGAATGAACTTCTCGGTGATAAAGGAAAAGAAATATGCATATTCCAACGCTTCGATGAAGGAAAGCTCTTCATTCATGTACATAGCGCACCTTGGCGTAATGAACTCTCCCTCCGCAAATTGGAACTCATCAACAAACTCAATCAGAAAATTGGTTTTCCACTTGTGAAAGAAATTATTTTTCGTTGAGAAATACTCCATAGGCTCGGACAAATGTCAATTCATTCTACTCTATTCGTGTAGAGAGGGTTTGCACATATAGGGTGACGGGGTGAGCTATTCTAAACAAACAAAGCAACACATATTCTGATATAAAACAAAAAAGCCGATCTTTTTCAAGATCGGCTTTTCTATTATATGATCTTTCGAATTACTTGACGAAGAGCATCTTTTCTGTCAATGATGTACCGCTTGTTGTCAATGTGTAATAATACACACCGTTCGCAAGACCGAATTCGGCTGGTACGAAATTGAGAGTATGGATACCTGCATCAAAGTTATTAGCTGTAAGCTTTGCAACTTCACGTCCGAATACATCGGAGATGCTAAGAGTTACAAATGCCGGCTTTGGTAATTCAAAGCGGATTGCTGTTGAGCTTGCAAATGGATTAGGCTCATTATTGTAAAGCTTAAGACCTTCTGCAATGATTGATTCATCAACACTTGTTGAAAGTGTAACTGCTACGGTCATTTCATCGGACTTTGATGTACCGCAAGCATTTGTCACTTCACAATAGTATTTACCTGCATCTGCATTTGAAGCATTGAATTTCACAAGTTCGTTTGTAGTTGCACCTGAAACTACTGATCCATTGAAGAACCACTTATAAGTTGTGAAATCGTCTTCATTTGCACTCACAGACAAGCTGATTTTGGTACCTGCTTTAGCAGATACTGTTGGTGTATTAACTACAATACCTGCTTTCTTAGAATGAGCGATGGTTGCACTAGAAGAAACCGTACCACAAGCACCTATTGCTTCTACGGTATAATCACCTGCAGCTGCTGCATCCATACTTGCAATTTCATAGGTAGATGAAGTTGCACCAGCAATGTTTTGACCATCTTTCTTCCATTGATATGTCATGTTTCCACCGCCTGTTGCTATAACGGACAATGTTTCATTTGTACCATCGCAGACTTTTTTACTTGTCAAACCGGAAGTAATTTTAGTTGCAGCTTGCAAGCTGAGTTCAACATTTGCTGATGCAGAAATGTTAACACCTGAAGTCGCTATTGCAACTGCTTTATAAACACCTTCGCACACAGGTTCTACATTCTTGATTGTCAAGGTATTTGTATGAGCACCTGCAAACTTATCACCATCAAATAATTGAACATCACCTCTGTACCAACGGTATTCAAGGGTCATGTTTGGAACCGAAGTGCTTGCATTTACTTTCAATGTAGCATCGCTTGACTGACATGCAACAACTTTCGCTGCAACTGCTGTTGCTGTTGCTGTACCTAGTGTCAATGTAAATGTTTGTGAAGTTGCTTCACCGCAAGAACCGATAACTTTCACGCTATAGTTTCCTGCATCACCAGCTACTACATTCTTAACAGTCAACACTGGTGAATTTGCTCCACCATAACGACCATTATTATTGATGACAACACCATTCTTTGACCACTCATAGCGAACCGGTGAAATACCGAAGCTACCTGTTGCTTCTGCAGCTGCAACTTCAAATTTCGCTGTTGAGCCGGCTGAAACAACTTGGCTTACAGGTTCTTTGTCTATTTGAGTTCCTTTAGCAACATATACGATAGCATCTTGAGTGAATACCGCAGTATCAGAAGATGTTGCACCGCATGTTGTGCGAATACGGCATGTATAACGACCCGAAGCAGAGAAGTCCACATTGCGAATTGTAAGCACATAATTGTTTACGCCTTCAACTGAAGATGCAAATGGATATACTGTATTTGCCATGAGAGCTACGCCGTCTTTGAACCATTGATATGCAATTGATGTACCACGCTTTGTGGTGAAATTCAAAACAAAGTCATTTCCTTTACATACAACTTGTGAAATAGGCATTCTGCCGATTTCAACAGGTTGATTTACACCAAGTTGACGTGTATATGTTGATTGTGTAAGATCAATACCATTATATTCTTTTGCGCCATCATTCAATGTTGCAACGCATGTATAAGTACCTGCATCAAATTCATCGGTATTGAAAATAGTCAATGTTGGAGTCAATACGCCTGTGAACTTAGATCCATTCAGCACTTGACGTGAAGTGGTTGAAGTCCATTGATATGAAATTGCATTTGCCGGTGAGAGTATTGGATCAGCCATTGGTAATATATACTGATATGGCTTCATTGAAGAGATAATCGGACCAGATGCTACAACTGATGTAGTTTTAGCACATGTACTGTCGATATTTGGGCCTGAGTATGCGATAACAGGAACCAATTCGTGAGCACCCATCATTGGTGGATTGCGACGCAATGTACCGTCAATGTCCACATTGGTATTACCACCATCTAGGTTATTGATTGCTTGTGTACCACGAAGGAATCTATTGATGTCGCCTACATACATATCATTAGGTGCAGGCAAGAATGTTGCCTTGCTGTAACGTTGTGATAGATATGAGTTTAAATCTTTACCTGTTTGAGTATACCAGTTAGAAGGTGCATTTGCTGCTGATAGATAGAAACCAACATTTGTTCCTGTAAATGCACTTGTGTTTGAACATGTGCTATTACGGATATTGTTGAAATCAGATTCAGCCGCAGGACTACCTGAAGTTATGGTATATGCATAACCATTATTGGTGTTATTGATGATGTTATTGTACACTCTTGTGAGAGTTCCAGTAGCATTCACCAAATTCAATGCAGCACCCAATGTTGTAATTGGAGCATTCACCAATAATGTATTGAAATAAATATTGGTATTAACAAAGTTCTGAGCAGTCAATGCAAATGTTGTATTTGCAATTCCATTTCCAACCTTTATCATGTTATTATTCAATTCAGCAGCTGAACCCGAATTTGAGTTGGAGGCAAAACGAATACCGGTACCGGTTCTGTTGAAGGAAATCTTATTGCCGATGAATTGTCCACCAACTTTATTCAATTCAATATCCAAGGCAGTTACTGGTGTTGGATTAACTGATTGAGTAGTCATGGTATTTCCTTTTACCAAAGGCAACTGAAGGTTGCGCATGATGATACCACGACTGTAGAAATCTCTAAGAGTATTATTACGGATTACTGTATTAGAAGAACCATTAGCTCCAAAACCACCATCCAACCACATGTGAACATCACCGAAGTTGAATCTATTGCCTGTGAAGAACAAACCGTCTGTAATATGGCCGGCATCTGTCATGAACAAATAATTGTCTGTACCAGGCAATGTTGTATTCACCCCATTGAATGTACAATTATTGAATACAAAATCGCGTGTAAAGTTGGTAGTACTAACATTTGTCAGCCAGAAGAAACGCGCAACAGATGCTGCACCATTAGCTTGGAATGTGATCCCATCAAAAGTGGTGTACACATTACCGACAACTTTGTACATATAATTGTTTGCACCAGGTCCATTGTTAGGTGCAACAAATACAGCATTACCCGGTTGAGCAGGGTCTACTCGGAATACAACACGCTTGGAAGGTGATGCACCGGGAATACCTTGTACTTGTGCTGTTACCTGACCAAGTTGACCTTGAACAGGTGAATATGAAGTTGGACGAACATTGAATGTTACCGGTCCAAGGATACCACCATAAGTCAAGGCAATTGCAACAGCATTAGGATTACTAAACCAGTTGGTAGGAGTTTGTGTACCACCTACCCAATATTCTCCACCACTCAAAGCAGGACCAACAAATGCATCCAAAGTATTGTTGTTTGGATTATTGTCGCCATTGGCAAACTGACCTTTTACTGAAGCTGCATTGACAGAAACCTGAATGCGATATGGTGTCAAAGGATTTGTGATATCAAGATTGGCAACCAATGGAATAATGGCTGAACCGCCACCTGAAATAGGAGTTGCATACGTTGCTGATACAGGGGGTACAACATTTGAGTTGTCGGAAACGCGTGTAACCGTTGCTGTATATTGACATTCTGTCATTCCGGAAGTACCGAGATTTGCAAGTGTAAATCCAACATTGTATTGACCTTGAGGAACTGGGGAACTGACATTGGAACCATCGCCTGGATTGGTTATAGATACAGCGATAGGAGATGGATCTGAGAGCGGTGGAAGTACTTCAATCATATAATCTTCCACTTCACCATAGTAGCTGTAGCAAGCGTTTTGAGAATTACCTTCCGGTGGGCCAACTGCCTTGAAGCGTGCCTTATACATACCTGGTTGTAAATTGGCTGCTGGAGTAATAGTGAATGTTCTTGCGTTAACAGAACCATCACAGGGCAAACCTGGTGGATTAAACATCTCATTAAACTCGAATTGAAAGTTTTTGTTGAAGTCAATCCAAATATTGAGTGGTATTTCAGGGCTGTATTGCCATTGTCCAAATGTTTTTGCTTTTACAGTTACAGAATTAGGCATACCGGCAAATAATCTGAAAGGTATAGTGGTACCATAATCAGTGTAGCCAGAGCATCCCGAAGGATTCGAGACACTACCAATTGTAACTTCAGTAAAACTTGCACCATACGGCTGATTGCAAGCATATCCCCACTCTGTGTAGGAGGGATAACACCACTGCGCATTTGCAGAAGGAGTTGCCAAAAGCAAGCCCACTACCGATAATACTGTGGATAAACAGAGGCGCAGAAAATTTCGCATAAGAAACCTCAATTAGAAAAAAATATAATTAGATAAGTACTAGTTCTAAGTGCTACGGTTCTATCTATACTGCAACTAAGCAGTGGAAGAACTCAATTTCAAAAATTACGTAATAAGTTATGAACCCAATAAGGGGTCCATGCCAATAAGTACAAATATACACCTATCTGTCAAAAAAAAAAGCAATTTATTCACAGATAAACTTAACAATCATTGTTTATGTGGAAATTTTAATAATTTTTGCCATAAATAGATAGTTTTCTGAGAAATTATTGATCTTTTTTTCTGCACTTTTCAGTCATTTTATAGTATTCCATATGTATAGACAATTTATATGTCCTCATTGTATCAATAGATAATTGTTTTTCTTGAACTTCTTTCCATTTTTCCTTGACCATCAATTCAAGGTTCATTTCCGCAATTGAATCACATGATTTGGCAGATTGTTCAGCATCTGAATCTTTCATGCATGAGCACCATTCTCCGGCAATTTTTTTGGTACCGGTAACTGATGAACATGATTGCATCAGGAATATAGAGGAAACAAATAGTATTGAAAAGAGATGATGTGAAATCATTATTTTTTGACGGTTTTAACAATTGTTGAATTATTATACAATGTAACAGAAACAGCGTTTTTGTCCAGAATCAGATAATGTGGTTGTTGGGAATAATATCCCGATCCATGATAAAACTCAATCAATTGTTTTTTACCGGACTTGTTTTGCACAATTGCATGAGTAGCCTTCTCTTTGGAGTCCAATTCAATGAGCCTAGATGATGATGGCAAAGCATATGAGAAAGTGCGAACGGAGTCTTTACATGAACCAACCATCAATACTATTGAATGTTCTGCATGCTGAGGAATAGATATCATTGAACGTGCATCGCCTGGTACAAAAAATCCTGATTGCAATGTGGTAAGTGCCGTAAAACTTCCTTTTCCATCTCCAAGGAGAATTTCACCTATGCCTGCATCGAATCTCCAAGAATCTCTATCAGGACCATAAAAGTTCCCGGCATGAAAAATATCAAGATTTCCATCTTCATTGACATCAACAAGTTGGGTTCCAAAGATTGGCGATGCCTGTGAAATAACAGGTAAAGGCTTAATAGTAAACGGTTTCCTACCATTATTGACCAATATCACACTTTTCCCCATTGCCGCTTTCAAATAATGCGCTTTGTTTAAGATGGAATCTCCCCCAAAAAGTTTATCTAAACTGACGGGAGCGATATCTTCGATATTTAAAAATGATTTTCGCAGGGTTGGAATTTGGTTGATTAAACTACCAATCACTCTTGATGGAAATCGCACGCCTTGTTCATAATAGCTTTGAAGATAGTCGACACTTCCATTTTCATCGAAATCATGACAAAATAACTCAAATGGATGGGCATTTGTTGGTTCCTCATATCTTCTATTTATACCAACATTACCCAATACATAATCCACATCTCCATCATTATCAATATCACCTGCATTAATGCTATTCCACATCCCCGTGGTTGTATCAATTCCATACTCTGCTGATCTATCATAAAACACATTTTCGGAATTTTGTAATAACAAGATTTTCATCCATTCACCAACCACGATGAGATCTTTATCACCATCATTATCAAAATCTGTCCATAATGCAGACTTCACTCTTCCGGGTTGCATCAGCGGATTTGCCAAGAAATTGGTAACATCAGTGAAAGTGCCATTCGTATTCAGTAAAAGATAACTTCGTGGCTCTTTGGAAAATGCACCGGGAACGCTTCTTCCTCCTACAAACAAATCAATGTCACCATCTTTGTCGAAATCATTTCCTACAACACATGATTTTGCAAATGGCATATCGGGCAGATATCTACGGGTGAACCGACCTTTTCCATCATTGATATAGAATCTGTCTTGCAATAATGATGCTTGTTCAACTGCAAGTTCATTTCCGCCACTTGCAATATAGATATCCAAATCACCATCTAATTCAGCATCAAATAGCAAGATTCCTTGATCTTCAAATAATGAATCGGCATGAAACACTTCTTGCGTTATTGCTTTAGAGAATTTTCCTGATGTGTTTTGTAGAAAGATGGTTGTGGGATAGCCCTGTGGGCCACCAATAACAATATCATGAAGCCCATTTCCATCAAGATCACCGGAAGCAAGTGCCGGACCATTGATGGACAATTGATTAGGTAAGAGTCGTTCATTATAAAAATCATCGAAATCATTTTCTCTATGCAAAAATTTAACTGATCCAGAATCAGCATGCGTAAGGTCGGTGAGTATGGTGGCACTATTGTTTTTACTCTGGGTGACTTCAATTGCATGTGATTGATTGAGCTTTAGATGTTGATTGGATTTGACTTTCGTAAGCTTTTGCTGTTTGCCGCCCGGCCATGTAACAACCAGTTCGTCGATCATTGTTTGTGAACCAAGACCGAAATGAGCTATAGGTAGAACTCCAGAAGCGAAACCGCGAGTTGTTGTCAATTCCACAAGCTGCGTTTTATCTCCAGTTTTGATCTGAATTCTCGCACCCAAACCATGTGTGTTTTTAGTATTGCCGATACAACTAACTTTCAGATAATTATTTTTTCCGGCATTCATCATAGTGTTTTCATAGAGAACTGCCGTTGTATCGATATTATTCAAAACCAAGTCAAGATCACCATCATTGTCAAAATCAGCATAAGACGATGAGCATGTATTGTATGGTAAATCCATGCCCCATTCATTCGTGACTTTCGAGAATGTAAGGTCACCATTGTTCTTGAAAAGATAATTAGGGACGCGTGTTCTTTTTACTTCTCTGATAAGTCTTCCTATATCAAATTCCTCGGCTATCTCCCGCATGTCTCCTTTTGCTTTCGCAGACTCGGACAATTTTTTATACCCTTTGTCGTGTAATTCCTGCATCATCTCATGCGTTACACCTAGTCTTCTTAGATCTTTGTCCATGATGTCCCAATTCAATCCATTGGCTACAAACAAATCTTTATTACCATCCAAATTAAAGTCTGCGAAAAAGACTGTCCATGACCATTCGGTTGCATCCACGCCAGACATTTGAGCGATATCACTGAATCTTCCATTCCCACGATTTAGTTGAAGTGTATTTTGAATGAATTGCGAAGAATCGAATGTAGTGTTGAATGTATTGAAATTGTCGAACTGCGAGTTCAATCTAACATGGGTCTCAGGAAGCATATCGACCGCAATGATATCCAATAGATTATCATTGTTGAAATCAGCAACATCATTTCCCATGCCAAACATTACGGTATGTGGTAATTCATTTCTGGTTTGTCTTATGAACTTTCCTTGCTTGTCATTGATGTACAAAAAATCCTTTTCTTCGAAATCATTTGCTATATATAAATCAGGGTAGCCGTCATTGTTGATATCTGCAGCTGTTGCACTTAAACCAAATGCTTTATGATTTATTCCCGAACTTTCCGTGACATCAGTGAATGTATTATTTCCATTATTCTTCATGAGAATAGGAGTGACCCCTTCATGTTTGAACCCAATAACTGAAAAACCATTATTGACAATCAATACATCCAAATCTCCATCTAAATCGTAGTCGAAAAAGGTTGATTGAATACCATTGCCTATGGTCGCCAATCCAAACTCTTTAGCTTTCTCGGTGAAAAATCCTTTACCATCATTGATATATAATTTATTTGGTTCTTGATTGTATTTGGTGACATATATGTCGAGATCACTGTCTGCGTCTATGTCGATCATCGTAGAACCAAAACTATATCCTGCTGAATCTGTCACTCCTGCTGATTCTGGTGCCGGTTCAAATTTGAGATTTCCTTTATTGATGAATAGTGTATTCTTGCCTAAGAAACTTGTGAGATATATATCAATCAGTCCATCGCCATTGACATCACCAACGGATGTACCCCCGCTCGCAATGGTGAAAAGTCTGCTTTCTTTTTTTAGTTCCGGCGGACCGGGCGTGAGATTCAAAAAATGTATTCCGGATTGGGCAGGATCCACTTCTCTGAACACAGGGATTTGAGCCTTCTCTTTAACATCTTGTTTCTTTTGGCCAAGAGCAGCATAATGCCAGCCCATAATTCCGAAGAGAAACAGAAAAAGATAGAACATACTTGAAAGTTTTGATAGTTCTTTATGAATGATCAAAAGCATGGTGTTTTAGTTTGTGTTTGGTGAACTTATAATTCAATCTTCGACAAAGATAGAGACAAAGTATGCAAATGCAGGCTTTGAATATTCGGCTTATTCCGTATCAATTGCATCTCCAATAATGGCCGGCGATTGATATTGATGCTTGGTAAAGAGCGAAAAAGGATAATTCGTGGAAATCACTAACCCGCCACCACCTTGCAATACATGTGCATACTCGATTCGCAGTAAAGGCTTGCCGGTTTGCATTGTTCTTCCTTCAGCCAATATCAATATGCCTCCTCCCAATGATGAATTCCATATGCTATTCATGATTGAGATACCGCTATTCCATACTGTTCCAAGATCCGCAAATGCAGAAAATCCAAGTCGCAAGCCGTTTGCGAGATGCATTGCATCCTTAGCGAGCATAACATTGCAGACCATCATATTGTTTCCAACCCTGCCATTCACTGGCAAACTTCTGACGCCTGACTCATTATCCACCACCAATTGCCTAAAATCTGCCCAATTCCACGTTGTTCGAGCATTCATGTTGAGCATCAATGCAAATGTCGGTTGTATCATATATTGAGCCTGAGCTCTTGCTTCAAATGCGGTATTCTTGGCTTTTCCTTGAAGAAGTCCACTTCCGGCTGAAAGCTTTGCATTAAGATATAGTGCATTGTTCAATGTCAATTCACTTTGCTCAACAGTGCCTCCAACATAGTAATAAGATTCTCCACCGCTCTCTAAAGATGGCAATATTTTTCCTAAAACGGCACTTCCCCATGCTCCAATCGGAATTTCCTCACCATTTATGATTTGAGTTCTATCGGCCAGAGAGCCAAATCCAAGGAGTAATGATTGCGTATTGTCGAAAGCCTGAATTGTTTTGGGCATGCCTCTTTTTGCGTCTCGTATAGAGGCCTTCACACTGAAGTAGAGATTATCTTTTCTTGGTAAAAGCCAGCCGCCCCAGGCTGAATATTCCTGATATTCATGAGAAATGAGTTGTGTTGGGCCTTCAAATAGAAAATCGATTCCTTCACGAGATTGTACCGAGGCTCCAAGAAATATTCCCCCCATGGGATCAGCATTCATCGTGCCTGAAGCAGTGAATCCTTGGGTAAACTGATGGTATGTGATTCCAAACCCAAGTGACATAGCGGAATGCATGGCATTATTCCACATTCCTGATAGCCGAATTTCAGGTCCGATGCCATGTTCTGTTCTATTTCTGCACAGAGCTTGCACATCAATCAATGAACCGGAGATATTTGAAGTTTGGTATACTCCACCGATCGAGGCAACTGAGCCCCCGATTTCCATGTGAATACCCGGTCCTTCCATTGGTAATGCAAGTTCATGGTTGATATAAACCGTAACATTCCGAGCATCAATTGTGTCTATCTCGATGCGAACCTTTCTGAACAATCCTGATGATCTCAATGCTTCTTCAGCTTTTTTCCATTCAAACTCACCGGCTTCCTGACCTGGCTTCAAGCCTGAAATCAAGATGATGTATGAGTTATCGGGATATCCGATGGTAGACGTTTTCCAGGAATCAGCAAATGAACCGTAAGCAGGCATTGATTGTTCAACAATGATGCTGTCAATGGTCATTTGGGCATGCACAGATCGCAAGCCCAGCATGCACCAAAAAGTAATCAGAAAAAAGAATCGTTTCTTTGTGTCTCTACACATAGTAGTCTTAAATGGAGCGGAATTCCGTTAAATTGGATTGAAGGTATGATATACCATTCAGATAAGCAATTTGCAAAATTGATCAATGTCTCTATGCTCGGCACTTTTCTTCCATATTTTCTTGCCTTCTTTTGCATCACTGCATCTTTGCCGACTTTGGCTCAAGTTGCCGGTACCAGCAAAGGCAAGGAGTTTTGGCTGACTTTCATTCCGAATATTCATCGCGGAGTTGGAGCTCTACCGGGATCACAGGAAGATAGGGAACGTCGTTCTGATTCACTCTATATTTTCATTGCTGCTGAAGTTCCTACAACAGGTAAGATCACATATCGCGATATCTTTAATCGACAATATGTAAGGAATTTCACTATTTCAAATCCTTCGCAAATTTATACCTTCAGCGTGATGTGGGATAATTTCGAACTTGTCGGTGTCAACTCAGGGGGCGAATTGCTTCCTGATGGAGGGCAAGCAGAAAAAAGAGCCGTGCAATCATTCAAGGTAGAGACAGACAATGACGTGATGGTCTATGCACTGAATCAAGCATGGACAACCAGTGATGCATTTTTGGTTTTGCCAAGACCGGCTCTGGAACGTGATTATTATGTGATGTCATATCCTTCCGATAATATCATTGATGATAGAACGGGACGTTTATCCGTTGGTAGTACACCTTCACAATTTGCAGTCGTCGCAGTAGAAAACAATACGCGCATTATATTCACTCCAACTGCACCATTCTTATTTGCCGGAAGGAATCCTTCGCCCGTTGTGTTGAATGCAGGTGATGTCTACTTGGTGCAAGCACTTCCTTCAACTTCTTTCAATTATGATTTGACCGGCACCGGTATAAGTGCCGACAAACCAATTGCGGTCTTTGCCGGACATCAACGTGCGCGCATTCCACAGGAGTCGGGTTTTGATTTGAATTCTCGTGATTGTCTTGTTGAACAAATGGTTCCAACAACCAATTATGGAAAAAGTGCTTTTCTCACACCATATCCTTTGCCTCAAGATGCATCACCTATTGGATGGGATGTGTATCGCGTGCTTGCTGCAATTGACAGCACGCCGATTTTTGTGGACTCCGTGCGAGTTGCAACATTGAATGCAGGTCAATTTTTCACAGGAAGGCTCACTAAAGCTGCAGAAGTGTATTCCGATAAACCATTCATGGTTGCGCAGTATAAAAAAACATCATCAACGGGAAATACGGGTCTGGCTAATAGCGATCCACTCATGATGTCAATTCCCCCCTATGAACAATTCCTCAATTCTTATAGATTCATTAGTGCGCAAGCAGTACAATTGAATTCGAATAATGAACGTGTAAAGGTCTATAATTTTCAGTATGTGAATGTTGTGGCACCGCAAACTGTGATCGATAAAGTCGTACTCGATGGCGTCACTGTTTCTTCATCACAATTCTCACGTATCGGTGGCACGCGCTTTTTCTATGCGACATTGCCAGTGACTGATGGCGTGCATACCATATCTGCACCCGAACCCATTGGTATTTATGTCTATGGATATGGTCCGGCCAATAGTTATGGCTATATCGGCGGAATGAGTTTCACACTCTTTGATTATCGTCCACCGAATGTAATCTCCCAACAAGAATGTGCGAAGATCAATGGTATGGTCTTTGATTCATCAGCAAGTGATTCGCATATAGCATCCATCACAACAGAATCAGTGAATAATGTACAAGTTATTATTGCACCATTCACTGGTTTGCCGGATTCTGTTTCATTCAATGCCGAATTGATTGACCCCTTTACCGATGGATCATTTATTCTCAATGCAAAAGATTCAGCCGGTTATACTACAAGAATACAATTCGACATTCCGGGATTTACGGTTCGCGTCAAAGCAGATACGATACCGGTTGCTATAAGAAAGGATGGCCCTGTAAAAAGGGAGTTTTGTTTTCCGATCACCATTGCAAATGAAGGACGTTTTCCTCAGACGATCAATTCGATTCGCATAGAAGATGCAGGACTTGTACAGGTGCGTTTGAATAGCACGACTCCGATTACCATTCCTCCCGGTGGATCTGCAGATATTTCCATTTGTGCAATCGGAGATTCGATCGGAGAAAACTCTGCAAAAATCATTCTTGAAAATAGTTGTGCTTCGCGTCATATCGTGGATTTACTTGTTACGACCAATGCAGATCTTACTCCTCCGATAATCAATGTGAATAAAAGTGATTGTGGTTTGCCGGTTACGTTCAATATCAGCGATGAAACGTTGATTGATTCCGGTTTGGACAGTGTTGCCATCATTGAATCTGAAACAATCAATTGCAAAACGGAAATCACAAGAAACGGAGATCGTGCCACAGTGAATATTTCCATCATAGATCAATTCAAGGATGCGAAATATACTCTACTCATCACTGATAAGGCAGGCAATCGAAGAATATTGTCGGATTCCGTTCCCGGTTTAACTATAAGCGTGAAAGACAAACAAGGAAATGTACTTTCTTCATTGGCATTTGATTCAACGGCTCTTGGAGCAACTCGATGTGATTCAATCATCATTGAAAATACGGGACTTTATCCGATTACTTTTTCACAAGTGTACTTGTCTCGCAATCTCGCATTCAGTGTTCCTGTTTCTCAATTACCTTTCAGCATAGCAGCAGGCGAACAAAGATCGCTTGCTATTTGTTATCATCCGCTGATTGCTGCCAATGATATTGATACAATGGAGCGTGATACTATTGGTTTATATTTTGCATGTTCGGAGAAATTGATTCCATTGTCCGGGATTGGCGTGCAATTATTAGGCAAAAACAATACTTCATGCGATGTGATGCTGCGCAGTGAAATCGTGAGTGTACCCGGATTGATTGCCGGACCATATCCTCATCCATTGCAAGATCGTGGAACATTGGAAATTGGTATGAGACAACAGGGTCATGTTAGCATACGTTTGAGAAATGCATTCAATCCCAATATCATAAACATATTGCATGATCAATTCATGATATCCGGCTTATATTCCATTTCTTTCTCAACAGATCAGCTTTCATCCGGTTTATGGATCATGGAATTGATCATGCCAGAAGGCATCAAAACCATCCCAATCTTGATTAATAAGTAATTCCCTATTTTCGTCAGAAAACATATGCTTAGGGGCATATTGTTCATGGGTGTTTATACAATAGTGAGGTGTCTATGCGAGTGGTGTACACAATAGTGATTTTATGTGGAATGATCTGTTCATCATGTTCTGAACAGGAAAAGAAAGTTGATCCCGGAATTGACTTGAAAAAGTATGAATCGACAATTGATCGTTCTGAAGAATTAGATCGAAAAGAGAGAGAATTACAACAAAAAGAATTGGAATTAAAACAACAAGCCGAAGGTTTGTCACAAGGGCCTATAGCTGAAGCAAACCCGGATGAATATATTCCACCAACAAATCGTCGGCCGGGAAACACATACAGAAATGTTCCTGGTGATTATCCGCATGCATCCACACAATACTTGAATGCAAATGAATTGCGCTATCTTTCCAAACAAGATTTATTACTCATGCGCAATGAAATCTTTGCTCGTCATGGCTATATCTTCAAACGTGATGATTTATACAATCACTTCATTACAAAACCATGGTATAATCCCCGTTTTAAAGATGTTTCACGTTTGCTTTCTCCAATCGAAAAAGCAAATATCAATTTGATAAAAGGGTTTGAAGATCTATAAACCTCTTCATTCCTCTTGTTATTGAGGGGTGGCCGTTTCTCGACTGCGCTCGAAAACCAGGCCGGGGTGTACTTTTCTTCATTCCCCTCGTGTCAGAGGGGTGGCACGCGAAGCGTGATGGGGTGAGCCTCTTCGGCACCGCTTTGAGTACAGAAAAAAACAGAATGTTTATCTTTGAAAAAGTGTATTAATCATATTCATATCCAATCAATATCAATGAAAGCACTCATATTATTCATTGTCCTTTGCATTTCTCTTCACGCGCAGACTCCTGATCCCGTGAGAATACTTATGAAATACTATCCGCAAATTGTGAAGTATGAGAATAATAGAGTGTATTGCAAGAATGGCGAGTCATTTCAATATGATGATGGTAAGAAGAAAGGACCACAAGAGTTATTAGATAATCCAGATATTCAGGACATGTTTGCGTATAAATATCAACGTGGTTTATTGTCGGCAACGATTGATCGCTATTTTGATCCGGGTAGGATCAGACATGAAGGATTATTCAGAGCGATCTATGGAAAAACGAAGAATGAAGTTGCAAAGAATTTGACGACGATTGTATGGTGTCCGAAAACTGCCAGACAAATGATACGCATTTCCACCGTGAATGACATTCACAAACGCGTGATGGAAATTTCAAAGGAATTGGATGAGCATCCGGATTGGAAAAAATATGTGTCGAATATAGGCGGGACATTCAATTGGCGGAATATTGCCGGGACGAAGCGACTTAGCTTTCATAGTTTCGGCATTACGATGGACATCAATACAAAGCATTCACACTATTGGCAATGGGTATGCGATTGCACCGATGAAAACAAAGTCCTTACTTATCGCAATGCAATCCCACAAGGAATTGTTGACATCTTCGAAAAGCATGGTTTCATCTGGGGAGGCAAATGGTATCACTTCGATACCATGCATTTTGAATTCAGACCGGAGCTGGTGTGGGGATAAGGACAAGTATTGGATCTTATTGTGGAAATTCTTGCTGCAACTGAAAATATAGCTGATTCCAGTGCACATAGCCCCTTGCAATGACCTTTATTCCCTGTTTTGATCGCATTAGTAGGGCAGGATAAGATTCCACTCCAAGGGACTCTGCCTTTTTGAAATCCCGATGAGCCATATCTCTATGCTTTTTATTTTTAAAATCATTCATAAATTTTGACCCGTCAAAACCTATTTCTCGGAAAAGACGGCTATAATCACTAATATTTGCCGTTTTTAGTCCATGGATATAGATTTCTTTGTGAAGTGCGGTCAGAAATGCGAAGAGACTGTCAGGTTTTTTTGATTTACAGATTTGCACTGCGATGGAGGGTTCTACTGAAGTGAGAATTTGGGTTCCTTCCGCGAGAATTGTATCTATGAACTTAGGGCTGAATTCTGCACCGGTATGTTGTGTCACTTGAGCGGTTGCCTTTTTCAGGAATGGGGCAATTGCGCCTATGGGTCCGATTTCATTGCCTGTGACCATGCCACCAGTGACAACTTCGAAATGTGCTTGTTCTTTATAGGTGTCATACACTCTTTGCATCACCGGAGAAAATCCATAGCACCAGCCGCATAATGGGTCCATTACATATATCAATGTGGGTTTTTCTTGTGCCTTCATTATTGAAACGAAACCTACAAAAAGCAGTATTACAATTACCTTCATTGATGATTCCTCATATGAATTTCCAATGCAAAAATGGGTAAATTGTTGACATGAAAATGCAATCATATAAAGAAGTCATTCAATCTTTTTTTAGACATCCCGAAACAAGGTTCATTCTACCTTCTGCTTTGTTCTATTGTGGAATTGTAATCTTTTGTGGTTCATTGACCATGTTTGGATTCGGTGTTGCTCCAACCCTTTTCAAGGTATTACCAACAAAAGATTTGGCCGGAATGGCCAATCAGTCGATTTTGATAAGGATGGTGATACTGCAGGGGATTGGTCTTATGATCATGGCGGGTGGGCTGTATATTCTGCGAAGATGGTCCAGCGGCCAAGTACGCAGATCTATGGTATTCGTATTCGGCGTGATTATTTTGATTTATCTTCTCTATGGAGTCGTGATACAATACACGATGTTTTCACTTACAAAGGCAATTGGCTCATTTGATCATCCTTTATCTTCAGGACTGATCGCATTGGAACAATTCAACTCCCTACATAAACTCTACTCATTCCTTGCATCATTGGCTTCAATGCTCTCATTGGCAATGATGGTATTGCATATGTATGCAAATAGAAAAGCCGCTGATTAAACAGCGGCTTTCCCTGCTATCAAATTCAATGCGCTTCCTGCTTTGAACCAACCGATTTGTTGATCATTCATTGTATGTTTAACGGTGATCACATCGCTACTGCAATCGGCATGAGAGATTGTCATTTCGAGATTTGCTCCCGGTGATAGCTTTGTAATGTCGATTGACAAAACATCGCCTTCCTTGAACAATTCATAATCAGCGGCATTGGTGAAAGTGAGCGGAAGCATTCCTTGCTTTTTCAAATTTGTTTCGTGAATGCGGGCAAATGATTTCACAAGAATGATCTTACCACCGAGAAAACGTGGCTCCATGGCGGCATGCTCACGCGATGATCCTTCACCATAATTTTCTTCACCAACAACAACCCAATAGGCACCACGAGATTTATAATCACGTGCAACTTTTGGAACTTCATCATATTCACCGGTGAACATATTCTTTATCGTGTTTGCTTTGTCATTCACATAATTGATTGCACCGATCAACATATTATTGGAGATATTGTCCAGATGTCCTCTGAAACGCAACCATGGACCCGCCATGCTGATATGGTCAGTGGTGCATTTACCTTTCACTTTGATCAGCAAAGGCATATTGTGATATTCTTCGGGTATTGGGGCATTGAATGGAGACAATGCTTGCAAGCGTTGAGAATCCGATGCAATCACCACATTGACGGAGCTACCGTCTTGTGCAGGGGATACAAATCCTTGATCATCAGGAACGAATCCGCCATCAGGCAATTCTTTTCCTCTTGGAGGATTGAGCATGATGCCATTGACTGGTTCTTTTGTAAAGTCAACGGTTAAATCTCCGGTTAATGCAAATCCAATGACGGTTTCAGGTGAGGCAACGAATGCATGCGTATCAGGGTTGCCATCATTTCTTGCAGTGAAATTTCTGTTGAATGATGTGATGATGGAATTCTTATCACCTTTGTTTACATCATGCCTTTTCCATTGTCCAATACATGGTCCACATGCATTGGCGAGTACTTTCCCACCCACTGATTCCATGGCTGTCAATAAACCATCACGTTCGATCGTAGCACGAACTTGTTCAGAACCGGGGGTGATTGTGAATTCACTTTTTGTTTTGAGTCCTTGTGATGCTGCATAAGAAGAAATCTCAGCAACACGACTCATATCTTCATAACTTGAATTCGTGCATGATCCAATGAGAGCAACACGCAATTCTGCCGGCCAATTGTTTTCTTTAACGGCTTTGGTGAATTCACTGATCGGCATTGCACGATCCGGTGTGAATGGACCATTCACATGCGGTTCAAGCGCATCCAAATCGATGTGTATCACTTGATCATAATATGCTTCAGGATTCACAATCACTTCGTCATCTGCACGCAAGTGCTCCATCACTCCTGAAGCCATGTCCGCTATGTCTGAACGGTCGGTTGAACGTAGATAACGCATCATGGATTCATCACATGGAAAGATTGAAGTGGTGGCACCGATTTCAGCACCCATATTGCAAATGGTGCCTTTTCCGGTTGCACTGAATGAAGCACAGCCTTCACCAAAATACTCAACGATAGCACCGGTACCGCCTTTGACTGTAAGAATGCCCGCGAGCTTCAAGATAACATCTTTTGCTGATGTCCAACCACTCATTTCCCCAGTTAATTTCACACCAATCAGTTTAGGCATTTGCAATTCCCAAGGCATTCCTGCCATTACATCCACGGCATCGGCACCACCTACACCGATGGCAATCATGCCGAGTCCGCCGGCATTAGGAGTATGTGAATCCGTTCCGATCATCATGCCGCCGGGGAATGCATAATTTTCCAATACTACTTGATGAATGATGCCTGCGCCGGGTTTCCAAAAACCGATTCCATATTTTTGAGAGACCGATCCCAAGAAGGCGAATACTTCATCATTCTCTATCAATGATTGTTTCAAATCATTATCAGCACCGTGTTCAGCTCGAATCAAATGATCGCAATGCACAGTTGATGGCACGGCAACTTTTGGAATGCCTGCACTCATGAATTGAAGCAATGCCATTTGTGCAGTAGCATCCTGCATGGCAACACGATCAGGATTAAAATCAACATATGATGCACCGCGCTTATGTGGTGAAGCGGGCATTTCATTCATATGCGCATACAAAATTTTCTCGGCAAGTGTCAAGGGTCTGCCAAGAAGTGTTCTTGCCTGCTGAACTTTACCCGGAAGTGCTGAATACACTTTCCGAATCATCTCAAGATCGAATGCCATGATATCTACAACCGTATGGTGAAACAATAATCGGAGAATGAGGTTTGGGTTTTCAGTGAAAACGTTTACAAATATCGATATTTTACAACAAAAAATCCCCTGCTGATAGTATGTCAGCAGGGGATTTCTGTAAAAAGATGCGGAAAAGGTTTATTCAGACAGCATGAATTGTTCTGTTTGAATGAATTTTGCCGTTTCCAAACGAAGGATATATGCACCTGAAGCAATGTTCAGTGCAGATAAATCAACATCGATTGCATATTCTCCGGCCTTGATGTTTTCGTTCAAAAGAACGGCAACACAATGTCCGAGCGAATTGTAAATGCCAATCTTTGCATGCCCATCCAAACCAGTGCTGAAAGGAATGGTTACCTTTCCTTGGGATGGATTCGGGAATGCGCCTTTCAGCGCATATTGACCAGTTGCAAAACGTACACCGCGAATATTACCGGCACAATCGAATACGAGTGCGATTTTTCCGGGCAGCTTTTCAATGCGAGTATATCCATACTTCACAAGGTCGCGATCACCATTGTCATTGAGGATTGTAAGATTTGAACCAAGAGGTGTATTCTTGTTCGTGTCCAAATATCCTTTCATCTTGAATTTGAACAATGAACCTGTTCCTGAAAGTTGTGTCGGACCGCTCATGCGAACCAACAACTCTCCCGGCTTGACAATCTGTGCGCTATTGACGGTCCAATTGGATGTCATGTTTCCAACAATGATATCACCCGCACCAACCAATGGCTCGGCAACGGTGGGATTATAATTGATTGTTGCTTGGAAGTTTCTTACTTCGGCACGATCAAGATTTTCCAAACGTGCGATGGTAGAAACTTTGTCATCCAATTTCAATGTCAACCAGTCTGAAATTCCTCCGGGTTTCACGGAATAATTTTCACTACCGACACGAACGAGTGCAACAATTTCATCAGGAATAATCCTCATTGTTAGAAATTGTTATAAAAAATAGTTCAAGAAATACTGGTTAGAATAGTCTCTTATTTTGACCTCCCCCCAGTTGTTAGGACATGTCAAAAGTAGAGAATTCTGCTGAAAGGGTGATCTGGTTAATGAAATCTTCGGGACTTAAATCTCCCAAAGTACTATTGTAATATATTGTATTTTATAGAGTTGTGTTCAATTATGTAAGATTATGTTCGAAAATGTATGGAAATGTTCGGGGGCTCTCCCCCCTGTCACGGAATAAATAAATAGTTCATAAGTAAATGATTATATTGCACTTACAATGCCCTCTAGACTATTTGATACAAATATGATACAAATAATTTTTAAAATATATCATATGTAGAACTACAATGAAAGAAGTCAATTAGGGAATAGACAAGAATTATATCAGCTATAAATATCATGGCAAAGTCAGGAGGAAGTCACAATTAAAGCCAAACAGTAGTGTGCTAATTCAATATCAAAACGAATAATTTTCAAAACATCTAAATATTTTAAATAATGATTTTAGAAAAAGCATATTTTCTCCATAAAATTAATATGTTTCGCTTATACGAATATGGTATACACAATGGGCGAAATTATGTTTCGAGTATTAGATAGTTATAAGCAATGGTAGCAGGCCCCACAAACTAAAAGACATCAAGATCCAAATAGACATTTAAGAATGGACATTTTATTCAAAACCTTTTTAGACCATTTTTCTACTAATCAAAAATTAAGCGAAAAAACAATAGCAGAAATATGTAATCATTTGTCAGTTTTAAATTTGGACAAAAAGCACATACTTATTAAAGAAAACCAACGACACGACTTTGCTTATTTTGTAGTTAAAGGTGCTGTGAGAAGTTACTATCTAAAAGACGGTGTAGAAGTGAACACTTGGTTTGCTTTGGAGAATGATATGGTTGGTTCATTGCATAACTTTAAGGACAATCCTTCGAGAGAAACTATTGAGTTAATTGAAAATAGTACGCTTATTTCAATCAATCTAAAACAAGTAAAGCCTTTAATGTTTTCAAATATTCAAATTGCTAATTTTATTAATGCGATAATAGAAGACTACGCTTTATTTTTAGAAGACAAGTTTTACTTTACTCAAATGATGAGTTCAATCGATAAATATCTGATATTGCTTGACAAAGAACCACAACTTTTCCAACGTATCCCGCTGACATACATTGCTTCCTTTCTTGGAATTTCAAGAGAAACACTTAGCCGTTTGAGAGCAAAATGATTTTGTGACATTTGTCAAATGATTTCATTTTTAAGCATTGCAATTTTGCAGTCTAAAAATGATAATAAAGATGAATGTGACAAATCAAAACAACAGACTTTTGCCCATAGACCTTGCAAGAGGTTTGGCAGTATTTTTTATGATTGCTGTTCATACACTTGAGGTATTTGCAAGTGAAGAAGTAATAAGCTCGGTATTCGGTCAAATCATAGAGTTTTTGGGAGGTCCGCCAGCCGCACCAGTTTTTATGACTTTGATGGGATTTTCATTTATGTATTCAAGGAAATCAGAATTGAAGCCAAGATTATTACGTGGCTTTAAAATATTTTTGTCAGGCTACATTCTAAATATCCTTAGGGGTGTTATTCCATTTACTCTTTCTACTCAATTAGAAATGGAAATTGCAAAAACATTCCCTTTAGAAAAATTAAATGAATACACTATTTTAACCATAGTTGACATTTTACAATTTGCTGGAATTGCATTAATGATTATGGCACTTATTCAAGAGTTTAAAATCAACAAGTATATAATACTATTTACTGCATTTCTGATTAGTATGCTTTCACCATTTCTTTGGGGCTTAAACCTAAACATACCAGTCATAGACCAAATTTTAGAACTGTTTTGGGGAGACCAACCAATTGAATTTAGCTTTATCGCAAATAAAATTGCTTTTCCTGTATTTCCTTGGCTATCATTTCCACTACTAGGAATGTTTCTTGGCGACACAATGAAAAACTCAAAAGACCAAAGTACAACTTTTAAATACTTTGGAATAATTGGTATTTTAGTTCTGGTTCTTGGAATTGCCATTTCATATTCAAACGTAGATTACCATTTCAACGACTACTATCACAGCCGACAAGGTGGAATGTTATTTATGTGCGGTTTTGTAGTCTTTTGGCTTTACATTAATAAATTAATTCTAGACAAAGTACCTCAGAACAAGTTTTTTGACTTACTTTTTAAGTGGAGCAATGGAGTGACAAACATTTACTTTGCTCAATGGATAATTATCATTTGGAACATTTCTTTTTTCGGTATTAACCAAAGCTCTTACGTCACCATTATTTTATTAATTTTGACATTCATGTTTATATCACACCTTATAAACGAATTCATAATATTCAGACAGAATGAGAATATACGAGGTGACAGAAAGAACCACTGCTTATAACAGCACCTACAAGAAATTGGCGGATCAGTGGTTAAATGAAGCTTTGTGCTTCGAAATCGCCAACTTCTTGTAGCTGCAAACCGTTACCGGAAACCCTATTGGCGCCCGTGCAACTTCAAACTGACTGCTTTTAAACAAACTTTTCAGGACGACTTTCTGACCGAGTTTGACACCCTTTTCACCGACAAGTCTCTGCTTCGTATTTTTATTTTTTGCCCACACACAAAAAAAATGAAGTTTTTATTGCCACCCGCAAACGGCACATTTGCTTTTGCCCCGACACACAAACTAACCCTTCCTTTGGACCCAAAAAGATAAATTCTTATAAAAATAATGTTGTTGTAAAGGGGGTTCTTAGGGGGAGTTGATAAGTCCTAAAATTGTTCATAACTTTGAAATTAAACAGCAGGGTGAACTTGCCGCCCTTCTAGTCACTAATGGACTTGTTTGCGTATTAGTCCCTGCTGTTAATTTCGATGCTCCAGGTCCAACTAGAATTATCTCTTTGCATCACCAAAGGTTTTTGACAAGAGCATCTTTATTGTTTAACAAATTAAACTTTTCAAAGGTATGAAAAAATGGGATTACACAATTGGTATTGATGTGTCAAAAAACACATTAGACGTTCATTGCAGTGAAATCAATGAACACATTCAAATTCTGAACAGTTCTGAAGGATTTAAACACTTCTTAAAATGGTGCAGGTTAAAACAAATAGCCCTTAACAGTAGTTTTATTGTTTTGGAGCATACCGGAGGGTATGAATACAAGCTGATTCAATTCTGCGAGGCGCATAAATTACAGTATGCCCGTATTCCTGGGTTGGCCATCAAAAGATCACTGGGTATCATTAGAGAAAAAATGATAAAATTGATGCTGCCCGTATAGCTCAGTATGGCGAAGAAAAACATAAATTTCTTGAGCCTGCTAAACCTTTAAATAAAACAGTTCTTCAACTAAAAGAACTATTAGGCTTTAGAAAAAGGGTTGTGCGGGAGCAAGCAGGATACTAAGGCACATTAAAAGAAAGAAAGCAAATGTATCCCGTAAACAAAAACGACATTATTTGTGCTTCTATTGAACAAAAAATAAAAGATAATGCCAAATTAATAGCCAAACTGGTCGAGCAGCTTTTAATCATTGTGGAGACGGATGAATTGATAAAACTAAACTATCTTTTACTTACCAGCATTAGAGGTATAGGAATGGTAAACGCTTTAATGACAGTGGCCTACACCGAAAATTTTGAAAGCTTTAAAATGCCCGAAGCTATGCGGTTTATGTTGGGGTGGTGCCATTTGAATACAGCTCAGGTACAAGCATAAAGGGGAGAAAAAAGGTGAGTCCTATTGCTAATAAGGAACTAAAGCAAGAGCTCAGTCAGGCAGCCAGAAGTGCCATACAATGGGATCCTGAGTTAAGAGAATATGCCACAAGAAAATTGAATCAGAAATGTTATAGTATAGTGCTCAATAATGTGAAATTTAAACTTATTTTACGTATGTTCGCAGTAGTTAAAAGAAAAGCGAAATTTGTTGATATTTATAAAAAAGCAGCATAATCGAAAAAAAATTTGGAAATGTAAATATCCTAGAATACGCAAAAGCAAAAGAGCCGTTTTATCCAACGCACCCGTAACCACAATCAAATTAAAATCATATATTTGCACCGCTAAATGAAATTCATTCGTGAACATATTATTTTCCGTTGCCTGTGGTTTGTATTGGCTCTGAACATCTTAAACCTGAGTGTGGACACACCTGACGCACAACCCAGCCATATTTCCGAAGACCTGAGCGTAAACGATATGGAAAGTATTGTGGAAATTGTGTTGGAACAGATATGTGGAATCAACAATGCCATTCTTGAACATGATGAACCCGGGGATGAGGAAAACAACGGGTTAAATGCAAAAAAAGTAGTTGATTTTTCTTACCATCAATCAATAAATAAATTACAGTCTACCATTCCAAAAATTCATTTGGTCAAAAATTTCATTTCTTATCAGGGAAAATATTCCGAACAGTTTCATCCCGAAATAGTTCCTCCACCGCCAAAAGCGTAATACTTCATTCTTTTTAAATCAAGACCCTTGCGGGTCTTACGATTGCTTGGGCTAAGCCCAAGTCATTTCCATTTTAATTTTTAAACATCTCATAACAATGAAGAATTACACATTGCTTTTGAGCATGGGTGCTATAATGGCATTAGCATCATGCTCACCAACAAGTCAAAAAGAGAAACAAGAAACATATAAGGTAATATCACCCCTTATTACCGATACGGTTATTACCAATGAGTATGTAGCCGAAATAAACGCAGTGCAAAATGTGGAAGTGCGTTCACGAATTAAAGGTTTTATAGAAACCATTTTGGTGGATGAAGGGCAAACCGTGCGACAAGGTCAAACGCTTTTTACCATCAGCAGCAAAGAGTATCAGCAAGAGTTACAGAAAACCAAAGCGGCTTTGAAAAGTGCTATGGCAGATTTAAAATCAGCAGAAATTGAGTTGGACAATTCTCAAAAACTGCTTGCAAAAAATATAATCGGTAAACCAGAATACGATTTGGCAGAAGCAAAAGTGGAAGCGTTGAAAGCGCAAGTAGAAGAAGCCGAAAGTGATAAAGCACAGGCAAATCTCAATCTTTCGTTTGCAGAAATAAAAGCCCCGTTTGACGGCATCATCAACCGTATTCCGAACAAAACGGGAAGTTTGATTGAGGAAGGAACATTGCTGACAAGCATTTCAAACAACAAAGAAGTGTTTGCTTATTACAATGTTTCTGAAAAAGATTATTTGGATTATGCCACCTCAAAAGGCGAAGGAAAATCAAAAGAAGTTTCGTTGGTGTTAGCAAACGGAAATGTTTACAAGCACAAAGGAATAATTGAAACCACCGAAAGCGAGTTTGACAAAAGCACTGGCAACATTGCTTTCCGTGCAAAATTTCCGAACCCTGAAAACCTTTTGAAACACGGAGCAAGCGGAAAAGTGCAGGTGAAAACCGAACTGAAAAACGCAATGCTTATTCCTCAAAAATCAACTTTCGAAATTCAGGAGAATATCTATGTGTTTACAGTAACTACTGACAATAAAGTGCAGCAAACCAAAGTAACACCACTTGCACGGTTGCCCCACTGGTATGTAATAGAGCAAACGCTTAGTGCCAGCGACAAAATAATTTACGAAGGCATTCAGAAAGTAAAAGACGGAGATATAGTAATACCCGATCCAATATCGTTTTCTCAAATCACTAACGCTAAAAACTAAAAGAAAATGACAGACAGATTAATTAACCGACCGATATTATCAATCGTAATATCGGTTATCATTTTGTTGCTTGGGTTGATAACTGTTATTCAGATGCCGGTAACTCAATTTCCAAACATTGCCCCACCGGAGGTAAATGTGGAAGTGGAATACACTGGTGCTAATGCCGAAGCTGTTACAAAAGCTGCCATCGTTCCGCTTGAACGTGCCATCAATGGAGTTCCCGGTATGAAATACATGAGTAGTGATGCCGGAAACGATGGTGTTGGTGTGGTTCAAATTTTATTTGAAACAGGCACCGACCCCAATGTGGCAGCCATCAATGTGCAAACTCGTGTGCAGGATGTAATCGCAGAACTTCCTTCGGAAGTAATTAAAGCAGGTGTTGCCATAGCAAAAGAGGAAAACGCCATGCTGATGTATCTAAACATATTTAGCAGCGACACCACCATTGACGAAAAGTTCCTTTACAATTTTGCCGACATCAATGTGCTTGCAGAATTAAAACGTATAAACGGAGTAGGTAAAGCTGACATTTTAGGGGCAAAAGAATATGCCATGCGTATTTGGTTAAAACCCGACAAAATGCTTGCTTACAATGTTTCAGCAGAAGATGTAATAAACACTTTGGAAGAACAAAACATTGAAGCAGCACCGGGAAAAATTGGAGAAAGCAGCGACAAAAAAGGACAGGCGTTGCAATACACCATTAAATACACAGGAAAATTTAACAGCAAAGAGCAATATGAAAACATTCCGATTAAATCAACCGAAAGCGGACAGATTTTAAAAATAAAAGACATAGCAGATGTAGAGTTTGGCACAACCTATTTTGATGTGGAAGCTAAACTCAATGGCAAACCTTGTGCAGCTATCATGCTCAAACAATTACCCGGCTCAAATGCAAGTGATGTAATTGCCGCTGTAAAAAAGCGAATGGAAGAAATGAAGCAAACCACCTTTTTAAAAGGCATGGATTACGAAGTAAGTTATGATGTAAGTCGTTTTTTAGATGCTTCCATCCACGAAGTAATAAAGACATTCATTGAAGCATTGTTACTTGTTACACTGGTGGTTTTCATTTTTCTTGGCGATTGGCGTTCAACACTTATTCCAACCCTTGCAGTCCCTGTTTCACTTGTCGGCACATTTTTCTTTATGCAATTTCTCGGCTTCTCATTAAATCTGATTACGCTTTTCGCTTTGGTGCTGGCAATTGGTATTGTGGTGGACAATGCAATAGTTGTAGTAGAAGCGGTTCATGCTAAAATGGAACATTCAAAAATTTCTGTAATGAAAGCCACCGAACAGGCAATGAAAGAAATAAGCGGAGCAATCATTGCTATCACTTTGGTAATGGCTGCGGTATTTATTCCTGTGGCATTTATGAGCGGACCTTCGGGAATTTTTTATAAACAATTTTCACTTACAATGGCTATTTCCATTGTCATTTCTGGTGTTGTTGCATTAACCCTTACACCTGCATTGTGTGCTTTGATTTTGAAAAATCATATCGGAGAAGAAAAGAAGAAAACAGTTTTACAAAAATTTTTAAATGGCTTCAACAAAAGATATTCCAGCATAGAGGATAGATACAAAAACCTGCTAACTAAAATTGTAAACCGCAGGATTATCACTTTTGGAGTTTTACTTGTTTTCCTGATTGGGTCGGGGGTTTTTGGCAAACTCCTTTCATCGGGCTTTATTCCTGAAGAAGACCAAGGGACATTTTATGCAAGCGTTACAACCCCATCGGGTGCTACCTTGGAGCGAACAAAGGAAGTAGTAAACGAAATTCAACGAACAGGAAAAGATATTGAAGGTGTTGAAAGCATTTCAACATTAGCTGGAACAAACATCTTGTCTGACGGAACAGGTGCAACTTACGGAACGGCTCTCATCAATTTAAAAAAATGGGAAGAACGGAATGTTTCGGTGGACGAGGTAATAGAAATATTTGAACAAAAGACACAACACATCAAAGATGCTCAAATAGAATTTTTTCCGCCACCTGCCGTGCCCGGCTATGGTAATGCAAGCGGTTTTGAGTTGCGGTTGTTAGACAAAACAGGTAGCAGTGATTTCAAGAAAATGGAAATAGTGGTAAAACAGTTTATTGCAGACCTGAAAGCACAGCCCGAAATTGCCAGTGCCTTCACCATTTTTGATGCAAGCTATCCTCAATATACCTTACATATTGATATGGATAAAGCTGCACAAAAAGGAATAACGGTGAACAATGCAATGAGTTCTTTGCAAACCATGCTGGGTAGCGAATACGCAACAAACTTCATTCGTTTCGGACAGATGTATAAAGTTATGGTTCAGGCATCGCCCGAATACAGAGCATTACCCGAAGATTTGCTCAAATTGTATGTCAAGAATGATAAAGAAGAAATGGTTCCGCTTTCTGCTTTTATGACTGTTGAAAAAACCTATGGAGTTGACCAGGTTACCCGATACAATATGTATCCATCCGCAGAGTTGAACGGTGAAGGAAAAACAGGTGTTAGTAGCGGAACAGTTTTGAAAATAGTGCAACAAACCGCCAAAGAAAAATTGCCAAGAGGTTACGATATTGACTGGGCGGGAATTTCAAGAGACGAAGTGAATTCGGGCAACGAAGCAATCATCATCTTTTTAATTTGTTTGGTTTTTGTGTATTTGGTTTTGGCTGCTCAATACGAAAGTTTGCTGCTGCCTTTGCCTGTAATACTTTCATTACCGACAGGAATTTTTGGGGCATTTTTCATGCTTCAAATTTTCGGTTTAGAAAACAACATCTATGCTCAAATAGCCCTGATTATGCTTATTGGCTTGTTGGGCAAAAACGCCATTCTTATAGTGGAGTTTGCTGCACAACGCCACAGTCAGGGGAAAACCGCCTTGCAAGCCGCCATTGAAGGTTCAAAACTCCGCTTGCGACCAATCCTAATGACATCATTTGCATTTATTGCGGGTTTATTACCCCTAATGATTGCCACAGGTGCAGGTGCAATCGGCAATAGAACCATTGGCACGGCAGCAGCCGGAGGTATGTTGTTCGGAACCGTGTTTGGTGTAATTATCATTCCGGGCTTGTATGTGGCATTCGCCACCCTTTCCGAAAAGTTCAGCAAGAACAGAAAAAATGAAAGTCCTGTAACAGAAAATCTTTAAAAATGAAAAAGAGAAAAATTCAAATCATATACATTGTTTTTGCACTGCTGATTTTCAGCGGATGCAAAACACTCAACACAAACTTGACCATTCCTGAAAAGAAAATTCCAGCAAGTTTCAGTTCTGCATCAACCGATACAACCAATATTGCAGAAATTAATTGGCGACAATACTTTGCCGACACACTTTTAGTAAAACTGATTGACACCGCACTTGCCGGAAATATTGATTTGCAAATGGCTTTGCAACGCATTGAAGCTGCACGGGCAAGTGTGAAGTTGGCAAATGGTGCATTGCTGCCGCAAGTAGGGCTAAACATAAACGGTGGTGTTCGCAAATTCGGGCTTTACACAATGGACGGTGCAGGAAATATCACCACCGAAATTACGCCCGGGCAAATTGTCCCTATCAACCTGCCCGATATGTATGTGGGCTTAAACGCATCGTGGGAAATTGATATTTGGGGCAAGTTGCGAAATCAAAGCAAATCCGCATTTGCAAATTATTTATCAAGCATTGAAGGAACAAATTTTGTCATTTCAAACTTGATTGCCGATGTGACAATTTCCTATTATGAATTAATTGCCTTGGATAATGAACAGGAAATTATACGACAAACTATTCAAAAGCAACAAGAGGCATTAGAAGTAATAAAACTGCAAAAAGAAACAGGCAGGGCAAATGAATTAGTGGTGCAGCAGTTTCAGGCACAACTGCTCAATTCGCAAGCATTGGAGTTTGAAACCAAGCAACAAATTTTGGAACAGGAAAACCTGATTAATTTTTTGTTGGGTCGTTATCCGCAAGCAGTTCAGCGAAACAAAGAAGTGTTATTTCAGGAAATGCCACAACAGTTTGCATCAGGTATTCCTTCGCAACTCCTATCAAACCGTCCCGATATTCGTGAAGCCGAATTTCAGGTTCAGGCAAGCAAGTTTGATTTGAAAGCAGCAAGGGAAGCATTTTTCCCAAACCTGAACATCACGGCAGGTTTAGGATTTCAGGCGTTCAATCCCGAATTTTTATTTACCTCTCCTGCAAGTTTGGCTTATTCGGTTTTGGGTGGCTTAGTTGCACCGTTGGTAAACATGAACGCACTGAAAGCACAGTTCAACACTGCCAAAGCAAGCCAACTTTCAGCCATGTATAATTATCAGAAAACAATTTTGAATGGTTATGTGGAAGTAGCAAACGAACTGTCAAACATTGAAAACCTGAAAAAAATTAACACACTGAAAAAACAGCAAAGCGATGTGCTTATTCAGTCCGTAGAAACATCAACCGAACTTTACAAAACCGCTAAAGCAAATTATTTGGAAGTGCTGATAGCACAGCAAAATTCATTGCAAACACAGTTTGAGTTAATCAGTGTAAATAAACGCCAACGGATTGCAACCGTGAATATTTACAAGGCGTTAGGTGGCGGTTGGAAGTAAAAGCATCCGCACTAAAAGCACACACATTTAGCAGCCGCTGCAAACAACCCACAAACCAAAGCTGCTAAAAGAGTGTGCATTTATGCCACCCAAACAAAAATTTCAATTTTTTTTCTCCCACCTGCACGAGGGGAATAAAGTTGTTATCAAATAAAAAAAGCACAATCTTTTGGATTGTGCTTTTCACTATTGATCGGGATGATTTATCAATGAGTCAATGCTTGAGTCACTATGTTTGCGGCATCTTCCAATGTTGTTGCAACCAAAAATTCCATGCCGGAGTTTTTGAGAATTTCACCGGCTTCGATTGCATTGGTTCCTTCAAGGCGGACGATCACCGGAGTTGAAACGGAAACTTGTTGAAGTGCTTGAACGATGCCATTTGCAACGCGATCACAGCGAACAATGCCACCAAAAATATTGATGAGCACACATTCAACTGCAGGATCATTTGTCATGATGCGAAAAGCATTCGCGATTCTCTCGACATTTGCTCCGCCTCCGACATCCAAGAAATTAGCCGGCTTACCGCCTGCCAATTGAATGATATCCATGGTGGCCATTGCCAATCCTGCGCCATTCACCATGCAACCTACATTTCCATCAAGTTTGATATAATTCAAATTGAATTTTGATGCTTCAACTTCAAGCGGATCTTCTTCTTCAATATCACGTAACTCCAAATACTCTGCATGACGATACAATGCATTGTCATCAAAATTGACTTTTGCATCCAATGCAATGAATGCATCATCATTGGTTACGACAAGTGGATTGATTTCAAGCATGCTGCAATCCATGTCTTCATATGCACGGTACAATGTATCAATGAATGAAACAAAACTCTTGAATGCCTGGCCACTCAAGCCCAAGCCAAATGCCAAACGGCGTGCTTGGAATTGCTGAAAGCCAATGCATGGATCCACATATTCTTTTAAAATTTTCTCAGGTGAATGTTCAGCAACTTCTTCAATGTCCATTCCACCTTCGGTTGATACCATGATGATATTGCGAGATGTATCACGATCAAGAAGAATGCTGCAATAATATTCATGAGCAATATTACAACCTTCCTCAATGAACATGCGACGCACCACTTTTCCCGATTCACCAGTCTGTATGGTCACAAGCGTATTGTCTATCGTTGCTTGCGCATATTCTTTTGCCTTTCCTGCAATATCACCATCATGAATGACCGTTACACCACGTACAGGCTTGCCATATAATTCAACCACTTCTTTCGTGCCGGTATCATGAACGATTCCTTTTCCACGACCTCCTGCATGAATCTGCGATTTCAAAACAACAATATTGATTCCATTATCAATGAATTCAGTTTTGGTGATATTCCATGCTTCATCAGCGGAAAAAACTGGTTTGCCTTTCAATACGGGTACATTGTACCTACGCAATAATTCCTTTGCTTGATATTCGTGGATGTTCATGTTGGTCTACCGGGTGATAAAATTGTTTCGTGATTCTTCGCTGAACCACTAAATTGTTCTCATTAAAACAGACTAAAAATTACCAAAATGGCATGGGATAGCCAAAACCATGCAAATACCATGAAAATCGGACTCTTCTATCTTTCTTTGATACTCTCAATTTTGCTCTATGTAAGCATCAAACCGATGTTGGAATCCAATGAAATCGGAAGTGAAGGAAATCCTATCCGCATTATGCTCACTCCTTCAGTGGATGCCCAAAAATTGAGTAATAGCGCCGATAGCCTGGTGGCATATCTGGAAGCAAAAACAGGCTATCATGTGATTGCAACATTCCCGACAAGTTTTATTGCAGTGGTTGAGGCATTCGGAAGCGGAAAAGCAGACATTGCCGCCATGAATACATTCAGCTATATCCTGGCTCATCAAAAGTATGGTGTGAAAGCTGAATTGAAAGTGATACGAAGAGATGGTGAAACCACATATCGTGGACAATTCATCGCCGGAGCAAATAGCGGCATCAATTCGATTCAAGATCTTCGCGGAAAGAAAATTGCATTCGTTGACGCAGCTTCAACTTCAGGATATATTCTTCCAAAAGCTCTTTTGGACAAAGAGAATATCAAACCTGCGGAAGAAGTGTTCGCAATGAGGCATGATAATGTGGTGACAATGGTCTATCAGTCTCAAGTTGATGCAGGCGCAACCTATTATTCTCCACCGGATAAAAAAACAGGCGAGATTCTTGATGCAAGAGCACGTGTGGCGAAACAATATCCGGATATCTTTTCGAAGGTGAAAATCATCGGATTCACTGAAAGCATACCGAATGATCCTTTCGTGTTTCGGGCTGATTTTCCGGAGGACATGAAGAAAGAATTGATTCAGGCATTGCTTGATTTTCAATCTACTCCTGCAGGACGCGAAACATTATATGCCACATATAGCATTGAAGGTTTGGCTCCGACCAGTGACAAGGATTATGATGTGCTACGCACAATGATCAAAACATTCGGCGGGGACTTGGAAAAAGCTCTAAAGAAAAAATAATCATGGCATGATCATGAGCATGCCTGAACGTAGCTGTCCATGTTGCATCCCCTTGACTATATAGACTCCACCCGGCAATCCCGCTATTTGTATGATACCGTCAGCCACCTCTCGAATGAATTCCCCCTGCATGGAAAATATCGATAATTCCCGAACACCTTCAAGCACATGAACCATGCCGCCATTGTTCCCAGCATAAACCGGATTGGGTGCAAAGCTCAATTGATCACCAATGATGTTTTGTTCATTGATCACAGCAATGCCATCAAGATCAAATCCACAAGAAGAAAATGGCGTGGGCCATGGATCATTGATGATATTCCCCTTTGCATCATAATGCGCATATTGTTTGTCAATCGACCCAATTACATCAATCACTCGAACATGTGTGATGGATTGTATATTGATACCAATACTGTCTTTTAATTCCGCAAGATCAAATGGCGTCCCAAAACCCGCTCTGTATTTTCCTGCAAGATTGTGAAGAGCACGCACATCGGGTATGCGCATGAAAGGTCCGATCTGTTGTTTGGTTTGCGTGAGAGATATTGAGGGAAAACGCACGAAATGTTTTCCATCACTGCTTACTTCAACAAATGCGAATTCTAGAAAATAGTCATCGAATGCATTTTCGAATACCGCAAAATCCGGACCTGCTCCATCCGTAATGGGTCTTTGGAAAGTGATGATTGCACTACCACCATCCCCCAGACTAACCACTGCATTGTCTGCCGGGCCAATCGCAAATGATGCATCATCAACCGATACCTTTCCTTGTATTGGATTTGCAATGGTGAGAAATCCTGGCGAAAGCATGCACGATGTTCCCCAAACCAAACCGGGTTGATCAGCAGAAATCGCATCACAGTCCGGCATGCCTACACGATCTGGATATTGAGCATGGATCTCCATATTGCCAATCAATATGGCTATGATGCAAATGACAATGCTCATGCTTGTTCTGAAATGGCAATTGGGAAATTCAATTGCTTGCCGGCCAATGCAAATCCACCAAAGAGAATGCCTGAATAGAAGAGATCACCAAAAAAACTTCCTTGCAAAAAGGGCAAGCCCGCAGCATAACTCATCATCAATCCTTCAATACTCTGCGGATACAATGGATTGCCAAGCCATGCACCAAAGTTTGTTGTCAAGAAGAAGATGGTAGTTGCCAAGATGCTGCCAGACATTATCCGTGAAATGGAAACGGAAGAAAACAAGAATATACCCATCATGATGATGAGCGCATAACTTGCATAAATCCATTCTGAACCGGCATAAAACCAAGTGAATTCAGTGAAGAGATTTGCATACACGACATTGTTGATGAAGAGATCACTCAACCATGTCCCCAAAAACGGAATAGCAAATGCCATCCACTTTCGAGAAAAATATGCCGAGCCAAGCAAGCCCATCGCTGCAATGGGAGACATATTATATGGATGAGGAATGATTCTGCCGAATGCGGCCAAAAGGATGAGTGCTATCAGGAAGAATAAACGAGTATGCATCTGTGACTTCATGGTACGAACACCTTATAGGATAGGAGAACGTGAGGCAAGGAACGTAGCCGTACCATTGATGCCCGCACTTTCTCGTGAGTGCTATGCATTGGCGTTCAAGCGAAGTATCTGGCTGATCCACGGAGGATTCACAGTTGCACGACAGCTCAGGATTTACACCTGATTCCTTCTTTTGTCAAAACAAACTTGACGCCTATGTCAAATTAATGATGCAAATCTACAGGTTTTTTTTCTTTGACAAAGGATTTCCGTGGGATTATGCAAGATTTTGTAATTCAGACACCAAATCCCTGTCGGTGTCTATGCGCATCTTCTTGCGAATGCCGAACCTGTGATTCTCCACCGTCCTCACCTGAATCGCAAATAATTCAGCTATTTCTTTTGTGGTCATTCCCGCTTTGAGTAATGATGCTATGCGAATTTCCTGATGGGAAAGCGTGGGAAATTTCTTGCATAATGCCTCCATGAATGGCTCATTATACATGCGCAATTGGGAGTGAAACACTTCCCAATCCCGCTTTTTCGGACCATCCACATGCAATAGTTTCATCACTTCTTTGAGCGTGAGCTTATGGTCTGTACGATCCAAATCTTTGTTCAAGGCCTGCAATTGCTTAAATGCCTGACCCATGATGTCCTTGAGCTGAATCAATTCCAGGGTCTTGCTCATCAATTCCGATTGCATCGAAGAAAATGATGTGTCCTTGTTATTTCTACGAGTCTCATCAGAACTCTTTCTCGCCTTTTTTCCCAATCTTGCACTTTGTGCTTGCTTCTTCGCCATGTGACCTCTACTTCTGAATTCACCCCGGCATTATTTGCAAATACCACAATGCTACCCAATGGCAAATTTATGAGGTCGCATAGATGGTTCAATACTGAAACACTACTGAGTTTCCGTCAACTTATTTTTGGATTTTGCCCCATTTGTGAAAAAGAAGGTGGTTTTGAAATCCAATGGTTGTTTTTCTGTGCTTATACGCCATCAATAGGCGATGATAAAAGGAAGAATTTCATTGCCAATGAGTATGGAATAGAAACCGGATGGAAGTTTGCGAACAGACATTGCATGTATAGGTGAATCGGCAATTTCTGACAAGACTGTCATCCCCAGAATATTTACGATAGCAATGATTGGTTTGCGATATGGATGCTCGATGCGCAATTCGTCCGCTACGGGATGCTGCAATATTCTTGACATTCCATTTTGCTCCTCCGGCACAGTCGTGACTCGGATATAAGAGAATGGTTCGGAAATATTTGTGCATTCTTCTATGTTCCAAATACGAACGCGATACAATCCGGATGTATCGGGTCGATACCATTGATTGCGCGCTCCACTGATTTCTCCCTTATCTGAATACCATTGATATGAGGTGGCCATACCGGTTATCAGAGAATCTCCAAGCAATGAGATCATCGGCTTTGATGGTAATGCATTGAAGTTTATGCTTATAGTGTCCGTACGGAATTCACATCCCGACTGATCCATGACATCTGCCCAGTATGCTCCATTCTTCGTGATGAATCGCTCCATGCTCCTGATGCCATCAGACCATGTAATCGTCGAGAATGATCCGCTCACTCGCAATGTCACCGTATCTCCAATGCATGATTCTTTTCTGCCGATCATGGTGATGCTTGGCGCAATGCGAGAATGAACCTTGATTGTGTCGCTTGAAAGATATGTACATCTTCCTTGCTTTCTTTCCAATGTAATCAGTCCTTGTTCACGTAAACGGACGATGACGGAATCGCGATCATTAGGACCAATGATATCACCACCTGTTACTTTCCAAGTTTGCGTGAATGCGGATGCAGGAGCAACGCGAAGCACAATGATTTCTCCCGGACATTTCACTGAATTGCCGAGTATATTCATATTCGGTACAGCAATCATGTCAATGATGATAGAGTCTGATCGCATCGTGCAACCGGAAGATGTTGTTCCATCTACATAGATCGTATCAGCATTACGAATCACGATGCGTTTTTTTGTGGATCCATCTTTCCATTTATACATCGAAACATCACCCATTGCTTCTATGACAATGCTGTCTCCCACACATAATGGTTGCTTGCCACTTACAATTTGTAAGATTGGCTTTACGGGTAAAATCGCACTCACCTGAACCGTGTCATTTTTTATGCAACCGGATGCATCTGTTACTTGTAATCTATATGTTCTTGTCTGCGGAGAAACCAATATCGGATTGGGCACTGTAGCGCTTGACAATCCAACTGATGGAATCCATTGATATTGATATGGCGGCGTTCCACCTTGCGCAGATGGTTTACCACCAAGCGTGTCTTTTGCATTCATGCATACCAATTTGTCATTACCGGCATTGATGATCAAATCAGGATATACCCAAATCATCACGGTATCATGTTTCATGCATCCACGCGCATCTGTGACAGTACAGATGAATGTTTGTGCTTGACGAACCACTGCTGTTGGGTTCGGTATCACGGATGAACTCACAGCACTAGTTGGCG
>VGWD01000011.1 GCA_016873735.1 Ignavibacteria bacterium | reverse complement strand
AACTTATCTGTCAATTTACCTTGATAACCCAATTCAATTGTTTGAGTATTTGTCTGACGTAACTTCTCAACATCGAGCACATCACCTGCTTGCATTGGTATAAATTGTCTTGTTGTTGGATTCAATGCTGCGATTGAACCACCAATTGAAGTCGGAGCAGGTATTAGTGAAGTAAGCAATGCCTTGAGAGGAGCGAGAGCAGGATTTGCTGTGATCACTGCTGTCACTGTTTGCCACATATTTGCAACATTGGTTGTTGGCATCCAATTAGCTCTTGATGGATCGAATTGTGAGATATAGCGTAGGACGCCACCATCACGATTATATGTATATCCATTTCTACCCGCTGAAGCACCCCATACACCAACTGCGAATGCCGGATTTGCAGCACTTAAACCAAATGCATCTTTTGTTGAGAGCAAGTCCAAGAACAAGTCATTTGTTCCGGGATTGCTAAATGCTTGATTGAATGTTGCGCGTACTGTTGAATTCTCATCAAGTTTGTACATCATTGCAACACGTGGAGACAATACCAATTCATCGATGATGGAATGTCTGTCACCACGAACAGCGCCAAGGAATGACAAATTTTTCATAAGCTTCACATCTGCCTGAAGATATGCGCCCATTTCTGTATATGCATCATTGTCTTCATTCACGCCATTGATTGTTCCTTCCGTGACGGGATTTGTTGAGAAGAAATCGGCGCCATAGGTGAAGCGAATATCATCATTGAGTTTATAAGCATGCTGTAAGCGAGCACCAAGCAATGTTGATTTGTCGACAATCGGATTACCTGTACGAAGGAAATATGTTTGACCGGCATCACTCATATTGTAAAAAACTTGAGCGAATAAATCATCGGATGTGAGCTGTGCATTCACATAGGAATATCTCCAGTCTCTACCAAGTGCAGCCCCAAGACCTGTCATTTCAATTGTATTGAGTGATTGAGAAACACCTGTATTCAATTGAAACATGGTATTCTCACCCAAATTATAATACACACCTGCATCTACATTGAAGCGTTCATGTGTATTCTTGCGATTTCCGATTTTCAATGTATCAGGATCCACACCCGGCTTCAATGCGGCGGTACGATTCGCTGCTTCAACGGGATCTTCGAATGCCCAGTCATTGGCAGAGAAATATTGTCCTGAAATTTTATATCCAAAATCATCACTCAATGTACCTGCATGACGAATACCCATATTCATGAGATTCTGCAGACCGCCTGCGAGAAATACAGTAGTACCTTGTGAAGCAAATGGGGAACGAGTGATGATATTCAAAACACCTTGTGCAGCATTCGGACCATACAATGCAGATGCCGGACCACGTACCAATTCAATACGCTCGATGTCTTCATTTGAAGCAGGAATAAAGTAGCCGACATTCACGCGTAAACTTGGAACTCCTGAAAGACGATAATCTGTCAATGTTTGCAAAGCACCCGTGAACACATTGTTGAATCCACGAACACTCACGCTTTGCTGAGCAATACCTGTTTGTGAATAGTCAACACCGGTGATACCACGCAAATGCTCAACCGGCGTATTCTTTGGCGCTTCACGGATAGCCCTTGGCTCAATCACGGAAACTGATGCAGGAGCTTCCGAAGCTTTTTGTTGAACGCGTGATGCAGTAATAACAGTCACATCCATGTCAATAGAAGTTTCTTTTAGCTTCGCATTGAGTGTAGTTGCACCGGAAACATTTACAGTTGCATCTTGCTTTTCATAGCCGACACAACTAAATGAAACACCATAATTTCCATTTTCCAAATTCTTGATTGAGTAGCGACCTCTTGAATCGGAAAATCCACCTTTGCTTGCATTGCCTTTTGTGAGCTTAACTGCAACGCCCGGTACCGGCTGGCCATCAGGCCCTGCGATTTGTCCGCTAAGGACACCTTGTGCAATGGCCGTGACGGAAGTCACTACCAAAAAACACAACATGGAACAAACTCGTACGAAATACTTCATACATGCTCTCCGCTTGTGAGTAAAATTGAATGAATGTTCTGAAAGAACAGACTTGTAGATTGGATTAGATTGTGGCTGTGCTGTAAAAGCATATGCCTGTCCTGAATGTATACTCAATGAAATTGAAGATTGGATGCAAATCATCAAATCTACTTCATCAAGAGCTTATGAATTTCCTTGAATGATCGAATGCTGCTTCGAACATGGTGACAGGCAAGGAGTTGTTGGAAGACAAAATAAGAAAAGAGATTGAGTAAATGAACAGGGAAATGAGTGATTTTATGTGAAAATGAGGTGATTACTCCTTGTTTTTGATAAAAAGATAGAAATAAGGAGATATCTATCAAATAGAGCCATAATATGAATCTGCTTAAGCATAACTCAATTCATGTTTCTGTTTTTTCTATCACATACCACAAAACACAAAAGGCATCCCAATGGGATGCCTTTGCTTTTGTCGTGGTTCGGGAGGGAATTGAACCCCCGACACGCGGATTTTCAGTCCGCTGCTCTACCAACTGAGCTACCGAACCTTATTCAGTAAAGAATAGATGGCGAAAATAGGGAATTTGGGGAGATTTGCAAAAAGGAATTTCGGGATGTCCTGAGTCATACCTTGAATGCTGATGAATCGGGTCTTTGCAGCCATTCCGCTAGTGTTTGTGCTTGTATGTCTTTAATTGATAGAATCGGCTCAGTGTCTATCTCATGAACAGGCCATTCCAAAGCCAAAGCCGGATCATTCCAAGCTATGCACGACTCCGCCCTTGGATTATATTTCGCCGAACATTTATAGACCATCTCTGTTCCATGTTCCATGGACATAAATCCATTGGCAAAACCGGGGGGGACCCAGAGTAAATGTGGTTCACTTGCACGTAATTCCACATGCATGGATTGACCCAATGTCGGTGAATTCTTTCTTATATCAATTTCTTTCACATGAGCCCTTCCCGAAGTGACGCGAAGCAATTTACCCATTGGCTTGTCCCATTGAAAATGCATGCCCCGAATTACTCCCAATGCGGAAACTGAATGATTCTCCTGAACAAATTCTTCATCTATTCCCAATGCTCGAAATGCTTCACGTTGATAACTCTCCATGAATATTCCTCGCTCATCTTCATAGACATCTGCTTGAATGAGAATGATTGCATCAAAATATGTTTCGATGATTGAAAATCCCATCTTCTTTCCTAAGGAAAATATCCGCGTTCGCGCAAACTGGTGAATGAATCTCCTGCAATGATAAGATGATCTAGCAATGGAATATGCATCATTGTTCCAACCTGACGCAATTGTTCCGTAAGCGATATATCTTCATTGCTCGGCTCGGTGTTTCCCGAGGGATGATTGTGCAAAGCAATGATGGATGCAGCACTCTCTATGATCGCCACTCGAAAGACCTCTCGAGGATGAACGATGCTCGAATTTAATGAGCCCTCACTGATTTTCTTTGTTGAAAATACAATGTTTGAACTATTTAATAATGCAATGTAAAAACTCTCGGTTCGCGCACCCCGCATTCTCGGTATGAAATACTTCGCCACATCGTCCGGAGATTGCAATATCATTGCCGGATTGAATGCCTCCTGCTGATATCGTCTGCTGAGCTCAAATGCAGCAGCTATTCCAATGGCTTTTGCCATCCCCATTCCCTTTACACCGCATAATTCCTGCACCGTTCGAGATCCCAAATCTTGTATGGATCCATATGCGTCAAGCATGCTTCTTCCAATGTCCAAAGCAGAAGAACCATGCGATCCCGTCCCAATCAAAATTGCCAATAATTCGCTGTCACTCAAACAACTTGATCCGAATCGCAACATTCGTTCTCTTGGCCTTTCATCTTCTCTCCATTCTCGAATGGACTTCGCCGCGCGTATGTTATCCGATATCATCGGCACCCCCTGATTCTTGCCTGTACTCCGTTCCATGAATTCCCCCTTATGTAACAATAGTCTCCGCCCACTGCGCATAGCCAACATGCAATATATCCCCATGAAAACTTGCGATATAAGGGGTTTCATAAGGATGCATGCCCCGTATCAAAGCTGTCAATTGCTCTAAGTTCACATTATTTGTCTTGAACACAACCTCATATTCAGATTCCTCACATAATTCACCTTTCCAAGGATACATGGCCATATGCTTTGGACGTATCCAGCAACAAAAGGCGAGCTTATGGTTTATTGATTCACGAGCCATCTCGGTTGCCTTGTCAATGTCCGAGAGACTTGTGCACACTTGGCAGAATTTCATGGGCAATTCCATAGTTTTACAAAGATTTATGAATAATTATTGAACTATCATGATTGAATTATTCGTTTTCCATGTGCATGCCATGGCCGGACTCTATGCCTTCACCAAACGTTGGCAAGAAGGCAAATTGCGAGAAGGACTCATGGCGATAGCGATTTTCTTTTTGGTGTTCATCATCATGTGGACTCTTACAGGTCAAATCATCAGGGCACTAATGCCTCCGGAAGGGTTCACAACATGGTTCACCCGTGATACGGGATCACTTGTTCTTGTGATCATTCCGGATCTTTTGTTCTTCAAAGTGTTTTTTCTGAATGATAGAACAGAAGTGAAACCTCTCGAAACTTGAAACGTAAACAGAGCACGTATTTTTCTTCGGCACTTATGTCAATCTTTCGCTGCATTGCATTTTTCACTACATGGATTCTAATGCTCACACCTGCCCTCGCACAGGTGTCTGTCGAAATTCGTGATTTGCGTCCAAATGGCATCACGATAGATACACTAAATTATCCTATTTTGCGCGCATGGCTTCGAGCCAACGTGAATGGCAATCCTTATGCATTCGCCAAATCAGAATTATCCATCATAGAAAGTAATTTCAGTTCCAAAGCCATCTCCGTAGGACAACCCGATGCACAAGGGTATCAAGCAGTTATTTGGATGACGCGTTCAGAGGGTGCAAATCGAGCGGAATTCATAATCGCCACAAATACCGGAACAGGTTCAAGTCCATTGGGTAAGCATGATCGTGGCAATATCAGCCAAGCGCGATTCTGCGATCCTTTCGGCATTCAAATCGAAGAATTCAACTTTGGTTCTGCTGTAATGCCCGGTTCCTCCGATTATACTACATTACTTGTGAGAGCAATCGCCTCCAAAAAAAACAATCGCGGAGTCGAAGAAAGCACACAACTTGATTCAATCACATTTTCCAATCCTGATTTTTCATATCGTTGGATTGGATCCAATGTGTCCACAAATCCTCCACCTGTCGGACTTTCTCCCGCAGTAGGATATTACTTCGATATCATTTTCAAGCCTTCCAGAACGGGATATTATAAAGAGTATGCTGTACTCCATTATGAAGGCGGACAAAAAGATTATCTGCTTTTGAGAGCCAATGGATTCGGCATGCCGGAAACGCGCTCGCTTAAGATCACCGAACCAAATGCAAATATTACTCTCACTCCTTGTGCTCCATATACAGTTAAGTGGAAAGGGTATCGCATTGGTGCTCCAACATATGTTGATTGGACACCTGACAATGGAAAAACATGGGATACGCTCGGTTTCAGCATGGATAGCACATTCTTATGGAAAACACCGGGTATCATCACTGATTCGGGAAGAATTCGCATAAGACAGGAATTGGGAAATTTCGATCAAAAAAATCTAATCCATCCTGCACTTCGAGCACCCGTTTCTACTATTGATTGGAATTCCGTTGGTGATAAACTAATTGCAGGATATGAATCCGGAAAAATTGCTGAATGGAATAAAGTTGATGGAATGCTGATCGACACATTCGTGGTTTCAGGCATAGCATTTCCGGTAAGCAAGATTCAGTGGATTGGCATTGGATATGTAAATGATTCGCTTGTTTATGGAGTTTATCGATCTCCTGCCACAAGTCAGGAAACATTTGTACTATTCAGTAAAGGTAAATTAGATCCGATTCTCTCAAGCAATATTTCTACTTCGACCATTCTAAGCTCGGTACATCGCATCAAGAATGAACTACTGCTCATTCCAAAACGTGGAAGAACAATTCGGAAACTCTCCATCTTGGATGGAAAAGAAGTGACAGGGTTCGCATTTCCTGAGCCGATTACGGCATTCAGTCCGGGAAATGGAGATAAAGGAAGCATTGCTCTACTGGATGGATCAATACATGTGATTGATCTCAATACGATGTCAATCATAACAACACTCTCTAATCCTGCCTTGCCCATCATGTCCAAAGTGTCATTGTCTCGTGATGGAGCATTTCTTGCAGCCGGCACCATGCTTAGTGAATCGAGTTTGTACAGTGCAGCTTCATCTGAAGTGCATGTATTCGACATTGCATCAAAAACAATCGTGCGTTCCTTGCGTAATTCATCCAGTGATGTGATTGCGCTTGATTTCAATGCGACAAATCAATTCCTTGCAACAGGTTTTGCAGGTTTTCCGCAAATTTCGGTATGGCGTCTTCCAACCAATGTATTTTTGGGACAATTGGCCAATCATTCGGGATTTCTTACAGATGTGAAATATGGTCCTGATGGAAAATCATTGGCATCCTCCGCCATCAGTGCTGATAATCTCAAAACAATGGAATTCGCATTTCCTGAAACCGATACAGCCAAAGCATTCATTCGCATAGAGCCATCGAAACCGATTATTGTTTCTGCTGATTTGGGTGATGCAATCATGATGCATCCGACTGATTCTGTTTTGAAAGTCAATCTTTGCAATGGTGGTAAAGGAGACATCTTCATTGATTATGCTTATTTCAGAGAAGGAATACATTTTTCTTTGATTTCAAAGATTCCGAATACCGTGAAAATCGCTCCCGGAGAATGCATCGATATAAACATAAGAGTTCTTGCGCGTGATAATGGACCATTGATTGATTCACTGTTTTTTGGTTTTTGTTCCCAAGAATTCTTCCTCCCGATCAAGGCTAATGGAGTATTGCGCTCCATCAATCCTCTTGCACAAGGAAAAAAACTCGGACCTGCCTGTTTGAATGAAACGATTGAAACTGACATTGAATTGATCAGAAATGATGATCCCGTTCCCGTGACCATCGATCGATTGCAGACAAAATCGCCGGCAATCAAGATTCTCTCCACCATTTCTGATACTATCCTGCTACCCGGTCAAAGTTTGTCTGTTAAGGTAAGATTCATCCCGAAACAATTGGGTGAGGAATTGATCGAAGTTTTGGCTTATCACTCGGGTCTGACATTGTATGAAGTCCCCATTGTGTTGAAAGGGTATGGAGATGGAACAGATGTTGCAGTCCCAAATGTGATTGCATGTATCCCCGAGCTTAAACAAAGAACTTTCACATTGTCCAATGCATCGATGAATGAAGTTCGCTTGGACTCAGTAGCAATAACAGGTACGGCATTCACGCTTGCCACAACATTGCCTTTGATTCTTCCGCCTCGTTCACAAAAGGACATTACAATCACATTCATCGGAGCGCTTCCTGATTCCGGTGAAATCATGTCATGTTCATTTTATCCATGCGCCACAGCAAAATCAATTCGCATCATTCCATATTCAGCCAAAGCCACCATTACGCTTCCTCAAGTCAAAGCAGATCCACGGGGTAGAGTGTCGATTCCAATCACTATTTCTATGAATGAACGCAATCCATATATTGGTAAACAAGAAGCAATAGTGGAATTCACATCAAATCAAGGAATATTTCTACCTGATTCAGTGACAAGCACATTCGGTGGAGTTTCCATCGTATCTCGTGAAGTGTGGGATGATATTCGGACGATCAGAATACGATTTGAAGGCGATATTCCCAATTCAGGGACATTATGCGTGATTTCCGGTTTTGTTGGAATTTCAACTATTCATGAATCACCATTGGACTTCACCGATTCAGTCACATTTTTCAGCAAAAGCATGCAAACCAATTTCGTGAATGGATCTCTGCAATTGACCAATATTTGTCCGGATATGTTCTTGACAGGTCAAAGAATGACAAAGATCAAGAGTGTTTTCCCACAGCCGGCTCAGGATATCATGCAAATGTCCGTGGAGGCTTTCGAAACTACGGATATGATGATAATGTTAACCGATCAAGTGGGAAGAAATCACACAATAATGAAATATCCTATGTTTGTTGGTAATAACAGTGTTCAATTCACCATTCCAGCACAGATTGAATCAGGTGCATATATTTTGAAACTCATGTCGGCTACATCCGGTTTACTGGATGCTCTCCCGATACATATCATTCGATGATCTATTTTACTTGATAGGAGACAGATTATGAAAACATTCTTAGTGTTCGCCGGACTATTGATCTTGGGCATGATTGGTTGCACAACAGTTGATCATAGATCAAATCTGCATTCAGTCAAAGAACAAGAAATGACAGTCGGTAAAGTGCAAAAAGAAATCCGCGTCGGCATGAGCGGAGCACAAGTTGCCGAAGCTCTTGGCTCGCCAAATATTGTCACCAAAGATGATGGAGGCGATGAAACTTGGGTATATGACAAAATCGCAACTGAAGCATCATATTCAGAAAATTCCAGTGGATTATTTATCATATTGTATGGATCCTCAAGTCGATCAGGCGCTGCGGCAACCACACAAAAAACATTGACCGTTGTCATTAAATTCGATGCAAGCAGTAAAGTGAAATCATTCTCATATCATGCATCAAAATTCTAAACTGAAAGGAATAATGATCATGCACAAGAGTTCATATATCCTCATTGCTCTTTGCTCATTGATATTCGGTGCTTGCACGGTGATCAATCAGCAGAGTACACCGCCACCACAAAAAACACAATTGCAGACCAGGCAGGTGCAAACTCGTGAATATGATACCAATGATGTAAAACTCGTCATGAAAGCTGTACTCAATGTATTGCAGGATGATGGTTTCATTGTACGAAATGCACAGGTTGAATTGGGCTTGCTAACCGCAACAAAAGAAGTGGATTTGCAAGCGCGTAATGGATCAAATCAATTTTGGTCTGATTTCTTTCGTGGAATAGATCGCAATCGCAGTCAAAGAGAATCCATATTCAATAAACTGAAACAAATTGAATCCAGTGTGAATGTTTCTGAATTTGGCAAACAATGTAAAGTGAGGGCGAATTTCCAAGTAAAGATTCTTGACAATCAAGGTAATACAACAGAAGTATATCAAGTGGAAGATCCAACATTCTATCAAGAGTTCTTCATGAAAGTTGATAAAGGAATCTTCATTCAGAAACAAGGTTTTTAATATTTGGGATATAGCTCAATGCAACAAGGACTCATGAAACTCTCACTCAGTAATGTGCAATTCTATTCCTATCATGGAGTGAAACCTGAAGAGCAGTCACTTGGTGGAAGATATCAAGTTGATGCTGATATCTGGTACAATTCCATGTCTGCCGTAGTGAGTGATGATGTTGCACAAGCAGTGAATTATGAAGAAATCGTTTTTACGATCAATGAGCTGTTCAATGGTGATTCATTCAATTTGATTGAAACTTTGTGTTATGAATTGTCCAAAGAATTGTTTGAACGATTTTCAAGTATTGAAAAAGTTACCATCAGAGTCCGTAAACTTAGTGTTCCGCTTAAACATATCATCGATCATGTAGAAGTAGAGCATACCATGCAACGTTCACATGGTTGATAGCATTTCACGGATGGATATTGCATTCTCAATCGGAGCGAATTTGGGAAATCGGCATGCTGCACTTGCTCATGCCATCAAAAGACTCACTGACAAAATACCCGATTTGATATGCTCCTCTGTTTATGAAACAGAACCCGTTGGTTATACAGATCAACCCACCTTTCTGAATTGTGCTTGCATTGGTTCAACCGGTTTACCGATCGATGACATCTATGCATTGATCCAAGACATTCACAATGAATTATCGCGCAAATCAAGGCCTCGTTGGCATGAGAGAGAAATTGATGTCGATATATTGATATATGGTTCACAGATCATTGATACTGAAACCATCGTGATCCCACATCCCCGCATGCATCAAAGAGCATTTGTGCTCAAGCCCCTCAGTGAAATCGCTCCGTCAATGATGCATCCCTTATTCAATAGTTCCATGCTTGATTTATTTGAGCGATGTGAAGATGAGGCAGCCGTTGAATTCAATTGCACAGCAGAGCATCTACTGTATGAGTGAAATATTCCATCAATTTCAGTAATTTTAGCATATTCCTTCAATACTACAGTCAACTCTATGTACGGTTCATTTAAAGATCATCTTCAAGCAGAATTAACCTCCATCCAAGAAAGTGGATTGCTCAAAACAGAACGCATCATCATTTCCGAGCAAGGTCCGGAAATCATGGTGCAAGGAAGAAGCAAGCCAGTATTGAATTTTTGCGCCAATAATTATCTTGGATTATCCTCACACCCTCAAGTGATTCAATCGGCAAAAGATACATTGGATTCTCATGGGTATGGGGTGTCCAGCGTGAGATTCATCTGTGGTACTCAAGACATACATCGTGAATTGGAGAAGAAGATTGCTGATTTCTGCGGTACTGATGACACGATTCTCTATGCAGCATGTTTTGATGCAAATGGTGGAGTTTTTGAACCATTGCTTTCTGAAGAAGATGCAATCATATCAGATGCGCTCAATCATGCTTCCATCATTGATGGGGTGCGTTTATGCAAAGCAAAACGCTATCGATATGCTTCTTGTGATATGCAGGAATTGGAAGAACGATTGAAAGAAGCACGTGCTGATGGCGCGAGATTCATTATGATTGTGACCGATGCAGTGTTTTCGATGGATGGATCAATCGCACCGCTTGACAAAATCTGTGATCTTGCAGATCAGTATCAAGCACTTGTCATGACCGATGAATGTCATTCCATGGGATTCATGGGGTCAAAGGGAAGAGGAGTTGTTGAACATTGCAATGTGACCGGTAGAGTGGACATTATCACTGGAACGCTGGGCAAAGCTCTCGGGGGTGGTATTGGTGGTTTCACAACAGGCAGACAAGAAATCATCGATTTGCTCAGACAGAGATCAAGACCATATCTCTTTAGTAATTCACTTCCTCCTTCCGTTGTTGGTGCTTCCATTGAAGTATTTGACCTGCTCAGTTCCACTACCTCGCTCCGTGATACACTGGAGGACAATACGATGTATTTCCGTAGAGGCATGGAAGCGCTCGGATATGATATCAAACCCGGTACGCATCCAATTGTCCCCATCATGCTCTATGATGCCGTGCTTGCTCAGAAATTGGCTCAAGCATTACTCGATGAGGATATCTATGTCGTGGGATTTTTCTATCCCGTGGTACCAAAAGGTCAAGCAAGAATTCGCGTGCAGATTTCAGCTGCTCATACCAAAGATCATCTGGATAAAGCAATCAGTGCATTTGCAAAAATAGGAAAAGAATTGGGTGTTATTAAGTGAGCAATCATCTCTTCAAAGAACGCATCACATCCTTTGTCATCAATGCAATTTTGATGATTTCTGTCATTGCAATGGTTATACCCATGTTGCTTATGCTGATGTTTTCTTTGTTCGACAGCCCCGAATTGTTTGCCAGTCCTCTTGAGTTCTTTACCACGGCCCCGAGTTTTTCAAATTATGTCGATATTTTCGTTACCGATACTTTCGGCAGATATTTCGCTAACTCCCTCTTTATTGCAACAGTTGTGACAATCGGAAATGTCTTGCTTGGTTCTATGAGCGGATATGCATTTGCCCGATATGAATTCAAGGGAAAAAAGTTATTGTTTGCTTCGGTGATGGGACTGATGATGGTTCCTCATCAAGTGATAATGATACCTTTATATCGCATGATGGTTGTTTTTGACTGGATCAATACATTCTGGGCACTGATCATTCCCGGTTTGCTTGCTCCATTTGCGATTTTCTTGATGAGGCAATATATCAAAGCATTGCCATCGGATATGGAGGATGCTGCAAGAATAGATGGAGCAGGTGAACTCTATATTTTTTTCCGGATCGTACTTCCATTATGCAAGCCGGTCATTACAGTATTAGCCATCTATACATTCCTGGGAAGCTGGAATGCATTTTTATACCCATTTCTTTTCACATCCCTTCCTGAAATGAGAACATTGCCTGTGGGACTCGCATATTATATTGGCAGACAATCCATTGATTGGGGACATCTCATGGCCGGTGCATCAATATCAGCATTGCCTGTTTTGATATTATTCCTGCTATTCAGCAAAAAAATCATTGAAGGTCTCACAGCAGGCGCTTTGAAAGAATAATCACTTCTTGGATTTCTTTCCATACTCCATCAACACGGTTCCACTTTTTTCTTTTTTACCGATCATGCGTATATGCACTTCATGCGGTAACTGCGGATTATTACTTTGTTTATACCAGGCAATCGGCATTGCCGATTGATAAAATGTCTGCTCATCTTTTGCAAGGGGAATATTCTTTCCTTCAAGCGATAACTTTGTTGGTTTTGGAACATCAATCCACTTCAAAATCATGATGCGAGATTGTGATTCACTTGCATATCCTTTCCCCGCAACAGTGTTCATTGAGAATTCAATTGTGGAAAGCGATTTATCTTCTTTCATGCTGAGTTTGAACAATCGATAATGTTCATCATTCAAGCTTGTGGAAGAAAGTCCATCATCCATGTATAGATCACGTTCTATGGAATTGATGGATGAATCTCTGAAACATAAGAGCAATAATGAATCACCATTATATGTCGCAGTATGTTCCATTGGAAATGTAAGAGGTATGATTGAACCTCCTCGAACAAAGATCGGCATCACTGTGAGTGTTGAGGGCATTGAGAAATTTGAATATCCAGGTATGCGATAATTCGACCAAAAATCAAACCATGTTCCTGGAGGAAGAATAACTTTTCTTGAAAGTGAATCGGGATGCATGATGGGGGCAATCACAAGATCATTTCCCCATAAATATTCATCATCCACCGAAATGAATTCACTGCTTATAGGTCCATTCCAGAAAATTGGTTTTGCAAGAGGGGTGCCTTTGATTGCATTATGATATGCCAATGTATAATTATATGGAAGGAATTGCATTCGTAACTGAATGAAATACTTCACAATATTTCTGACAGAATCTGAATAATAGATTGGTTCGGGTGGAACGCCTTCTCCATGTGCTCGCATTATTGGAGTGAATGCACCGAATTGCATCCATCGCGTATAGAGTCGTTCATTTTTGGTGCCGCCTGTAAAGCCACCCAAGTCTGAATGCATATATCCAACACCGCTCATGCTCATTCCAAGCATGATGGGGATTTGTGCTTGTAATCCTGAAGCACTTCTTTGTACATCTCCCGACCAAGGGAAGGTGGAAAAACGCTGCATGCCGGGACCGCCGGAGCGAATTAGATTGAACAATCGTTCATTTGGAGCATACTGCTGATATGCCTGAAGCAATGCGTCCATCCAATGGATTGAATATGTATTGTGAATGTCGAATGTAGAGCCCCCCGCATGGTGCATGTCCTTTGGATGCAGCTCGGGTTCTCCCAAATCAAGCCACCATCCTGAAACGCCAGATTTGATATGTCCGGAATATAAATCACTCATCCATGATTTTGCCTTAGGATTTGTAAGATCTAATAAAGATGCCTTACCTGCCCAAAAATCATGTAGAACATATGTTGAGCCTGATGCATTTTTCGTAAATAAACCTGCATTATCGGCAACTGAATATTGTTGCGACTCAACGGTGAAATAAGGTTCAGTGATCAAAACTGTATGGACATGTTTCTTTTTCAGGCTTCTCATCATTCCCAAAGGATCAGGGAATTGACGTGTATCCCATGCAAAAGAACCCATCTTTGCTTTATCCCCAAACCAATAGAGATCCAATACGATTGCATCCAATGGGATATTCAATGAGTCAAATGCATTCACAATATTCATGACTTCCTGTTGTGATTTATATCCATATCGAGATTGAATATATCCCAAAGACCAAAGGGGAGGCAATGGTTGTTTTCCGGTCAATTGGGTATAATGATTCATGATGCCGTCAAATGTTGAGTCTATGATGAGGAAGTATGAAAGTGATCCATGGGTTTGTGCAATCTTCATCACATTCTTATCTGTGACCCCGCAATCGACAGCGCCGGCAATTGGTGAATCAATCGATACGCCATAGCGAGATGAAGAAAGAAAAAATGGTATTGATACATTCAATTGATCTGTTTGATTCCCATAACCATAGACAGCAGTATTATAAAGGGGAAAACGCTGACCTCTTCTATTGACAGGCAATGCTCGAGATCCCCCGCCAAAGATTGCTTCAGAATTTCTTAATGAAAAAGAGAGTCCACGAGCATGTTCCTTGAACATAAGACCTTGTTCTTCCTTGAAAACAAGTATGCTATCTTGAAAAATTGAAAGTGCAAATGGCTGTTTTTGCACAAGAATATTGAATGTCTTATCCTGAGATATGAATTGAAAGTAATCCACCGCATCAACGGTCAGAAACTCCGAAGGCGTCTTTTTTGCAATGATTGCTTCAGGATTTCTGATTGGGGGAAATTCTATGGTGTCATAACTCACCCTAATGACATGATTTCCAAAACGCTCTATCGAGACTTTGCCATTGCCGACATAAAGAAGTAAACCAAGACTATCCTGATAAAAACCTCTGCAGAAGAGTGTAGATGGATCAGGACCTTTGCCTTTGCTCAAACTTTCCATGATTACATCACTTATGGATTTCACCGAATCAGAACCCGGATAATCAAGGTAATAATCTTTATCATCAGCATCTTTGCCGGCTTTGCTGCCATCTGCATTGCGAAAAACAAAAGCCAAACGTAGAATAGTCTCGTCTTTTTCGATTCCATAAAAGGATGCCGGATGCATTCGAAATGAATACACATTCTCTGCTTCTTTGTTCATTTTGAAATCAGCAATTGGCTTGCCCCAATCCCCTCGGACATGCTGCCACGAAATATTTGTCGGACTCTTTTGAGTGATCACTCCTGAATGAATATACACATCGCCATTGAGATTGTTCAATACACGATTGCCTCTATCCGCATGAAAAAAGACAGTTATTGAATCATTCTGTATGGGCTTTTCGGGAATCATGATCAATGGTTTTTGAGCATGAATCGCAGAAAAAACAAAGAACATTGTCAGAATGCGTAGAGGGATTGAAAAATATTTCATGCGTTTTCCTGATCATTTGTTTTGCCAATGCGTTGTCGAGCTTTTATGGCCACGATATATGCGATGAAAATCATGGTGATGGAATTTGCGGAGATGATCACTATGTCTTGTCGAAGCAATCCATAAGTCAACCATAATATCGCTCCGATCAACATCAATGTAAATGCCCCACCTGACAACTGATCTGTTTCTTTTGTTTTCCAAACACGAATTACTTGCGGAAGCAAAGCAAATGTTGAACAAATTGCTGCAGTAAATCCTATTGCTGCTATATGATACATGGACTATTTATGTTGATTGTTGTACATACTCTTTGATTCTCTTCGGGAAATTGGTAACCAATGCCGGCACAGGGTATTTTATGATTTTTCGAAAGTCGGATTCATTATTGATTGTATACACACCCATGAGAATATCGCGCTTGGTGGCATCTTGTGCTTTTGCATACGTTAGTTCTCGTAATGAACAAACAAAACCATCGCATCCGATTTCCGAGGCGATTTCACTTGGAAGTCTTTTGTCTCCCGGAAGATGAATACCTGCAGTATAAAGACCGGCATAATTATGCTTGATATATCTCAAACTTTCATGATGAAATGACGAAAACAAGGTTACATGCTGCATATTGTGAGCAATGACTGTTTCGACTATGGCCAATAATCTTGCGATATGATCATCCTCTCCTTGAGGTGGCTTTATTTCTATGTTGATGCAGACTGCATGGTTTTTCAACAATTGCAATGCTTCAGACAATAAGGGAATATGTTCGCCAATAAATTGTTCATTGAACCAAGATCCAGCATCAAGTGTTTTCAACTCGTCTAATGCCATTGACCTGACGATGCCTTTTCCATTTGTGGTTCTACCAAGCCCGGGATCATGCATCAAAACAACATGGTCATCTTTTGTTAATTGCACATCTACCTCAACCATGAGTGCACCGGCTTCAATCGCATGCTGCAATGCTGAAATGGTATTTTCGGGAGCAGTGCCGGATGAACCTCGATGAGCAACAATAAATCGATCTTTACCTGCGATCATTGATCGAAGATTATAAGTTTTCTTTGAATGAATTTCAGACATTGTATGTGAGATTGAAAGACCGTCAAAAACCAATTGCCCATAAAAGCTGCATCGACATGCAATATAACCGAAAAATCTTCGTCAATCCACAGGTTATGAGCGAATTCTGAGTAAATATCATGGTTGATAAGTTTCATTTTGACACTTCGATTAATTCAAGTAGTTTCGACATGCATTTCATCCTTTGTGGATAATGTATTTTTCACCAAGTAATGGCTCCCAAAGAGGAGGATAAAATAATATGGAAGGTAATTTTTCAAATCGAGTTCAAGATGTGATCAGACTGAGCCGTGAAGAAGCGCTCAGATTAGGGCATGATTATATCGGTACAGAACATTTGTTATTGGGGATCATTCGTGAAGGTGAAGGCATAGCCGTCAAAATCCTCAGAAATGTCGGTGTAGATTTATTCAAATTGAAAAAATCGATAGAGGATACAATTCGCACAAGCAGTGGAACATTGACAATAGGCAATATTCCATTGACAAAACAAGCTGAAAAGGTTCTCAAGATCACATATCTCGAAGCAAAATTGTATAAATCAGAAGTTATTGGCACAGAACACTTGCTTCTTGCATTGCTTCGTGATGATGATAACATTGCTGCTCAAATTCTTTCTCAATTTTCAATTTCTTATGATGAAGTCCGTAAAGAATTGGATAATATCATCAATGGAAAATCCTCACTTTCAAAACAAGAAAAGGTTCGTTCTTCATCCAAAACTCAACAATCAGATAAACAAAAAACTCCGGTATTGGACAATTTCGGAAGAGATTTGACCAAGCTTGCTTTTGAGGGGAAATTGGATCCCGTAATCGGAAGAGAGAAAGAAATTGAACGTGTGGCACAGGTACTTTCAAGAAGAAAGAAAAACAATCCTGTATTGATTGGTGAACCCGGTGTTGGTAAAACGGCCATCGTTGAAGGCCTTGCTCTTCGAATCATGGAAAAGAAAGTCAGTCGCGTGCTGTTTGACAAGCGTATTGTAACGCTTGATCTTGCATCATTGGTTGCAGGTACCAAATATCGTGGTCAATTCGAAGAAAGAATGAAGGCAGTAATGAATGAACTTGAAAAGGCAAAGGATGTCATTCTGTTCATTGATGAATTGCATACAATCGTAGGTGCAGGTGGTGCTTCCGGTTCACTGGATGCATCCAATATGTTCAAGCCTGCCCTCGCGCGAGGCGAAATCCAATGCATTGGAGCAACTACATTGGATGAATATCGCCAGCACATCGAAAAAGACGGTGCATTAGATCGTCGCTTTCAAAAGGTAATGGTTGAACCACCAACTCCCGAGCAAACGATTCAGATCATCAATAATGTGAAAGATCGCTATGAATCTCATCATGGCGTAAAATATAATGATGAGTCTGTCAATGCTTGCGTAAAATTAGCTGAGCGGTATATCACTGACAGACATTTACCGGACAAAGCCCTTGATGTTTTGGATGAGGCAGGTGCAAGAGTTCACCTTGCCAATATCAATGTGCCTCCCGCAATAACTGAGATTGAGCAAAAAATCGAAGAAGCTCGCCTTCAAAAAAACAGTGTAGTAAAAGCACAGAATTTTGAAGAGGCAGCAAGATTGCGTGATCTTGAAAAACGATTGCAACAAGAACTTGAAACAGCCAAAGAAGAATGGGAAAATTCTGCAGGGAAGTCATTGTTCTCAGTCAGCGAAGAAGACATTGCGGATGTAGTGGCAATGATGACCGGAATTCCTGTGAATAAGATTGCCGAAGGTGAGTCTGAGAAATTGCTCAAGATGGCCGAAGAGCTTAAAGGCAAGATCATTGGTCAGGACGAAGCCGTTGAGCAGCTTGCTAAAGCCATCCGTAGAGCTCGTGCAGGTTTGAAAGATCCCAATCGCCCAATCGGTTCATTCATGTTTCTTGGTCCAACGGGTGTAGGAAAGACCGAACTCGCAAAAGTTCTTGCCAAATACATGTTTGATTCGGAGGATGCACTCATTCGGGTTGACATGAGTGAATACATGGAAAAGTTTGCAGTTTCCCGTCTAGTAGGAGCACCTCCGGGCTATGTGGGTTATGAAGAAGGTGGACAATTGACGGAAAAGGTCAGAAGAAAGCCGTATAGCATCATTCTCCTCGATGAAATTGAAAAAGCTCATCCAGATGTGTTCAATATTTTATTGCAAGTATTTGACGATGGGATTTTAACCGATGGTCTCGGTAGAAAAATTGATTTCAAAAATACTGTCATCATCATGACTTCGAATGTTGGCGTTCGCGATCTCAAAGCCGGTGGAAATATTGGATTTTCAGATAAATCTCCCGATGGTCAATATGATCAGATGAAATCCACCATCGAAGAATCAATGAAGCGTATGTTTAATCCTGAATTCTTGAACAGAATCGATGATTATATCGTCTTCAGACAATTGAAAAAAGAACATATTTATTCCATTATCGACATTCAGCTTGAAAAATTACTGAAGCGCATGCAGTCACTCAATATTGAATTGGTTTCGAGTTCTGAAGCGAAGGATTTCTTGGTTGAAAAGGGCTATGATGAGAAATATGGTGCGAGACCTCTTCGCAGAGCCCTTCAAAAATACCTGGAAGATCCTCTTGCCGAGGAATTGCTAAAATCTGTAGTGAAAGAAGACACATTGGTCGAAGTGGATTATTCCGATATACAGAAAGAATTGGTATTCACAGTTGTTCCAAAGCAAAAGGCATTACCTGCTGCTTCTAAAAAGGCAGTGGAAGATGGTGATCCATCACCACAGGTTGATCCAATGTCAGCTGAGTAAACATGAAATCATAAAAAAAAGACCAAATGAATATTTGGTCTTTTTTTATTCTTGCTCATTATCAAGATATATGATGAGCTCCTCTGTAATGTCCCTTTTTTTCACAGTCAGTTTATTCAGAGGTTTTTTTGGTGGCCCTGCCAGCGGTAAACCTTGAGCATCAAATATCCCACCATGGCATTTGCATAAAAATGTCTGATCTATTTCATTCCATTGAACAGGGCAACCAGCATGAGTGCATGCAGCATCAAATGCTTCAATTGTTCCTTCGGCTGTCTTTTTCATAATGAATGTGCGATTATCAATGTGTTTGGTGATGAAGGAAGTCTGTTTAAACAATTCTTCTTCCGTTCCAAGTACAAGTTTAGTTGATGTCCGTCTTGTTGAAAAGAATGATGGAAAAACTCCAAATAATGAAATAAGTGACATACCTGAAATTGCACCAAATGTAATAAGTCGTTCAAAAAAAACTCTGCGCTTCATTCTGCCAATCCTTGAAAAGGGAAACTCGATTTCTTGCGGGCCATGACAAGATAGACGATGATGCCAATCGAGATAAAAACTATACCCATCAATGCATAATATCCGGTTGACAAAAACAATCCCAACCAAATGAGTATTGCCATGATTATTGGCAATGGATAAAAGGGCATCTTCCAGGGTAATGAAATCGTTTTCCTTTTTCTCAAGAGAATCAAACCGATTGCCCCGCCGATGAATTGAACCAATGCCCTCATTGCAACGATAGCACTGATGATTTCACTCATCCTGAACAATAGTGAAAACACAAATGCTATCCCGCATAAAATCATGAGTGAAACATGGGGGAAATGCTCTTTTGGATGTACTGCTGAAAACATGTGAAAAAAGGCACCTTCTTTTGCGGCGGCATACGGTATTCGTGAATAACCAAGGGTCACAGAAAACAATGATGCAAAAGCTATAAACAAAATCAGTCCTGTAGCGATTTGCGCAGCCAAAGGGCCATGCAATCGTTCAATGAATGTGCTTACAATAAATGTCGATTGCCGAGCCTGCTGCCAAGGAATAACACCCACAATACTTAGATGCATGGCACAATATAACATGGCAATGCCGATAATGGAAAGAACAATGCTTTTGGGAATAACTGTTTCCGGTTTGGATATTTCACCACCAAGATGACAAACATTATAATAGCCCAAATAACTGTATACTGTTTTCAACATGGCATGTCCGAGCCCCACGAAAAAGACAGAAGACATAAAACTCGGACCTTCATCAATTCCGCCAAATGCCAAGTCCGCATTGAAATGCAATCCACCGTTTATGATAAGCCATAGCATTGTCCCAACAACCGCAATCCACATAAACATTGAAATTTTACCGATGTCCCTGATATTTCTATACAGTAACAAAAAGATGAGAATAACCACAGACCCTGAAATCACCTTCTGCATAATGGGAGTTACTGGTATCAGATAGGAAGCATATTGAGAAAATCCAATGGCACCCGATGCAATTACCAATGGAGCTTGGAAAACAGTTTGCCAAATGAAGAGAAAAGACATGAGCAAACCCCATGAAGATTTGCCATAACTTTCCCTCAAGAATACGAAACTACCTCCTGCCTGTGGCATTGCTGCTCCCAATTCCGCCCAGATGCACCCATCGACAAGTGCGAGCAAAGCTCCGGCAAGCCAAGCAATGATGGCATGTGGACCATGCATTGATTGGATCACTATGGGAAGGACGATGAAAGGCCCTATGCCAACCATGTCAATCATGTTGAGGGCAGTGGCTTCCTTCAATCCAAGTGAACGTACCAAACCGGAAGAAGTGGGGGCAGAATTCATGAGCTCCATTCATAATCTTATATTGCAGTGTGCAAATTACGAAAGACGCAAGACTTGAGGCCATTTATTGAGATGAGACATCATCATATTTATCATCACCTGGCGAAAGAAATCAATGATCGATGCTCGGATATGATCATTACAGAGTGCTATAGCCAAGAAAAACATTGTGTAATTGTTCATTGTGAAACACCCGATGGGTCATTGCATGAGCATATTGAATGGTCCATGATACCATCAGAGCCAATATTGGCACTTAAAGATGGCGTTCAAAGAGCAAATAGAAATAGCGTCGACATGTTCCCAGATATCATCGGAAGAAAAATATCCTCATGTAGCAAGCATCCAACAGACAGAATCATATTTCTACAACTGACCGGTGCATGCATGATTGGTCAATTCTTTGGCGGATCAAATACCGCACTGTTTACAATTGATGCTGAAGATCGCATGACAGATTTCATGAAACGGGCACCTGTCAAAATTGGTGAGCCATATGTATCAACCATTTCCGCTATTCCAAGTCTGAACGATTTCCCCAAAGATGTTGCATTGTCTATTGCTTTGTCAAAAGCACGTAATTGTGGATCAATCTATGCACATGAAATTCTTGATCGATACAATCAACTTGGTGGATTGATTGATGGGAATACAAAGCTTGCTGCATTGAATGATTCTCAATTTGAACAATTATATCGTATTCATGAAGGTTTGATGGATGAATCACTTCAATCAGACATGGCTTATATTCTTCGATTGAAGACAGGTGAAATTATTCCATCGACAATTCATGTTCAGAAAGAACAAGAAGTGATTTGGTCAGGACATTCATGGAGTCAGGCAATTCGAAGATATCGCGGAGTTCTAAGTAAAGAATCAGCAATCCAATCATTGAAAAAAAAGCTTGAACAAGAATTGAAACATCGAAGGGAAACACTTGAAAAACATGTCCACCACTTATCCGATGAAGCAATCTCGCAACAACGCATAGATGAGTCTCAATTGATTGCAACATTGCTCCTTTCCATGCCATATCCTGCATTACGTGTTCATGATGAACAGATATTACTTTCTCATGATGGAAAAAACTATACGATTCCAGTACAGAAAGGAAAAACATATGCAGAACATGCAGAACATTATTACCGAAGAGCAAAAAGGTCAAAGGAACGTGATGCACAAAAAAGAGCTATGCTTCCAATGTATCTTCAACAGTTGCAAGAAGTGATGCAATTTCAAATAAGACTTCCCGAGATTCAAGACAGAAAAACATTGGAAGAAATGCAATTGCAAGTGAAAGTACAATCGGGAGATACAAATAAAGCCAATACAACTCATCAATCGCCATACAGGGTATTTGTATTATCTGATTCTTTTACATTGTATATTGGAAGAAATGCTCAAAACAATGATCAATTGACCGCGAAATTTGCTAAACCGAATGATCTATGGCTTCATGCCAGGGGAGTGAGTGGTTCGCATGGAGTCTTGCGTGGCCCTAAAGACATTCCAAAACAACTATTGGAACAAGCAGCAGCTATAACCGCATATTTTTCTCAATCAAGAAAAGCGGGTTTTGTTCCTGTTGCTTATGCATTGAAAAAGTATGTTAGAAAACCCAAAGGTGCAGGTCCGGGAGCTGTTTTCATGGAAAGGGAAGAAGTGATTCTTGTTGAACCGGCAATACCTAAAGGTACTACAGATACTTGATCATGCATACATGAGGAATTCCTACTTCAGTGAATTCATCACCCAAGATTTCATAGTGCTGTGATTCATACCATTGTGCCACATGTTTCCTGGCATGAAGAATGATTGATTCAATGCCCATGTTCAGTGTAATGCTTTCTGCATGATTCATCAATGCACTACCTATCCCCATTCCCTGAAAGCGTGTGTCAACAGCTACTTGCCTCACTTTTGCCTGAATGCCATCGCGAGGAGACAGTATGCAACATGCTATCAATCGACCTTGAAAGATTCCGCCGATATGTATTTCCTTGTCTTCTCCAATGAGATCATCTTCTGTCAATGTTAGATTGAGAGGTTCCCGCAATATTGTTTGTCTGAGAAGTAAGGATTCTTGATATTCTGCATCGAGAGTAGTGAAAGTAGTATATGAAGTTGTAAGAGGAATTCTGAATTTCTTTGGCAATGAATCCACAATCAAATCATAAGAAATATCGATCAATTTGATAATGTCCTGATCTCTCATGTCTGCATGCTTGAAATGTACCGTGACCCAATGCCTTTTACTCATATGATACCCGGGACTAATGCATTCATACCTCTCCAATAAACCCGGTATATCATCTGGTGGATGTTTTAGATTGATGGTTTCCATCGTTGTTGAATCCAATAAAGCAAACATTTTCCCCCTTATTTTCATGACCATTGTCGTTTCATCAAATGGATATGTTTCTTCTGCATATGGCTTTGCAAGACAATAGCCGGCGATTTCTTCAAAGGTCATATGTGCATTTCCTCAATTTGACTTGTGAATTCACTGCAAAACAATCAATTTACGCGGAGAATACCAATATCTTCAATGATCTGCCATGTTACTCTATAGCATTCTATTCGTTCTTTGTTCAATTCACTTGTATGCCCAATCTGAAAGTCCGATCAAAGCAGGTCCGATGGTTACCCATGCTGATATGAGGCAAGTGACCATTTGGTTGCAAATGACCAAACAATCCGATGTACGAGTTCAATATGCACCGATTGATGCATCCTCTGCCGAACAACATAGTATTATATATAAATCCGATGCGAATAATGGTCACCGTTTGCACATTGTGCTTGACTCAGTTGAACCCGGAAAGCGATATACATATTCAGTCGGCGTGAATGGACAAACAATACGGAGCGCGCATCCACTTGAGTTCAGCATTCCGCCACTCTGGCAATGGAGAAGTGATCCTCCGTCATTTAGCGTAGCACTCGGTAGTTGTTTCTATGTGAATGAAGCCAAGTATGATAGGCCTGGAAAACCATATGGGAATGATCTCGGTATTTTATCCGGAATTCTTGGAAAGAAACCTGATTTGATGATTTGGCTTGGAGATAATGTTTATTTACGAGAGGCAGATTATACTTCGAGGATTGGTATTTTTAGACGCTATGAGCATACGCGCTCAATTCCTGAATTACAACCACTGCTCGGTTCGGTTCATCATTATGCCATTTGGGATGATCATGATTATGGTCCGAATGATTCTGACAGAGGATATCTGTTAAAACAAGATGCTCGCGATGCATTTATGCAATTTTGGGGAAATCCCACGTATGGGAATGCTTCGAGTGAGGGAATTTATACAACATTTCAATGGGGGGATGTTCAATTCTTTTTGCTTGATAATCGATTTTTCCGCACTCCGAATAAAAGGATGACCGGTGAACGAACTATATTGGGTCAAGATCAAAAACAATGGTTGATTGATAATCTTGTATCCAGTAGTGCAACGTTCAAAGTGATCGCCATGGGTGGACAATTTATCAATCCATTGCCACGATTCGAGAATTATGCAATATTCAAGCAAGAAAGAGATGAATTGATTGGATTGCTTGCCAAGGAAGGGATAACAGGGGTGATATTTCTTTCCGGCGACAGGCATTATGCAGAATTGAGTGAATTACCTTCAAGTGAAAGTGGATTGAATTATCCGCTCTTTGATTTCACATCTTCTCCATTGACATCAGGTACATTCACTTCAGCAACCGAACAAGATAAAAATCCCCTGAGTGTTCCCAATACAGCTACATATGTTCACAATTTTGGCATGCTTGAATTTTCCGGAGCCGGAAATTCACGCTCTATTTCATTCGTGCTCTATGATAAATCCGGAAAAGAATTGTGGCGTATCAAAAAAACAGCAGAGGAAGTAGGTTTCAAGAAACGATAGGAATCCTTAAGTAATATACTTTTAAGGAGTTTTCAATTAAGTACATCAAAGCTGTTACTTTTTGGAACTGATTGTGTCTTTGTTTGCGAAATTGACCACATTTAAAATGCCATACGTGATACAACCATTATTGAAAGCCATATTGTTTTTTTGTGTTTTCACATATGTGCAAACACCTCCCGTATATTCTCGGCCGCTAAAAAAAATCATTGTGGACTCATCAAACAATCATCATTTGGATGTTGCATTCTTTTATCTACCATTGCCCATATTTCAAAAGAAAAAAGAAACTCAAATTCTTAGTGAATTTGTTCTCGAGCGATTAAAGCCCAGAACATCTTCAGATATTGAGGCATTTGCTGATATTCTTGATTGGTTTCATTCAAGATGGAAGCATGATGGGTCGATAAGCCCCTCCGGAATGTCATCACTTGATGTTCTGCAATCCGCTGAACAAGGGAGATCATTCAGTTGCATTGAGTATGCAAAGGTTTATACGGATATTCTGCATAGTCTGGGTTACATATGTCGAATCATCGGCGTGACACATGCTGATATTGCTTATGGTGGTATGGGGGTAAGTCACACATTGTGTGAAGCATGGTCTGATGAATTGAACAAATGGGTTATGATCGACCCACAATTTGGCTACATACTTAAAAAGAAGGGTGAATATATCAACTATCATGAATTGTTTCAGTCATTGACAAATAAACAAGTATCAGCAATTGATATAATCATGATGGACGGTATGAAGAAGTTGGTCAGAATTGATGATAAATCCGAACAAACGTATATCGACTTCATAAAAAAGGTATATGGCATATATGATGTTCGACATGAAGGTAAATGCAAAGGAAGTAATGTATGTTTTGCCTTTTGGTAAAGAAGAGCAATTCATGACAAGTCAAGGCGGAAATTCCAAACCCATAATATTTTTGTCATAAGTCAGTGAAGCATATTTTAATGTTAACAGAACGCATTTGCTGTTTGAATTCAATACTCCTTCCGGTGATGTAGCTTCGATTGTTGCCTCTGATTCAGTCAGTTCTCAGGAAGAATTCAAGAAGTTGATGTCGGATCAGCAGGCAATCCCTGACTTTACCATTCATCTAACAAATAATGCTCCGTGGTTTTCTCATTATGAAATCAATATCAATGGAGAGCAAACCTGGAATAAAGTTACCGGACATACATTTCAATTAAAGCTCCGAGATGGGAAGAACATGATTTCTGTGAGATCAGTCAATCAGGCCGGTAGAACAGGGGTGATTACTTCAATGCACATGCGATATCAATAAGCCAGGGCAAAAAAGACCGTTGCAATAGCGACAATTGCCAATGCTATCATCCTTAGTCGATATGATGAGATGAATGGTAGGCCAAGAAATATCATCATCGCGCATGCAATCACAAGAATGCCTGCATCAGCTGGAAGAGCGCTTACGATGCCATGCAATGGCTGGAAGAACCAAGCTGGTTCGATTCCAATGATTGTTGGAACATAAGCATCGGAAGGAGGGAACAATGTAGTATCACCTGAACGAACAATGCCCATGATAATGATCAACACAACAAATCCATATCCAAAAACATTATTTGAATATGTAATTTGTGTCTGCAATTTCATCTTGATGTAGAATAACAACAACAACATCAAGGCAGGTAGTAACAAAGCATGGATGCTAAATAATCTTGCGATGAAATCTGTTTGAAATGCGCCTGAACTGAAGGATTCGAATGAGACCCCGAATGACTCCAATCCGGTTCTGATAAATCCCGAAACCACTGAATATGAGGTTGATGCAAATTGATCCCATGGAAGGATATACCCTGTCCAAGTAATCAGAGACATCCCGGTGCCAAGTACCAATAATAAGAACCACATACCTTTGAACAGTGTGGTGTCTCTCAGATGAACGATAATCATCAGAATAATTGACATAAGAATCGCAAGCAAGGCATGTGTGTTCATGCGATGAATCATTCGAATAATATTCAGTGGAAAGGAAGACTCAATGCTTTTGACTGACACAAAAGAGATTGTGGGTTTGATGTCTTGTTGCCTTGCTTCACGAAGAAGTAATTCCCCCGGCATTGCAAGCGTATCACCTTCCTGATCAAGCACTACTTTGCTGGGTATCTTTACAGTAGTTGGTTTGCCTTTATCGGTGAGAATCATGCTTGAAGAGGGTGTAAAATGCAGACTCAGCATGATCCCTGTAAGTAGCTCGATGAAGATTGAAAAAACAAACAATGATACCAGGATTCTCAATAGGTTGGATTGCATAATCGGCTGAAGGGAATTCAGCATTGCATCACCCCATTGAATTTGCATTTTTGCACGCATCGATTGCAGTCGTATGTATAATGGTGAAGGCATGTTTATAGCTTATACTTTGGCATAATCAATCGCATTTAGAGGCCAAGGATCGATTGATCGCAATGTTGGAAGAATATCTTCGACAGAATGAACCACATGCCACATTTTTAAATGCTCTTTACGCATGAACTGTTCATTAACGGTTTTGTTTAGCATGGCAATCAAATCATCATAAAAACCATCAATATTCGCTATGACAATAGGTTGATGTGCAAGTCCCAATCTCTTCCATGTAATCGCTTCAAGTAATTCTTCCAATGTGCCGCAACCACCCGGTAATGCAACTATACCATCGGATTTTTTCATCATCAGAAATTTTCTCGTATGCATGTCTTCAACTTCTTCCAAGATAGAAATACCTTTATGACCCCATTCCAAGTTTTGCATAAATTGGGGTATGATTCCTATGACATGACCTTTCTCGGCTATCGCTCCGTCCGCAAGTTTACCCATAAGTCCGGTGCTTCCGCCCCCATAAACTATTTCCACACCTTCCCGAGCCAAATTGCCTCCCAAAGTAAAGGCCGAATCCAGAAAAATTGGCTTACAATGGTCGCTTGAAGCACAATACACACAAACCGTTTTGATAGAAGACATCAATAATTCCAAATTGACTGTAACTTTTGACAAATATACTGCGTTCTTCACACAGAATGTCAGGTTTTCATAACATTTTGACATTACACTGATTCTATTTGATGGCAAAAATACTAAAATTTACCCTTATCTAGTTAGAATAGTGCTTGGGCACAATTTTTGCTTCGCTAAAGGTATCATTTCAATTGCCATGTACGTATTTTTCTTTGTCGATTTATGACACTGAAGATAAAAGATAAAGTGCTATATTCAAGAAACTGAAAACAGCTAAATATCATGAAGATACATTTACTCGCATATATTCTCTTTGCACTTCTGAGCTTTGCCAATAGTGAATCGATTCATGCTTTGGGCAATGGGAAACAGCAGCAAGCCAAGATAGCGGCCATTTATTCCAAAAAAATCATGACCGGCGGCATGTTTATGCCCGGCCGAGATTCCGCTTCAAATGCAATTCGTAGGGCTATTGTTGATACTTCCAAGAATAACCGCGTCATTGGAATTCGTGAAGGTTCAAGTGGCGTATATCAATTGGAATTGGACATCGCGGATAATCAACAAAATTTAACAATCGGTATATTCAATTTGCTTGGAAAGAAAGTGATTGATGTTCATCAAGGCGGTGAATTTGCGGGTAGATCCAAAATGTTCGACATCAATGTTCAGGGAATTCCCAATGGAATTTACATGTGCATTGTACAAGGTGATAATTTTCGACTGGCAGAAAAATTTTATGTCTCTCGTTGAGGTCAATTGATCTCGTAAATAAAACCGTTCTTTCGTAACGGTTTTTTTTATGCCTAAAGAAAGCAACGGTTCATTCAGCAAACATAGACATTACTATGAAACTCAATTTGATACAAAAGATTTTACTTCCATCCGCATTCATTGTTTTCTCCTATCAACAGATTTTTGCTTCGAATGGGAGTGTTGATATCATACCGCAGACTTTTCTTTGGATTGTGATTGCATTGCTTGTGGCCAGATTGGGTGGATTCGTGGAGAAGTATGGTCAGCCTGCAGTGTTGGGCGAGCTTATAGCCGGAGCCATTATTGGTAATATGATATTGATCAATGTACCTTTTTTTGAAGGTATGAAAAGCAATGAATATTTGCATTTTCTTGCTGAAATGGGTGTTGTTATTCTGTTGTTTCAAGTTGGCTTGGAGTCCAATGTACATGACATGAAGAAAGTCGGATTCAATGCATTGCTTGTGGCAAGCGTCGGAGTATTATTACCTTTTGTACTTGGTCGTTACATTGCCGGGCCAATGCTTATGCCCGGTTTGACCGAACATGCCTACTTGTTTCTTGGGGCAACTTTATCGGCAACTTCTGTAGGGATAACCGCAAGGGTATTCAAAGATTTTTCAATGCTGCATTCAAAAGAGGCACGAATTGTTTTGGGAGCTGCTGTCATAGATGATGTAATGGGTCTTGTTCTACTGGCAATAGTTAGTTCCATTGTTCAGACTGGGACTGTTTCTATGATGCAGATAGTTCAGACAATTGGTTTGTCCATCGCATTATTGGCAGGTGGAACAATCATCGGTGGAATGATTGCAAAACCCCTGAGCAAATGGTTGTCAATATTGAATCCCAGTTCCGCCATGAAACTTGGATTTGCATTATCCGTTGGTTTTGCTTTCGCCTATATTGCTCACATGATAGGACTTGCACCGATTGTTGGCGCTTTTACTGCAGGGTTGATGTTGGACTCGGTACATTTCAAATATTTTCAAGAACCAGGATATGTTTCAGAGTTCAAACGTGCCGTTGGAGATGCCGATAAACAAGTGCAAGAAAAGGTTCAGATCATTGCCGAGGAGCATCATGAAAAACATATTGAGCATATCATTGAACCCATTGGACAATTTTTGTCACCCATCTTTTTTGTCATGACAGGTTTGGCGGTTGATGTGTCTGTGTTCTTGAATGGTCAAACCTTGGTCACTGCTCTTGTGCTGACAGGAATTGCCATCATTGGTAAACTTGCTTCAGGATTTTTTGCAGGGAAGGGAGTCAATCATTGGTTGATTGGCTGGGGAATGGTACCAAGAGGAGAAGTAGGATTGATTTTTGCATCTGTAGGAAGAGCATTGGGTGTCGTTGATATTACTGAATATTCAGTAATTGTTGTTGTCATCATGCTCACGACATTCGTTACTCCACCGATACTTGGTTCATTGGTCAAGAACAATCAGACTTCATGATTCATCTGAGCGATGTCTGTTCAGGATAGTCTGCAAAAATTCACTCATTTGTTGATCCACATTAATCGGGATGCCATCTTTATTAACATCGCAACCGGCATTTCGTTTCTTCAACTCTTCTTGCCCTCTCGTGATATGTTTATGCACTTGCATGAACTCTTTAAGAAGGAATTGCTCGATCGCATACAGCTGCGAAACTACGGTACCCAATTCTTTTTCAGTCAAATCTTCAAATGATACTTTATACATGTTCCCATTCTTCACAGTGTCAACAAGAATACTAATCATTTCTGCTGAAGGATCACGCATTTCAATATTATTGACAAGTAATAGATGCTCTTCATCTTTCAATATCCCTAGTGCTTTCAGCAGGGTATGTAATTCTTCTTTATTGACTTTATATTCAATCATGTTTCTATTCCCATAATGCAATTCAGGATCATTTGACGAACAATCCTTGAATTACTTGTTTTTTGCTTTCATAAGTATCTCAATGGCATTCGTTGTCCTTGGCAGATTGGCAGATAGATTAACAGGCCCATCCTGAGTGATGAGAATATCATCCTCTATTCTGATGCCAATATTCCACCATCGTTTATCACAAGGACTTCCGGGAGGGATGTATATTCCCGGCTCAACAGTGATGATTGATCCATTTTTGAGTGTTCCCATCGTGCCCGGATCATGGACATCAAGACCGAGATAATGCGAAGTTCCATGCATGAAATACCACTTCAATTGCTCTTCTTTTTCAATAAGGTCAACTTCCATCATGCGTTTGAGCAACACTTTTCTTGCGGCATTATGAGGAGCACGGAACGGATTGCCGACTTTTGCTTCGCTGATGGCTGAATCAGCAGCTTCGAGAACAATATCATACAGTGTTTTTTGATCTGCTGTGAATGTTCCGCTCACAGGAAATGTTCTTGTGATGTCCGCTGTGTAATTTTGATATTCGGCACCACAATCAGCCAAAACCAAATCGCCATGAAGAGTTGCTTTGCGATTGGAGGTATAATGTAAAATACATGCATTGTATCCAGAGGCCATGATAGAGGAATATCCAATATCCTCGGCTCCACCTTTTTTGAATGCAAATTCCATCAATGCTTCAAGTTCATATTCAGTGATACCGGGATAACTTTCTTTCATCGCAAGAGTATGACCTTCCATGCTGATATCAATTGCTTTCTTCATCAATTGCAATTCATCTGAGTCTTTTATTTCCCGAAGTGCATTCAAACTTGGTAATGTGGTTTTTACATACAGTTCCGGATAAGTCGACTGAATATCATCTTTGATGATTTTTTCAATTGACATTGGCTTTTCAGCCAATGGAATGGGAACGGATGCAGATGGTAAACCGGTAATATAAAGTGTATCAATTCCTTTGAGATTCTTCATGATGAATGAACGTAAATCTGCATATGGCAATATGCGTTCAATCTTCAGCATAGCTGCCTCATCAATACCCATCAATGCACCTTCCCAGACTTCTTTTTCAGTGTTTCGATGTTGTACGAAGAAAAACTCATGAAAAACAGTACCCTCATGTTCAATTCCACCGGGAGCTATGATCAAAGCGGACTTCGCATATGGCATACCGGTCAAATAGAGGAAGTTGCTGTTCTGTCGATAAGGGTGATCCACATCATTTTGTCGATTTCTGATATCAGCAGATAGTGACAGAATAATGGATTTTGGAGAATGCGTTTGCTTTAGTGCGGTTCTTCGTTCTTTATAGCGATGAAAGGGAATACCATCCTTATAGGGATATTCATAAGAGTATGATATCCCCGGAGGTTGTGCCAATACGGTTGTAAAGCATGTACATAACAATATCAACAAAACATTCTTCATTGTATTACCTGAATGATCTGTGTTCGAATTTGCTGTTGCGCATTGAGATATACAATGAACAATGTTCGTGATGATTGAGAAAAGAGAAACTGTCCTTCAGTTACTTGTTCAAACGGAATCCTTTCACCATGCAAATTGAAGATATGTTGCAAGGTGATTCCTTTGGGAATATGAATGTATCCATGTGCATAATGTGGCAAGAATTCTTGGCCATTTGATTCATCTGTTTCAATAGACATCGCATTTTTTTGTTTAAATACATCTATAGAGCGCGACAATAAACTTGAATCTTCTTTTAAGAATGCATCACGAATGGTGATGATAGGGTATGGTATTGAATCAATGAACCATGAATGTTCAACGAAATCGGTGTTCCCTTCGGAAAATGTCTCCGTAAATTTATATGCCTGCTTCCCCTGTTCACCCGGCAATATCAATACTCCTTTAGCGGAAAGCGTTCTTGTGCTCGATCTAAATTGATGATCTTCAAAGAATGATTCTCCGATGAACCAAGGAAATCGCATTAATTTGAATGGCGAATTGAATATGTCCAATTCGAGTCTTCCATTATCATCAATTATCCCCAAACCACGAAACAGTAATAGGCCATCCATTAGAGAGTACACTTCCACAGCGGAAGAAGTGCTTCCTCCTTCCTTTGCAATCATTCGAAATGTATTGTTTGTGAATCTGGCATCAGGATCTGGAAATGATTGAAGATCATACACAACATCAAGCATTTCCAGTGAAATTTCTGAGAAATCCCACATAATGCCTATTCCGGTCTTGGCAATATCCACATCGGATATGTCATTACCGATATACTTTTGCAAACTGATGGCTTTCGGAATGGTAAAGAATTCTCTATTCAGAAAAGGTTGTGCAGAAATTTGGGAAAAAACCGCCAAAGCAGTGAGCATTAAGGATAACAATGCTTTCATGAAGAGCCGATTAACTGTTTATATCGATGAATTTGCGTACAAATTATAAAAAAAGGAGGCATAAAGGGAGGCATGCAGAAAAGATGGTCATCATTAGCCATGAGTTTGCTACTGTTGAAAATTACGGTAAATTTGCATTGCGGCATTCACTCAAACCCAAGAGGACTTCCCATATCATGAATACAGACAGAAAAAAGGAGATTCGAGTCGGGATCGTCGCTCTCCTGTCTCTCATAGTCCTCATTGCAGGAATCACTGTGGGCAAGGGATTAATCGTGGGTGTTTCTCAAACCACTCTTTCATTTACATTTCCATCTTCCGGCGGTATAGAGATCGGAGCTCCGATGTTCATCAATGGAGTAAAACGCGGTTCTGTGATTTCCATAGACAATGTGAATGGCGATGTTTCCATCATTGGCTCAATCGATGAAATCTCAGATATACATCCGGATGCTGAGGCACGCATCAGCATGTTGGAAATCACGGGTGGAAAAAAGATAGACATCATCCCCGGAAAAGAATCAGGAATCATTGATAATTCCAAACCAATTGCCGGTACAATCACTGCTGATGCAACCGAACTCATCGTTATGATGGGGGATTTGGGAACAAATGCCAAAGTAACCGTGAAACGATTGGACACAGTGCTTTCGCAAGCCAATGCATTGCTATCTGATGGTGTAGTCGTAAAACAATTACGCAATACCATCAAGAATGCGGATGAATTGATGACAACACTCAATGCATTGATGGGAGACAATAAAGAGAATATGCGAATGTTGATTCGTGATCTCAGTGATCTTGCAAAGGATGCAAAAAATGCCGTTTCAACCAATGAACCAAAAATGAGGTCAATATTAACGAAGCTTGATTCATTGGCAGGTAGCGGACAACGCCTAATGGCAAAAACCGATACCGCACTTGCCGGTGTCACGGACTTGACAAAAGAAACAAAAGGCATGATGTCTGATATCAAGACGAATGGTAGTTTTATCAATAAACTCTTCTATGACAAAACTACGTCCAAGTCTATAGACACCACATTGCAAAGAGTGAATGAACTTCTGCTTAAAATTCACGAACATGGCTTGAATGCCAATATTCGTTTGGGGACAAGGCCCTAAGCCATATCGTTTCACAAATATATTTCATGCACATGGACGAATCGCAACAGTTACTCGGAGAACAGATGGTGGCCGAGTCTACTGCTCGCACACTTCTGAATAAAGCACTCGATCTTCAGAGCAAAGCTTCATTTGAAGAATCGTGTGCCATTGCTCAACAAGCATTGGAATCCGCGCTACTTTCCGACAATCAATTACTCATTGCTGAGATTTATGCACTTCTCGGCATGCTCAGCAATGAACTTGCTTTATTCAGACAATCCATAGAATTCATCAGAAAAAGTGGCAGTATTTATGAAAAAAAGGGGATGATGAAGGAAACCGCCGAGCTCTGCAATAAGCTCGGTGTGTCATATGCATCAAACAGTGATTATACAAAAGCCATTGATTATCATCTCAAAGCATTGGGGATTTCCGAAGAACAAGAAAATGACCATGAAACCGCATTGAGTTATATGCATATCGGCAATGCATATAGCCAAATGTTGGAATTTGCATCTGCCCTGGATTATCAACAAACAGCTCTGGAATTGGCCGAGCAGATTCAAGACAGACATTTGATCGGTCGCATACTCTGCAATCTCGGGGTTAGTCACAGTAATTTGGGGAATAATGAACAAGGGCTTGACTATATCCTGCAATCCATAGAAATTTTCAAAGAGTTGAATGATAAGCGTCTACTGGCTCTCTTGCTGGCCAATCTTGCTCACATGTACATGCAACTCAAGAATTTTGACAAAGCATTGGAATACTCCAATCAGAGTTTGCATCTTTCTGAAGAAATGCATCATGTTTCTTTATTGATTCAGAATTTCAATAATCTCGGAATTATCTACAGCGAGCCTGACTGTTCATTTCGGGATATTGAAAAAGCAAAAGAGTATTTGCATACAGCGCTCGACATAGCCACAGAACATGACATGAAAGAAAAACTCATGTTCATTCATAAAGATCTCAGCTCTTTGTGGGAATATGTCGGTGAATACAAAAAGAGTTTGGAGCATTTTAAATTACATGTACAAATCGAGAATGCCTTATTGAATGCCGATGTAAAAAAACAAGTGCAAGAACTTGAAACAGAACGGGTAAAATTGTTGCAAGAAAAAGAATTTGAAGAAGAACGTATTGCCGCTGCTGAGCGGACCGCCATATTGGAAAATATATTGCCTCCTGCTGTAATCGCAAGATTGTTGCAGGGAGAAAAAAAGGTACTTGATAAATTCATGTCCGTTTGTGTTCTCTTTCTTGACATCGCAAGTTTCACGGAGATTTCAGAAGGATTGGATCCCGAAGAATTACTCGATTTGATGGATTCTATTTTCACGGAATTTGATGAGATATCAAATCGACATGGCCTCGAAAAGATCAAAACAATAGGTGATGCATATATGGCTGTATGCGGGGCCCATGTGAAGGTTGAACATCATGCCTTGAAGACCATTTATGCAGCTTTGGAAATGATGAATATCCATAGAGAGATCATCATAAGTGGAGAAAAGAAGAAGATGCGGTTTAGGGTTGGTCTGCACTGTGGGAATGTGGTTGGAGGAATCATCGGTGAAAACAAATACTCATATGATCTATGGGGTGATGCCGTGAATACAGCAAGCAGAATGGAAACCTATTCAGAACCAGGTCATGTACATGCAAGCACGGAATTCATTGAGGTTGTGAAAAGACAATCCGAAATCGTTCAAGATCATCCCGTCCCATTCATGATTGTCAAAAGAGAGCCTATTCATGTAAAGGGGAAAGGCATCCTGCAAACTTATTTCATTGAGCCGGGTTGAGAAATTGACTCGATTCGCACGCATCTTTCATTGATGATGCGATAATAAAGTCTCCATTCTTTGATGGCCAATTCATAGAGATCATCTTCAATATGCTTGATTCTTCTATATGGATGAGGTTTGGCAGAATCTCTCAGGATTTGTTCGGCATGTTTGATTATTTCGGCAACTTCCTCATCATTCTGTGTTTGTGACAAAACCTCAGACAACATGATTTCTGTTTCTATGTGATTCAATGTATCCAGCCATCCTGCATTTGCATCATGCCGCGCATCAGCATAAGGGATATACGGTTTTATGTCGAAAACCGGTGTTTTATCCAGTAAATCCGTACCGCTCACAGCGATATTCAAACCTGTGATACTCTTGATGTTCAATACGGATATGCCTATGGAATTTGGGCGATATGGTGATCTTGTTGCAAACACTCCCCGTTTCTTCTCTCCTCTTGGTGGCAATACCATGGGTTTCCATCCTTTTGCCTCGTGAAATCCGTATATCACCCATATATGTGTGAACATATGCAGATCAGTCAATGCTTGCTCAAAATCATATCCTTTTTCAAGCTTGATGATGCCATCAATTCCAAGTTCAGTATCCGGTTGACGAGGAATTCTATGTTTTGCATCAACAGAACAGTGGAAATAGCCAATGGGCTTAATCACCATATCATTATCTTGCATGTTCATTCAATATATATCGTAAAAATTCGTTTGAGCACCCGGTTTCTATTGTTATCCAGAGGTTCATCATGCCAATTTATGAATATCAATGCCGTAAATGCGCAAAAAACTTTGAAGTATTGCAGTCAATTTCATCCGAACCATTGGGCCTTTGTCCTGAAGAATATTGTGACCAGGATGAAAAAGCCAAGGGAGAAGTCTGTAGAAAAATCAGTGGCGGTTCCGGACTAGTATTCAATGGTTCGGGGTTTTACTTGACTGATTATGTGAAAAAAGGTGATTCTTCCGAATCTTGACACAATTCTGCGTGAAATATGAACGACATATGGCCCAAGGTTATATGTCGTTTTTTTTCCACCATTCATCAGAATCCATGACCCAAGCCGTAATTTTGCATAGTCATTCAGATTTGATTCAATATTCAGGTGTTTTGTCATGAATATCAAGCAGATACTCCTTCGTTCCATATTCATCATGTGTTCGATTATCATCTTTATAGGTTGCGGAGGCGGAGAACAACAAACAGGTGGTGGTTTGCAAGAAGCTAAAGGAGGCAAGTTTAAAGGCGGAATATACCGGGCAAATGAAATGGCTGAATTGCGCTCACTCGATCCCGTCGGAGTAAATGATGCAACTTCGCATCACATAGCAGATCAAATCTATGAGACACTGTTGACATATGATGGTGACCTAAGACTTCAACCGGAATTGGCTGAATCCTGGGAAGTCTCTCCGGATGGCATGTCCTACACTTACCGTTTGAGAAAAGGCGTGAAATTTCACGATGATCCTTGTTTCAAAAATGGAAAGGGAAGAGAATTGACAGCACAAGACGTGGTATATTCATTCACTCGAATTTGTGATGCAAGAACAAGAACGCTCGGTGCTGAGTATTTCAAGGAAAAAGTCCGCGGTGCAAAAGAATATTATGATGCATCAATAGAAGCTCAAGCAAACAATGCACCAATCAAAGTGTCCGGCATTCCGGGTTTCGTTGCAGTTGACAACTATACATTTCGCATTGATCTCGTAAAGCCATTCGCTCCATTTGAGTTTTATGTAACCCTTGGTGTTACTCTCATTCATCCCAAAGAAGCCGTTGAAAAGTATGGAAGGGATTTCTTTCAGCACCCTGTTGGAACAGGTCCATTCAAATTTGTTTCTTGGTCTCCTGAAAGAGAATGTGTTCTCACAAGAAATACTCACTATTGGGGTAAAGACAAAGATGGCAATCAGCTTCCTTATCTCGATGGCATAACATTCAGTTTTATGAAGGACATAACGAATCAATTCGTTGCCTGTAAAAATGGAAATCTGGAAGAAAGTTATCGGATTCCAAGTGAATTCTTTGAAGAGGTAGTTGATCAAAACAAAAAAGTAAAACCTGCCTATGCAAACTATAAAGTGTTGAATATCCCTGCTTTGTCAACACAGTATTATGGAATGTTGTATTCCGGAAAAGTATTCGGGAATATCAATCTCAGAAAAGCTCTGAATATGGGCATCGATAGATCTCAAATCAGAAAATTTGTGCTCAAATCTCAATCCGCCGGACCGGGCATTCATGGTCTTATTCCTCCAACTATGTCGGATTATAATGGAACACAAATCAAAGGGTATGACTTTGATCTTGAACAAGCTCCCGCACTTCTTGCTCAAGCGGGTTATCCGGGAGGCAAAGGTCTGGAAATCACATTGCAGCTCAATAATGGTGGAGGTAGAAATCTTCAATTGGCAGAAGCAATACAATCTCAATTAAAGAAGAATCTGGGCATAGAAGTAAAATTGAAGCAAGTGGAATTCGCACGTCACCTTGACGAAGTGGATGCAGGCAAAGTTGAGTTTTTCAGACTTGGTTGGATTGCCGATTATCCGGATCCCGAATCATTCCTGAATCTCCTTTATGGTAAATTGGTGCCTAGCAATGCAAATCAGCCAAGCCCGATCAATCATACCAGATATAAAAATCCTGCATTTGATGTGATATTTGAACAAGCACTCTCTGAAACAGATAGATTGAAGCGCATGGAATTATATCGCAAAGCCGAACAAATCGCAATCAATGATGCTCCCATGATGGTGCTTCAATACGATGAAGATTGGCGTCTAGTTCAAGATTATGTTGAAGGATATGTAACCAATGCGATGGATAAACGCATGTATAAATTCATTTGGTTCAATCCTGCAAAGATGCAATGATGATTGATGGTCAATTGATTGAAATACATCCTGAACCAATTCCAAAGTCCATTCTCAATATTCAAAAAAGAGCATTGAGTGCGGAAGACTTTTTGTCATTTTCTTCCGTGCAATTATTCCGCATCATCTATCATCATCAAGGTTTACGCATTGCGGGTTTTCTTGCTATTCCACCTGCTCAACAGAATGCTACAACATATCCTGCTTTGATTTTTAATCGTGGTGGTACAGGTGAGAAAGGTGCTTTGACCGCCGAGTCCGCCTCCATGTATGCAGTAACATATGCCAGTTGGGGATATGTTGTGGCAGCAAGCAATTATAGAGGTTGTGGCGGAAGCGAAGGCAAAGAAGAATGGGGAGGTAATGATGTTCTTGATGCGGCAGCTTTGCTGCCTCTTTTGAAATCTCTTCCCTATGTGGATCATGATCGCATTGGATTGATTGGTGGTAGCAGAGGTGGAATGATGGCACTCATGATGCTGCGAACCATGCACGATTTTCGTGCGGCAGTTACGATCGGTGCCCCCACAACATTTGATTCCATTCCAAAAGATTCATATATCTATAAAACATTCGCACAGTTTCAAAATGAAAGCAAGGAACGATCGGATGAGGAGTTAAAGCGTTCATCTGAGTACTTTTGTCAAGAACTCTGCAAGACGACTCCCTTGCTTGTATTACATGGAACAGGTGATAAAAGAGTGGACCCCATGCACTCCTACAGACTTGGAATTGCTCTTCAAAAAGCCCGTCATCCCTATAAACTGATCATGTATGAAAATGCCGATCACATTCTTGCAGGGAGACGTCATGAAAGCAATCTGGAGATACGATCATGGATTAATACGTATGTCCTTAAAAAACAAGCACTTCCGAAAGTCGGGCCACATGGCACATAAGGCAATTTTCAGTGAAAAACATTCATGAAAATTGCGTATTTTTACATATCAATTTTCAATGATTGACTCTATCGTACCGCATTGCAGCGCGGGATCGATTTTCTTCACAACTACTACCAAGTACAATGGCAGAATCACAAGACGAACAGAATCTCAAAAGCAAAGGAAAACAATACTCTGAAGATAGCATCAAGGTACTCGAGGGGCTCGAAGCTGTTCGAATGAGGCCGGCGATGTATATCGGGGATATCAGCGATCGTGGATTGCATCACTTGATTCAAGAAGTGGTAGACAATTCAATTGATGAAGCACTTGCAGGATTTTGCAAGAAGATCATCGTAACTCTTCATAGTGATGGATCTTGCTCCGTCCAAGATGATGGACGTGGTATTCCTACCGGACCTCATCCTGTCAAGAAAATTTCAACACTTGAAGTTGTGCTTTGTACTTTGCATGCAGGCGGAAAGTTTGATAAGGGAAGCTATAAGGTTTCAGGAGGTTTGCATGGCGTTGGTGTATCCTGCGTCAATGCATTGTCGACAAAACTTGAAGCCACAGTGAAGAGAGAAGGAAAAATCTTTAGGCAGGAATATTCCAGAGGAAATCCGGTGAGTGGCGTCGAGGAAATCGGCAAAGCGAAAGAAACCGGAACGATGATACGTTTTTATCCTGATGATACCATCTTCAAAACCGTGGAGTTCCGTGCTTCACGTGTTGCTGAGCGTTTACGTGAATTGGCATTCTTGAATCCCGAAGTGAGTTTGGTATTGGTTGATGAAGCAAATGCAACAACAGAAGAATATCATTATCCGGGTGGACTTTCAGAATTTGTTCGCCATGTCGATTCTCATCTGACCGCATTGACAGAAACCGTTTCCATTTCCGGTTCCGGTAAGAGCGATGTTGGAGCAGATACCATCGTTGATGTATGTTTTGAATACAATGATTCTTATAGCGAAACATTGCTTTCTTATGTCAATAATATCAATACTATTGAGGGCGGAACCCATGTTTCCGGATTCCGTTCCGCTCTGACGCGTACTATCAATTCCTATGCTACATCAAATAATCTCACAAAAGCCGCACTTACCGGTGAAGATTTTCGCGAAGGTTTGACGGCAATCATCAGCGTGAAAGTTGCAGAGCCTCAATTTGAAGGTCAGACAAAAACCAAATTGGGTAATGGTGATGTTGAAGGGATTGTTCGCCAAGTAGTGAATGAAAGTCTTTCAGTGTTTCTTGATGCAAATCCAAAGCTTGCCAAGAAAATCATAGAAAAAGCAACGCTTGCCGCTGAAGCCAGAATGGCGGCAAAGAAATCGCGCGAACTTGTCCGCAGACAAAATGCGCTCGAGAGTTCAGCTCTCCCAGGCAAACTTGCGGATTGTTCACTTCGAACCGCAGAGGATACTGAAATCTATCTCGTCGAGGGTGATTCAGCGGGTGGTTCGGCAAAGCAGGGAAGAGATCGTCGCTTCCAAGCAATTCTGCCGCTTCGTGGCAAGATTCTGAATACGCATCGCGCGCGCATCAACAAGATTTTGGACAATGAAGAAATCAGAACAATCATCGCTGCTCTTGGCGCGGGATTTGGAGAAGATTTTGATGCAGAAAAAAGTCGTTATGGTAAAATTATTCTCATGGCCGATGCCGATGTGGATGGTTCTCATATTCGGACATTGCTTTTGACATTCTTTTTCCTCAATATGCGCGATCTCATCAATTCAGGTCGATTGTTCATCGCTCAGCCGCCACTCTATAAAGTGAAGAAAGGCAAGCAGGAATATTATGCATATAATGATCAAGAGCGTGATGAAATCATCAAGCGCATCAGAAAAGACAAAACCGGCTCTGATGATGTGAATCCCGAAACAGTTGAAAGTACCACTGCCGATGGTATAAATATTCAACGATTCAAGGGTCTTGGAGAGATGAATCCTGATCAATTGTGGTCAACAACCATGAATCCAGACACACGCACACTCCTTCAAGTCAGCATTGAAAATGCTGCGGAGGCAGCGTTGGTATTCGATACATTGATGGGTGATAAAGTGGAGCCCAGAAGAGAATTCATCGAAAAGAATGCGCAGTATGTGAAGAATCTTGATGTGTGATTGAATCATGCATTGCTTATGAAAGGATATCTCAGTGTTGAGATATCCTTTTTTGTTGAATGAGCTTGCTGCGTTCAAGTTCTTTTTTGAGATATGTTCCGGTGATGCTCTTTTTGTGTTTGGCGATAGTCTCAGGTGTTCCTTCCGCCACGATTTCTCCTCCACCCGATCCGCCATATGGTCCAAGATCAATCACCCAATCGGCACATTTAACCATATCGAGATTATGTTCGATCACAATCACAGTATTGCCTTTCGCAACCAATTTATTGATGATGCGAACAAGATGTGTGATATCTTGAAAATGCAAACCGGTCGTTGGTTCATCCAAAAGATAGAGTGTTTTGCCGGTTGATATTTTGGCAAGTTCCGTGGCGAGTTTTACGCGCTGAGCTTCGCCACCGGATAATGTAGGTGCTTGTTGACCAAGTGTGATATATCCCAATCCCACATCATGCAATGTTTGCAGTTTTCGCTTGATGGAAGATAGCTCACTGAAAAAGTCGAGTGATTCTTCAATTGTCATTGAAAGAACATCTGCGATCGTTTTTCCTTTGTACTTCACCTGCAATGTTTCATTGTTATATCGCTTTCCGCCACACATATCGCAATTCACATAGACATCCGGCAGATAATTCATTTCGATTTTCTTCATTCCCGCTCCTTCGCATTCTTCACAGCGACCACCGGGAACATTGAATGAAAATCGACCTTGCTTATAACCGCGAACTTTTGACTCAGGAAGTTGCGTGAAGAAATCACGAATTTGCGTGAACACGCCTGTATATGTTACGGGATTGCTTCTTGGAGTTCTCCCAATTGGAGCTTGATCGATTTCTATAACTTTGTCGATATGCTCCAAACCCTCGATGGATCCATAGGGAAGAGGAGAAATCAATGCATGATGAAAATGTCGGGAGAGTATTGGATATAATGTGTCATTCATGAGTGTGGACTTACCACTTCCACTCATTCCGGTAATGCAAGTCCATGTTCCAAGAGGAATAGAAACATCAATGCCTTTCAGATTATGTCCTGTAGCTTCCTTCAATGTAAGAGTATGCCCATTACCTTTTCTTCTTTCATCCGGTAATTCAATGTCATCCTCTCCGGAGAGATAGCGTGCAGTAGTAGAATCGGGAAATTTCAGTGTGTTCTTTTTGGTATATACATTTATGTCATCAGGTGAACCTTCATAGACAATCGTACCTCCATGCACACCGGCACCGGGCCCAATATCAATCAAATGATCTGCCTGTTCGATCATTTCTCGATCATGCTCAACGATTAGCACCGTATTGCCTAAGTCACGTAATTGCTTGAGTGATTGAATCAATTTTCCATTATCATGTTGATGAAGACCGATGCTGGGTTCATCGAGCACATAGGTTACGCCAACCAATTGTGATCCGATTTGAGAGGCAAGCCGAATCCTTTGAGATTCACCTCCGGACAATGTTCTTGCAGATCTGTCCAGCGAAAGATAATCCAAGCCGACATTCAATAAAAATTCCATTCGTGATATGATTTCCTTCAGAATCACTGAAGCAATCATCAATTCTCTTTTGGATAAACGTTTTGTTAAGGATTGCATATAGGCAATCCCTTGCGTGATGTCAAGTTTTGTGATATATGAAATAGTTTTTCCATCAATTTTCACTGCAAGCGAAGTATTCTTGAGTCTTCCACCGGAACATGTATCACATTCCACATCGCTCATCACCTGTTCCAATTTTTGTTTGATGTCCGAAGAAGAAGTTTGATGATACATTTCACGATAATGTGGAATAATGCCCGAAAATCTAACTTGCGCAGTGAACATGGATCGTGTTCCAGGTACTTGAATCTTTACGGTGTCACGACTTCCATGCATGAGTATCGTGCGAATGTTTTCGGGTAATTCCTCATATGGTATTGTAAGGTCAAATCGTAATTGCTTCGATAGTTGAATGATTTGATCCCACAATTGCGTTTTACGTTTTTTCCCCAGTGGTCCAATCGCACCTTCGGCAAGTGAAAGTTTCGGATTGGGTATGAGAAGATCTTCCGAGAAATCACTAACAATCCCCAAACCTTCGCAATCTTCGCATGCGCCGAATGGTGAGTTGAAGGAAAATGCATTCGGGGCGAGCGTATCATAGCCTGCTCCGCATTGAGGACATGTATTGAGGGTTGAATACAATGATTCTTTCCATTGTCCTGATTTTTCTTCAGAGAGAATCATCACGACAGACTCACCTAATTTGAGCGCGATTTCAAGAGATTCGGTCAGTCTGGATTCAGCATCAGCATTGATCATCAGGCGATCGATCATGAGTTCAATGGAATGAGTCTGATATCTGGAGACTTGCATTCCTTCTGTAATCTCAGTGATTTCACCATCAATGCGAACACGAGTATATCCTTGCTTCCTGAATTGCTCAAAGAGTTCTTTATAATGTCCTTTTCTGCCTTTAACGACCGGTGCAAGAATCATGATTCGCATGTCCGCTGGTTTTGTCAGCAGCATGTTCACCAATTGTTCAGTGGTTTGCTTATGAACTGGAATATCACAATCCACACAATGTTGAATACCGATTTTTGCAAAGAGCAAACGCAGATAATCATAGACTTCAGTTACTGTTCCAACTGTCGATCGCGGGCTATTGCCTATGGATTTTTGTTCAATTGAAATTGCAGGAGACAATCCTTCAATGCTGTCGATATCCGGCTTTTTCATCATGCCAAGGAATTGCCTTGCATAAGCAGAAAGACATTCAACATATCGTCTTTGTCCTTCAGCATAGATAGTGTCGAATGCAAGTGAAGATTTTCCCGAACCCGAAATGCCCGTGATTACCACCAATTCATCACGTGGAATATCACATGACATATTACGTAGATTATGCTCTCTCGCACCTCGAATTGCAATATGAGTGAGTTCTTCAGGTATATCGGATTTTACAATGTGTTCCGATTTTATTGTTTTGTTACGACTCATGTCGGGGTATATTTCAGGGATTATGGAATGTTATGCCAACAAAGCATGTTATGGTGTGGTTCCTGTGACCTTCGAATGCGGTCAAATCCGTAATTTTGACAAAAATACGCTGTTTTTTTCGGTCTCATCTCAATTCCTATTCAATGAGTGATTCTTTGCCCACATCCCAAGCCAAACATCGATTGATGGAGGATTCTTTGCGCGAGCTAGAATTCCCGATTGTCCTACAATTGATAGCGCAATCCGCTTTGTCTGACTTAGGCAAAGAACTCATTTTGAATGCACGTCCATCCAAAGACATTGCATGGCTTATGCTTGAGCATGATCGCATTGGTGAATTACGAGATTTGTTGGTAAGGGGAGAAATATTGCCAACAGAGGGCATATCTGATATTCGTAATGCCGTTCAAAAATCAATGATTGCCGGAGGGTTTTTAAATGCTTCGGAATTATTGGATATATGTGAGGCCATGAGGGCTTGCAGATTTCTTGCTTCGTATTTTAAGAATAAAGCTGAAACTTCACCGGTATTGGCAACATTCGGTGAAGGGTTTTATGAAAATCGTTTTCTGGAAAAACATATCACAGATGCAATCGATGATACGGGGGCTATTCGAGATACTGCAAGCAAAGAACTTTCGCATATCAGAAGAGAGATCGTTGAAACATCATCTCGGCTTCGTTCAAGACTCAATAAACTCCTCTCAAAGGTATCAGCTGAAGATTTGGTAACAGATGAATTCATCACTCAAAGGGAAGGTCGATTCGTATTACCGATGCGTGCATCAGAAAAACGAACCATGCCGGGGATCATACATGGTGTTTCTAATACCGGAGCAACCGTATTTGTAGAGCCATCAGAAATCGTTGAAATGAATAATCAATTGTCCTTGCTTCTTGGTGAAGAACGCAGGGAAATGATTCGCATACTCACGATGCTGACTGCCGAGATTGCATCGGAAGCTGCTTTGATATTAGGTTCGACTGATGTACTTGCTCATTTTGATGCTCTATTTGCAAAGGCGCGATATGCACTCGACATGAATGGCATGAAGCCGGTGATTACCAAAGATTCGGAAATAGAGTTACGACATGTCTATCACCCTTTGCTCTTTGCAAGACAAGGGAAAAAACCAATTCCGCTTTCAATTGAATTTGGATCCGGCATTTTGGGACATCTCATTTCCGGACCGAATGCTGGCGGGAAGACAGTTGCACTGAAAAGCATCGGACTCAATATCGCCATGGCTTTGTCGGGAATTTTTCCACTTGGGGAATGTCTTACAAGTCCGAAATCTCTTTTTTGTGCAATTGGCGATCATCAATCCATCGAACATAATTTGAGTACATTTTCATCCCAAGTGATGAGACTCAAAGACATCGTCGATCACGCTGACGATGCATCTCTTATCTTGATAGATGAAATTTGCTCAGGTACTGATCCGCAGGAGGGAAGCGCATTGGCCTCTGCCATACTCGATCATTGCATAGAGCATAAAGCAATGTTCATCGTCACTACTCATCAATCTTCCCTCAAAAGTTATGCGCTCAATCATAAAGAATTGCTCAATGCTTCAATGGAATTTGATCCCGTGCATCTTGTGCCCACCTATACATTTCTATCCGGCATTCCCGGCAACAGTTATGCATTTGCTCTTGCGAACTCCATCGGCATGTCTAGTGGTGTGATGGATAAAGCTCGTGAATATCTCGGTGATAAGCATTCGGAGCTAGAACAAAGCATTGCTTCATTGCAGGCGTTCAGAGTGCAGGCAGAAGAATCATTGAAAGCCGCAAGAATGGAATTTTCCAAAGCACAGGCTTTACGTGAAGAATATGAACTCAAAGCATCGGACATCAAGAAGAAGAAAGCAGAATATTTGCAATCCGCCAGAAATGAAGCAAAGGAAGTTCTTGCTCAGGCAAATGGTTTGATTGAGCAAACCATCAAGGAAATTCGTGAGCAGCAAAAAGATGTGGGTGATATACGCAAACAGTATGATGCAGTAAAACAGGAACTCACCAAGAAATTGCATCATGCAGAAAAAACTGATCGAAATCAATCCGATGGATTTTCCATGGGTGATTCGGTTATCATTGGAGATAATATTCGTGATGTTGGTATTATCATCACGATGGATCAAGAAGCGGGTTCGGCTGTCGTGGAGTTTAATGGCATCAAGTTCAAAACGCAATTGTCACAACTCAAAAAAGCAAATCGCGCCGATAAACGTAAAGCTGAGTATTCGCAGAAATCCATGTCTACAGTGCTAAAGCTCGATGTAAAAACAAGCATAGATCTTCGTGGATATCGTGCTGATGAAGCATGCAAAGATGTTGAGCGATTACTCTCAGATGCCATTCTTTCCAATATAACATTGGTGACCATCATTCATGGAAAAGGCACGGGAGCATTGCGGAAAGCCATTCATGAGCAATTGTCATCACATCCCGCTGTCCGCTCATTCAGAAATGGCACCATCCCTGAAGGCGGAGAAGGCGTCACGGTCGTGGAGATGTAATGATGGATCGTATCATACTTGCAATAGAAAGTTCATGCGATGAAACATCGGCAGCCATCATTCATAATGGTGCAGTACTCAGCAATGTGATTTCATCACAAACAATTCATGAACAATATGGTGGCGTGATTCCGGAACTAGCATCCAGAGCCCATTTGCAAGCGATCTCGCTTATAGTGGATAAAGCTATGAACGAATCCGGAAAAGAATATCATGATCTCACTTCGATTGCCGTGACCACACAGCCGGGACTCGCCGGTGCATTACTTGTCGGTTCATCATTTGCAAAAGGACTCGGATTGAAATTGGAAATTCCTGTGATTCCGGTTCATCATATTGAAGGACATATCTATAGCGGCATGATAGAGCATGCCGAATGTGATTTCCCATTCATTGCCTTGATTGTCAGTGGTGGGCATACCAGCATATTTCTTGTAAGATCTTTCGGTGATGAAATCATCCTTGGCAGTACAAAGGATGATGCTGCTGGAGAGGCATTCGACAAAATTGGTAAAATGCTTGGACTTGGTTATCCTGCCGGGCCCCGCATTGATGCACTCGCCAAGGGGGGCAATCCGAGGGCATATGTATTCCCGAGAGCATTGATGCATGAACAACACTATGATTTTAGTTTTTCAGGACTAAAAACATCAGTGAGATATTTTCTCCAGAGAGAATTTCCACAGGGCATCACAGATCAATCCATCATGCGAGATATTTGTGCTTCGGTTCAGGAAGCCATCATTGAAGTGTTGATTCATAAACTTCTTCGAGCATCCAAAGAACATCGCATCAAGAACATCATCGTTGCAGGAGGTGTCTCCGCAAATTCTCGTCTACGCGAGGCATTGCATGGTGCATCACTAAAAAGACCTGTCAATGTGTTTCTACCAAAGCTTTCCTATTGCATGGACAATGCTGCAATGATTGGTTTCCTTGGATCACTCAAATTGAAATATCTTGGTGAGGAAGCATTTCATTCATTACAATTCACCGTAAATCCACGATCAATTCGAACTGAAAGGACATCATCGTGAAACTTCAAGGAAGTAATATTCTCATCACCGGTGGTTCACTAGGCATTGGCAAAGAAACAGCAAAATGCCTTGTTGATGCAGGCGCTGAAGTCGGTATCACGGGAAGAGATGCAAGTCGTTTGAACGTAGCAGCTGCATATTCGGGTGCATTTCCAATTGTTGCCGATGTCACAAAATCTGAAGACATAGACAGAACATATCAAGAATTTCTTGCCCATGCAGGCGGACTCGATGTACTCATCAATAATGCGGGATTAGGAGCTTTTCCAACTCTTCTTGATGCAACATTGGATCAGTATGAGCAAATTTTTCGCACGAATGTGTTTGGACCGGCATTGATGGCGCAAAAGGCCGCGGGAATCTTCATAAATCAACAAAGCGGAACAATCATAAATATCGGTTCAACAGCTTCGCTTCGAGGTTTTGAGCGTGGTGGCATTTATGCTGCAAGTAAATTTGCTCTTAGAGCCATGACAGAAAGTTGGCAACATGAACTTCGAAAACATTCCATTCGGGTGATGCAGGTGAATCCAAGTGAAGTTGCGACTGCTTTCAATTCCGAAGAGCGAATTGAGCGTATCGCTGCCGACAATAAACTTCGTTCTCAGGAAATCGCCTATATGATCAAGTCCATTTTAGAGCTAGATGATCGGGCCATGATCCCCGAATTTTCTGTTTGGGCTTCCAATCCATGGAAACAGTAGTGGTCATATATCATCAAAAAAGTAAATTTGGACTTCACAAACATTTGAATGCATGAAAGCTCTCATTTTATCCATTGGTTTCATACTTGGCATCCTGTGGGGTGTATATCCCGGATTGCTCAAACCACGACCATTATGGATGCGCCTCATACTCATCACATTGATGTCAAGCATGGTTTTCTTGGCTTTGTTTCCACGCATTGCCGGAACACCGGAAGATGTCGCATTGGTCCATCGCATGGGATTGCAAAAAGACATACCTGTTCTTTGTACAATTGATGCTTCAAAAGCAGAGAAGCAAGCAACAGGTGAATGGCTTATACCGGTGCAAGGGAAAGAACGAATGTTCATGCTTCGATTGACCGCAACTTCGCTTGATGGATTGGGTAATGGCAAACCAATCATTGCACACATGAAGCGTGGGAATTCCGATGCGGAATTGAGATTATCAAGCATCATTCACATTGACCCCTTCATTACACTACCATATATCGTTGGCCTTGAAGAGAGAGCACGCATTTTGTATTTCCATGTTCCAATGTCATGGATTGCATTTTTGGCTTATATCGTCTCGATGATCATGTCCATTCGCTATCTCAAAAATCCATCACCACGACTTGATATCATTGCATCTTCATCTGCCGCATTGGGCACGGTATTTTGCATACTTGCAACGGTATCGGGTGCGATCTGGGCTAAATTCAATTGGGGTTCATTCTGGAATTGGGACCCTCGAGAGACATCGATATTTGTACTATTATTGATTTATGCTGCTTATTTCATTTTGAGATCAGCAATCGAACAAGAGCATACAAGAGCACGACTCTCCTCGGTCTATGCCATCATCGGTGCGATTGCGGCAGTGTTTTTCATTTATGTTGCGCCTCGCATTTATGGAGGACTTCATCCCGGCTCGGCTGATGATTCAAATGCAGGACCGGTCTTGAGTCAGCAAGCCGGTACGCTCGATATTCTTAAGCAAATCATTCTCAGCATGGCATTTTGTTCATTCACGATGCTGTATTTCTGGTTACTTAATCTTGCTTCCCGGATTCGTCTTGCAGGAAGAGAATTTCAATCTCGCATGCTTCATAAGGAATCGCGTATATGATGTCATTTTTTGAACACAATGCCATTTATGTTGTTCTGATCATCGCCCTCGTGATCTGGCTTGGGCTCGCATTCTATGTCAATAGATTGGATGGTTCGGTCAAACAACTTGAGCAACATATCAAGTAAAAGGAATTGAAATGAAAAAGCGATATATCATCGGCATGATCATAAGTTTGGCATTTTTAGTCATCGGCATCACCGTATTAGATTCCAGTAAAATTGCATATGGAACGATTGAAGCTGCACGTGAGACCGGGAAAAAAATGCAGGTAAAGGGAACATGGGTTCGTGATAAAGGATCCAATTATGATGCAGGGCGGAATCTCTTTACTTTCACGATGAAGGATGAAAAAGGTGAAGAAATACAAGTTGAGTATCAGGGAGCAAGACCGAATAATTTCGATATCGCGGAAAGCATCGTGGTGAAAGGTCTTTTTGAAGATCAACAATTCATTGCATATGAAATCCTTACGAAATGTCCTTCAAAATATGAAGGCAATGCCGAACAGCTACGCAAATCCGGTATATAATCAACGATCACCTATGCAAAAGCGCATTATTCTCATAGCATTGATACTTCTTCTTCCATTCACCTTTTGGTATGCCATGCAATTCGGTGCTTTGCAATCAGTGAGTTTTTCTACTGCAATGAATATGAGTGAACAATCATCGGATGTGGAGCAAGCACAGAAATTAAAAATTGATGCCGTTTGTACCATTGTTGAAAATGATGGACATCAACATCATGAAGGACATTTTCATGCGAAAGATCAACAAGGTACAATCTTCAAAGTGGAATATACAGGCAAAGATCCATTGCCTAGTTTGAAAGAAGGAATTGAGATTTCAGTATTTGGTCATGTGCATGGTGGCGAAGAGCCCTATGTCCATGCTTCACAAGTGATTCTTCGTTAAGACTTCCGCCTTTTTTCACTGAGGGTGAATCCTACAAAATTCAAAACCCATCTGAGCAATCCCCAAATACCATGCGTGCGAATCAACATCTTATAGGACATTGGATGTCTTTTCGGCACCGTGCTCATCATGATATTATACGATTCCCATTGCATTGTATCTCGAAACACTTCTTGAGCAATATGATTCGGTAAATGAGCAAGCACATCCATGAAGAGATTCATTGTTTCATTCACAGTATTTGCGGGTTGACCCTTTTTGCCTTGAAGGAATGCTGCAAAATTAGACATGATTGCAACGCGTGATTCAAATGCATTAATCGTTTTGAGTGATGCAGCCGTGAGGTTGTTTGCCTGCATAGCTTGATGCAGTGCTTTTGTCGTGCGCGGAAGATTACGAACAAATGATCCGAATCCGCAATAGGAAAGCGGTGAGCTGAGTGCTGCTGCATCACCAATGCAGAGAATATTGTCATCAGCGGAAATACGAGCATTACCAAATCCCTTATGTGAATAAGAAGGGATGATGCCGAAAAGCGGTCTACCGATATCAAAATGCTCGCCCGGTTCTTTATATGAAGAAAGTTTCTCGAAGAACAATTCATATAAATTCAGAAGTGATTTATCGGATGGGGAATCAATCGCATCATAGAAAAAGAGATAAGTGACAAAGCGATCATTCGAGCTGGGAAAACCTTCCCAAATGAGTTGTCTGCCATCGGGGAGCATGTCTTCATTCGTGACGAGAATTTCGCCGACACTGAAATCAACTTCTCGCTCTCCGGTGCCTGTTTTGAAACCTGATGAAATCGTACCAACTGTCGGACAGCAATGTGTGAACGGCGCATTAGGATTCAGTGATTTGGCAATCGGAGAAAATGCACCCATGCCATCAATAAAGAGTGATGTGTTGATTATACGTTCAATGCCATGTTCTTTGATTGTTACATGAGCCATTCTTCCATCAACTATGATTGATTCGAAGTGTGCATTATCGAGAATTGTCCCACCATGCGAAAGCACAATGTCTCTTGCGGCAGAAAGTAGTGCATTTGCATCAAGGGCATTATCGAGTACATGGTCCATCCACAAATGTGGAGTCTTGATCGCAGAATTCGCATCATGGAATTTCACAAAACCACTACGATATGTGCATGTGATGAATGATTGCAATTGTTCTTCGGTGAAGAGTCCGCAATCACATAAAACGAGTAATTCCTGATAGCTGATATTCCAATCGCGATGTGTGATCCCCACCCCGAATTTGTCGAATAAACAAACCGAATAACCATACACTTTTGCCATCAAAGCGGCATGTATGATTGCAAGTCCGCCGCCCCCATAGACAATGTCGAATTCTTTTTCGCCTTCTACCTTCTGAACATGCGCGATGACTTTTTTAGAACGTTCATTCACATTTCTCATGAATGAAGATTCAATAGTCAAAAGACGCTGAAACCAATAGGTACCATCTTGCATTTCTTTGAAATGCTTTACCGTCAACGGATGCGATGATTCATATCCTGAGAAAATGCTTTCATCAGGAATGATTTGGGCTGATGGAATTGCACAAAGTGACATAATGTCCGATAAAAAAAGGGTGAATGCATGAGCAAACACCCTTCATGAAAGAATAATTCACTTTCAGAGTTTCAGTTCGCTATACGGCATGTCGAAGGCCTCTGCAACCGCTTGATAAACGATTGTTCCGCTAACAGTATTCACGCCATAGTACAACTCGTGATTATCTGAACATGCTTTCTCCCATCCTTTGTTTGCAAGTTGCACAGCATAAGGAAGAGTTGCATTTGTAAGAGCAATCGTTGATGTATAAGGAACAGCGCCGGGCATATTGGCAACGCAATAATGCAGGATGCCGTCCACGACATAGGTCGGATTTTCATGCGTCGTTGGTTTGCATGTTTCGATGCAACCACCTTGATCAACTGAAACATCAACCACTACAGCACCCGGCTTCATGGTCGAGAGCATGTCTTTAGTAATCAAATGAGGAGCTTTTGCTCCTGCAATCAATACTGCACCAATCACGAGATCGGCTTGCTGAGCATGACGACGAATATTGTCCGGAGTGGACATCACGGTCATCACATTCTTAGCCATCACATCATCCAAATAGCGTAGACGATACAGATTATTATCCATGATGGTGACTTTTGCACCAAATCCTGCTGCAATCTTTGCTGCATTTGTTCCAACAATACCACCACCGAGTACCAATACATTCGCAGGCTCAGTGCCGGGAACACCTCCGAGCAATACACCGCGACCACCCATGGTACGCTCAAGATATTTTGCTCCTTCTTGCGGAGCCATTCTTCCGGCAACTTCACTCATTGGAATAAGGAGTGGAAGAGAATTGTCTGACTTCATCACTGTTTCATAGGCAATACAAATTGCTTTTGCTTTTACCATTGCTTCTGTGAGTTCACGGGAAGCGGCAAAATGGAAATATGTGAAGAGTACTTGATTCTCTTTGATGAGTCCATATTCCGGTGCGATAGGCTCTTTCACCTTCATGATCATCTCTGCCTGACCATAGACTTCTGCCGCGGTCGGGATGATTTTTGCACCAGCTTTGATATACATGTCATCAGAAAAACCGCTACCGACTCCGGCATCTTTTTCAATAATGACTGCATGTTTGTTTGCGATCAATAATTCTGCACCGCCGGGAGTGAGTGCGACGCGATTCTCATTCGGCTTGATTTCGCGTGGAACGCCGATAATCATGGGGAAGCTCCTGAGTAAGTCTGAAATTGGTGGCGAATACCTGATGCAGAGCATCAGTTTGACATAGCTTAAGTCCACAAAATTACCACAGAATCATGAGCTGTGGAATTAAATTTATGGGTAATTTTCCCCAGTTTTTCCACGATTTCATGAATTTCGGCTGATTTAGGCCGAATTTCTTGTTTGCCGACACAATACTTTTCCTTAGATTAGTGTTCTCTATTGAAAGAAATCTGCGTTAAGGAGAATACAATGTCATTGAAGGTCCAGCTCGTTGAGCAAAAATATGTGCAGGCCGCCCATGAAGTTCGGAATCAAAAGAATGAATCCGGCTCATTCATCATGCCTGATTTTCGTCCCGGTGATACCGTAAATATTGCTGTTCGCGTTATTGAAGGTGAAAAAGAGCGCGTTCAGAATTTCCAAGGTATCGTCATTGCTCGCCGTGGCTCAGGAATCAATGCAACTTTCCGCGTTCGCAAGATTTCCAATGGTGTAGGTGTTGAGCGTATTTTCCCACTGTGCTCACCTATCATTTCCAATATTGATGTCGTGAAGCGTGGTAGCGTTCGCAGAGCCAAGTTGTATTATCTTCGTGGCATGAGTGAGCGTAAGATTCGTCAAAAAACAAGCTGATACCACATACCAGACTTTTTATCGGCAGGTATCACAGCAATCGTGTACCTGCCTTTTTTTTATCTAATCATATACATTGCCATGTTGACCTATTCATCTTCCGGCGTAAACATTATAGCCGGAGACAAAACAGTTGATGCAATCAAGCCCTATATTCGCCGAACTTTTTCTCCGGCTGTATTGACTGATATCGGGTTATTTGGTGGATTATATGATGGTCGATTTCCGGAACTTGAACATCCCGTCCTCGTGGCAAGTACGGATGGTGTTGGAACAAAATTAAAGATTGCATTCACGACCGGTATTCATGGGACTGTAGGCCAAGATCTCGTGAATCATTGCGTGAATGATATTCTAGCCTGTGGAGCAAAACCACTCTTCTTTTTAGACTATTTCGCAACTGGTGCATTGAAACCGGATATTGCTACTGAAGTGATCAAAGGGTTGGCACTTGCATGCGAGCAAAATGGTTGCGCGCTCATTGGTGGCGAAACTGCAGAAATGCCTTCGATGTATGCAGAAGGTGAATATGACATGGCCGGCACTATTGTCGGCGTGGTGGACAAACCAAAAATCCTCCCGCATAAAACGCTTGCCAAAGGTGATATATTGATTGGATTGGCTTCAACAGGTTTGCACACGAATGGATATTCTCTCGCGAGAGCCGCTTTGTTTCCGAAATATGATGTGAATCAACATATTGATGAACTCGGCGGAACATTGAGTGAGGCATTGCTTGCGGTGCATCGCTCCTATGCAACTCTTCTGCTTCCTTTGATTGACAAAGGAAATATCAAAGCTTTGTCACATATCACGGGTGGTGGCATTGTAGGGAATACAAAACGCATTGTACCCGAAGGTTTGGAATTGCATATCGATTGGTCAAGCTGGACCATCCCCCCGATTTTCTCGATCATTCAACAAGCCGGTTCCATCATTGATGAAGAAATGCGCAAGGCATTTAATCTCGGTATCGGTATGATCATCGCAGTTGCACCCGAATATGTGGATGAAATCATCCGGGCATGTGCAAGCGAAAAGCCGGTCATCATCGGTTCACTCAAATAATTCTGCACTTGTGGGCAAAAAAAAACCCGGAATGTGGAATTCCAGGTGTGAGCATCGCGCGTGGCTCTCAGGGGAGAGATAGCCACTCAACTCATATGTAATTTATGGCATTTTTGTGTACTGTCCAAAGTTTATTTTTATTGCTGTTCTTCAGGCACAAAGTCCATAACTTCTTGCACTACGGCATCAATGATTTCTTCTTCTTTGACGCGTCGAACGACCTCGCCTTTGCGATAAAGAATACCAACGCCTTTGCCTGCAGCAATTCCTATGTCCGCCTCGCTGGCTTCACCCGGACCATTCACGACGCAACCCAAGAGAGCAATTTTCACCGGTTTTTTCACTCCTTTTAGTCGCTCTTCGATTTCACCCGTGATCTTGAATAAATCCACTTCGAGTCTTCCGCATGTCGGACAAGAAATAATCTCAACGGATCTTTGGGTCAAACCAAGTGAGCGCAAGATTTCTTTTCCAACTTCTACTTCTTTTTCGGGTTCATCAGTGAGAGAAACACGAATCGTATCACCGATTCCTTCTGCGAGTAATGTGCCAATACCGACAGAAGATTTGATTGTTCCAACACGAGAAGTACCAGCTTCGGTCACACCAAGATGCAAAGGAAAATCTGTCTTCTCGGCAAGCATGCGATATGCTTCAATCATGAGGCGAACATCAGTGGATTTTACGGAAAGAATCACATCATCCACACCGAATTCTGCCGCGATTTCCGCATGACGCATAGCGCTTTCAAAGAGTGCTTCGGGAGTTGGATAACCGTGTTTATCGAGAATATCTTCTTCCAGTGAACCTGAATTCACGCCCACTCTGATAGGAGTTCCACGCTCTTTCGCTTTTGTGAGCACTTCTTTGATGCGATCTCTCGAGCCGATATTACCGGGATTGATGCGCACTTTCGCAACACCTGCTTCAATCGCTTTCAGTGCAAAAATGTGATTGAAATGAATATCTGCTACAATTGGAATCGTTGTGCGCTTGACGATATCAGCAATTGCTTCGGCAGCTTCTTTGTCATTCACGGTGACGCGAACGATGTCCACGCCTGCTTCCTGACATCTCTGAATTTGCTTAACGGTTGCATTCACATCCGCAGTCTTGGTTTTTGTCATGGTTTGCACGCTGATCGGGGCATTGCCACCGACAGGAACGGAGCCGACCATCACTTGACGACTTATTCTTCTGCGGAAAGGTCGCACCACATAAGGAGATTCTGTTTGATTTTCAAGGATGGGGAGATTCATGCGTTTTAGCCAATAAGATATTGAATGTTAACCATTGGTATGGGTCAAATGTTCCGAGATTTAATCAAGTTTCTTTGAGACTTCATAGAGTATGCGTTTTTCTTGTTCGGTCAAGTTCGCAAAACCCTTTGCTGTGATTTTTTCAAGTATGATGTCGATTTCTTCAGTCGTGATTTCTCGTCCATCCATGAATACACCTGTTATCGTGCCTTTCGGCTCGGGTGGTTTCACTTCTTCTACGACTTCAACATAGGTTTTTTCAAATGGATAATCAATGATATTACTATAACTTGATTGCTGTTTTGAGCGACCGAATATTTTGTCAACCAGCGCATAAATCTTTAAATCATCGCCATGTTTAAGCATGATATATCCAAAAAATGCACCACCCAAATGAGCGAAATGTGCAACGCCGGAATTAGTTGAGAAGAGTCCTGAGAAAAGATCAATGCCGGCATAAATCAAGACAAAATACTTTGCCGGAATTGGGATGAACAAAGGAAACATCATGACGGGTCGATCCGGGAAGGTGAGTCCGAAGCCAAGCAAAATGCCCATCACCGCACCCGAAGCGCCGATGGTGGGCGCGCCTTCAAAGCCGGGAAGCATTTGCATGCCCAAATGAACAAGTCCGCCACCCATTCCCGCAATCAGATAATAGGTGATGAATCTTCTGCTACCCCAAATCATTTCAAGTTCAGCACCAAACATCCACAATGCGAGAAGATTGAAGAAGATATGAGAAAATCCCGCATGTAGGAATTGATAGGAAATCAATTGCCATGGCCAGAAGAGTCCGCTTTGAATCGGGTACAATGCAAAATATTCCATGATATAGGAAGAGAGCGAGACACCATTGAAAGCGAGCATTTCAAAAATGACAGAGTCCAGCAGAAAAATCGCACCATTCAAAATGAGCAATAATTTTAGCATTGGTGGAAAGAGGGAAAAACCCATTCCGCGATTATTTTGATAATAAGTCATAGACTCCGTAAGAATAACAATTCCAGGGCTTGAATGCCCGGAAGTGTCGTACCTTCCAAAAATTCGAGTGAAGCGCCTCCACCCGTTGATACATGGCTGACTGCATCTGCGAGACCCATTCCGGAAATCGCCGAAGCGGAATCTCCACCACCGACAATCGTGATGGCACCTGATTGTGTGACTTGTGCCAAGGATTCAGCAATCGCTTTTGTTCCATGCGCAAATGCGGGAATTTCAAATACACCCATCGGACCATTCCAGAGAATTGTTCGCGCATTGTCAATGATGGATGAGAATTCCGCGATGGTTTCGGGTCCTATATCGAGTCCCATCCAATCACTCGGAATCGACTCACATGAGGAATGCTGTGTATTTGCTTCGCCTGAAAAAGCATCCGCAATGATGCAATCGCGTGGTAAGACGATTTTGGAAGCAAATTCGCTTTCAAGTAATGATTTTGCTATTTCGATGCGATCTTCTTCGATCAAGGAAGAGCCGACTTCATAACCTTTTGCTTTCAGGAATGTGAACATCATGCCGCCACCAATGAGAATATGATCGCATTTGGGGAGCAGGGCATTGATGACATCAATTTTACCGGAGACTTTTGAACCACCGAGAATGACCACAAAGGGTCGCTCTGGAGTATTCACCGCATTGCCAAGATATTGCAATTCCTTCAGCATGAGAAGTCCTGCCGCTTTAACAGGCATGAATTCCGCAATGCCGGCTGTTGAAGCATGCGCTCTGTGAGCGGTTCCGAAGGCATCATTCACATAGACATCCCCGAGAGAAGCCAATGCTTTGGCAAATCCCGCATCATTGTTTTCTTCTTCTGCATGAAAACGCAAATTTTCAAGAACCAAGATTTCGCCTGCATTCATGGATGCAATTGCTGTCGCAGGAATCTCGCCGATGCATGCAGATGTAAAGTGTACGGGAGCAGAGACAAGAGTGGCAAGATGTTTGGCGACCACTTCGAGTGAATACTTTGCATTTACTATGCCTTTGGGTCTACCGAGATGCGACATTAACACCACTTTCGCACCTTGTTTCAGAAGGGCATTGATTGTTGGAAGTGATTCACGAATGCGCTTATCATCGCTGATGATTCCATGTTCATCGATGGGAACATTGAAATCCACGCGGACCAAACACACTTTATCTTGAACACTGATATCGAGAATTGACTGAATCATTGGAATATTCTGTGCTACTCAACTGAAAAATCTATGACAAAATAAGAACTTGCACAGTTCCAATCGGCATAATTAGCATGAACTCATGGCGTATTATCCTGCGATCCAAAATGTTTCTTCGAAATCCTCTGTTTATGCTCACGCAAATAGTTCAAAAATGTCTTCACCGCTGGGGAAGATAAAAGTGATAAAAACAGCCTACGACAAAAGTCTAATAAAACCACCGAGACATATTTTCCAGCCTCACTACCAAACTCCGACCCAACATACTACTCCACGGTGACTGACTTGGCCAAATTGCGTGGTTTGTCAACATCGCATCCGCGAAGAACTGCTATATGATAGGCCAATAATTGGAGAGGGATAACTGCCAATGCCGGGGTGAGCATGGGAAGCGTGTCGGGAATATAAATCACATGATTCGCAACGGATTCAATATGGGTATCGCCTTCGGTTGCGATGGCAATGACTTTCCCTTTGCGCGCACGGACTTCCTGTATATTGGAAATCACTTTATCATAAATATCATCTTTGGTTGCGATGAATACCACGGGCATATTTTCATCCATGAGTGCAATCGGACCATGCTTCATTTCCGCAGCGGGATATCCTTCGGCATGGATATAGGAAATCTCTTTTAATTTCAAAGCGCCTTCGAGAGCAACGGGGAAATTATAGCCGCGACCCAAATACAAGAAATTGCGAGCATCTTGATATTCTTCGGCGATTTCTCTGATGGTATTTTCCTGCTTGAGGATTTCTTCGATTTTCGATGGAATGGAATCGAGAGCTTCGGCAATTCTTTTGCCTTCGATGGAAGATACTTTATTCATTCTTCCAAGATGCAAAGCCAGGAGCGACAATACAGCAAGTTGGGAAGTGAATGCTTTGGTTGAAGCCACGCCGATTTCGGGTCCAGCATGAGAATATACGCCCGCATGTGTCTCACGCGCGATCGAGCTTCCAACAACATTCACGATTCCGAGTACGGTTGCGCCTTTCAAGTGAGCTTCTTTCAATGCCGCCAAAGTATCAGCGGTTTCACCGCTTTGAGATACTGCGATGATCACATCATCAGGATAAATGATTGGTGTGCGATAGCGGAATTCCGAGGCATATTCCACTTCCACGGGAATTTGCGCAAGGCGTTCGATCATGTATTCACCGACGAGTCCGGCATGCCATGAAGTACCACAAGCAAGGATGATGATTCTGCGCGCATTGCGCAATTCTTTTGAGACTGGGTTCAAGCCACCAAGTTTGACATTGCCTTCTTCGGTGAGTAAACGACCACGTAATGCATCGCGGAAAGTGGAAGGTTGCTCATAGATTTCCTTGAGCATGAAATGATTATAACCACCCTTTTCAATCGCATCCAAGTCAAATTCGATTTGTTCGATTTGCTCATCCGTGATCACATTGTCAATTGTTTTCGTGGTCACGCCATGTCGAGAAATAACCGCCATTTCATTATCGGCCAAATAAATCACTTGTCTTGTATGCTGTATGATTGCCGATGCATCGGAAGCCACGATGAATTCGCCATCTCCAATGCCCACAACGATTGGACTTCCACGACGGGCTGCGATCATTGTGTTGGGATCATCGGAGCTCATCACGCAAATGCCGAAAGTACCTTCCACTTCATTAAGTGCAAGTCGCACGGAAGTTTCGAGATCATTCCCATTCGTATAGAGAGAACCAATGAAAACGGCGAGTACTTCGGAATCTGTTTCTGAACTGAAAGAATAGCCATCCTTGATGAGTTTTTTGCGGAGTGCTGTATAATTTTCGATTATGCCATTATGCACGAGCGCGATTTTGCCGGTGCTATCAGTATGCGGATGCGCATTCACATCATTGGGTTCGCCATGTGTGGCCCAGCGTGTATGACCAATCCCGATATTGCTCAGCATTGCGCCGAGATCAAGTTTCTTTTCGAGGTCTTTCACTTTGCCCGCTTTCTTCTGAATCAGGAGATGTCCTGACTCATTCGTAACGATGCCGGCGGAATCATATCCACGATATTCGAGGAGTTTCAATCCATTGATGATGATGTCTGAAGCTTTTTGATGACCGATATATCCAACGATTCCGCACATAGAGTGAAGTCCTTCCGTGAAAAGATCCCGAAACCCGTGAAAGGGAAGGGATGATTGTGCAATGTGTCAAGTCCGTATATTTGAATGTCTGATGCAGATTGCAGCACCTTATCGGACAAAAACCCACTGCAAAAATACGGAATATGTATCAGACCCGCTTCAATGCTTCAAAAGCAGGAAGTTTTCACCATGATGTAGCATTATTTTGGACAAATCCGTGAATAAACCCTATTCTCACCAATTACAGGTGATCTTATATTTCTTGATGTTGATTGTTTTACCCGGTTTGGGAACAGTCACAGCCATTATTTTGGCCTTTCAGGGCTTTATTTCTTGGCAGGATGTGATTCTCTGTATATCGCTCACGATTTTGACCGAGCTTGGTATTACTCTTGGTTTTCATCGCATGCTTGTGCATCAGAGTTTCACGGCGAATCCTACTGTGAAATTCATTTTACTCATGCTTGGTTCAATGGCTTTGCAAGGAGCGCCTTCCACATGGGCGAGCATACATTTGAAGCATCATGCAAATACGGATGTTGAGGATGATCCACATAGTCCGACATTCCAAGGGTGGCTTCATGCGCATTGTGGATGGATTTTCACGATGAATCCCGAAGTGCATTTTCAGGCAAGACAAACCTTTGGCAAGAAATTTCAGCAGGATAAGATGGTCACCTTTTTTGATGCCACATTCTTTGCTTGGTCCATGCTTGGTTTACTCATCCCATTCCTCATCGGCGGACTCAATGGTTTGCTTTGGGGAGGTTTTGTACGATTATTTCTTGCATTGAATTTCACATGGAGCGTGAATTCCATCTGTCATATTTTCGGCGGGAAGATGTTTAAGACAGATGATGCATCAAAGAATAATTTCCTTGTTGGCATTCTTGCCATGGGCGAAGGCTGGCATAATAATCATCATGCATTTCCCCGCTCGGCATTTCATGGTCTGGCTTGGTGGCAATTCGATCTTTCCGGCTATATCATCTGGATACTCGAAAAGCTCCGTCTCGTCAAACATGTCTATCGCGTACCGGAAGATATACTACAAGAAAAACTCATCATCAAATGATGCAATGCCTCACAGAAATGTGGGGCATTTGTTTATATATTCCCCTCATGCTTAAACTGTTCGTCGAGCGAAGCCGAGACGATAATCTCAAGTGTAAATGTACCCCTCGTCTTCGCTCGGGGTACAGACCTCAGCTCCGCTCGGTGTACAATTCATGACTTTCATTCCCCTCGAGTCAGAGGGGTGGCCGTTTCTCGTCTGCGCTCGAAAACCAGGGCGGGATGAGTTCATTCTACCGTGGATGCAGTCTGTATGACAATCAATGCAATCATAGTTAGAACAATTTCAGATTTTATAATGCTAATACTGCAAATATCAATGGCTATGACATCTTTACTGTGGCTTGTACTCTGGATCAGGAATATACCACGAAGTGTTTTTCATGAAATACTCATATAAAGATTTATCAGGAAAAATATACCCATCTCTGGCAAGTTGAAGATTTTCAAAGATCTTTTTATCAAAAGGAGATAAATCTTCAAAGTAAATTTGTTCTTGAGCAATTACCGAATATGGAATTGATGTGAGTGTTCTCTGGTCATTATCAGAATTATAATCAAAATAGAAATCAGGACAATCAAACGTTAACTCTTCTTCGGGATGATAATCCTTTGCATGAAAAATCAATTGTCCACTTTCGATAAACACATTTTCTTTATGATTAGTGTTTTCGGGGGCATTAGGCCTACCATAATGTCCACTACCAGTAAAAACCAAATTCTTATCTGCAATCCCATACATATTCAGATTTATTCCAACATATTCTCCTAAATCAAGGATAAGGGTAAAATCATCAATCTGTCCATTTGCCCATCGATTTGCAGGAGTGAGTTTATAGTCAAAACCAAACACCATTCCAATTGAACTACTCATTTGATATTCATAATCATGTTTAATGATATTATGTCCTTTTTTAAATTTGACTTTAAAAGAATACACATAGGTAAAAGAAGCACCTTCAGGGTCTTTATCAATGTACTTGATGAGCTTTGGAAGTGCTATTGATCTTTTGTTTGCAGGTAATGATTCATCATTTAAAAGGTATGCGATTGTATGCTTTAATTGTTTCCCGTTTACATTAACATTAAAATTTTCAATGTATGGATGTCCACCATTTTTAGGATGCACATTTGCAGGAAAACTCGAATTATCGGCTTCAAAACCAACAATAACTTCTTTTTCATCGCCAGGATTGAATAATTCATAGTACACAGATACAATAGCAGTTCCATCTATTCTACGGATTGTCAGTATCTCTTTTTCCAAAGCTATATCTGTTTCCTTAACGGGAACTAGTTGATTACCTGATCCGGTATATGATCCATCATTTCCTATCAAGTAAAAAATATTGAATAATATGCCCAGGATGATGTGGAATATAAGACGCATTTGACTGATTAAGTACATGATGTTTATTCTCAAAAGTAATGAAGAGTGCTAATGATTTAAAATTAAGTATATCAAGTATATGTCCTTCAGTTTGAAATCAATCTAATAAATATATTGGATGAGTTTGTTCCTAAAATGATCAATTCACTAAATAATATGTATGGGGATCATAAGGTTCTGTGATTTCAGAAAAATCTACACTATTTATGGGAAATAGGTGACATTATTTTAGATGTGTTTCAGGAACATGAATATCATGGACGATCAATATATTTTTCAATTAGAAAAAATACAAGACAAGATATCTTGCTTAAATCCAATATTAACAATAGTATAGTAGACTAAGTAATTATTATTGAAAAATATCCCCCCCCATCATTTACGACGGGGGTTCTGTTCTATGGTATTTACAAGGAAGTTTTTAACCCGCCCTTCGGTCACCCATTTACACAAGGGGAATGATCTCGCTTATTGTACCCCGAGCGAAGCCGAGTGGTATATTTACACATCAGACTCTCGTCTCGGCCTCGTTCGACGAACAGTTAGAATGAAGACGGAGGTCTCACCCCGCTCCTGGTTTTCGAGCGCAGACAAGAAACGGGCACTTTCTCTTACGAGGGGAATGAAGAAGAACTCACCCCGTCACGCTTCGCGTGCCACCCCTCTGTCACGAGGGGAATGAAGAAGAACTCACCCCGTCACGAGGGGAATGAAGAAACACTCACCCCAATATCTTCATGCATTCTTTTATACCTGGGCAGATGTAATCGGCTTCGGGAATATTGGAATAGGTTCCTATAAGAATGGTTGTTGTTCCTGCTTCTTTTCCGGCTTGTGCATCTGTGATGCTATCGCCGATCATCCAA
>VGWD01000010.1 GCA_016873735.1 Ignavibacteria bacterium | reverse complement strand
ATTGAGGATAAGCAGCAATCACATATTCAGTACCGAATGCACTGACGGGAATTGCAAGAAATCCATCGGATGTATATTGATAGCGGGCAACGCCATACACTACGATTGGCGCACGAGATTTAACATAAATAGCCGATTGCTGATATACTTTCTCAGGTGGAGCAGCAGAAGTTATCGACTTAGAATATGGGAAACCATCACCTGGACTGATGCGAAACTCAATCACATCATTCGGGACGGTTACCTTAGTGTATTTCACACCTTTTCCTTTTACTTCAACCGTTACTTCTTGACGTACACCGGAAGCGACAAAAATGCGAAGTGAATTATCGCCACCTGGAACTTCTTCATAAGCGGGGGGAAAGGAGATGTAAAATTCGTTTCCGGCATTTGATCCCGCAAGCAGAGAAGGCAATTTCTTTTTATCAATACCTCTGCATGGGAAGCTGTGACTGCTGACACAAGGAGCAGTACAATGAGAAGCAGTTTTTTCATAACATATATTGGATAAAATGAATAATAAATTACGTCTTCATGAGCTTTGGAGGGGTTTAAGTAATCGTAAATATAAACAGAATCATGGTTATGCCAAAAGGACATTTATACACAATTGCATCACTGAGTATTAAAGGGCAACATACCAAGTAAATACGAGGTTCCCCATTTCAAAATATGTAAAAAAAAAACTCGGATATGTTATATATCCGAGTTTTTATCACCAATGGAGTGCGAGTATTATTTATTGTCCCAAAACAACCTATTCGCCGTTGTAATGCCGGTTGGCATGTTTGCAGAATTATATAAACGCTCACTGAGAGGATATACGAATCTGCGTGGGGTTGGCCCTACAGCATTTGCAGGAGCAGGCAATGTAGGTATTCCTGTGCGTCTCCAGTCAGAAAACGTTTCCGGCTGAGTATACATGGCAAGGAATTTTTGCTCCATGACATGTTTCAAAGTAAGAGCTGAGGAAGGCATCACATCTGCTCTTCCGAGATATGTTGTTGCTTCGCCATCACTCGCGCCTGCAAGAGCCATAGATGCCTTGATAGCATTTGTATAGGATTGCTTAGCATCTGCGTCTTCACTTTGACCAACTTTGATTTCAGCTCTGATGAACATCATTTCAGCATAGGTCACAAGAGGTACCGGAGAGCTGGAACTTGCAAAGAGTGGACCGGGATTGCAATCTATTGTGAACTTGCCATCTTTGTCAGCTTCGATATAAGCATCTCTGCGTGGATCTTCTGTAGCATTCATGAGTTCTACAAGCTTCACACCTACTGTCATATATCCACTACGTTGAGACATAAATTGTGACAAAGGATTTTCGCCTGTTGGATCTTCGGAAAAATTAACCATTGCGTCATCAGCCTGAGCTCCAATTGCATTTGCAATAGATGTCAATGCACTCGCACCATTACCAAGTCTCCAGTGATAACGTGCTTTCAAAGCATGAGCTGCTTTGATCCATTTGGCCATATTACCCGCATAAACAATGTCAGATGATGCATTTGGCTTCAAAGTACTTGATGCTGAAGAACAATCAGCGATCCCATCATCAAGCATTTTTTGAATGCCGGCATAGATGTCTTGCGCTTTATCATATTTCGGCTTCAAATTGGAATTTCCACCGATTGCTTCGCTAAAAGGAGCATCGCCCCAAACATCAACGATATGTCCATATGCAGCAGCCATGAGGATGCGTGCAACACCCCTGTAATGCGGAGAATTGGACTCTGTCGCTTTTGTTTCAACAATACGCAAACTGTTTAATGTTGTTTGATACAGAGTTTGCCAGGTATTGTCGATATCAGATTCGGTTTGCTGATATCTATTGATTGGTTCAAATTGGCGATCAACTCCTTGGAAATGTTGCATCCAAACGCCTGTGAATCTGCTGAGATCTCCTCCAACGACATATGCGAGGGATACTTCAGCAGAAGGAAGAACAAGATTTATTGGCGCATCGACCGGATTATTGGGATCGACATTGACATTATTGTCAACCCAAGAATCACAAGCTGAAAAAGTCAGCGCCGTAAATCCTAAGATGAATATGACAAGATATTTTTTCATAATTAATGTACCTATCTATTATAGTTGAATTGAATTGAGAAATTAGAATCCGAGACTTAAACTGAATACATAACTCTTAGTATTCGGGAATTGGAAATAATCCATGCCTTGTCCGTTTCCATTTCCAATCAAACTTGTCTCGGGATCAATTCCTTTATAATCCGTGCTCAACCAAAGGTTACGAGCAGTAAAAGATAAACCTATTCTTGAAAGCATTGAACCTTCAAGCATTGCAGATGGAAGATCATAAGCCACTGTTAATTCACGCAAGCGAACATAGCTGGCATCTTCAACGAAGTCCTCGGACTGAGCACCGAATCCACCGCCATTACCCAAATACCATGCTTGGCTTAAAGGTACTGCTGTGTCATTGGTTACCCAAGCACCATTAACCTGACGAACACCATCAAACACTTGAAGTGTGCCACGGTTCTCTGTTTCTTTTGCCATTCCATAGTTCACCAAAGCTCCTCTTGTACCATTCCACATAACACCACCAGATTTGATGTCAAGCAATGCAGAAACGGTCAAGCCATTGTAGCCCAAAGTAAGTCTGGAACCTGCAATCCAATCAGGATTGATATTTCCGAGTTCACCTTCTTCGCTACTTACCACAGGATAGCCATTAGCACCGATGATGCGTTTTCCTGAAACAGAATCTCTCGCCCACTTTCCACCGTAGACAGTACCATATGGTTTACCGGCTACAGCGCGGATTTGTGATCCGGTAAAGCCATTGATATAGATATTTTCAACGCCTTCTGCGAGTGAAACTACTTCACTGGTGTTTTTGGCCCAGTTTACATTGAGATCTGCTGTGAAACCATCCATGTCAAACAAACGAGCACCCAATTGAATCTCGATACCGCTGTTCTTGATGCTTCCTGCATTCATCAACTTGCTTGTATATCCGCTTGATGCAGCAGTTGGTACAGCAAAGATTTGATCTGTGGATGTATTGTCATAGTAGTTGACATCGAATGTCACGGTATTATTGAACAATCTACCTTCCAAACCAATCTCTACTTCTGATTTCATCTCAGGCTTCAAATCGGCTGCGCCAAGTGAACTTGACATTTGGAATCCTGCATTGCCATTGAATGGGAATGTGATACCATTTGTCCAGCCATCTGCTACACCGGCTTTTGTGAACAATGTTTGTGTTGCATAAATAGGAGCATCTTTTCCAACCAAAGCATAGGATGCACGAAGTTTCAAGAAGTTGATTTCTTCGCTTGGGCCCATGAGTTCGCTTAGCACAAGTCCTAAACTTCCTGAACCAAACATGAATGAATTATTTCCTTCAGGCAATGTTGTTGACCACTCATTTCTCAATGTGGCATTGAGATACAAGTAGTTTTTGTACTCCAATCTACCATCAGCATACAAAGCCGATGTACGCTTTTGAGTCAATGATTGGCCCGGATTCAATGTGCTAGCATTGGACATATTATAGAATCCCGGAATCACTAGAGCATCACCAGTAGCATATAAGTTTTCCAAGCTCTTCGAATACATATTTTGACCAAGAATCAAACTTCCTTTCAAGTCCTGATCGAATTCTTTGCGCATCGTCACAATAAGATCGCTTGTGATATCACTGTTGAAATATTGATCTTCAATGATGCGGCCTGCCACATATGAATTTGAATTCACAGCATAAATCTGTTTTCTGCGATCAGAATAAAAATCTTGACCCACGCGATACATAACACTAATCCAGTCAGCAGGAGTATAATCAGCTTGTGCATAGGCAACAATACGATTCACATCATCGGTGAATGGTGTATTATTAACTACCCAATATGGATTGTCAAATCCTGCAAATCCACGATATGTTCTTTGTCTGCCATCTGCAAATTGATATGCTTCAGAATTCTCAGCACCATCTACGCCATTTGCATTGTCGAATGTAATTGGTGTACGAAGCAAACCAAGCATAACACCGGAGATATTTGAACCTTGTTGAATTCTTGTTCCACCGGATTTGGTATAATTCACAGATCCAGAAACTTTCAATTCATTGGAGAATGCATGATCACCAGACAAACGAAGAGTTGTTCTCTCAAATGTGTTTTTAGGAGTGACACCGGACTGGCTCATGTTTGATAGAGATAAGAAAAAGTTTGATGAGGTATTTCCACCGGACAATGAGAATGAATTTGTTGTTGTATATCCTGTACGGAAGAAATCACCAAGATTGTCATATGGAGTGACTTGCTTGCCATTCGCTGCTGAAGGATCACTTTGGCCAAAGATACGGCCATTTTTGTCCCAAATCCAGTTCGGGTCTGCAACCCATCTGATTGTATCCAATGCAGCTCCCCAAGAACGTGGACGCTGATTTGCGGCCGTAGCTACAGGAGAACCAATTTGACCATTTAGTCCTTGAGCGAATTTTGTTTGCAATTCAGGAAGTTTATTGACTTGGTCAATGCCCAATGATGTTGAAAATGTTGCGCTCATTCTTCCAACATTTGAACTGCTCAATCCTTTTTTGGTCGTAATGATAATCGCACCTGAAGCAGCACGAATACCATACAATGAAGTTGCGGCAGCACCTTTCAATACATTCACTGATTCGATGTCATCAGGGTTGATGTCAACAGCGCGATTTGAATATGCAACACCTGCCAATCCACTTTCTGTATTCAATTGTGAATTGTCAATGGGAATACCGTCGATGACAAATAATGGCTGATTGTCGCCTGTGATTGAGGATGCACCTCTGATGCGGATATACGAAGATCCACCGGCTGCACCTGTGGAATTTGTAACCTGAACACCGGCAATCTTTCCTGCCAATCCACCAACAATATTGGCTTCTTTGGATTGGGAAAGAGCACTCCCTTTTACTTCCTGCGTTGCATAGGTAAGAGAACGTTTTTGCTGTTCAATACCAATCGCTGTTACAACCACGTCCTCGCTACGGGTTGCATCATCTTGTAAACTGATGTCTACATTATCTGAATTACCTAAGGTAACTTCCTTGGTTTTCATACCAACCATTTTAAAAACCAACACTTTCCCATTTGTGGGAACTGTCACTTTGTATTTTCCGTCTGACTTCGCAAAGGCACCGGAAGTGGTACCTTTAACTAAAACCGTGGCACCGGGCAAGGGCGCACCCTTGGTATTTGTCACTTTACCCGAAACCACCCTCTCTTGTGCAAATGCAAACTGTACAGTAAGCATCAAGCCAAGAATGAGAGAAGAGTAAAACAGTTTTTTCATACATACTCCATGAGTAATAATGATAGAATAATGTGGACTATCTCTGAATAATGCGTTTATTTATGGTAAGAACAAACATTCCGCGTGCCCATGGAAACAACCATTGCACATGGCATTTGTTATGTCAAAGTGTCGAATACCCTCGTTCGATACTCATTTGTTGTGGTCGGACTATATCCGATGGTGTTATCGGAGCATGATTTCAATGATCATGTAATAATATAGAGATAATGTAAAATACTAAATAATTAATGGCAAATGCAACCCTTAAGTTGTGCTTTTGGAAACAACTTTAAAATTGAATGGCAAAACCCATCGATACCGGCGTGAAAATGGGTAAAATCCGAGCTTCCGAGGTTGATAAAGTGGATTGTTTATGTGCATCAAAAACCCATTGGGTCGCAAAATACCCTATTGCACCCCCCAAGATTGTATCCGAAAGCCAATGTCTGTCATTGTGCATGCGAGCATAAGCGGTCCCACTAGCCAAGCCATAGAGAATCACATCAGCCCACCAACGATCGATATATCTACTGAGAGAAGCGCTCATAACAAAAGCTACGGTTGTATGTCCGGATGGATAAGACAATCCAGCATCATTCATGGTAAATGGCGTAAATGATTGGCTTCCTTGATTGGTAAATGGCCTGCTTCTGCCAACAATGGACTTTATGAGCGTTGTGAATGCTCCCGCCACCAATAGTGAAGTACATGTCTTTCTTGAAAATAGTCGCAATCTCTCATCAGAAAATGCCAATCCCAAACCATATGCCCCGATGATTCCAATAGCAGGATACAACAAATCTCCATAACCGTTTGCAAATGACATCATCTCACCATCAAGTGTGATTGCATTTCTTTGAGAAATACGCCTCGCTTCCTCATCAAAAGGCATTGCAAGCAATGATGAACCAATGATCATTCCCGCTTTTAAAAGTGATTGGTCAGAAGAATGGAGGATCTCATCACCAACATGCTGAATATCCTGCAAGCTCGCTTTTACGTCAGAAATGAATACCGAGTCGATTTGCTCATCTGCATAAAGAACAAATACAGACATGGAGAAAATATTGAGTAAAAACAGACTTATGAAGCGTTTCATGAGCAATGGTGATGTAATGCTTTGAGAATATCAATGGCACAATCAGGAGCAACAAGGGCGGAAACCGTTTGTGGTTGAATGCCGCTTATGAAAACAGGACGCGAATCTGCTTGCAAAACTGTTTCATAAAATTTGCCAACTGCTTTGCTTGAATGTTCGGATCTTAAGTTGGGGCCAATGGCACTAATAAGCGAATACTCCTCTAATGTTATGTTCATCAAATTATGCTCTTTGTTAATGCACTGAGAAAGATTGTGCAAAGGGGCATCATAGACATATGTTTCGGATTCGCCAACTCTTGCATGAATCAATGGTTGCTTACCAGAGAGTTGGGTAATTTGATGGAGGAGTTCTTGTGTATTGGTGTGATAATCCTTGCCGGGAATCCCGCTAATATTCAGGCAGGTAACATTGTGTGTACCAATGACAGAACGGAAACCGTTTGCATCCTTATCACCATGTTGGGTGATAGTCGTCCCCTTGTCCTCACTTTTGAATGTGTTGCGGACATGCACCGGTATATTTTTGCTCAATGCCGGTATTATGGTTTCAGGATGTAATACTTTTGCACCAAAATATGACAACATTCTTGCTTCATCGAAACTCATCGTTTCCATGAATCGTGCTTCCGGTATGATGCGTGGATCCGCACTCGCTATCCCACTGACATCTGTCCAAATGATGATATCATCGGCATGCAATGCAGCACCAAGCAATGCTGCGGAAAAATCGGAACCACCTCTGCCTAATGTGGTTGTATTGCCTTCGGAATCGGATCCAATAAACCCTTGTGTTACAATTATACGGTGTGAATCAAACAAAGGTTTGAGTTTTTCCAATGCCTTTGATTGCGTCAAATCAAAATCAACATGTGCCCGCCGATAAGCCGAATCAGTCTTGATTATCTCTCTTGCATCATACCATATTGCAGAATGATGCAACTGTAACAACCCTTGAATGATAACAGTTGAAAGCAATTCTCCGAATGATGCAATGGCATCGCTTGAACGTGGTGTGCACTCTCCAAGTAAAGCCACTCCTTCACATGTTTTACGCAAGCCATCACAAAGCTCATGAATGCGGACACCAACTTGTTTCTCAATCCCCAAAGATTGAGCAATCGAATTATGTCTATCTTCAATTCCATCAATTCTTAGACTTCTTTCTTCATCACTGATATGCACTGAATCGGTTGACAATTTCAGAAGATCACTTGTCATGCCTGAACAAGCTGATGAAACAATCAATAGTTGCTCGCTTCCGAATAGTTCGGCAATCGATGCAACATGCAATATTGCAGAAGAATCCTGGACTGAAGTCCCACCGAATTTCATGACTATCATGTTGCAGCCTCCGTCAAACGGATATCAATATCACGTTCTTTGTCAGATTCAATAATCACAACAGCCATTGCCACGGTGTCGGTATGAGAAATCGATACATGAATCGTATAAGACCCCCATGTTTCAAGCATCAAATTGGAAAGAACGATACGAGGCCTTCCGCCCTTTTCATTGACAACTCCAACATCCTTGAATGAAAAACCCTTCGTAATGCCTGTACCTATGGCTTTGCTGAATGCTTCTTTCACAGCGAATCTCGCTGCATAATGAGACATCTTGCCATGAGCATATGATTCACAGTATGCCTGCTCAACAGGTGTAAACATCCTACGAAGAAAAGCATCGCCATATTCCGAGATGGCTGATTCTATTCTTGCGATGTCAACAATGTCTGTTCCTACACCAAGTATCATGTTCTGCTTCCAAATGATAATGCAAATCTACGAAATGCAGGCTAAGTCTATTGAATGGTAAAATCATAAGGATTCGCTAAGTTGGGTGATGAACTCTCACATGCAAACATATTTCAGTAAATCCCTGTTCTCCGAAGAAAAACATGATCAATTCCTGCGAGAATTGGCAGTTTCCTGTGGCACATCCATAGAATTCAGAGTGGCCGAGATGCCAATTTTCGTGAATGAATCCATGCGTGCGGAGTTGTGTCAATCTGCGATTGCCATTGCAAAGATGTGCCGAGACCATCAACAACATATAATGATCGGGAATCCAATACCGCTGGCATACAATGTTCCAAATGAGTCCGAAAAGCCACTTTTTTGTGTCATAGACTTTGCCATTGCCATGAATGAAGATGGCTCATTGACCCCTAAAGTTGTTGAATTGCAGGGTTTTCCCTCATTGTTTGGGTATCAGTTGCGATTTGCTCAATCCATGAAACATGTCTATGATTTGCATGATTTCACTCCATTTCTGAATACATTTGATGAGCTTGAATACTCCTCATTACTCACATCAGCATTGATTGGCAATCATGATCCCGATGAAACGTGCCTGCTTGAATTCAAACCTGAAGAGCAAAAAACTCTACCCGATTTCTCGGTGATTGAACAATTGACCGGAATGAAAACAACCGATATTCAATCTGTCAAAAAAGAAGGGAATGCTTTGTTCCATCAGAGAAATGGCAAATGGATTCGAATTCGCAGGATCTTCAATAGAGCGATAGCTGATGAATTAGATGATAATTCAGTAAAATTGCCATTTAACTGGTATGATGACATTGATGTGGAGTGGGCCGGACATCCAAATTGGTATTTCAAGATGAGTAAATATACTCTACCATATTTAAGTCATGATGCAATACCCGGATCACATGTACTTTCCGATTTGAAACAAATCCCGGATTCATTGGAACCATTTGTCCTAAAACCTCTGTTTGCCTTTGCCGGGAAAGGAGTTATCATCAGTCCCGATCATTCAGACATAGAGGCAATCGCTCCTGAACATAGGTCAAACTATTTACTTCAAGAGAAGATTCGATATGCCGAATGTATAGATACTCCGCATGGATCAAATAAAGTTGAGATTCGAATCATGCTCATTTGGCCTGAAGATCAGATTGATCCCCAACCTGTGATGTCACTTGCGAGAACCGGACGCGGACCTATGATGGGCGTTCGTTACAATAATATCCCTTGGACAGGGTCATCTGGCTGTCTCTTCGGTTGAACAACTTGGAGAAAAACTCCTTGCATGTCGAGTTCGCGAATCAATTCGGAATCAAATCATGATTGAAGCTGCAACAATAAATGATAAGAGCTTTGCGGAAGCGCGAAAGTTCGATAATTTTGGCACATATACATCGGCAACAAAAGAAGTACCTATGAATACAATTGCCGCCAAGCAATCGGACTTTGAACGCGAAGCCCTTCCGCACATGAGCGCACTATACAGTTTTGCTGTGCGGCTGTGCCGCAATAGAGAAGATGCTCACGACCTTGTGCAAGAAACCTATATGAAAGGTTTTCGTTTCTTTGACAAATTTGAAAGAGGGACAAATTGCAAAGCATGGTTGTTCAGAATTCTCAAAAACACATACATCAATCAGTATAGAAAAGACAAAAGAGAGCCGGACATTGTTGAATATGATGTCATAGAAGAATTTTATGATCTCATACGCAGCGAATCATCTGAATCAACCGATTTACAGAAGAAGATTTTTGATAATCTTTTAGACGATGAAGTTTCTACCGCTCTCGAGTCACTGCCTGAAACATTCAGAACAGCAATCATCCTTTGCGATCTTGAAGGCATGACATATGAAGAAATAGCAGAAATCATCGAGTGTCCAATTGGCACGGTTCGCTCACGCTTGCATCGTGCTCGAAAAATGTTGGCATCGCAATTGTTGGCATATGCAAAGAAGCGCGGATATGACACATCTGATTTCGAATAACTTATAATTACTTATTATTCACTCATAACGACAACTCGTGAAAAACACACCAAAAGAACTCGAAGAGTATCTTGCATCAATGGTGGATGGAGAATATATCGATCCAAATACCAAGCAAGAACTTCAGAGCCGTCTTGAGAATGATCCCGAGTTATCCGTAGCACTTTACATTCAAACGGCAATGAAATCCGTGCTTCAAACAAAACAAGAAGCACTACACATAGAAGCCCCCGCAGACTTGCGTGCTTTGATTCTGAAAGGAATTAGAACCGAAAATTCTGTGGCAAAGCAACCCCAAAGAAAAGTTTCATTCATCGAAGCTTGTTGGAATGCACTTGATCCGATCATTTCGGTTCTAAGCCCGAGATTTGCTATTCCAATCAGCTTGATTATTGTTTTGGGAGGATATGTATATGTATCCAATTCAACAAACAATACTCAACAAATTTCGGCGAACATTGATGATTTTTCTGTGGTTCATGCAGGACAGAACAATATCTGCTTACAAGCATATTCCGCTTTTCATGCATATGAAGACGGCAAAATGTCTCTGCAGAAATTTTCAAATAATCAGCAAACCTTATCAACATTTTTTGCTGATAATGGCGTAAATTACCCCGTACATTTCCCTAAAATCGACGCTGAACTCGTCGGTGGTATTGTTTCACAAGAGAAAGGCACTAAATTTGCTCAGTTCATTTACAAAGTTGGCGATCATCTCATTTATGCTTATGAAGTACCGGAGAGTTTGATTGATAATCAAACTCTTAGTGTGAATCCCAGAGCAATGGAAATAGTCAAAAAAACCGACTGGTACTGGGAAAAAGAAAATGGTGCTTCTAATACAATGGTTTTGTGGAAATTAGGGAACAATCTTTGTGTAATGGTTTCCGATCTGAAAACTGAACAATTGTCGGCACTTATACATGTTGAGGAAACATAATGACTCAATTGCTTGGCATCACTTATGCCTTTTTAGCATCAATTTGTTTGTTGGGAGTGAATACATTTGCCCAGCAATCACCTGTGAACAAAGTGTTCATAGTAGAATCAGTCACTAAATCAGGTCCGGGGAAAGCAGCTGATCTTTCATGGAAAGACGGTTCAAAACAAGTGAATCTGCTTCAACATGGAACAGGCAAAGTAATGTTTTTGAATTTTTGGGCTACGTGGTGTCCACCATGCAGAAAAGAAATCCCTGATATCATCGAATTGTCCAAAGAATTCACAGAGGACGAATTAATTGTGATCGGGATTTCGATGGATAGGGATGATCAAGCATTCAATACAGTTAGCAAATTTGCTCGTTTGAAAAATATCCCCTATCCGATTATCGTTGGAAATGACAAAGTTGCTGAAGCCTATGATGGCATAGGAGCCATTCCAACAACATTCATTGTGAATGCCGATGGCACGGTTAATGAAAAAATCGTCGGGGCAAGATCAAAGGAAGATTTTAGGGCGGCAATACTTCGATCATTGAAAAGAAAATGAATTCAAGACCCGCACATGCGGGACTTTTTTCATGTATTTGATCTTTTGTACAGATATTCCCGCAATGCAATTTCATAGGGTTGATTTGTATCTATCTGTAGATAATCTACTCCCCTCACCCTGCATTCATGCTTCAATTGAGTCATGAATTTCAAAAATCCCTCAGCATATGCTTTCTTTATGTGATACGGTTGCGTTATCAATTCCTCGCCGGTTTCGATATCACGAAAATTTGCATCTATACCAAAGGAAAAATCTTTTTCTCTTGGGTCGAGCACTTGTATGGCTATCACTTCATGACCATCATGTCTGAAATGTTTGAGTGCTTGTACAATCGAAGACATTTCATCAAAAAAATCACTGATGATGATCATCATTCCTCTTTTTGGCAAACGCTCAACCAATTCATGAAGCGCTTTTGCTGTTCCGGTAATATTTGATGGAATGGCATTCCCCAATACACGCAATATCTCTCCCAAATAAGAAGTTTTCTTTTTTGCGGGAAGATAAGAGACTATGGAATCATTGTATAAAGCCAAACCAGCAGCATCTTGCTGTTTCATCATCAGATATGTGAATGCTGCTCCCAAACAGGCAGCATAATCAAATTTGGACACATTTCCTTTTGAAGCATATTTCATTGATGCGCTGGTATCAATGATGACTGTGCATCGTAAATTGGTTTCTTCTTCAAATTGTTTGATATAATGTCTGTTTGTTTTGCCGAGAATTTTCCAATCCAGATAACGTAAATCATCCCCGGGATGATATTGACGATGTTCCGCAAATTCGACACTGAAACCATGATATGGTGATTTGTGCATGCCCGACATAAACCCTTCTACAATCAAACGAGCTTTCATTTCAATGGAGCTTAATTGAGCCACTGCTGCGGGAGTGAGATATTTATGTGAGCCGATCATTTGATTTTTCCATATGCTATGAGTCCTCGAGCAAGGCGATCAATGCCTGTTCTCAGAGTCTCTTCAGAGGCGGCAAATGAAATCCTCAATGCACCTTGGCAACCGAATGCATCACCCGGTACAAGGGCAACATGAAATTCTTCCAATAAATAGGCGCAAAAATCAACATCATCCTGAATATCATCAAATGAGATGAATACATAAAATGCACCATCGGGTATATGGAATTTCAGACCGGGAATCTCTGAAAGCAATGAACAGACAAGTGATTTCCTTGCGGAAAAAGCAACATGCATTGCAATCACATCTTCCGAACCAAATTGCAATGCGGCAAGCGCGGCTTTTTGCGCAATTGAGCTTGGATGTGATGTGCTTTGACCTTGAACTTTTGAAATTTCTCTGAAAACATAATCAGGAGCATGCAGATAACCAATCCGCCAGCCGGTCATGGCATATGCTTTTGATACTCCATTGACGGTGATCACTTTAGAAGAAAGTTCAATAATAGCTCCGGGAGAGAAATGTTTGATTTCTCCATATGTGAGTTTTTCATAAATCTCATCGCTGAGAAGATAGCAATCATGTTCGGCAATCACTGCTCCGAAAGCACGAATCTCTTCCTCTGTGTACATCATTCCGGTTGGATTTGAAGGACTATTCAAAATCACGCACTTGGTTTTCGGGGTGATTGCTTTTCGTAAATCTTCCGGCCTTACCTTATAAGCATGTTCATAATCGCCGGACAAAATTATAGGACGTGCCCCACACATTACTGCCATCGCCGGATAGCTCACCCAATAAGGTGCAAGAATAATGACTTCATCACCCTCATTGCATATTGCCATCAATGTATTGTAAATACATTGTTTTGCACCGCCGGAGACAATCACATTTGATGCTATGGCATGCTGTATTCCATTTTCTTCACGAAATTTTTTTGCGATGGTTTCACGTAATTCAGCAATTCCATTAGAATCTGTATAGTGCGTGAAATTCTCATTGATTGCTCGAATTGCAGCTTCCTTCGCACAAAGCGGTGTGTCAAAATCCGGTTCCCCAACCGATAATGAAACAACATCAATACCGGCGGCTTTCATTTTTTTTGCAGTGTTTGAAATAGCCAGCGTTTGAGCTTCAAGTGCAGATTCTACGTGCTTTGATAAATCCAAACTCACTGATTCACCTGAAAGAGTATGCTACATATTATGACATAGCAGATAAATTAACACCTTGGCATGACGTGACACACATAAATCTCATTCTTGAAGATGATGTGAAATTATCTAAATTGACTATTGGAATTCTTGCTTTCACAATATTGCCTTGGATCATGTATCATGGATGGATCACTCTCCGTTTCTCAGATAACAATGCAGATTCGCACTCTTCTTGAACAGGGAATCGGCTCTGTGATTGTAATAGGAGAAATCTCCAACTTTAAATTACATGGATCAGGGCATCGTTACTTTTCTCTGAAAGATGAATATGCTCAAATAAGTGCTGTCATGTGGAAAGGCAAACCTTTTCAAATTCCATTGACGGATGGCATGAAAGTAATAGCACGCGGGAATATAACTGTCTATCCTCCTCAGGGACGATATCAACTTGATTGCCATAGCATCATGCCACTCGGTACCGGCGATCTCTATATGGCTTTCGAAGAATTAAAAAAATCATTGGCTGCAAAGGGATTGTTTGATCAAGAGAAAAAAGCTGAATTACCTGACTTCCCTCTGACCATAGGAATCTGTACATCAGCTACGGGCGCTGCCGTCCAAGACATGCTGTCCACCCTGAAAAGAAGAAATCCAATGGCGCATGTCATCTTAAGGCCAACCATCGTACAGGGTGATACAGCCCCCACAGACATCATCAATGCAATCAAAGAATTGGAACAGTCTGCATGCGAAGTGATCATCATCGCAAGAGGCGGTGGATCAATGGAAGATCTCTGGGCTTTTAATGATGAAGGCGTTGCCTATGCCATTGCAGATTGCACCATTCCAATCATTTCCGGTGTTGGTCATGAAACAGACATCACCATTGCAGACTTCGTGGCAGATGTTCGAGCAGCAACGCCAACAGCTGCTGCGGAACTGGTGAGCCCCATTACAATAGAGGATCTTCATCATCATGTGGCCCTCAAAAAAGATTCACTTCGTAAGTCGATGGACTATGCCGTTTCAAAGATGAAAGACCATCTTCAAAGAATGGAGCAACATTCAGGATTTAGAAGATTACCCGAGTATATACGGAATGCCGCCCAAAGAAGAGATGAATTAGAGAATCGAATGTATCAATCTTTGGCAAGATATATTCAAATTAGCCAAAAGAATGTGCAATCCTTAGAAATGCAATGCATGGCTTTGCACCCATATTCCCCATTGAAAAAAGGCTTTGCTCTCTTGCAACGGGATCAAAGCATATTATCTGCTGATGATATCTTGATTCATGGAGAAGCTCTTACATTGATTCGCGAACATGGCAAAACTGCCATCAGAGTCGAATGATTGAGCTTAACCAGGTACCATCGAGCAGACTTTTTCTTTGCCAGAAATCCCGAAACACCCTATCTTTGTGTTCTGTTTTGTTTACGCAGAACAAACTGGGGTGTCGCCAAGTGGTAAGGCAGCGGTTTTTGGAGCCGCCATTCGTAGGTTCGAATCCTACCGCCCCAGCTTCAGTCCGTAAAGCCACTACCTCATGGTTGATGGCTTTTTCTAACGGCATACTCATAAAGGCGTTATCGCCTGTCATTTGTACCATTGATGATCTCGGCATAAGACATGTCTGATCTGATGATCGTTTCCGGCAGATCCAATCAAACCCTTGCGGAGAACATTGCTCGCTCCCTGGGTAGAGAGTTGTCGCCTGTGACGATCAGAAATTTCAGTGATGGTGAAATTTGGGTGAAGTATGAAGAGAATATTCGTGGAAACGATTTATTCATCATACAATCAACGAATGCACCTTCTGAGCATCTGATGGAACTGCTGATTATGATTGATGCAGCTAAGCGTGCTTCTGCAAAGCGAATTACTGCCGTGATTCCTTACTTTGCATATGCAAGGCAAGACAGAAAAGATCAACCTCGCGTTTCAATTACGGCAAAATTGATTGCGAATTTGTTATCAGAAGCCGGCGCTGATCGTGTGATCACGATGGACTTGCATACGCCACAGATACAAGGATTCTTTGACATACCTCTTGATCATTTATATGGTTCAACAGTGCTAGTCAAAAAGCTCTTTGAATTGCGCTCCGATCAATTGGCCATTGCATCTCCGGATGTGGGTGGTATCAAAACCGCAAGAACATATGCAAAAGTGCTCAATGCGGATTTGGTTGTTGTCGACAAGCGTAGGCCTTCGCACAATGTTGCGGAAGTCATGAATATCATCGGAGAAGTTTCGGGCAAAGACATCATTGTTATAGATGATTTGATAGATACCGGAACAACGTTCGTCAAATGCTCTGAAGCATTGGTCAATGCAGGAGCGAAAAGCATCACCGGAGTTTGCACGCATGGCGTATTTTCCGGTTCAGCAATTGAGAAAATCAATCAAAGTGATGCAATCAAAACGGTTTATGTCAGTGATACATTTCCCAATCATTGGGTATCAGACAAAATCGTAACAGTTTCAGTTGCCGAGTTATTTGGTGAAGCGATCGAGAGAACACATAACAATGCCTCGATCAGTTCATTATTCGATATCATACGATAAAATAAATTAGAATTCACCGGAGAATATCAAATGAGTGAAATCGCTCTCAAAGCGCAAATCAGAGGCACCGGTAAAAAAGCCGCAAAAGCCGTTCGCAATAGCGGAATGGTTACAGGTGTGTATTATCGCAATGGTGCCGAGCCGATTCCAATCGCTGTGCACCCTTTAAATATGCGTCCCATAGTTTATACAGCGGCTGCAAAAATCATCAATCTTGAATTTGAAGGTTCTGATGCTCCTTTGTCATGCATGCTCAAGGACATTACATTTGACCCCGTGACAGATGCAATCGTTCATTTCGATCTCTTCGGCGTTTCAAATGAAAAAGCAGTTGATTTCAATGTACCTGTCAAAATCGTCGGGCAAAGTGCCGGTATTCGTGAGGGTGGTGTATTGGAGCACATTCTCCACAAATTGAATGTGACATGCCTACCAAAAGATCTTCCTCAACATTTGGATGTTGACATCACCGAATTGAAGATTGGTCAATCCATGCATGTTCGCGACATTTCTTATCCCGGCATTAAAATCAATGTAAGTGGTGATGCAACAATCGTTGCAATTTCAGCCCCTAGAAGAAAAGTAACTGAAGGCGAACAGAAATAATTGTTCCCTCTTGAATACATCAAAGCCGTCAATATTTCCTTTGACGGCTTTTTTTATGACCCTCTCACAAACCATGCTTTCTTGATCAATCCTGCATCATTCACTTCGTAAATAGCGGTGGCATGCGTGATCTTGCCGGGCACTTGACCCGTCACATGCTCTTCATCAATTGCGATATTTCCACAAATGATACGCTTCACAAGTTTACAATGCAAATCAGGACATCTATTGAACATTGCTCCGTAGATGGCACGCATTTCAAAGATACCCTTGCAAAACACTTCTCCTGAAATCAGATCGCATAATTCAACATCATCAACATAACAAAGAAGAAATGCTTCGATATCTCTTTCATTATATGCAGCCAATTGCTGGGAAGCCGCTTGCTCCGCCAAAGAAAATGTGCTCATGATGTTCTGCCTGTAACAATTATTGAATTGTGGTGTTGTTGGAAGCGATTGGCTCTCATACGAGTATGCCCAAACAAGAATATCAACTCCCGATGTTCAATGATACGAATTCTCTTCATATCCCAAGATGATAAAGAATTTCCCTCCGGAATAGTTTCACAAGGATGGGAATTGACTCCATGCTCAGAAGATGAAATTCAATCATCATCATTGAATGGCAAATCATTTGATATTGCCATATGGCATACACAATCCCCAAATCCATCCTCTATTAGGTCATTGACCACAAATATCAGCATTCAGTTCTTGATAATTCTCACTTCCGCATGCGATGAAACAAACAGAATTGTCATGCTTCAAAACGGCGTGGATGATATCTTGGATGAATCAATCAGCAATGAAGAATTGCAGCTTAGATTAAAGACATACCAAAAGAGATTGTCAAAAACACATCTACATTCCGGCATCAGGAGAATAGGGTCCTATGATTTTGACTATGAACGTAGAGTATTATCATTTGCGGGTGAACATCGCATCCTGACCACCAAAGAAGCCGAGTTACTCAGTATGTTGGCTGAATCCATGAATCTTCCATTGAGCAAGCACGATGCTTTGATTCGCATTTGGGGGGAAGATTCATATCACAATGGCAGAAGCATGGATGTGTATATAGCAAAGCTTCGTAAATACCTGCAATTGGATGAGGATATACATATCATGAATATTCACGGCACGGGGTATAAATTGTCCATTTTGACTTGAAGTGGATAACTACCTTTATTCTTCAAAAACCACCTCCATTTTTGCACATTTCTGTATGCAAATTCCGTAATTTTGGGCGTGCATGATTTTGTGTTAAATTCATGCCTTACCATCCGATACCCTTGTTTCACGGACAGCGACATAACTCATGAAAACGAATGAAGAGATCAAAGAATCCCTTAATGGTCAGGGAATTTCTCATTTGAATGAAGTCTTTTACAATCTTTCACGAGCCGAATTGTATGAACATGCCATAAGCAATGCCGAGGCAGAACTCACCGAACATGGTGCTTTACTTGCCATCACGGTTCCACATACTGGTAGAAGTGCGAATGATAAATTCTTGGTGGAAGAATCCACTAGCAAAGAACATGTGTGGTGGGGCAAAGTAAACAAACCATTTCCGCAAGAGTGCTTTAATGCCCTCAAAGCTCGCATGACCGCCTATCTTCAAGGATCTGATGTTTACGTGCAGGATTGCTTTGCAGGTGCAGATGCTGAATATGCATTACCCGTGCGAGTTGTCAATCAATATGCATGGCATAATCTATTTGCACAGAACATGTTCATTCAAGCCAATAAAACACAACTAGAATCATTTGAACCCGGGTTTACGATTTTGCATTGTCCCGATTTCAAAGCGAATCCGGAAATTGATGGCACTCGCTCAGAAACATTCATTCTGATGGATTTCTCACAAAAATTGGTATTGATAGGCGGAACACATTATGCCGGCGAAATCAAGAAATCAATTTTCACCGCATTGAATTATTTCATGCCCTTGCGTGGCGTGATGAGCATGCACTGCTCTGCAAATATTGGCAATCAAGGTGATACAGCATTGTTCTTCGGACTTTCCGGAACTGGTAAAACAACACTTTCCACCGATCCTGAACGCGCACTCATTGGTGATGATGAGCATGGATGGTCAGATAAAGGCACTTTCAATTATGAAGGTGGTTGTTATGCAAAAGTGATCAATCTCTCGCAAGAAGCAGAACCCATCATCTTTGAAATGACTCGTACATTCGGAACCATTTTGGAAAATGTACCGATGGATGCAGAAAGCAGAAAAGTTGATTTCTTTGATGATTCCATTACTGAAAATACTCGGGCATCCTATCCAAGAGACTTCATCAATAATATCGTAACAGACAATAAAGGTGGTCATCCCAAAAACATCTTTTTCTTGACTTGCGATGCATTTGGCGTCATGCCGCCGATAGCAAAATTGACTCCTGAACAAGCAATGTTTCATTTTCTATCGGGATATACTGCAAAGGTTGCCGGAACTGAACGTGGGGTGAAAGAACCAACTGCAACATTCAGTACTTGCTTTGGAGCACCGTTCATGGTTCATCATCCAAAAGTATATGCCGAACTTCTCAGAGACAAAATCAATGCACATGGTGCTCAAGTTTGGCTAGTTAATACCGGATGGAGCGGCGGAGAATATGGTGTTGGCAAAAGAATGAAAATTGCTTACACCCGAGCATTATTGAGAGCAGCATTGACCGGAGAGCTGCATAATGTTGAATTCGTTACAGAAGAGTATTTTGGATTGCATATACCAAAAGAATGTCCTGATGTCCCTGCAGAAATTCTTAATCCTAAAAACACATGGTCCGACCCCTCGGCTTATGATACAAAAGCAAAGCATCTTGTCGGTTTGTTCGAAAACAACTATCAGCAATTTGCATAAGAAGCAAAGATTTGAATAAGCCCTCACCATTGGTCGAGGGCTTTTTTATCAATACCACCTGCGTTGAACCAATATGCATACACATCATCATGAACACTCGCATGGCCATCATCATACGATAAAAGACACACGCGCTCTGAAAATTGCGATTGCAATGACGCTCACGATCTTTATCGCTCAAGTGATAGGAAGCTATGTGTCAGGGAGTTTGGCTCTGCTTTCGGATGCAGGACACATGCTTTCGGATGCAGGTGCCTTGATCATTGCATTGATTGCATTGACGATGTATGCAAATGCAAATCAAAATAAAGAACGATTGCAAAGATTCACATTCGGTTTCAAGAGAATTGAAGTTCTCGCTGCAATGATAAATGGAATCATTTTGCTTAGCATATGTGGATTTTTGATCTATGAATCGTTCATGCGTATATTGTTTCATACGGCCGACATTCATGCAGAACCAATGCTGATTACTTCCGTGATTGGTTTAATTGCGAATGTCATTAGTGCATATATGCTCCATGATGCACATCACCTCAGCACGCGCAGTGCATATTTACATGTGATTACCGACTTACTTTCATCTATTGCAGTGATCTTAGGTGCAATCATCATACATTTTACGGGATGGGATATCGTCGACGCCATACTTTCAATCGGTATTTCCATATATATTCTTCGCAGTACATTTCGATTGATTAGGTCCGCAGGAGTAATTCTCATGGATAGCGCTCCACAAGGAATCACATCACATGATATCAAAGAAGTGCTCCGGCAAGTTCAGAATGTTTTAAGCGTACATGACATTCATATTTGGGAAATGCATCCCGGTGAATTGTCTATCAGTGCACATATCATTGCTGATCAGCACTTTCATGCAAAAGTATTGGAAGATGCGAGAATTGTATTGATTGATCGATATCAAACAAAACATATTACATTGCAAATGGAAGATGCGAATTTTTCAAAAGATCATGGCTGTGATCAATGTTCAAGCAGAGAAGATTGACAATATGAATGTTCTATACAAAAGCATGGCAGTGTTTCGAAAAGAAATGGCAATTGAGTTCCGATCTCGAATAGCATTGTCTGCATTATTGTTGTTTATGGTGATAGCCATTTCCACCATAGCATTTACCACAGCCGGAGAGCAAATCAATAATTATATTGCTTCTGCATTATTGTGGATTGTGTTGTTTTTTGGAAGCATGACCGGTCTTTCGAGAACATTTGTCATGGAAGAAGAACGTGGCACTTCCCTATTATTGAAACTCAGTTCCTCACCGATCGAAGTCTTTTTCGGAAAATTCTTGTTTACGTGTTTTCTATCCCTTGCATTATCATTCACAGGATCCGGTCTATTCTTGTTTTTTCTTCCTTCAATCAATGTCGGAAATATCAGTCTTTTTTGGATCATGGTGATCTTGTTGAGCATCTGCATGGCTTCAGCCATAACTGCTATTGCTGCGATCATAGCAAAAGCAAACGGGAAAGGAGCACTTTTTCCCGTGCTTTCCTTTCCCGTGGTATTGCCTCCGGCATTGCTCGGGGTGGAAGGATTATCGATGGCATTTCATGGTGCTCCTGTTTCGGAAGCTTTGTCAACAATCATCGTTCTTATCTCTTATGCCGGCATCATGATTGCCGCCTCATCACTTCTTTTTGAATTCATTTGGAATGATTAGACCTTATTGAATTCAAATGCACCGGTTTCACCTGCGTCCAATTGAATGATATCTCCCGAAGAAAAATCTCCTGCAAGAATATGCATGGATAATTGATCAGCAACATATTTTTGAATGGCTCTTTTCAAAGGCCTTGCTCCATATTGAACATCATAACCAAGTCGGACAATTGCATCGAATGCGTCATCCGTAACATTCAGAGTGATATCATCCTTGGCCAATCGAAATTGTAGTTTCTTCATTTGAAGTACTGCGATTTGACGAATCTCAGATTTGGTCAAAGGTTTAAATAAGATGATTTCATCAATCCGATTCAGAAATTCCGGACGCATTCTTTGCTTGAGCAAGTTGATTATGCCAGTTCTGGCTTCCATGAGAATTGACTCTCGATTTTTCTCAGTGATATCGGAAAGTGAATCTTGAAGAATCTCCGTTCCAAGATTTGATGTCATGATGTTGATCGTATTTTTGAAATTCACTTCCCTTCCTTTACTGTCGGTCAATCTACCATCATCCAACACTTGCAGCAGAATATTGAATACTTCTGGATGTGCCTTTTCTATTTCATCAAGCAGCACGACGGAATATGGTCTTTGTCTAACTGCTTCTGTCAATTGTCCGCCTTCATCATAACCCACATATCCCGGAGGAGCTCCAATCAAGCGAGAAACGGCATGCTTTTCCATATACTCACTCATGTCTATTCTAATCATTGCCGATTCATCATCAAATAAAAACTCTGCAAGTGCTCTTGCCATCTCCGTTTTCCCGACGCCTGTCGTACCAAGAAAAATAAAAGAACCAATTGGCCTGTTTGCATCTTGCAATCCTGCTCTTGATCGACGTATGGCATTGCTGATTGCCTTTACGGCATCGGCTTGATTAATCACTCTTTGATGGATGCGATCTTCCATCGTGAGGAGTTTTGTTCTTTCCGTTTCCAACATTTTTTGAACCGGAATGCCCGTCCATTTTCCAACGATTTCTGCAATGTCCGATGCATCAACTTCTTCTTTGAGCATTTTTCCTGTTGATTGTAAAGTAGCAAGATGTTGATTTTCTGTTTCGACCTGTTGCTCCAATTGCATGATTGTGCCATAACGTATTTCGGCGACCTTTGCAAGATCCCCTTTGCGCTCATGATCTGCTGCCTTGTTTCGCAATTGTTCAATTTCCGCTTTCATTTCGCGAATGCGGGTGATGCTTTCTTTCTCTGCTTTCCAACGTTGATACAAAGCACTTTTCTTTTCTTTGAGATCAGCTAGTTCCTTTTCGATCTCAAGCAAACGCTTTCGTGTGACATTACCCGATGATTCCGCACTCATGGTGCATTCTCCTTGTTAAATGTTGATTGCAATACCCCATGGGGTATGCCTTATATGTTCATTGTGCTTGTTGACGAATATGGTTTTATTTTTGTCTATATTTGTAGGAGTTGATCTAGCTTTAAACACTCATTTGCTTTGTTTATGGACCCCATCATACGATTACTCTTGATTATCATTGGAAGCTACTTGCTAGGATCATTCCCGAGTGCCGTGATCATCAGTAAAACCTTTTTTGGATTTGATATTCGGAAAAAGGGAAGCGGAAATATGGGCAGTACGAATGCCATGCGGATTCTGGGTTGGAAATCGGGATTGCTGGTTCAAATCCTGGACATCCTTAAAGGTGTTTTGGCAGTGTCTTTGGTTAATGTATTGTTTGATGGCCAAATGGCTTTCACAAATCGTACACCATTTGAAGACATTACGGTCATGAAGATGATAGCCGGTTTATTTGCCGTTATTGGTCATATTTGGTCTGTATTTGTTGGCTTCAAAGGTGGTAAAGGCATCAATACCGGCGGTGGCTTTTTACTTGCAATCGCACCCACCGAAGTTGCCATTGCATTTGGACTTTTTCTCTTGGTTGTAATGCTATCAGGGTATGTATCTTTGGGATCAATGATTGCTGCAATCACGATTCCCTTGACTATGTTTTTGCGCCATAATGTATTCAGCGTTGAAATCCCCGGTTATCATATCATCATTTACTTTACAATTGCCACATCATTGATTGTCATTTATGCTCATCGTTCAAATATAGCGCGAATATTTCATGGCAATGAAAGTAAATTCAGCAAATTTCAATTGCTGAAATTTGGTAAAAAATAAGTCATGAAGACTATGGACAATCGCATAGGCATTATCGGCGCTGGTGGTTGGGGCACAACACTGGCATCTATTATTGCGGAGAACGGTCATTCTCCCCTGCTCTGGACAAAAGATTTTTCAACCGCAACAAAGATCAATTCTCAACATACGAACTCTGTGTTTCTTCCAGGCATCGCACTTTCAGATCACATAGTTGCAACAACAGAAGCAAATCTCATCAATGCTTGTTCCACCATCATCATAACTGTTCCTACACAATTCATACGGCAAGTTCTTACCGAACATGGTTTTGAGCTTTCCGGGAAATATATCGTGAATGGTTCAAAAGGAATTGAGCGTCAAAGTTTGTTTACAGTTTCTTCCATTCTCAATGATGTGAAACAGTGTGATGCTATGCATTATGCGGTTTTGTCCGGACCTAGTCATGCGGAAGAAACCGTTCGTAAAGTACCAACCACGGTAATGGTTGCATCGGCGAATCCAGAATTGGCGCGGCATGTGCAATCTCTATTCAATAATCAATATTTCAGAGTATATACATCCGATGACACAATCGGTGCTGAAATTGGTGGATCACTTAAAAATGTGATTGCCATTGCTGCAGGAATCATTGATGGTCTTGGCACGGGTGATAATACTAAGGCAGCCCTCATCACACGCGGTCTTGAAGAGATTGCCCGATTGGGTATGGCCATGGGGACAAATCCACGAACATTCGCAGGGCTTTCCGGACTTGGTGATTTATATGTGACTTGCTCGAGCAGGCATAGTCGCAATAGATATGTGGGCGAGCAAATTGCAAAAGGCAAACATTTGTCGGAAATCTTGGAAGAAATGACAATGATTGCCGAGGGCGTCACAACAACAGAATCTGCTTGGGAATTGAGTAAGAAATATCATATTGACATGCCGATAGTGGAACAAATGTATTTGATATTGTTTCATCAGAAAGATCCCGCACAAGCAATCACCGACTTGATGATTCGTACAAGAAAAGCAGAAACACATCAATGATCTCATCACCATCACAATGAATACATCTTCAGAAGAAAGATCATATACATCCATCCTGCATGATTCCGGTGCGAAGAGAACCTCGCTTTTTGTACATGTGGTACTATTTGTGCTTACTTTTGCTTCTACAATGATGGCTGGTTCAGCATGGGCCGGAAAAAACCCCGTTGAAATTTCCAATTGGATCTATGGTTGGACATATGCATCGCTGTTGATGCTATTCCTACTCACACATGAATTCGGGCATTATTTCGCCGCAAAATATCATGGTGTTGACGCAACATTGCCCTATTTCATCCCATTACCAATACCGTTTGTTTCATTGTTTGGAACATTGGGCGCATATATCAAAACAAGAGGCATGATCCCGAATCGAAAGGCCTTGTTTGATATCGGAGCGAGTGGTCCGCTTGCCGGTTTTTTGGTATGTCTGGGAATATTTATGTATGGACTATTGAATCTCCCCGGCATTGATTCTCTCTTTTCGATTCATCCTGATTATAAAGATGCTGTCATCATCTATCCTGATTGGGGAATGTATTTTGGCGACATGCTCATATACAAAGGGTTGATTGTATTATTTGTTGAACCGGGAACATATATTCCACCATTGAATGAAATGTATCATTATCCTTTTTTATGTGTCGGATGGTTCGGGATGTTCGTGACTTCTCTCAATCTTTTGCCGCTTGGCCAATTGGATGGCGGACATATCTCTTATGCCATGTTTGGGGATAAACAAAGAATCATTGCAAGAATTGTTTGGTATGCCATGATACTACTTGGATTGGGTTCCTTTTTGGGTTGGTTCTATGAACAAATCGTGGTTGAATCTCCCAATCAAATCTATACGATGATTCAGCATGCATTTCTCCCTATGTTGCTTTGGATAAAAATTCATGCACCATGGATATATGGCGGATGGAGCGGTTGGTTGTTTTGGGCATTCTTTACACGATTTTTTATTCGCTTGGATCATCCTCCGGTTCCGGGTGAACCTATAGGATTAATTCGACAGATATTGGGTTGGATTGCATTCATCATCTTTATCAGTACTTTTGCTTATAATGGCATTTATGAAATACCGAGAGTGGAACCCGTTCAATTCAAATTGCAGGAAGACTCCACCTCTGTTCCAAAGAAATTTTTGGAGATGAGATCTTTACATGACATCCAGACAACATACAATTATAGCTTTCCTACTGATTTCAGCATTTCTGAGCTTCTTCCGCATTGATATTCCCGGAATGACAAAAGCCGAGGAGCGTTTTTCATTGCATTGGGGTATTCTTTCAATTTTCGGAACAACTCCTTTAGAATCAGATTCATGGGGAGCTTTCACCGATCAAGCCCCTTATCTCTCATTGGGTGAAACTCCATTCGTCAATCCTCCATTGCCCATGTGGGGTACTGTTGCCTGGGTTAAAGTAATGGGCGAAACACTTCCAACATCGCGATTTCTTTCATGTATTTTGGCTATGTTCTCACTTATAGCAATGTATATCATTGCAGGAAATCTAGGAACATCCAATCATGCAATGTATGCTTCAGGATTTCTGGCCGGTTCATTGATTTGGAATGACATTGCAAGGCATGCCAGCCCCGAAATTTGGGGAATCACATTTCTGTTGATTTCCATCGCATGCATATTGCCATTGTTCAAAGATTCACTGCATTCACTCATTGCAAGGGTATTGGTATCAATTGGTTTGACCATTGCATGTACCTGTTTGATATTGTCATCTTTCTCTTATAGCTTGTTATTCATGTGCTTTGCTGTGTTATATGGCATATTGAGCAAACCCTCAGCACAACAAGCGAGATTCATCATACCATCAATCATCATCGGATTCTTTATCGGTCATGCTTGGTTTCTTAGGATGGATCTTCCGTATTTGTCTCAAATGCTTGATACACTTAAACAAGTGCATTATGTGCCTTCTTCAATGGATATTCAAACCTTCATCATAGACGCAGCTCTCATGCCGTTTTTTGTGGTGGGGTTAATGTCAGGCATGCAATCATTATTTAGAATCAAGGACAAGCAAAAGGGTATATCTTTCATGATGACATGTGGTTGGTTGCTTTTTGCTTATGCATTCATGGGCTTTTCATTTGGTATTCTTCCTCCTTTCATCCTCATTGCATTGCATGGTATTGGTTCGTTTCATGGATTTGTTTCATCAAAAAGGGTTCAATGGATTTTGATTTCATCTTCATTTGTCATTGCTGCATTTGGCATTGCACCTCGTTTGGTCGAGGGGCTTTCATTACTGATGAATCAGCAGATTGTCACAGTGTATGGGATCATACCACTCATTGCAATATTGATGATATTCATTTCGGCTTTTATACTAAAATCCGAAACATTGAATCATTTGGTTTACACTGCAATGCATAAAATCATTCTTGCACTTGTCATATCTTCAATGATTAAAGTTGCATTTGCAAATTTGCTCGGCAAAACACGTATTTCACCCGATGCCCTGGTTTATATGCAACAAAAGAGTGCGATAGTAGATTCTTTATCGGATAAGGATGCAACAACATGACACAAGAAATGACGCTTGAAACTTTCAAAGAACTGATTTTTGATTTTGAGAAGAATAAGGAATGGAATTATGCTTCCGACATTCCATGCATCATCGATTTTTGGGCACCATGGTGCGGTCCTTGCAGAGCAGTAGCTCCAATCTTCGAAGAGTTATCACATGTCTATGAGGGAGAAGTACTGTTTTATAAAGTGAACACGGATGAACAACAAGAATTGTCAGCCATGTTTGGCATAAAAAACATTCCATCATTCCTGTTCATTCCGGTTGGTGAAAATCCCAAAATGGCACCGGGTGCTTTACCCAGAGAGCTCTTTGTTGAAGCGATCGAAAAGGAATTGCATGTCACAATATAATGGTTGAATGGTGGAAGCATCCATAGCCATTATAGCGGCTTCCTTTATCGGCATGATAATTGGATTATTGGGTGCAGGCGGATCCATATTGATAATGCCTGTATTGGTCTATGCACTTGGAATACCTGCATCTGAAGCCATCACTTACTCCCTGGGGATTGTGGGAATAACATCGCTAATTACAGCAATTAGGTCCGCAACCGGTAACAATTCACAATTGAAAGTAATATTGCTTCCTTTTGGCATTGCATCGATATCTGCAACTATATGTACGCGACTACTAATCCTTCCATTATTGCCTCAAGCATTTTCAATCAATAATCAATACTATACACTTGATTCTCTCTTCATGATATTGCTTACATTCTTGATGCTTATTGCATCAAGAAGAATGTTATTTGATTATTCGCAAGATACAGTATCTCAATCAACATCATTTCCTTCTTTGATTTCGAGTGGTTTGTTATTGGGAATATTGACTGGTTGCACAGGGATTGGAGGTGGATTTTTGATTGTCCCAATTTTGCTCATGCATGGTGGTCATACCATGCAACAGGCAATTCGCTCTTCGATGATTCTTATCGCGTGCAATGCAATCCCGGCTTTTGGATTCGATGTATTGATGTTGCATTCTACATTTCAACTTGATGTATTTCTGCAATTGTTGCTCTTTTCTGTAGGCGGTAGTTTTGTGGGAATGCGTATTGCGCGTTTTACTCAACAGGATATGATCAAAAAGCTTTTTGGAATACTGATTGCAATAGTGGCACTCATGATTCTGCTTACAGAATTGACATAAAAAAAGCCCCGGCTCTAATGAGTCGGGGCTTTGAGCATATATTCTTTACATCATCTGATGATGCTGAATGGAAGAGATACTGTGGCACCACTCTGAGAACGAAGCGTTACTGTATATCTACCGGCAGCAAGAGTTGCAACAGGTAATTGATATGCATGCACACCGGGATCATATGAACGAGTTTTTGCAGTGTACAGCACTTCTCCATTCAATGAAGTAACGGTGATTGTGAGCGCAGTGGGTTCTGCAACAGTGAATGAAATCTGAGCATCATGAGCAGTTGGATTAGGCATGATTTGAACTGAGCTTGTGAGCAACATATCTTCTTTCACACCTGAAACTGATTGCTTTTCACCGGTCAAATTCACAATGAACGTTCCTGTTTTTCCGGTGGAGGTAATGAGTGTATTCAAAGTCAACACTGCATTATGAACACCATCTCGTGTTGGATTGAATGTCACTTTTGTTTGGAATTTTTGCCCTGCAGGAACTACGGTTTCTTTGATGTTCACAGCAAATGCATCTTTGTCCGCGCCACTGATAGTGCCGCCGGTAACCTTTACTTCCACATCAACATTGTTATTGAGCGACAATGTTTTTTCTGATGTTGTACCAGTTTTACCAAGATTGAGGTCAGCAGTACCTGCAAGTGCGGGTTTATCCGGTACAGTTTGAATACCTTCTCCAACAAGATCAATACCTGATGTTGAATTGTCCACTCCACCATCATTTGAGGTGAAGTCCATGGATGCGAGATAAGACTTCACTTCTTTCGGTGTAAACTCAACAGTGATTTCCTTCTTCTCACCGGGAGCCAATGTAAATGGCAAACTTGGTTTACCAACTATTGTGAATACAGAAGCGCTTAAACCGCTAACACCGATCGCTGAAATATTTAAATCGCCATCTCCGGTATTGCTGATTTCGGTTTTCATTTGTTTTTTCTGACCTAGCTCAAGAGCACCGAATTTTACTTCTGTGTTCAATGTCAAGACTGGTTTTTTTGCCGCTACAAAAATATCGCCGGCAAGCCATTCAAGTGATTTAGTCATGAAGTTTTCACGTGGCACAAGATTGTCATATGCTTCGATTGGTTGAGTAACGAAAACCAATTTTCCGCTTTGTGGTGACGTGTAACGAACTCCAACAACATTGGCAGTGCTATTATCTGAGTAAATGACAGGTACGCATGGTGAACCGGTTGCAAGCTTGAAGATATCAGTGAAAAAGGTATAGCTTGTGAAATTCTGATTTGACATACCATTGAATTGATCGCCAATTGAATCATTGTCAAAACCTTTGACACCATATTGTTTTAATGAGACGGTATTGCCACTCAAAGTATAGCGTTGTTCAGTTTTTTGGAATTGAAGTTTCAATGTATTGCTGAAGAAATTGATGACATCTTGACTTTTTCCGGCTGCAGTTGCAGTTGTTTTGTCAAATGCCCACCACATAGATTGCGGTGCTGAAAGATAGACTCTTTTGCCTGCAGCAAGCATATCAGACACTGTCTTAGCCAATGGAGCTGCATCTGTTGTTGTGCCAATCGGCAATCCACTATAGATTTGCCCATTTAGAAGCCCACCACCAAAAACGCTGATGACAAACACTTGTAATTGATCCTTATATGCATCAAGCAATGTTGCATTATTGGGTAACTTCACAAGACCTTGTCCGAAGCGGGCTTCAGAACCAATCGCGCTTGCATATGCATCATTATTTTGATTTGTATTAAAATCATAAATGACAGCGGCCTTTGCAATTTCAGGCAATGCATAGACGCTTGTGCTTGAAGTTTTTGGATTTGTATTTTCCACAGGTTGTGGTGTTGCTTCGATTACAACAGTTGCCAATTCAGCAACGTCGATTGCAGCAGGAGCATTGATTGTGACAGTCACATCAGCTGATGCGCCTTTTGCAAGTTGCAATGTTGCCGGCTCTACACTTGCGGTCCAATCTGTAGGTAATGTTGATTTTGAATCATTTACGGCAAGATCAAAGGTCAAATCAAAATTATTGTCATTTGTCACTTTGATGACTTGCGTTTTCTTTCCGCCTGCAGCAACTTTCAAATATGGAGTTTCTGTCTGCTCCAAAGTTGCGCGTGTGGAACGAATAAGAAGAGATTCTTCAACTGCTTGAAGAATTTCTCTAGAAGTAACATCGCCGGAATACTTTTGCACAAGACCTACAAGAGACATACGCTCCGGTTTCCATGCGGCATTTACAGTGAAAGAATAATTTTTGGTATAGACAGCTCCTGCCTTTGGATTATCAGGAATGACGCCGGTTGCGCCCCATGTACCATCGGCCATAAAACGAGCAACATGTCGATGAGGATAATTCTTTACAGGATCTCCTCTTTGATAGAATGGGTGTCCGGATTGTGTATTGAATGCATTCTTTTGATCAAACCCAGAACCGGATCCGATAACGCTGTCCTCAACAACGACAACATTCACACGAACAGGTCCGGTAATGTCGCGATTGATTTTTGCTTCCAATTGGCATGTGATTCGACGAGTACCTGAATTGAATGAAACATTCTTCAAGTTCACTTCGACTGCCGCATCTTGGCTGATGATTCCCGGAACATACCCGGCCCAAGTCTGAGGACCTACGCCATTGTAAATACGATTAACCGACCCACTAGGATACCCATTGATATAGGGTTGAAAATCACCTTGATTGGTCATCGACATTCCGTCATTTTGATGAACAGCAACCATGATGACTTCTTCATCAGTGTATTGCTTTGATAATTCATCGAATGAAACTGCTCCATTCGGACAATATTGACACCATGCACCGGTGTACTTTTCAATGTATGCACGTCTTTTGGACTGTGCATGTGAAACTTGTACGACAAGTCCCATGCAAATCACAAGGAACAAGACCTTGCGCAATAAAGAGTTCATAATACTCATGTGATTTCTCCATATATGAATTGTGGTTGACATTTTAAGTTTATGACATCCCTATACAAACAAATTACAAGGGATTAAGGGACTGAACAAAGAAAAAGTACCCGGAGGTACGTGTTTATGTTACATAATCCCTTACCTGTAACAGAGACATGAGAGCACTATAAAAATCACATGGTTTATATCCGCCATATTGATGCTATTCCATTTATAAAATACTCATTGTAAGGCCCCCTTATCTGCTTGATTTTTCATATTTTTGCCAAACTATCCTTCTCTTACAGAACTATTGATCAATATCATGAATAATAATGCAATTTTAGCCTTGGAAAATGGCATGATCTTCCGTGGTCGGGCATTCGGAGACATGAATGCCGAGGCAAAGGGAGAAGTGGTCTTTAATACATCGATAACAGGTTATCAGGAAGTCATTTCTGACCCAAGCTACAAAGGTCAGATCATGACATTTACCTATCCACATATCGGTAATTATGGAGTAAATCCTGCTGATTTCGAATCTGACTCACTCAAGGTGGAGGGCATTATCGTAAAAGAATGCTCCCGGACTTATTCAAACTACAGGGCAACCGGTTCCTTACAGGACTTGATGAAAGAACAAGGAAGAATTGGGATTCAAGGACTTGATACACGACAATTGGTGCGTATTCTCAGAAGTGAGGGCGTTATGCGTGGTATCATTTCCGCTCAGGACAAAGTTCCCAAAACACTCATTGAAGAAGCTCGGTCAATACCTTCCATGGAGGGCTTGGATCTTACTCTTGGCGTCACATGCAATGCTTCGTATGTTTTCGAACCTCAAGCAGAGGAATTGATTCAAGATCCACTTATTCCCAAGAATAGAGTATTTCGTATTGCTGCCATTGATTATGGGATCAAGCATAATATCCTTCGCAGATTGGCCCAGTATGGCTGCCATGTAACTGTTTTTCCTGCCCATGCAAAGGCCGAAGAAATCCTTGCCATCAATCCAGAAGGCATATTTCTCAGCAATGGTCCCGGAGATCCCGCGGCTGCAGTGCATGCAATTGAGACAATCTCTCTTTTGGTGAAAAACGGGATACCTACATTCGGGATTTGTCTTGGCCATCAATTGCTTGGCTTGGTATTTGGAGCAAAAACCTATAAGCTTAGATTTGGCCACCGTGGAGCAAATCACCCCGTGAAGAATCTCTTGACAGGTGATATAGAAATCACGTCTCAAAATCATGGTTTTGCGGTTGATCAACAAGGATTGCCTGCCGAACTTGAGGCGACGCATATCAATTTGAATGATAACACCTTATCCGGCATCAGACATCGAGAATTGCCTGTGTTTTCCGTACAATATCATCCTGAAGCCGCTCCCGGACCACATGATTCAGATTATCTTTTCAAGCAATTTATAGAAATGATGTCTGCCGAGCAAACAGTCTCCGCAACGTAAAGGATGCACTCATGACATTCGAATCAATACTCACATCTTTGAATGCAGGAATATTCACCATCACGTTGAATAGACCTAATTCATATAATGCTTGCAATGAACAACTGACCACCGAATTGCAAACAGCTCTCCAATATGCACATGACACCGATGAGGTACGTTGTGTTGTTCTTACCGGTGCAGGCAAAGCATTTTGTTCAGGTCAAGATTTGAAAGATGCTCCATCAGGTGGTGGAAAGCGCTCTCTTAGGGATTCACTTGAACGCAGATATAATCCAATCATTCGTTTGATTACCACTCTTCCAAAACCGGTTATCGCAGGAATAAATGGTGTTGCAGCCGGAGCTGGTCTTTCACTTGCACTTGCTTGTGATATTCGAGTGATGAGCGCATCTGCAAAATTGGTTGAAGCATTTATCGGCATAGCCCTTATACCTGATTCAGGTGCTACATTTTTCTACACTAAAATGTTTGGTTATGCAAAGGCATTTGAGTTCGCAACTCTGAATAAACCAATCGCTGCTGATGAAGCATTGTCATTGGAATTGGTCAATCAGGTATTGCATCCCGGCGCCTTCCAAGAAGGATTGAATGCAATGGCCAAGAAATATGCTGAAGGTCCTACGCAAAGTTATGGATATGTAAAATTGTTATTGCAGAATGCCCAGTCCACAACACTTGAGCATATGCTCGAACTTGAAGCTGAGTATCAGCAATTGGCGGGAGAATCCCATGACTATGCCGAGGGCGTAAAAGCATTCATCGAAAAAAGAGCTCCCGAATTTCTCGGGCGATGAACATCTTTAGAGGAATTGAATCATGAATTTTGCAGTCCTTACAGGGGGTGGAGATAGTTCAGGAATGAATGCTTTCATTCGTGCAATTGTTCGCTCCACGCTCAATATGCGACCTGAAACATCAGTCTGGGGCGTTCTCGATGGCTGGAAGGGATTGATAGACAATGATTTCCGAAATCTCGACAAGGGCTCAGTTGCAGGAATTGCATCCGCTGGTGGCACCATTCTCGGAACAGTGCGTGTTCCTGAATTGGCCACCGATCCTATATTGCAAGAAACAGCCGCAAGAAATTTACATGACAATCGCATCGATTATCTCTTTGTATGCGGTGGTAATGGTAGCATAAAGGCCGCTCATTCCATCAATACGATGATCAAGGCAGAGAATATCAAAACAAAAATTTTATGCGCACCCGGTTCAATCGATAATGATGTATGCAATGAGCATGGTTCATCAATTGGATTTTACAGCGCATTGGATAAAAGCCATGAAATGCTCGAGTGGATCAAAGACACCGCATCTTCTCATCGCAGAGTATATCTTATAAAATCAATGGGCAGAGATTCTGCATATTTGGCATTTTATTCAGGTATTGCCGCCGGAGCTGAATATGTTGTTTGTCCTGGAGAAAATGTTGACTATGAATATCTTGCAACAATGATCGAAGAACGTGATCGCGATACAAGAATCATTGTAGCAGAAGGTTATGATCAAGAATTGCATACCATAAGAAAAACACTTGAAGATATATTCAAGAAAAGAAATGTTATTCATGAAATTCGCACGGTGGACATGAGCTATTTCCAAAGGGGCGGAAAAGCAGCGGTGTCCGACATCATTCGTGCAAGTTGGGTTGCATATCGCATGGTTAAAGATGCATATGATCATGTTGACAGTGGTTTTTATACGGCATTTTATACAGGTCATTCACCTGAACCCATCCCATTGCATTTAGCGGCGGATGATAATAAGACCAATCATGAAGGAATACCACAAGACATCATCAACTTTGCTTTGGCATTGCGTTGATGAGCACATTGCACTGAACTCATTCACTGAGCGTCTTTAGGCAGCATTCACAGACGCATATAGGATTATACATGGAATCTCTCAATTTATTGATACAATTCGCGAAGGTCATTTTAATCATTGTGACCATTCATGAATTGGGACATTTTTTGATTGCAAGAGCAACCGGAATGCGTGCCGAAATTTTTGCTATTGGCATGGGCATGCGATTGTTCGGTTGGAATAAACTCACAGGATTTACATTCGGTGATTTGCCGGAAGATTGGGATGGAGGAGATCATACTGATTATCGATTCTGTCTATTGCCATTGGGTGGTTATGTAAAAATTTCAGGCATGATCGATGAAAGTTTCGACAAAGACCAAATGCAAAGCGAACCCAAGCCATATGAATTTCGATCAAAGAGTACATGGAAAAAAGCTGCTGTTTTAAGCGCAGGAGTCATTTTCAATTTCATTTTGTCTTTTTTGATTTATTCCGGAGTTAATTTTTCCGAAGGTAAGGATGTTAGTACAATCACAACCATTGCATCTGTGCAAAAAGGATCCATCCTTCAACAATCCGGAATGCAAATCGGTGACAAAATATTAAGCATCAATGGCGCATCGATGCAGTCATGGGAAGATGTAACAAAAGCATTGACTATTGACAACTTTGGAGAAAACAGAACTATCATTGTGCAAAGAGCAGATCAGAAAGTGACATTGTACGCTGATGGAACATCGCTAGTAGATGCAATGACTCAAAAGAAGGGATTGGGCATCATTCCGCAAGGCATACGCGTTGTGATTGCCGGAATTGAATCTATGTCTCCCGCAGAGAAAGCCGGCATTAAGACGGGAGATACAATTCTCTCGATCAATGGCAAAGCAATGTATGGCGTGGAAGATTTTGTGAATCTTGTTCAATGGAACAAAGACAAACCCTTGGCAGTGGCATGGAAACATGGTTCCAAAGAGTTAAGTGATACTATAATTCCGAAATACGATGGCTCCGTTAACAGACATCGCATTGGAGTGCAGACCACTCAAGAGTACTCCGGCCCAACAACACATATTGACTATTCATTGACTGAATCAGCCGGCTTAGGCCTTGATCAAACTGTGATGAATGTTACATTGTTTTTCAAAACAATCGCCGGTATCTTTCAAGGCACGATGTCTGTGTCTGATAGTATTGGCGGTCCGATAAAAATCGCAAAAATAGCCGGCAAACAAGCAGAGCAAGGTTGGACTAGTTTTCTGTTGCTCATCGCATCCCTATCCGTTTCAATAGCTGTCATCAATATTCTTCCACTTCCCGCTTTGGATGGTGGACATCTGGTATTCATCATCATCGAAGGAATAATGGGGAGAGAAGTTCCAATCAAAATTAAAATGATGGTACAGCAAATCGGAGTTGCATTATTGCTGATTCTGTTTCTTTTGATTACCATCAATGATCTCTTCAAATAATTAAAAACGGTCATCAAGAATGGCGACCGTTTTTTTATGCTAATTTTTTAATCGAATCATGAATGATTGTCAACCCTTGTTGCAATTCATCATGAGACAAACTCAGAGGAGGTCTAAAACGCACCGAGTGATCGCCACAACCAAGAATAATCAAACCTGCATCCATACAATGTGATCTGAACTTATTTCTTGTTTCTGCATCTTTCAAGTCAAAGGCGCAAAACAATCCTCTACCTCTGGCATTGCTCATGATGGAAGAAAATTCAACGGAACATTCATTCAACGCGTTTAACAAAGTGCCACCAACTGTTTGAACATTTGATATGAGTGCTTCCTCTTCAATGATTTCCAGATAGCGCGTAGCACGTACCATGTCAGTTAAACTCCCACCCCAAGTAGAATTGATTCTCGATGAAACTTTAAATACATGATCAGGAATGTCATCTATGCGATTTGTCGCAACCACTCCGCATACTTGCATTTTCTTTCCAAATGCCATGATGTCGGGAGTTACTCCCAATTGTTCATGCACCCACATTGAACCCGTAAGCCCAACGCCCGTTTGCACTTCATCAAAAATCAATAATGCTTCATTCTCATCAGCCAATCTCCTAAGTTCTTGGAGAAATTCCGGTCTAAAATGATTATCTCCACCTTCTCCTTGAATAGGCTCAATGATAATTGCAGCTATATCATCTTTATTATCATGAAATGCTTGCTTGATTTGTGCAATTGACTCTCCCTCGGCTTTGATGATGGCATCCAGATGTGATGCAACAGGAAATATCATCTTGGGATTCATGACTCTTGGCCATTGAAACTTGGGATATAAAGCTGTTTTCGTGGGGTCTGTATTCGTGAGGGACATCGTATACCCCGAGCGACCATGAAATGCCTGCCTAAAATGAAGGATCTGATGTCCTTTTTCTTCTTTATTCCCCTTCAGGAAATTCTTCCTGACTTTCCAATCCATCGCAATTTTCAATGCATTTTCAATTGCCATTGCACCACCTTCAATGAAGAAACTGTATTTGAAGGCATTTGGAACGGCAATGGTAAAAAATGTCTTTACGAAACTTGCCATCGCCTCAGAATATAAATCTGAATTTGATGGCTTATTAACAGATATTCTGCCTAAATGATCAATAAATCCTTGATCAAGCATTTTAGGGTGATTCATCCCGATCGGCGTTGAGGCAAAACAAGTGAAAAAATCCAAATACTCTCTACCTGATTTTGCATCCTTCAAAAATGATCCATGACTTCCGGTTTCATCAAAAATGATTTCAAATCCATCTGCCAAGATATATTTGCCAAGTTCCTGAAGAACTTCCTCTGCTTGAACGGCATATTTAGGTGTATAATGTGACATGATTATCTTCCTCAAAACTCAGTAAGGATATTGTGAATTGAATTGTCTAATACATAGACCCGCAAACTACGATTAAACGAGACTCTCTTTGCTACTAAGGAGTTACTGAATCAAAGGGGAACAACGGAAGAGTATAATACGGCAGCCAAAAGAGCATCACGCAAAGCAAAGCATGATTCGAAGGAATTTCCCCGAATCGTACCGCCCTCCGATAGGAGAGTCTTTGCTGCCAATGTTCTGTTTCTCATGGCCGCAAATTACTCATATGATGTTCTTCCACCAAAATAGTGGTTAATGCCGTTATTTCATTGTGAATAACTTTGGAAAAAGGCAATTTGCTGCGTAATTTGCGGTCCATTTATTTGAAAATAATAGAGTTTATAATCACAACCGTTTCCAAGAGGAGCCTTTGCTATGTCAGAAGACAAAAAGCATGGTGGACACAACGATTACAAAGAAACATCCACGCATTACTTGGTATTGCTTGGCATGTTTGTTTCGATTTCAATCGCTGTGTATTCATTCGTAGTACCCAATGCTGTGAAAAGCGCGGTATTGTTTTTGTTCAAGCCGGACGGCGTAACACATACAATATCTTTTAGTGAATACAATGCCCATGCTAACAAGGAACATGTTAAGCATGAAGCATTGGTGAGTTTTGATGGCGTTATTTCCGAGGCCGGTGCAGAAGCCGACAAATTTGTTGAAGGTGCAGGAAGACCATTGAAAGGTGTCATCAACAATGAATATATTTTTGATCTCACTGATGCAAGCCGGTCAGAGCAAGCAGACGGATATACCAAATTATCAGGCGAATGGATTCTGAAGGCGCCAAAACTTGGTGAAGCCGCCATTGTTATTGAACCTGCTATTGGTTTCTCTATCCTAGCATTGATTTTGGGTTTTGCTTTGTCAATCCTGATATCATTTGTATTGCCACCCCAGTTGGGATATATGGCAATCAAGGTGCGTCGCGAGATTCATCATGCAAAATCAAAAGTCCGCTTGCAGACCGGTTTCCCCGATGATATCGTTGAAATACTTTCATTGCCAAATGCTCGCCTTGCGGAAATGGCTGAAAATGACAGAAGAAAAATTGAACTTGCATTCAAGAAAGTATGGGATAGAACTGATAACAATGAAGGTTCTGCAAGCGTCCGTTTTACATCTGTATTTGATGAAAACACAGATGTGGTCATCTTTAGAAATGAAATGTTGTTCTTGCGTATGCGCGAATTCTTCTCAGATTTCGTTGTCCATGAAATTCACGACACCATTTCAGGTCAAGAGTGGGAAAAGAATCAATTCTCAGTCTTTAAAGCACTTCGTTTGTACATGTCACATCACTTCACTGAAGCTTATGCAAATACGGTGACAGGTTTGGCTTATTTCGGTGCTGCTATCTTGATTATCATCATCGGTATTCGCGGTTTGAAATTCATTCCTGCAACACGCCCTTCATTGATTCTTGGAGCTATCTTCCTTGAAGGTTCAATGCTTGCATTGATGGCTTTCACTCTTCTTTATACTCAAGAAGAAGAGCGTATGGATCGTATGCTTAAGAAAATGGAAGATGCAAATAGAAATCAACTCGACACTTTGGAAGATGTTTCAAAAGATATGCACAAAGTTGCAGTTGCTTTGGTTGAAGGCAATTCCGAAATGATCAAGCAAAAAGTAAGTCAAGCTGTAAGTGATTATCTTTCTGATGAAAAGAATATTCGCGGAGAATTGGCAAAAGAAATTGGAGACATCGTTTTGAAAGCGATTGGATCCGGCGTGATCAGTCAAGCAAAGAAGAATTGATATTCACGATTGATTGTAAAAAATTAAGGGTCTCCAAATTGGAGATCCTTTTTTTATACAGGTTTGAATTGTTCAAATGCTTGCAAGCAAGAGTGGCAATAATGAATTGATCTACACAAAGTAGGGCCAAACGGGGTTTGCATTTCAGTATTGGCGCTATTGCAATATGGACATGAAACCTTATGCAGAATCTCCAAATCCAATACCAAGTCATATTTCGGCGGGGGTGCCAAACCAAATGTTTTCAATGCTTGTCTTCCCTTCTCTGAGATCCTGTTTGAATCCCATGGAATATCGTAGTTTACATCTATGGAATAAGAAGAAGTAAACTGAGACAATACTTCTGCCACACCTTGCTTCATGACGTCTATGGCGGGGCAACCAACGAAGGTTGGAGTCATTGTAACGGCAATCGAGTCGGCATTGCACTGAACACCGGTAATTATTCCCAGATCTACAATTGAAACGGATGGAATCTCCGGATCGGAGACTTGTTCAAGTGCTTTTAATATATCTTCTTTGATAAAAGTCATTTACAATTGTGCATCCAGATGTAATTGCAATTGTGATAATTCTTTGTCATTTCCGATACCTGAGATTTTATACTTTGCCATTCCTTGAGGATCAATGTGAACGACTGTAGTGACATCATTCTTACAAGAAAAATGTTCCCACAGCAGACCATCCCAATCCATGAGTACAGTATAGGAATAATTCTCTTTGAATTTTCCTCGGATGAAGCTTTTCAGAAAAAATGGGACAGAGCTTACATTTGCAACTGCAACAAACACTGCTTTATTGCGATATTTTGGTTCAAGTACTTTAGTCCAGTTTGGAGTCAATTTACTACCTGAACGATCTGCCAAGAACAATAATACATGCTTCCCTTTGAAAGAACTTGACTGAATTTCTTTGGCATACTGATCTTCCATTATGAATGATGGAATTTTCTGACCTAAACCGCCTGCAAACAGTGACATGGAGCAAATTCCAATCACTGCTATTAAATACATGAATCTCAAAGTTGACGACATCTGGTTATCTTCCTCCTTTAGCACTCATCATTTTTTCATGATCTGCAATAAATGATGCAACTCCTGCATCTGTCAAGGGATGCTTCATCAATTGTTGAAGAATCTTATAAGGCGTGGTGGCAATGTCTGCACCTGCTTTCGCGCACTCCAACACGTGAATAGGATGCCTTATTGAAGCAGCGATGATCATAGATTCCAATCCATGTCTATCCCAAATCTCACATGTTTCTTTTACAACAGCTACTCCATCTTGTCCAATATCATCAAGTCTCCCAAGAAAGACACTCACATATGTAGCGCCGGCATTATTCGCTGCAAGCGCTTGACCCGGACTGAAAATCAATGTGACATTTGTAGGTATTTGTTGCTTTGACAATTCCTTTACAGCAGACAAGCCATTTGGAATCATTGGGATTTTAATAGTAGCTTCGGGAAACCATGTAAGTATCTCATCGGCTTCCTTTAACATTCCTTTCGTATCAGTTGAAACCACTTCAACAGATACATGGCCACCAATAGTTGCATATATGTGCTTTATTAGCTCTTTTACGTCAAGTGTAGGATCTTCTTTTGCCAACAGTGTTGGATTGGTAGTTACGCCACTGATTATCCCCGTGGATGCCATGCTTTGTATTTCAGACAGATTGGCTGAATCAATATATAATTCCATGGTTGTTCCTTTAACACATTCCTAAAAAAAGCCCCTCAGAGAATATCTCTGAGGGGCTTATGTCATCTATGATTGATGATTACTTGACAACTTGCAAAGAGCGTGTTGCCACAGTCTCACCTGACTTGATAACGATTTGATACATACCTGCCGGAAGTGCTTCAGCTGATACTTCCAATGCATGTGTACCTGCTGATACATTGCCTTCGAAGATCGTTGAAACTGTGCGTCCAATCATGTCTGTAAGTTCAACACGTACATTTCCGGTAGTATTGATTGTATAGTCGAAGCTTGCAACACCTGAAACAGGGTTTGGTCTTGCTTCACTGATTGAAACTGCATTATTGCCATTGTCACCAATTACAACTGCAACTTCATCACTATAGTCAAATGTACCATCACGATCTACCATGCGTAGACGATATATATATGTTGAACCATTACGAACATTATTGTCAACAGTATTATACTCACGACGAGTTGTGCTATTTCCGGCTGCTGGAATTGTTTCGATTCTTTCGAAAGCAAGTTCATTACCGGTATTTACAGCTCTTTCAACTTCATACCAGCCGCTGTTTTGTTCTGATGCTGTTGCCCAATCAAGAGTAACTGCTGAACCTGTGCGACGTGCATCAAATGTTACCAATTCTACCGGTGTTACGCGACCATCATTGAATTGAACATGGTCAAATGAACCACGAAGAACTCTTTGAAGACCGGTGCGTGGACCTGTGCTACCATAATGTCTCCAATCAACACCATAGAACAACACATTTGATGTTGGTGATGTTGTTGAAATACCCATGGTACTATCTTTTACTGCTACTGTAGCTTCGATGCTTCTATAACGGAATGCTTGACGCGCAAATCCTTTTGAGCTAGCATCTGTGTAGACCTTCATCATTGATGGCAATGGATTAGGATCTGCAAATGTACCATTTGTAAAGCCGGTTGCTCTGATGATTTCAGGCAAGCCACGTTGTACGAATACACCATCGATGAATGATTGGCCATTTGTTACAACAGATGGAGTGTAGCCACTTGCAAATGGTGTAGCTTGAACTGCCAAAGCATTGTTTCTGGAAACTTCAGCTCTGAGCTGTTGACGTACGAAGAATTGATCATTAGTTGCATTCAAACCAATATGATTTGTGACAATTGATTGTGAAGACACCATGAAGTTCTTCTTGAGTGGATTTGTACCAGAAGCAAGATACTTACGGATTTGATCACGTTCTGTTCTGAGCATTGGAGCTTGATTATGTGACCACAATACCATCTTATATGGTGTATAGTCAAATGTCTTTGCTTCCCAACCGGATCTATCAAAGATATCATAACGGAATGGGCGATTATTTGGATTATTCAATGGATCACTGAAGAATCCAAGTGTATCCAATGCTACTCTCAAACTGTCGGAGTTCAAACGACCAACAGTTGCATTCAAGTAACCTGGAGTTGTTGGCGCGTTTGTAGTGTGAGGATATCCACTGTTAACAGTTGAAACGATGAAACGTGTTGTTGAAGCTTGACGAATATAGAATCTTGATTCAGCTTGTGTTGTATCATTGAATCTGTTTTCATCACTATTAAATGTAGCCACGTAAGCTTTGATGAGATAACGTGGGGTTACATTTGGACGCATTGTTGCATCAACTGCTTGTCTCATCCATGTTGGAGTTGTATAACCTGTTCCAAGCTGACGCAATGTTTGAAGACTTACTCTTCCCAACAATACATCACGTGTTTCACCACCGGAGATGGTTACTGATGTTGTATTGATGGTTGAAGGTATGCCATATGTTGGAATTGCATTACCACTTGTAGCAGCATCTTCCATTGCAATTGAACCGGACAAGTTGATTGTTTGGCTAAGTGTGCTGTTATTGCGCACTCTCACCATTACAGGAATTGAATTTGTATCAGCTGTGATATATTCAACATCTGAGAAAATTTCACCTGGATATGAACATTTACCGCTTCTATATGCTCTCGGAGCAACGACGGCCATTACTTCAACATCATTGAGATATGGAATTGCATTAAATTCATCAGCACCAATATCATAACGATTGTTTGCTGAACCTCTTACATCACCATCAATATCTTTTGATACTTCTGAAAGATTAGTACCTGCATTATTCAACATTGAACCAATTCTTGATGCTTGGCGCAAATTAACAACAGGCTCAAGACCAATTCTCAACATTTGATCTGTGGTTGAATTGAAGAAGTTACCAACAAATGATTGATTGTCTTGACCTGTCCAATTATACCATTGATCTCTTGTTTGATATTCATTCTGGCAGCTAGCAAGAAGAATTTGGCTCAAAGTATCGACTTCAACAAATCTCATGAATGAACCTTGTTGTGCCCATACATTTGGAGCTGTTGATGCTGCAGGCCATACCGCATTGAAGTTAGAAGTTAGACCACCTGAATATGAAGGAAGCAATCCAATATGGAAGAATGCTGTATTAGGATAACCTACATTAATAGATGCTGTATGCAATGGAGCTGTTACTGCAACCGCATTGTTCATCAACTTTGCACCGCTTGCATTCATAACTGAAATACCAATTGCAGCACCACGAACAAATGAGGCAAGTGTACTTAATGAGTCATCTTGAATCAATACAGTATTATTAGCAATGAAGTCTTCACGTGTGAAGTATCTTCGAGCATCTTTTGTAGAGTTGAATGAGAAACGTGGATTCAACAATGAGTTCAGATTTGTAGCATCAAAGTTATCATTCCATCCACCATTTCTGTCTGTTGTCAACTGAATACCTGTTCTGTGCATTACAGAGTTTCTGAAGATAGAACCGGCTGCAGTCACAACACCTCTACGCAAATCAAAGATCACATTTCCGAAAATCTTTGTACGCTCAGGAACATTCGGTTGAAGAACATTCTCGAGGATTCCTGTTTGAGAGAAGTTGTTTTGACTTTGATTGACAAGAATACCTCTTGAATGGTAATATCCACGTACATCGTTTATTTCATTAAAGCTGATTTCTGTATTGATATTGTTGTAGCCAAGTGCTGTGGATACTGTATCTGTCCATAAACCTGCTTCAATACCGGATGTTTCATTGAATATGTAAATGGATGGCACCGTTGCTGTAGCGGAATTTAAAGCAAAGAATGTACCCGCAACATTGTAAATCTTATTGCGAGATATTTTTGCACCATCTTCATATCCAATAAAGATACCTGTACGACCAACTTTGGAAATTGTATTTCCGGAAATCTCTGTACCTGTATTGTAATAGCGTACAAGCTTGTTACGCTCTTTCAGTACACCAATACCGAGAGACATAACGCCGATACCAAATCCTGTGATTTCATTGTTTTGAATCTTATTTCCTTTATTACCACGATAAGTGATATTGTTTTCGACCAATACTGTATCCAATCCTAAGCGGTTTGAACCGAATTGATCTGCAGGAGGAAGATTGCGTTGAACAATACCGGCACTAAAGAATTGTGCAGGGAATACTGTTGCATTTGAGTCACGGGCGAACAACATATTTGATTGATCAATTGCAACTCTTGGAATTGTTGACCAAAATTCTGTCTCAGGAGCTGAAGGATCCATTTCAATCAAGCAATTTTTGATTGTCGTATTGTAAGTTCTGCTACCAAAATATGCAACTGCTTTTCTGTTCGCAGGTGTTTTCAATCTCAAACGAAGTGATTTTTGAGCACCACCATCGAATGTGATATAACCGGGATAATTTGCATTTGATTTGGTTGGGAATTCGCGGTAAACAGCATTTTGATTCCAAGGATTGGAAGATTGTCCGAATTGGATACCAACACCATTGGGGCTGTTCAATTGAATTGTTACACCTGCGCGCAATAGACCAACGGAAGTTGGGTCAGGAGTAAATGTAACAGGCGCTGTTGGACCAACACCGATCATGTTTGTTGTTAAATCAAGCGCAGGCTCGAATGGGTTCCCGGCAGTACCTGGTGTAATGCTGTTAACAGAATAGAAAGCGTCCGTGAACAAGAATGTTACCGGACCAGATACGCCTCTTGCATACAATGCATCTACAGCAGCTTTGATTGTTGTAAAGTTTTGTATACCCGCCTTTGGAACTGTACCGATGGTATATGTACCATTCAATCTCTCATTGATTGTAAATGTATAGCAGCTCTTATTATTCGGGGCATATTGATCACCGGATGCAAGAGTTTCGATACATATTTCGAGAGTACCTGTGGTTGCAGGTGTAAATTCTTCAAAGTATGCAGGGAAAATATTGTAAGAACCACTTGGTATTTCAACATTTGTTATTGACTGTGCAATAATATTGCCATTAAGTTTTGCTGTCATTTGAACAGGAATCTCATCAACATTCAAACCATTATTCGCAATAACTGCAATCGGCTTGATCGGACGGCCTGTGTAATAGACAGTTCCACTTGAAGGGCTGATAAGTGAGCGTGCTTCGAAATCGTTCAAATACCACATACGGAATTTGTAACCACAGTCTAAAGCAGGAAGTCTGTCATTACCTGGTTGCTGATCTACAGCGAATTGAGAATCATCTGTTTCCAACAAACGAGATTTGACTACAATACAGAAAGAATCCGGTGTTGCAGGAGCAAATGTTGTTGGGAACAATACTTCATCATATAGAGCTGTAAGAAGACCACCAGCAGGCAAACCACCACCTTGGTCTGTGCTACGTTCAACACTGTCCTGTTTAATGATTGCTTGCGTTACAGCATTACGTATCTCATAAAAGGCTCTGTAGCGTATTATAGCCTTCAGACCAACATTCGTGAATCTTGCACGAACAGGAACAGAACCAATATATGCCTGTCTTTTAGCGGGCAATGGTGATTCTATGCTCGTCACTGCGATATCACGGTTAACCGCAATGTTGAATGCATATTCAAGGTTCTGAGTAGAAATAACATTACCTGAATTCAATAATTCATGCTTGATCACTACCTTATATGTTCCACCAACCGCACCTACTGTCGTAAATGTACCGGTTGGACCCGATGCCATAAGACCTGCAGCTGCTTGCGCCGCGTATACTAATTTGGTAGTTCCAGGAGTAACAGGAATAAATTTAGAAGAAGGGTTCGATGGATCACGCATTTCATACATGACTGTACCCTCATTAAGTCCGGCAACATTCAAAGCTTGAATTTCATATGTGAATCGCTGTGAGAAGTTCGGAACATTCAAACGTTCAATTTCTACTGAAGGCTTTGGAAAAGCAGGGCCTGAACCATCAAATGTTTGACCAACTTCAAGTACAATAGGATTTGCAGTAATGCCCGGGAAATTGGTTCCACCCGGCCATGCATTTGTCACTGAACCACTAAGAATGGAAACATTGTAATCTTCAGCTTCTGTCCAAGCAAAAGAAGCACAAGGATCATTGATCACCGCACCGTCTTGGGAACGGATTCTCAACCTAGTAACACCGGGCAAAGCAGTAGTTGGGATGGTTATTGTACCATTGGTTGTAAAACTTGCAGGAACTGCAGCAGTGGTACCCCATACACGCTCGGTGGCTTCAAATGTGCCATTTTGATTGTAATCAATCCAGATGGCAACATTGTGAGCATAGCTTGGATTGTTTACATGGGTAAAGCTATATGTCTGACCTGCCATTACCTGAGCAGGAGCCAAGGTATTGAAATAGGAATATGAATTCCCATTCAAACTTGTACAACCACTGTTCAAGTTGGAAAGGTTGGCAAAAGCAAAACCGGCGATAAAGTCACCAAAAGCTGCGCAACCATTAGATGTCAGTGGTATACAATATTGTTGTGCTTTTACATTGGAACCTGTGTCCGCCAAGACCAATAGAGATACAATGGTGTATCCAATAAGTCTTAAAAGTCGTTTCATGCGGTTCATAAGAACTCCCGATGAATTGTGTAATAAATAGTAAAAATTGAAAATATGTTGTCTAATTATTAAGGCATTATCCAAGTAGTTCCATTGCTTAAGCAATAAAAACCCACATTGAATAATACACTGTACAGACATTAACTCATTAACTAGCAATAAGTTAAGGTGTTAGTGCGATTTTGACGCAAAATATCTACGGAGAGTGGTAACACTCCAATGAACTAAAATAGGCAAAACAGTATATTCTAACAAGAAAAAAAATATCCACATTGTTGGAATATATTCATGACATGAATGAAGTGATACAAAGGTCTGACATTCTTTTTACAGTAATGTCACATTCCAAATTCCACCAACAAGCGCCATGCCAAATCTACTCTATCAGCGTCTATAAGAACTGATACAATGCTCTCCAATTGAGTACTATTTGGCTGAATTTGAAGATTTTTTCCTAATTCGGAAATTTGCGAGCATTCAAGCAAGGCAGATGCCTTGAGTTCTTCATTTTTTTCAGGTATTTCTTTCACGCCGGCCAATTTGGCCAATTGTGCACCTGTAAGAAGAGGACTTTCTCGAATAAATATAGGCAGGGCGTCAAAACCAATTCCATTCCATTTTGGCTTAAAAACTTCAAAAATCGCATCTTCATGAGCTCTGCAATAATAATCGTATCCCATTCTGGCAACCAAATCCAATCGTTGAGGGTCTACACGATCATTGATAAACATGGCTTCATTCACATGAAGTTTAACAACTTCCAGAAGCATGATATTTCCATTGCCGCCCCGTTCACGCATCAAAGGTATGCTTTCGACGAGTTTACATTCCATTTGGAATGGGGATTCTTGCACTCTGGCCGGCCTGACTATAGCAGACTGCAATGGATTCAATCCGGATTTAACAAATTCATCCACTTCCGGGGAAAAATCGCATGAGGCCAAGCTGATTTGTTCAGTCATTGCAAATGTGACTGCATTGATGGTGCATTCACCTGTTTCAACAATATTGGTATATGTATCCTTCACCTTTCCTGTTGCAGCTGCAATTGCAGGTCCGATTGCAAGAATTGGCGGATTCGAGGCATAAGCATTAAAAAAACTATAAGGAGCCAGATTGGGAATTCCATCTTTGGACAATGTAGCTACAAGCGCAATAGGTCTTGGAGCAACTCCGCTTAGAAGCAACTGATGCATATCGCGATGAGGTATGTCACCGGGTGTGATTTCTCTAAATTCACTCATGAATCGATGTTCGCATTTTTGGATACATAAATGCTTCAATACTTTCCGATTTACCGGTATTCTTATTCACTTTCAAAACAACACCACATAATTTTGCATCATTTTCTGCCATTTCATATTTATGAGCTGTTTGAAGCAATAAGCGCTTCAAAGCTATCTCTTTACTCATTCCCAAAACGGAGTCATAGGGCCCAGTCATGCCAACATCAGAAATATAGGCAGTTCCTTTCGGCAAAATGGTGGCATCAGCTGTTTGCACATGTGTGTGAGTACCCAAAACAGCGCTTACCCTACCATCCACATGCCAGCCCATGGAAATCTTCTCAGCAGTGGCATCGGCATGAAAATCCATTATGATGATTGGAGTGCGCTCACTCAACTTTGCTATCGCATGATCGACTCCTCGAAATGGACAATCGATGCTCTGCATATAGGTCCGACCTTGCAATTGCATAACACCAACAGGAGGAATATGAGGCAATTCGATGATCGTCATCCCTTTTCCTGCATTTCCGGGTGGATAATTATAGGGTCTTAGAACCATTGGATTCGAAGATAGCAAAGGTCGTGCTTGCCAATTCTCCCATATATGGTTCCCGGTCGTGATCACATGAGCACCAAGATTGAACAATTCAGTGGCTTCTTTCTCGGTTACTCCCTTCCCATTGCAAATATTTTCGCCATTGACAATAACAATATCTGCCTGGTGTTTGTCGATGAAACTTTTCAAAAACATGCGTATGGCATTCATGCCGGGATTCCCGACAATGTCGCCTATAAAAAGAATGGTAAGAGTTTGTGACATGATCTTGGAGTAGAATTGGACAAGGGATGTTTGCAAATTACGGAAATCAAACGCATATCCCGACTATATCTAGTGTAGAGTCTCTATCTTTGTCCTTCAAGGAAATTGAATGTGACGCATAGAATCTCGATACTATATCTTTTGATCACCGCCATGCTTTGGAGCACTGGTGGGCTTCTGATCAAATCAATAGAAGCACATCCATTTGCGATTGCAGGTGGCCGCAGCATCATTGCAGGCTTTGTACTTTGGGCATTTTTGAAAAAACCTCGATTCACCCTCTCAAAAGCTCAAATGATTGGTGCGCTTATGTATGCATTAACCGTGATATTGTTTGTGCTTGCAAATAAATTAACCGGCCCTGCCAATGCAATTCTGCTTCAGTATACAGGTCCGATTTGGGTTGCATTATTTTCCGGATTTTTCCTCAAAGAACGCGTGTCCATCATTGATTGGATTTCCGTGATTGCAGTCATCATAGGTATGTGTTTGTTCTTTCTGGATGAGTTAACGATGTCAGGACTGACGGGAAATATCATTGCAATATGCTCAGGCTTTGCATTTGCCGGATTGGCCATTTCATTGCGCATGCAAAAACATGACTCACCTTTTGAGTCCATTTTGCTTGGAAATCTACTCACAGGATTATTTGGAGCTTTTTGGATCATAGAATCAATACCCATGAGTGGTAATTCTTTGATTGGAATATTCCTGCTGGGGATTGTGCAATTGGGTATACCTTATATTCTATATGCAAAAGCAATACAACATGTCACTGCTTTGGAATCTGTACTGATACCTGTACTCGAGCCTTTGCTGAATCCTCTTTGGGTTTTCCTTGTGGCTGGTGAAATACCCGGCAAAGGAGCATTCATGGGTGGCGCCATCGTTTTATTGGCAATAATCATCAGAAGCATCATACGCCAAAAACAAACATGACAGAAAAAGAAAAAACCATCATCATTGAAATACATGATCGCACCTGCTATGAAGGAAAAGAATTCTACAGAGATCCATTCACCAGAAATTTGGTGTTTACAAAAACCAAGCATCTAAGACGTGGCTATTGCTGTAAAAATCGCTGCAGGCATTGTCCATATGGATTTAATCAGGATGCCTTGTGAAATGAATCCAAGCGATACCGTACATTTGTGATATTTTTTTAGACATAACATTATCTCATGCGACTTTTTATTACTCTTTGTATTTGCATTGTATTTTACCCCATATCATCATTTGCTCAGTCGATGATTCGTGGAACCATTACGGACAAATCTTCAAAAAAACCCATTTCATCTGCAACCGTTCGAGTATTGGGAACCTATTATGGTGCGATTTCGGATGCAAATGGAAATTATGTGGTCAAAAAAATTCCAGGTGGAAAAACCTATACATTGGAAATCACTCGCATCGGATACAGAACTATAAAAAAGACAGGGATTTCACTACCAAAATCAGACACATTGATATTGAATTTTTCAATGGAAGAATCAAATTTCTCGCTTGAAAAAGATGTTTTGGTCATCGGCGAAAGACCAATGGTGGATGTTGAAGAAACACAAAGCATGCGTGCTGTGAACAGAGAGAACATACAGCAAATGGTTGCCGAAAATGTTACGGATGTACTGACGCAACAAACCGGTCTGGTTTCACAAAACAATGAGATTTTTATTCGTGGAGGACGTGGTTATGAAGCGGCCTATCTACTTGACGGTGTTTCAATTCAGGATCCATTGGCCGGAACAGGATTCGGACTTCAATTATCAGCGAATTCATTGCAAGAAGTAGAAGTGATAACGGGAGGATTTAATCCCGAATATGGTCAGGCCACAAGTGGCGTCATCAATATCAAAACTCGCGAAGGGGCATCCAGGTATGAAGGATCAGGAGCATTGAGAAGAGCATGGAGAATGTTTGAACGAAGTGCATTGGATCGCGACACAAATTCATCATTCTTGACAGATATTTTGGAATTGACATTTTCTGGCCCCGAACCTATCACTTCTCAACTTCTTCCCGCTCTGGGTATTTCTTTACCGGGAAAAATCAGCTTTTTCACAAATTTCTATGGGAATGTTTCCGATGATTTGGTTCCTGAATTCGCCAGAGCACCGGTGAAGTCATCATTATTATCATATGATTTTGCTCTCAGGCAAGACAATGCAATCAATATGATGGGAAAATTGACATGGACTTTTTCTCCTTCTCTTCGTTTCACATATACTCATACAAGAAACTTTGCATTGAATCGGAATACCAGAACAGTTCAGACAAATTTGGAATATGTTCTACCGGATCCGGGATATCAATTTACTTTTCAAAGTAATTTCGATGGAGCATTATCATATGCCACGATGCAGAAATTACATTCATTCACGATGTATCATTCACTTGGCCCTTCAACATTGTATGAAATCCGTGTAAGTAATTTCTTCACGCATTTGAAAGTGGATGCAAATGGAAGATCATTCTCGCAATACACCGAACCTCAGGATATTCCTCAAATTCCTGCTGATTACTTTGACACCGGTGATAGCAATAAACTTGGCATCATTCCGGGGGATGGTTTTTTTGATACAGGAAATGGTTTCATTTGGAGGGAGCATTATATGGATGAATGGACAGTGCGTGGAGATCTCACCACATATCTGTCAGAAAAAAACAAAATCAAAGCAGGTGCAGAATTTCGTTTTCAGGAATTGCAACAAGCCGAGATCTTTTCTCCATGGCTTGGACCCTTGGGTTTGAACAATGACATCTTCAAAACCAATGCGACAATCGGCGCCCTCTATGCACAAAACAATATCTCATTCAAAGGGTTGATTTTGAATTATGGATTGCGCATGGACATCTGGGCACCGGGATTGCTTGTAGATGAAGCCATCAATAATGAAAATATACCTACAATCACAGACAATCAAAGAGCTTCGTATAATGAAGGCACATTTGGAATGTTTGGAAGAAGATGGAAAGCTCGTTTAAGCCCACGTCTTGGTGTATCTCATCCTATCACTGAAAATCAAATGCTCTTTTTCAGTTATGGTCATTTCAATAAACTGCCACGTCCGCAATTTGTTTATGCAAAATTATCTCCCCAGGCAGCGGGCTCTTCATTTCAGCGTTATGGCAATCCTGATTTGAGTTTTGAAACAACAATCAGTTATGAACTTGGCATTCGCAATCAATTGACTGAAAATGATGTATTGACTATCACGGCATATTATAAAGACATCTTTGATTATGTGACTTCCAGAAGAATTCAGAATCAGAATCCTCGCTTACTTGGTGGTTCATTCACCACATATATCAATGGGGATTATGCACGATCAAGAGGTCTGGAAGTTGAGTATAAGAAACGCATTAGCGATTGGTTCTCCGGAGTTTTCTCTGCCACATATTCCGTTGTCACGGGTAAATCATCTTCTGCCGAACAAGCTGCACTTGTGGATCGTGGTCTTACTGCAGAAAGAATCACAGAAGACTTCATGCCCTGGGACAGACCTTTGCAAATGAATGCCACGGCAAATTTCAATGCAGGTAAAGGCAAACCATTTTTGGGGATTGAAGGTTTGGACGAATTGAATGCTTTCATTCGATTTTTCTATCAATCAGGAATGCGTTATACGCCTCAGGTTCCCGTGATCGATCCGAGTACGGGACAACAGCAGGTATTGGATAATGGTAGACCAGTATACCGTATCGATGAAACAAGACCCTTTGGTGCAATAGGAGATCCTTGGTGGTGGTTTGAACTCAATATTCAAAAGACGCTGCGAATCGGTGGTGCTCCAATCACATTCACTCTTGAAGTGATCAATCTCTTTGACAATAAAAATTCCACGATACTCAATCCTGTAACAGGCAGAGCATATGAATATGGAGATGCAACTCCGATTGGAATGAATGATCCATTATATCCCGATTTACAGGCACCTCTATCTCCTTATCAATTCAACCCTGCTCGATACCTCACAAGAAGAACCGTACGTCTAGGATTTTCGGCAGGTTTTTAATATGATACAGCAAGCTTCAATAGATCAAGCCTATGAGCATTGCAAGAATGTTACTTTCAATCATGCCAAGACATTCTATTTTGCTTCTTTATTTCTCGAAAAAGAGAAACGCAAGGCTTGCTATGCAGTTTATGCTTTTTGCAGATATGTGGATGACTTGGTCGATAATGCTCCTAAAGAATCTTTGATCCAAGATACAATTCAATTGGTGGAGCAATGGAGAAGTGCAATTCGAAATGTCTATGAAGGACATGCTCAATCCACTGTGGATCATGGCACTTCACTCGTGATGATGGCTTGGGGAGATACACTTTCACATTATGCCATTCCCTCTCATCTTCCCGAAGAGTTGATCGAAGGCGTATTGATGGATACATATTTGGATCGATTCAATACCTTTGATGAATTATACACATACTGCTATAAAGTTGCTTCGGTTGTTGGCTTGATGACTTCCGAAATTTTTCGTTATTCTCACCCTGATGCTTTGCCACATGCTATTGATCTTGGCATTGCAATGCAGCTCACGAATATTTGCAGGGACATTGCAGAAGATGCAGATAGAGGTCGTATTTATATTCCCCAAACCGAGTTGCTACAATTCGGCATAAGCGAACATGATATTTTACAGAAAAAACCCACTCCGGAATTTCTCTCATTGATGAAGTTTCAAGTGGAAAGAGCCAATGCGTATTATGACAGCGCTGATAAAGGCATTCCTTATCTTGACAAGGACAGTAGATTGACTGTGCAACTCATGAGCACGAATTATCGACGAATATTAAATAAGCTGAAGTCAATGCAGTATAATCCTTATGTGGAACGAGCACATTTGACATTCATCGAAAAACTTCTTGCTGTTCCCAGAGCTTATGTACAATCGCTTGGAATGAAGCAATGACAACATGCAAACCACTTTCGCTTGCAACAGGATCAAGAATTGGCATAATTTCTCCGGCTTCGCCGCAAAGAGATCCTGCGCGTTTGCAAAGAGGCATAGTATATCTAGAAAGCAAAGGATATGAAGTGCTGATAGGTAGACATGCTCTTGATTCCCATGCAGGATATTTGTCAGGAACTGATCAACAACGCATTGAAGACATTGAAACAATGTTCGCAGATGAAACCATCGATGCGATCATGTGTGCCAGAGGTGGGTATGGAACCACAAGAATTCTCAATCATGTGAATTATGATATCATTCGTGCAAATCCAAAACCATTCATCGGCTTCTCTGATACCACTGCATTGCAAGCGGCAATATTTTCCCGCACAGGATTGATCACATATTCCGGAGCAATGCCTTCTGTTGATTTTGCTGATGACATTGACACATTCACCGAAGCATCATTTTGGTCAATGCTCACCAGCGATATACATGATACAAACATTCATGTTGATACTTCGGAAATCTATAAAGAAGGAAATGCTGAAGGGAATCTCATCTGCGGAAATCTTTGTCTCCTTGCAACATTATGCGGATCTTCATTCATGTCTGTATTCTATGATTCGATATTGATGATTGAAGATATTGGGGAAGAACCTTATCGGATTGACAGATATCTTTCTCAGTTGGAATTATCCGGCGTATTGCATTCCATCAAAGGATTATTGATCGGAGATTTTACACCGCCGAATCAACCTGTTGTATCCGTCCCTCAAAGATCCTATCAAGAAATCATCTCGGATTATGCTGGCCGCATCCAATGCCCAGTACTAGGAACATTCCCTTATGGTCATATCAAGAGGAAATTGACACTGCCATTTGGTATTCGTATCAGAATGGATGCTCATGATGGTAAGATTACCTTTTTGGAATCTCAATGTGCTTGAATTAGGGAAGAAAAGGTTTGCTTAAACCCGGTTCAATGCGCTCGAGATTTCGTAGCGCGGTCGAACTTATATGTTCATATTCTTTATCGCATTGAATAAATACAACTTTCAGTTTACGATACATTGTTTCCATGAATCGTAATTGATTTACTTCATAATCCAAGTCATCCCCATTTCTCAATCCCTTCACCAATGTCACATTCGCATACTTGGCATGCTCTTCAATAAAATTTGTGAGGAGTCCGGAAAATTCCGTGACTTCATAGTTACGCAATATTTCATCATTCCATGTTGTATGTTCAAGTTCTTTTTCCGGATTGATTCCCTTAGCAATAATCACCTTATCAAATATCGCCGATGCTTTTTGAACGATGTTCAAATGTCCTAGGTGAAATGGATTGAAAGACCCTGCATAGATACCTATCTTTGGTATCATTTTCTCCAAATACTCAATTATCGCCTCGGAATCAGATATGGTTTCCAGATATGCTATGCGAGCTTCACGAAGTAGTGGGAAGGGGACATCTTTGAATACCTGAAGCAATTTAGACTCAAGCACCAATCGTTTAGAGATGGCGGCATTTTCATCGATCATAGCATCGAATGCTTTGAAACGAGGATGAAGATTGTATTTCATGGAATGTCCAAAACAATGCGGGGTAATACTCATCGCATTACCCCACTTGATTATCAGATTGCTTCCACAATCACAGCGCTGGCTTCTCCGCCACCGATGCAAAGGGTTGCAAGACCATATTTCTTACCATGTCTTTTCAATGCATGAAGCAGGGTTGTGAGTACTCTTGCACCTGAAGCTCCAATGGGGTGTCCAAGAGCAATTGCACCACCATGTACATTCATTTTTTCGACGGGAATGTCAAGTGTGTTTTTTGCAGCAAGTGCGGTAACCGCGAATGCTTCATTCACTTCAAACAAATCAATGTCATTCAATGTCAAGCCGGCTTTTTTCAAGACTGATTCTATGGCATGAATTGGAGCAGTATTGAAGTCTTGTGGTTTATGCGCATAGGATACATGAGCAATCACTTTGGCAATTGGCTTCAGATTATGCTTGCTCACTGCTTCTTCGGAAGCCAACACAATGGCAGCGGCTCCATCATCTATTGAACTTGCATTTGCCGCTGTCACAGTTCCATCTTTGGTGAACACAGGTTTGAGAGAAGGGATTTTATCGAATCGAACTTTGCCCGGTTCTTCATCTACTGCAATTGTTACCGAGCCCTTTTTGTCTTCTATGATGACCGGCGCAATTTCATGTGAGAAAGTACCTGATTTCTGAGCTTCAATTGCTCGATTATAACTCATGATTGCATATTCATCTTGCATGGAGCGATCAATGGAGCATTCACTCGCACATTGTTCTGCAAAATTTCCCATGGGGGCAATTGCATATGCATCTGTAAGTCCATCATAAGCCATGGAGTCGATAACTTGTCCATTTCCATAGCGATAACCTGTTCTTCCCTTAGGAAGTAGATAGGGTGCATTCGTCATTGATTCTTGCCCGCCGGCAACTACAATTTCTGCATCGCCGCAACGAATTGCTTGATCACCAAGCATGACTGATTTCAATCCACTGCCACAAACTTTATTGATTGTCATGCACGGAACGCTTTCAGGTAAACCTGCGCCGAGTGCAGCTTGTCTTGCGGGAGCTTGGCCCACGCCGGCTGTCAAGACATTTCCCATGATCACTTCACTTACTTGATTGGGTTGAATGCCGGCTTCTTCCAATGCGGATTTAATTGCGATTGCTCCCAATTGCGGAGCACTGAATCCGGAGAGTGATCCGAGAAAAGCTCCTATTGGAGTTCTTTTCGCTGAAATGATATATGAATGTGCCATGTTATGAATTTCGGTAATGGTGAAAATTATTTTGCTATTGACATGCTTCTGCGTTCGCGAATGACAACCACTTTGATTTGACCTGGATATTCCATGTCATTTTCAATCTGTGCGGCAAGATCATGTGCGATTTGATCTGCTCTCAAATCATCCACTCTTTCCGGTTCGACAATCACACGCACTTCACGACCTGCTTGAATGGCATATGTTTTTGTGACGCCTTCGAATGCAGTGGCCAATTCTTCGAGTTTTTCCAATCGCTTCACATAATTCTCAACGGATTCACGGCGAGCACCGGGGCGAGCGCCACTGATGCTGTCGGCAGCTTGAACAATGACGGCAATCACACTTTCCATTTCAATGTCTTCGTGATGGGCACCGATTGCATTGCACACAATAGGGTCTTCTTTGTATTTCTTTGCAAGATCAAAACCAAGAAGTGCATGAGGTCCTTCAATATTGCGATCGACACATTTACCTACATCATGCAGAAGACCTGCTCTTTTTGCTTTATGCACATCAAGATTCAATTCAACGGCCATCACTCCACAGAGATACCCAACTTCAATTGAGTGATGTAACAGGTTTTGTCCGTAGCTTGAACGATATTTCATTTTTCCGATATGGCGAATCAATTCGGGATGCATATTCGGAATATTGAGTTCCATCAAAGCGGATTCACCAACTCGTATGATCTCCTCTTCCAACTCTTTGCGAGCCTTGTCCACAACTTCTTCGATGCGTGCAGGGTGAATTCTTCCATCAGACATCAATCGCTCGAGTGCGACTCTTGCAACTTCTCTTCTGAATGGATCGAATCCGGATATCACAACTGCTTCAGGTGTGTCATCTATGATGAGATCGATACCGGTTGCAGCTTCAAAAGCGCGAATATTTCTGCCTTCACGACCAATGATGCGACCTTTCATTTCATCACTTGCAAGATTCACAACAGAAACCGTTGTTTCAACGCAATGATCTGATGCAGTACGCTGAATTGCTTGAATGACTAATTTTTGGGCTTCTTTGTGAGCATTGATCTTTGCTTCGTCACGAATATCTTTGATCATTTGCGCCGCTTCAAGTTTTGCATCGTCAACCATGTTTTCCATGAGGAATTTCTTTGCATCTTCCCTGGACATACCGGTTATGCGTTCCAAACGAACTGTTTGCTCCTCGAGCAATGTATCAATCTTCTTTGCCTTGTCGCGTGCTGATTGTTCTTTCTTTAGAACTTCATCTTCTCTTTGAGAGAATGATTGTTCTGCTTGCTGAATTGTTTTTTCCTTGCGGGTAATCAATTCCAGTTTATTCTCAATGGATTCCTCGCGCTGAGACAATTGCTGCTCGAGTTGTTTGATTTGCTTGCGTCTGTCTTGAGTTTCAGTTTCAAACTCTTGTCTGTTCTTATGCCATTCTTCCTTGACCTCGAGTAATTTTTCTTTTTTTAAAGCTGCGGCTTCTTTTCCGGCTTCCTCGATGATCAGTTTTTTTCTTTCTTCCGCTTCGCCGATCTTTGCCTTACCAACTCTGCTACCCACAAAATATGCGAGTACAAAGCCGACGGCAAAAACAACGATGCTTAATGCAATAATGTTTATTTCATTCATGACTATCTAAACCTTAACATTTCGATGAATGCCTGAGCATGTAAAAATGGAATGAATGCATGCATCCAAACCGATCTATATTGGTTGTTGTTTGCAAATAAAGCCGCTTCATACTTTACCGTATCCGGGGATACTTTGCCGAAGACGAGACAGAAGAACTCTCTTCACACACGGTGGGTATCATCCTTCATATATTTTACGTCCACTGAACCCCCATGTTGCATGCCCATGGCTTGCGAGGATTACGGTTACCCGTTGAGGCCTGTAATTTATATTAAGAGCCTGATTCCCTATGATTTCATTTATAAGTTCTTTATTATGACGTGTGACAAAAAAGTATGAAGCGGTGATGTTGTTTATTGTTCTTTCATTTGCTGCCTGAGAAACACCGCCATGTTCTCAAGTTCGGAAGCAAGCAAAACGGTATCCTTTTGCAATTGCTCTTCAGCTTGCAATTTTTGTTCTGCCAAATTCAATGCGGCGACTATGGCCTGCATATGCGTTGATTGATCAAGCATTCCGGATTGAAGCGCTTTGATTTGATCATCAACTTCCTTCGCGGCACGAATCAACTTTTCTTCATCATCGCCACGAAGGGAAAATTCTTTGCCACCGATGGTGACTTTAACTTGTATCGACATTGTTTTGCTCTTTATGCTGTTATTTCAGTGATCGAGAATAGCGCTCAAGAAATGCCTTCTCTTTATCCGATAAACATTCAATGTGATTATCGTGGATTTTTTCCAGAATCACATTCAATGCATCTTCCTCATCCATATCTTCATCCATAATGGAAGAATGTATGTCATCTCTTTGATCTATGATGATATTGATCATCGCCTTTTCATCTCTTCGTATTGGCTGACTTGCAATTGGCACATATAATGGAAAACCGGATTCAGTGGTTTTGGTTCTATCTTCTTCACGAGAAGCAAGGCGAAAGTGAGACCATATCAAACCCGATAGAAGTCCGATCATGATTCCACTTCCCGACTCAAGTGAATATGTATACATCTGCATCATGTTTCCGGAAAACATTGAAGTTCCTAAAAACACGAATCCAAATCCGATAATGCAAGTGGCAATGATACTGATGCGCAATTTTGTCAAGGCGGAGATGATTATCGCCGGAGAACGGACTATGGTCATTGCAATTGAAGCGCTATATAACATGCCAAACAATCCTGCACCCATAGGTGGACAGTCAATTGGCATCAATGTATATATGAGCCCAATGATAACTCCGCCAATCAATAATCCGAGCAGAAAAACAGAATCATGCGTCAGTTGTGCAACTTCTCTCCCCAACCAGAAATACATTGGAATTCCCAAGAAAGCAATCCAATATGAATCAACCGCAATCATATGCGTTACAATGCGCCACCATTCATTCCCTTGAATCACTTTTTGGGGAATGAGCGTCAATGAAGCAGCAAGATCACCTATGATGAGTTGTGAAAGAAAGAACAGCGTCATCCCGGTGAGCAATAGCATCAATGCAATTGGTCTATGCGCACTCTTTGAAGACATGTCAATCTGCCATAGAAGCGATCAATCGTTCAACATCAGCCATCGAAACATGTTCATGATAGTCTTCATTGATGGCAATCATCGGAGCACCACCACATGCACCCATGCATTCAACTTCCTCAAGTGAGATTTTACCATCAGCTGTCCGCTCATTATGACCGATGCCATATTTATCACACAACTCATGATATATTTCCTCACCTCCACGAAGCATGCAGGACACATTTGTACAGACCTGAACATGAAACTTACCCATGGGTTTTTTGAAGTACATGGTATAGAATGTGGCAACACCCTTTACATGAGCAAAAGGCAAGTTCATCACATCACCCACCATGCGCATGACATCTTCAGAAAGCCACCCGAATTTCTTTTGAGTCATCCATAAAACAGGCATGATGGCTGCTTTTGACTCAGGATATTGAGCTTTAAGTCGTTCGATTTCTGCAAGCTCTTCCTTTGTAAATGCAATCTCTTGTGACATACGGTTTTCTAGGTTATTCTAAGTGTTTCAGTTATGGGCAAAAATACAAAACATTAGGCACTTTTTTAGGGACAGATTTCTGATGAAAAAAGAAAGGCCGTCAATTCCGAAGAAATGACGGCCTTTTCAATGATATGGCAAATTTATCGTATGATTACCAATGGCATAAATGAAGGCATTGTATTGGCACCATCAATCTTAACATGGTATTGTCCTAAAGGAAGTCCTGAAAGAGGTAAGGAAATCGACTGAATGCCAATCGATCCATGCTGACGTTTATACTCTTGGACTTGTCTTCCAAGAGCATCATGAACCGATATCACAATGGATTGAGAAGGTTGCGCTACCATATATTCCACAATAGCCACTTCTGAAGCGGGATTGGGCATGATACGATTTTCACCTGTTATTGGTTCATCGAGGGATGATGCCCCAAGTAGCAGCCAATTGAATGTTCTTGACATGATATTGGAGCGTTTTGCCTTATTGGACAATCCATCAAGCCCGAATCCAAACAAGACCATACGAGCATTATTGTTTTCCCATCGAATGGCACCGATATCTGTTGCATTATCATCATAGGTGAATATGGGAACAGCTGTACTACCTTGATTCAATGTAAACACATCAGTGAATCTTGTGAATGGGGTCAATAGTGGATCTTCGAAATATTCATTCAATGTGGCTTTTACATCACGACTGATATAATCACCTGCTTTTCCATTGAGGACTACAGGATATGCCATGAGGATGTCGCCCGAATTTTTGTCTTGTTCGAAACGCTTCACGGGTGAGCCAGCCTTCACGGAGACTCCTATTGTTTCATTCAGAAATGCTTTTGCAGCAGTATTATCGGATTTCAATAAGGTTGAAATCTCTTGATCTGAAGCCATGAATACTTTTTTTCCATTTTGCAGCATAGAGGAAATTCCGGACAACAATGATGAATTTTTTGCAATCAAGCCGGCATTCTCATTGTCGACCGTAATCACTGCAACATCAAACATTGATGGAGGATATCCCGCAAGTACTTCTTCATCCATAAGCAATTGAGCCGTTGCTTTGGGTTTTATCTGCTCTAATTCATTGAGATATAACTCTTTCATCTTTGGATGTGAACCATACACAACATGCTTGACCAATGGAGACAATGCATAGACTTTGGATCTGAATGTTTTCTTTGCCAAGTTTTGACTTGTAACAACTGCATTGACAATTACTTTTGCAAAGCCCGGATTATCATCGGTTGCCACAGTAACCATTATATCTGAAGAAGCCCCCGGTTCAAGATTTTCTGTTGTTTTGGAAACACTGGCATTCCATCCTTTAGGTATCAATGATGCTGCTTGATCAACTTCATATGTGATGCTGACGGCTTCTTCATTGATATTCTTCATTGTGATCTTTGATTCGCTCCCCATTGTTGTTGATTTCTGAAATTGATCCACAATTCCTGATTCAATAGCCACGGGTTTAAGTAATCCAATTTGATAGGAATTCAATACTTCTCTGGCTGTGATGGCTGCACCATGTTTTTGAACCACACCCACAAGCTGCAGATTACCTTCATCAAAATTCGCCGGAACGGTATATGTGAAGTTGGCTGTATATTTTTCACCTGTACTTGTTACTGCGGGTATGCTGTTTTTGATTCCCCATACACCTCCAGGGTAAGCTCTTACGACTGAACGATGCTCATAACCTACGATTTTCGCGGGCTTATCAAAGTAAGGATGACCTTTGAACGATGCATTTCCACTGATATAATTGCTTTGATCATAACCCGATCCTGTGCCGGTTACATTGTCCTCTACAACCATGAGATTTAAGCGCAAGTCACCATTCATTGATTTTACAAATGTGGCTTCAACGGTTGCCTTCAATAAACGAGTCGACTTGTCAAAAGATACATTGGTGATGTTCACATCAATATCACTTCCTTTGTTCATTTGCAACAAAACATATTCTTTCCACTTTTCACGGCTTGTGCCAACAGTGGCTTCTCCGGGAAATGTTACTCTGTCTATACTACCGCTTGGATAAAAGGGGACAAGAGTTTTGATTGAATCAAACACTTTGGGAATTTCCATATCATCTCCTTGATGCACCTTCACACCAATGACATTTTCCGGAAATTCTTTGATGAGTTCATCCATGACCACACTTCCATCAACGCACCATCCGCACCATGCGCCGGTGTATTGTTCAAGCAAAACGCGCTTTACCGGTTTTTGGGCTTGAACTGAAACTACAAAGCCCACACAGAAACATAGTGCAAGGGCAAAACGAGTAAAATTATATCGCATATTAACTCCATATGAATATTAATCATTGGTTGGCAAACTATAAAAAAAAATGGGATTGCAAATCATATGCAATCCCATTGATCGAATAAACTCGAATTTATCTGTTTATCATGACAGGCATAGTTTGAGTTTTGCCATTTGAACCAGTAACAACCAAGCGATATGCACCTGGTGTGAGACCATTGTTCTTGATCATATAGCTGTTCATGCCGGTGGATACCGGAACAGGCATGCTTGTTTGAACATTTCTTCCGAGCATGTCTACAAGGTTGAACGTGACATACTGTGTTGAAGGATCAGAAATCATGAATTGAACTGTGGCTGCACCAGAGAATGGGTTTGGCTGTAGCAACATTGACAAATCAGAATCTTCTTCAACAGAAGAAGCATTGCTAAAGAGCCAAGTATATGTTCTATCCATGATTGTATTCTTCACTTCTTCATCTGAAATGCCATCCATGTCAAATGTGAACATCACCAATTTTGCATTACCTTCTTGCCAGCGAATTCCTGCAACATTATCCGCATTTTCATCCATGTACAATACAGGTGTTGCCTTGCTACCAGGATTAACTGAGAGTGCATCGGTGTAATACAAGAATGGCTCTGCGTTAAGGTTGGTAACATCATTCGCCAAATAATCGATTCCATTACCGATCACATCATCTTTCACGCCTTGTAATTGGAATGGAATTGTACCGGTGATTTGACCATTTGCACTTGTCTGAAGACGGAGAACAGGTTCATTGGTCACTGTCACACCCAATCTAGACTCGAAGAATGACTTTGTGGCATTTGTCGCTGATGTAGACTTAATTCCTAAATAAGCTTCTAAGCCACCTGCTATGAATACCTTCTTGCCTGCATCAAGCATTCCGCTTATTTGTGCAAGAATTGCAGGATTTGTCCCAAGGGAACCTCTACCATTATGATGCACCGCAAAGATTGCAGCATCAAATGTTGAGGCAGGATACATTTCCATGAAACCTGCATTCAATGGTAAATCAATTGATTTGGATTCGAATTCACCACCGCGATTTCTGAGTGGTTGTGCATAATTTTCATTCATGCGAGGATGGGCATTGTACACAGCATACTTCATACCAGGAGTCATACTATATGCATAACCTCTGCTGACACGTCCGATCACGCTTGGATCTTTGGAAACTGCATCAATAGCGATAACAGCATAGCCCTGATTTCCATCTGTGTTCAAAGTGACATTTGCTTTTGCAGTACCATTTGCAGGTAGTGAGATAGTTGACGGCTCAACAGTGGCATCCCATCCATCAGGAATCAATGAGCTTTCTGCATATACGCTCAATGTGACGGTTGCAGCTGCAGATGAAAGATTTTTGATTGTGATTTCAGTGCTGCCTTTTGAACCTTGAGCAACAAACATTGCCGGCTTTTCAATTGAAGATTCAGTCTTAACGATGGCTTTTGTCAAACCAACTTCATTTGCATTAAGCATGATTTTCGCATTGGCAGCAGTACCAAATTTTTGAACGGTACCAACCAATGTGATATTGTCTGCTTTATATGAAGCAGGCAATGTATAACTGAATTTTGCTGTGTATGGAGTTCCTGTTTGTGCAACACCGGGAATGATTCCTTTCGCACCCCATACTCCACCGGCATAAGAACGAACTACTGAACGATGCTTATATCCTGTGATGGTTGCTGGCTTTGAATAATAAGGATGACCAACAAAACTTGGATTGTTTGCAATGAAATTCTTCTGATCATAAGTTGCACCGGTACCTGTAACATTGTCTTCAACAACAATCAAGTTGATGCGAAGATCACCGGAAGCAGATTTCACGAATGTTGCTGTTACATCTGCAGTGATTTTTCTTGTTGAAGGGTCAAAGTTCACATTGGTGATTTCAATGCCCACATCAGCAGTCATTGCCATTTGTTGACGTACATATGTTGACCACAAATTACGACCAATACCTACAGTCTGTTGTCCTGAAAACAACATGCGATCGATTGCACCACTTGGATATCCGGCAACGAATGAACGAAGCGTATCAGCCATCACTTTTGGAATTTCCATGCCATCGCCTTGATGCACTTTCACCGCAATCAATTGATTGGGATATTGCGCAAGAAGATTGTCAATCACAACAGAACCATCAACGCACCAACCGCACCATGCGCCGGTGAATTGCTCGAGGAATACTCTTTTGACAGGTCCTTGTGATTGAGCCGAACCCGTAACCATAAAAAGTGCTAGAAGCATTGCTCCAAGACCACGTACGAAAACATTCATGATGTTTCTCCAATAATTACTCAATTGTTTTAACTTACCTAAATCGTTTATCTAACAATATTAACAGGAATATGAACTCCTGTACCTTCCAGTGAACGAACAACCAATCTATATGCACCGGAAGCAAAATTTGAGACAGGGATATTTACAGAATGATTACCCGGTTCAAATGTACCTTGAGAAACTTTCGCAACTTCATTTCCAAGGGCATCATATAATGAAATGGTCAGCAATTGCGGTGTATTTCCTTTCACTGATAAATTCACGACACCACGATCGGAAACCGGATTGGGTTGCATGGTGACACTCAGAAAGTCATTTGATTGTTCAGTCAATTCTTCATCAACGGATGCTGCCGAACCTGTGAGCAACCAGTTCACGGACTTACGGAGAATTTCCTGTTGATTTGAGGCAACATTCAAAATCTCAAGTGGGAATGTAACATATACAACTCGTGCATTGCCAATTGTTGCATGAATACCTGCAATATCTTTTTGATCTGAATCATAATAGATGAAAGGCGTAGCAATACTCGGATTTGTGATTTTAATGATATCGGTGCTTGCTACATAAGAACCCGCAAAGAAATTTGCAGCAGTGAATGCATTGGCATTGATCACAGCATTATTGTTCAATCTATTACCAATAACATTATTAGCAATTCCTCTCATGGTAAATGGTGTAATTGTAACACCTCCTCCTTGATTCTCAAGTCTCGGTTTATTTGATCCCAATTCAATACCGATTTTATCGAAAAATTCTTGAACCAATGGTCCATTACCAACGCCGGCAAATTGATTTTGAGGATATCCTTCATCAAATGCCCAGCTAAGACCTACATTGGAGAAGATGAGAATTTTCTTTCCTTGATCAATGAACTCTGACAATTTTTCAACAGGATTACTGAAATTAAATTGTGGGTCCAAGTATAAAGGCTGGGTTCCCATTGGAACAATGAACAAATCTGATTGTTCAACAATATCCTGGAATTCAGTGAATAAACCACCAATCCAAGGCATTGTGGAGGTTTTTGCCAAGATATTGTTGGCAATACCTTTTGTATAAATTCCTTTTCTTGTGAATCCGCTAAATCCAGAAACAAAATTCTTGGTGTTATATGAAAGAACGCCTATGATGCTTCTGGAGATCGGGATATTGAATGCATCCGTATTTTTTGTCTTTGCGGCAATTGACGGCAAATAATATGCAGACTGATCACCCGGAGTTACATTCACAGTAACCATCATGTCTTCACCGGGTACTTTTGTAACTTCTTTTGGCTCGATGGTAACACTCCAACCTGCGGGGATGGGATTTCCAACCGTATCAACATAAATTGAAACAATAGCTTCTTGATCTTCAAGACTCGTCACAACTGCCACTTCCTTTGAAATCACTTCTCCGGGTGTGGCTTTGAAATACAAAGGCTGAGAACTGTTAACTGCTGCAAGAACTTCGGACTTTGCGGATGTTTCTGCCTGAAGTACGTCTTTTGTTTCGTCATTTTGCACAAAAGCAACGCCATAGAGATATTCTGTTTTGAATGCACTTGCACCACTCGAAGCAGGAGTGAATGTAAAATTGAATTCTTTGGTCTCACCGGCTTTCATGTTCAATTCAATGCCATTGGTATCGAGCTGACCTGCCGCATTAGACATTTGGCGAGCGATATAACGAAAATCCAATTGAGCATTTGTACCTACAGTACTTGATCTTCTATAATATTCCCCAATAACCAATTTGAGTTTTTCACCTTGCAATGCAACACTGGAATTGACCGTAACCTTGAATGTGACATTTGCTCCACTTTGTTGTTGCTGAATGGTCAATGTGATGGGTGAATCACCGGGAATAATGGCTGTTGACCAACCCAAAGTATCGGATGGATCACCATTATTGTATGATTGATTGTCTGAACTTGCAGGGACTTGTCCATCTACAACCAATTGTGCCAATGGCTGTTCCTGCAATCCATAATATCTGTAACGTGCATTGTTTAGTGCAGGATTTGCTCTGTGAATCGCATCCAACAAACCAAATTGGCCTGTATGATAGGTGAGCACGATGGCACTTTGCTTTATGCCGGAGGTCTCGTAAAAGGCCAAGAAATTGTCGTCTCTGTCTTCTGCATAGGTTGCATTTGTATTGACAAAACGCTCAATCAATGACTTTTTTGGTGAGTCTGCCTGTGCATGTGGCAATGACATTGACATGAGTGCGATAATCATTGCAAAATGAAACAAGTGTTTCATGATAACACCTTCAATTGTTATTTGGTGGAAATTATAATCAATTTGGGAATGAACTTTGGGTACTATGCGAGGCCAAAAATAGAGAAAAATGTCTTGTTTTTGGCATAGTTCGGATGAATTTCCAAAAAAAAGCGCTGAAACTTCAAACTTTACCGAGCTTCCCTTTCAAAGAGAGATAAGGAATGAGAAAGTCACTACTGGAGAGAAGTCAATAGATGGTTCCATCTTGCTGATGTTTCGA